>PGYT01000009.1 GCA_002839805.1 Ignavibacteriae bacterium HGW-Ignavibacteriae-2
AACGCAAAAATTGAATTTACCGTAGATATAAACAGTATTAATACAGATAATGAAAAAAGAGATCAACATTTAAAATCAGATGATTTTTTTAACGCCGAAAAATTTCCCAAAATGTTATTTAAGAGTAAAAGTTTAAAAAAAGAAAGTGGCAAAAACTGGAAAATGGTTGGTGATTTAACTATAAGGGACGTTACTAAAGAAATTACATTAGATGTAAAATTTAATGGCACTATTAAAGATCCCTGGGGAAACACAAGAGCCGGATTCAAATTAACCGGTGAACTAGATCGTTTTGATTATAACTTAAAATGGAATTCTGCTTTAGAAACAGGCGGATTGGTTGTTAGCAAAGAAGTTGAAATTACAGCAAATATAGAACTTATTCAAAGTAAATAAACCAGCGTTGTTCTTATGAAACTTGAAGATGAAATCAAACAAAAAAAATTCAGAAATGAATACCATAAACTAGCCGTTAACTTAATTTTTACCAACGGCTGGTTTATAGGTTTGCAGAATCAAATAATTAATCGTTTTGATATCACTTCCGTTCAATTCAACATTCTTAGAATTCTTCGGGGGCAGCATCCTAAACCGGCGTCCATTAACATGCTTAAAGAAAGAATGCTCGACAAAATGTCGGATGTATCTCGCTTAGTGGATAGATTATTATCAAAAAAATTAGTCGATAGAAAAATCTGCCCGAAAGATAGAAGAAAAGCAGAAGTTTTAATTACGGACAAAGGAATGAATTTACTTTCTGAAATCGATAAGCTTGAATCTGAGTTTGATTCAGTATTTAAGAATATTTCGGAAGATGAAGCTGAGATAATAAACGCTCTAATGGACAAAATGCGGGGTTAAAATGAGTGGCATAGATAATTCTAAAATAAAAATATATTCACCTGAAAAACAAGGTTATGGAGAATTTGATAACGCTAAAATCACTGAAATTAAACCTATCGATTTCCCCGGCGGAACTTCCGAAGCAAAAAGAATTGGTCCGCTTTTTTATTGGTCGTGGGCTTCAGCTAAAGGTGATGGTATAATTTCTATGCATCCTCACCAGGCGTTTGAAATTATTAGTTATGTACTTGAAGGTGAAATTGGCCATTCCGATTCCCTTGGAAACAAAACGCGTGTGGGAGCTGGTGGCGCGCAATTGATACAAGCGGGTTCAGGAATATATCATCAGGAAGAAATGTATGGGCAAATAACGGAATTTTTTCAAATATGGTTCGAACCAAATTTGAATGAAACAATTCATAATGACCCAAAATATATTCAACTCACTCATAACCAATTTCCGGAAATAATTAAAAATGGTGTGACATTAAAAAATATTATAGGCGAAAAATCACCCTTAAAAATTGTTGCGGATGTAAAGATGAATGATGTAACAATAAATGATGGTTCAGAATATCAAATAAATTTACCGTCAAACAAAGTTCTTGCAGCAGTAAATGTGTCTGGTAAAGGAAATATTAAAGTTGGTGATGAAGTTAAGAATATATTTATGAAAGATTATTTTGTAATTAAAGGAGATGGAATAAATGAGATATTTATTGTTCCGGAGAAAGGGGAGTTTTTAAGAATTATCTCAGTTGAAGTTCCTGAAAAAGTTGAATATAAATTATATCCCAATTGATCAATAAATTAAATTTAAAAAGTCATGAAAAATAAAATAAACGGGATTCATCATATTACAGTATTAGCCTCGGATCCTCAAAAGAATTACGATTTTTACACTGGAATACTTGGATTACGATTAGTAAAAAAAACTGTTAATTTCGACGCGCCTGATGTTTATCATTTTTATTATGGTAATGAAACTGGTGAGCCTGGAACAATATTAACGTTTTTCCCATTTCCTGATGCGCGCAAAGGCAAAAAAGGAACAGGAGAAACAACAGCTGTCGCTCTCAGTATCCCACAAAATTCACTTGATTATTGGATGAGTTATTTTGCCGAGAAAGCGGTGGATTTTAACGGGCCTCAAAAAAAATTTGGAAGGCCGTACATTAGTCTGCTGGATCCCGATGGACTAATAATAGAACTTGTACCTGATGAAACAGCTGATAAGTTAGAGGGTTGGTCCAATGGAGAAATCGATAAAAAACATTCAATACGTAAATTTTTCGGCGCAACTTTTAATTTGCAAAAAATAATTCCAACTGAAAATCTATTAAACGAAATAATGGGTATAGAATATGATAAAACTGACGGATCTTATAAAAGATATATAATAGGTTCAGCTGAAAATAAAGCGAGAATAGATATTATTGAATTCAGCAGCGGGCAAAAATCGATTAGTGGCGCCGGATCTGTTCATCATATAGCATGGAGAGCAGAAAATGAAACTGAACAAATGATGTGGAAAACTAAAATTACTGAAGCCGGTTTGTTGCCGACTCAAATTATTGACAGGCAATATTTCCGTTCAATATATTTTAGGGAACCAGGCGGGATTCTTTTTGAAATAGCTACGGACGATCCTGGATTTTTGATTGATGAAGACTTGGCAAATTTGGGTAATGAATTAAAACTGCCAACTCAATACGAATCCAAAAGAAAACAAATAGAAATGAGTTTGATGCCCTTAAAAACAAAATTCAATTGATTATTGTCTGTTTATTTTTTAAGCGGGTTAGACCTCTCATTATATAAAAACTTATGTGTATTATGAAAATAACACGTTTATATACTGGTATTGATAAAGAATCATATTTCGAAGAGATTGATGTTCCCCTTTTTGATTCCGGTGAAATCGGACGACTATCCCAGAGTCAATTTGTATCTGGAATAATTTTTAGAGAAACAGATGGCGATTATGATTACAATTATCATAATGCTCCACAACGTCAGTATATAATAATGCTTGATGGAGAAATTGAAATTGAAACGAGTTTAGGCGATGTAAAAAGATTTAGTGCCGGAGATATTATTTTAGCTGAAGATACCACGGGGCGTGGACACAAATCAAAAAGTATTGACGGTAAACCTCGACGCTCAGTTTTTATCACTTTAGAATAATGAGAAAATTAACTATGAAACAAAGTTTGGTAATGATTGATACTTCAAGTATACCGGAACCGCATAAAAACAATTTTGTTCTCCAATCTGGTGAGGATTTAAAAAATTCACAATCGGCGATGATTCTTATACATGGTCGTGGAGCGACTGCAGAAAGTATGCTATCTTTTGCCGAAGAATTTGACGCAAATAATATTTGTTTTTTAGCTCCTCAGGCATCCAACGGAACTTGGTATCCGAATTCTTTTATCACTCCACGCAATTTAAATGAGCCTGGAATAAGTTCGAGTTTAAAAATGATTGAACTGCTTGTTGCTGAAATCAAAAAGAATAGTATTCCAGACGAAAAAATATTTATACTTGGATTCAGTCAAGGCGCTTGTCTGGCTTTGGAGTTTGCCGCAAAAAATTCGGGTAAATATGGCGGTATTATCGGATTAAGCGGTGGGCTGATAGGAGATGTAATTGAGCAGAAAGAATATGCTTCCGATCTGAAAAAGACACCTGTTTTTATAGGTTGCAGTGATATTGACTTTCATATTCCTCTGGAAAGAGTAAAAGAAACAGCGCGGATATTTAGTAAACTTAATGCTAATGTTACGGAAAGAATTTATACTGGAATGGGACATACAGTAAACGAAGACGAAATTAAATTTATAAAAAACATGCTGAAATAAAAAAAATTATACTGGCAAGCTTCATTAAAAAAAATATTCGTAACCGTATTTCTTAAAATTATATATTAATAAATCTCCCCACCACAACATTTAATAAATCAAAATACTAATTCAACTAATCCATAAAGATTTTGTCAAAAACAAAAAAATCCTGAAAATATTTTATATTATCAGCTCAATTCTAATTAATTATTGAATAAGTCATATCCGGGAAAAGAATTACTTCATTCTATCAGTATTAATATCGATACAGAATTACATATAAGTCATAAAAATTTGAAAATAATTATGAATATTTTCCACTATTTAGTGTAACACGGCTGTGAAGAAAAAAATAATATTAAATCCGGGATTATCGAGGTCCGAAGTGGCTGAATTCGAACTACTTGTTAAAAGTAACATGAAGCGCGCTTACTATGCGGCTTTAGGATTTTTGGGTTCCCACGATTCCGCAATGGAATTATCCCAGGAGGCTTTTATTAGAGCTTACCGCAATTTTAAGAATTTCGACAATACTAAAAAATTCTTTACATGGTATTATAAAATACTAAGGAATCTTTGTTTTAATTATATACGCGATAATAAGAAAAAAGTAAGTATAAGCTTTTTGGAATCGGCAGATTACACAAATGATGAAGATGATCCCGTTTATGCTATTGAAAAAAATGAAGAGAACAAAACGATTGAAGCAGCTTTAATGCAATTATCTTTTGAAGAAAGAGAAATAATTATTTTAAAGGAATTTGAAGATTGTAGTTATAAAGAAATAGCGGATACACTTGATATTCCGATTGGTACGGTTATGTCTCGTTTGTATTATGCACGAAAAAAACTCGGGCAAAAATTAGGAAAGGTACTATCATGACAGATAATTTCATTTATTTATTGGAGAAATATCTGGACACGTCGGCAAATCCCGAAGAAAGGATTGAATTTGAGAATTTAATTAATTCTAATCCGGAATTGTATAAAGAATACAAAGAGCAAAAAAGAATAAAGGAGGTACTTAAACAGATGAAATTAAAAAACCCCTCTGTTGAAGTATGGGACAGTTACTGGCTAGGTATTTATAATAGAATAGAACGAGGACTAGCCTGGATAATGGTATCAATAGGAGTATTGATTATTCTAGGATTCGCCGCTTTAGAATTTGTTAATTTTATTATAAACGACAATACAACGCCGGTGCTCCTTAAAACCGGAATTATAATATTAGTATTCGGTATATTTGTTTTGTTATTCTCAGTTGGGCGCGAAAAATTCTTTACACGTAAGCATGACAAATATAAGGAGATTCAAAGATGATTCTTACAACATCGTCTTTTGTTGCTGGTAAGGAGGTAAAAAAAACATTCGGTGTTGTGCGAGGGAATACTGTTCGCGCAAGAAACCTTGGAAGAGATATTCTTGCAGCTTTTAAAAATCTTGTAGGCGGCGAGATTGAGGAATATACTAAACTTATGGCCGAATCACGCGAACAGTCTATAGATAGAATGATTGAACAAGCTAAAGCATTAGGCGCCAATGCGATTATCGATATCGATTTTTCTACAAGTTATATAATGCAAAATGCGGCTGAAATTCTTGTTTACGGTACTGCAGTATTGGTGGAATAATTAGTTTGCAAATCTATTATCAATCAGGTTTTAAAGTTTTGATAAAATCAGCTGATATCCAATAAATATCGGGGGATCCGTTTTCAGGCATATTATGTAAACCTTTCAGATTATAATCTTCTTTAAAATTCACATTAGATTTGTTAAAATCGGATGACATAAAAAATAAATATCTTCCATCTCTGCTAACGAATGATGAATATTCATCGCGCGATTTCGAATTGATTAAACTCCCCATATGAATCGGATCTGTCCAAACCTCGTGCCCTAAATCAAAGCAAATAAAATAGTCTGTAGCGCCCAAACTTTCTTTTCTGCCGTAAGTCGGTACAATTATATAACTCTCGTCTGGTGCAATAAACGCGTTAAACTGGTTGTTAGTAGAATTGATTTTATTATTCAATTTTTTGGGTTCGGTAAATTTTCCATTGATGAATACAGATTTATAAATATAACTCCCGCCGTCCAAATCCCGCGTAAAATAAATAGTACCGTTATTTGTGAGGGATGGAAAAAATTCAGGGAGATCAGAATTTATTGGCGATCCTAAATTAAACGGTTTGCTCCAGTCGCTGCCAATTCGATTCATTACCCAAATATCATTGTTTTTATCGTATCGTTTTCCAGCACTGTCTGGTCTGTCGGAAACAAAATAGAATTTGGACCCGTCGGGTGATATGCACGGCTCAAGATCTTTGTTATTAGAATTCATAGAAAATGAAGCCACCTCAGGATCCGTCCAAACGCCATTAATTCTTTTGATAACCATAATTTTTGAAAATTCAAAGTTTCCTAAAATCCTTGAAAAATATATTTCGTTCGCGTCTGGCGTCATTGTAATATCCCTTTCGTACATTCCTGTAGATACAATTCCGGGAGCGAATAACTTTGGCTGGTTTAAGGGGGGAGTTTGCCCTAGATAATTGCCTGAACTTACTGTCTCAACCTTCTGAAAATTATCGCAGCCAATAAATAAATTCAGAATAAATAAAAATATCCATAAATAGTTTTTCATCATGCCTATTTAGCTATATACGATATTTATATCAACAAAAAAATGGCAATGTTTTCAGTAGCACATTTCTATAATTTTCCGCACATAAGAGGGCTGCAGATTTTTATGTTCACCTAATCCAATCCAGCCACGATCAATGAACCGTTGTATAATTATTTCCGCAGTTCAGGCATAATCATCAGTATTCTCTGAAAGTGAAGTTTTAATTCCTAAAGAATTAAAAAAATCTTCAGTTCTGTCAATTCCGGTTCTCGCTCTGTTTTCGGTTGTTCACTCTTTAATTCGCCAAACTTGCTCCTCGTATTGAGCTAATTTTTCTTTTTTACTTTCACAATTAGAAAGAGCTTCTTTTACCTTGTGGTAAATTTAGTTTTTTGAAATACTTGCACACCCATAAAACATTTGTGTTTTTGTATAATTTGATCTTTACCGAAAATTATTTAAGCTGGATTTATGAATCCAAAGTTTTTCATTCGCTACCTTAGAATTATTTCTACAATTAAATTTTATACAGCGACTATCATTTTGCCTTTGTTTTTGCCTTCAAAAAGATCGAGAAAAGCCTGTGGAATATTATCAAAACCTTCTACAATTGATTCCGTATTGGTTAACTTTCCTTCTTTTAATAATTTGGATAATTTATTTATTGCCTCAGGAAATAATTTTACAAAATCGTTTATTATAAAACCTTTCATCATCGCACTGTTTTTTAATAATAAAGTCTGAATTCGTGGCCCTACGGGCAATGATGTTTCATTGTATAAAGAGATAGCTCCACAAACAATTATTCTCGCAAACTTATTAATTTTAAAGAGCACGGCATCAGAAATTTCTCCACCGACATTATCAAAGTATATATCCACGCCATCGGGACACGCTTGCTTTATTGCTTCTGACATATTTTCGGTTGAGTTGTAATTTATCGCTTCGTCAAAATTAAATTTTGTTTTTAGTAATTCAACCTTTTCATCTGTTCCAGCTATACCAATTACTCGGCAACCCAGTATTTTACCAATTTGACCAACTACATTACCTACGGCACCTGCAGCTCCGGAAACGACTAAAGTCTCACCTTTTTGGGGGACTCCAATTTCAGTTAATCCTAAATAAGCGGTTAAGCCTGTCATACCTAAAATTCCGAGATAAGCAGAAAGTGACGCTTTTGTGCCGACCACCTTTAATAATCCTGTGCCGTTCGATTTTTGATACTCTTTCCATTCCAGTAAACCTGAAACGTGATCACCTTTATTAAATTTTTCATTTTTTGAATCAATGACTTCAGCTATAATCCCCGAACTTATAGGTTTCTGCAATTGGAATGGTTCGGTGTATGATTTTGCATCACTCATTCTTCCTCTCAAATAAGGATCAACCGAAACATAGAGCGTTTTAAGAAGGACTTCATCCGTCGAGGTTTTGGGCATTTCTTCCATTACAAATTTGAAATCGGTCAATTGCGGTTTTCCAACTGGTCGTTTATTTAATAGAATAGTTTTGTTCATTTCGAATACCCTTCTGTTTTTTGATTAAAATAATACTACGCAATTTTTTAATATTTATGCGCCACTTCACTCGTCAACTCAGGATCAAATCCTTCTAATGGAATGCTATCAACACCCTCAAAAGTGGCGGCTATAGATAAAGAAAAAGCGATATAAGCTTAACGAGCGGCATGGTTAAAATTTACTTCGGCGTCTTTTTGAGGATGGAGGTTTAATAGTTTTTTGCTGTAATTTTCCTATCCTTCATTATTTGGCCCACGAATGGTATCGGTAAGTTTAAACATTTTATTGATACGTTCAGGCATAAATGTATCCCACGCAGTTGTTCTTATTTTTTCATTTAATTCTTTATTAGTTATAATAATTATTTCAAATGGTTGTAATCCGCTTGATAGAGGCGCAAGCGAAACAGCCTCAAAAATCGTCTCTATTTTATGTTGTTCTACAATTTTACCATTCTTTGCTTTTGTTGCTTAACGCCAATTTAGTTTATGTATTAACTCCACTTCTATCTTTCCTCCGTTAATGAATGTTCGTTCTTTGATGAAAAACAAATGATGGAATTATTGGATAAATTTAATACAAATGTAAGCGCGGGTGATTTTAATCATTTAAAAAACTGCCGATTTTATCAAACACCATTGAAAAATTTTCGTTAATTAATTCAGAATCAGGGCAATTTATTGGGAAAGGATTTTCGTGAGTATATTTATAATTAAAATCGAATTCATCAACTACAATATCAATGTCTCTAAAAGCCCCCTTTAATGTATTAATTATTTCAAAAGAAGGGATAACTGAGTCTTGCTTTAATGAAATGGCGTAAATCTTTTTCGCCGCTTTTTTAAATAAACTTTCCCTGAAATCCCTCATTTTCTGATATTCCAGCATCGAATGAAAAACTTTTCCTTCCAAATGATCTTCACCTATATAATGATGGAGCATTGCGTCCTTCTTCAAAAAACTGTCAAAATGTTCAACCAGATATGAGTAAAGAGCGACATTAGCCTCACTATCTAAAATAAACTTTGATACGGGGGAAAGGCGATTAAAAACAGCTCCGCTGCAAAATAAACAAACCTTAGTCTCATCGAAATAGTTTTTATAATTCGATAATTTTAAAATTTCAGCAAGTAGTCCGCCAATAGAATAAGCAAAGATGTTAAAAGTAAAATTTTTATCAATCAGAGTGTGTTTATCATTTTTGATATCCTCAATAAACTGAATTATATCATAATATGTTTGTAATCCTGACCAAATAAATCTTTGAGGCATTGAATGGAGACGCATACTAATTGCAACATTAGAAAGAGTTGAATGAATAATATTGGGGAATTTTTTTTTCCTTTTTTCACTTAACTCAAACATTTTTCTTTTTTCGCTCCATTGCAGAGGGGCCCGCTGCATATGAAAAGCTATCGGGAAAAATACAATAGCACTTTCAGATCTTTCACAAATTGCTTGTCCCCACGTTAAATATTTTTCCCAGTTTTTTTCATTGAAGCCGTGCAGCATAAATGTAACTTTTTTAACGGGGGCGCTATTTTTTGGTTTTAAAACATAATAATCGAATTTCCTGTTTTCTTCCACAAATATATCTTTGATATGTACTTCATCTTGAATTGTCCCGACATCATTATAAAACGAGGTGTCATTTTTAAAATCCAGCTGATGCTTTTCACAATGATAAAATTGATTCCCGGGTAATATATTATTCGAAAAAGAATCAAACTTGAACTTGTATATTTCGTAATCATCAAATTCCATTTTCGATTTCACAGAAGAAAAAGCTTCTTTCAATTTTTCGTGGTTTTCAAGGTATTCCATTTTCTAAACATTTTTAATAATTGTAAAAATTATATTTAAGTTTATTCCGATTCTGCTCTTCCTTAAAATAAGGAATCCACTTCGAGTTATTTGCCAGTTGATGGTTATTGATACCAACCTTGATTAAAAATAAATCCACCCATAAACAATGTTGAAATTAACTCAATATTTTAAATGGATATAAGTAACTATTCGTTATTTATCAAAAAAAAGTTTAAAAGAACTGCCAAAATCCGGGCACATAAGGTTTTAAAATTTACATAATTAAAAATTACTTTCCTTCTTATTTTTGAAGAATGATTCAAAAAAGATTTTTTTCGCTGCGCAGAAATAATTTTTAAGGAAGGATAATTAGATTTAAGAAGGAACTGGAGGAAAATTTAATTGATTAGCATTTTATAGCTCAGTTGTATAAAATCGAGTAGAACATTTGGGTTTGGAAAAATAATCGTCAATTAAATTTATTGAGAAATAGTTTCCCATCTTTTAATTCTCAACATCATAACAGTTGTTATCAGACCTAAAAAAAATGTGCTAATCCACAAAACTTGGGGTCCGTAATATTGATAAACATATGTTCCCATCAATGGCGCGCCTATAAAACAGAAGCTGTGCATCATTTGTAAATAACCCATATATTCGCCCCGTTTATTTTCCGGTGAAATTTCACCGGCTAAAGCGGAAACGGAAGGAAAAAATAACATTTCCCCGAAGGTCCAAATAATAATAGTTACTATAATTCCAGAAATATCGGAGGCAATAGCCATGCCGCCAAAACCGATGCCGCAAAGCAATCCTCCCAATGATAATGATTTCCACTCTGGCACTTTTTGCATTGCAACGTTTAATGGGACTTCTATAAAAATGATTAATATTGTATTAATTGATACAAGAAATCCGAATGTAATGCGGGAGAATCCTAAATAATCAACAATAAATAAAGGCATTGTACTGAAATGTTGAAAAAAAACAATAATTACAGGAGAAAGAGCAATCAATAAATAAACAAGCCTGTGGTCCCGGTAAGGTGGTAAAGCCTCTTTATCAATTTTGTCTTCTGCACTTTTTTTATGAATGTGCAATGGTTCCCATTTGGCAAATATCAAATATATTGCTGCAAGTATAGATGTAATTCCGTCAACATAAAATAATAATGAAAAATCTATTGAAGTTAATACACCTCCCAAAACGGGTCCGAAACTCATTCCTAAGTTAATAGCTAACCTGTATAAGGAGAAAGATTGTTTGCGTTGTTCTTTTGGGGCTTCATCCGCGATAAATGCCATACTTGCCGGCCTGAATGCTTCTGAGATAATCGCAAGAATTATTGAAATAATTATTATCAGGTGATAATTTGTTGTAAAAGAATAAATGAAGAGACAAACTCCGGAGAGCAACAGCGAAATTTTCATCAATTTCATCGATCCGATTTTGTCACTGAGTTTTCCGGCAAATGGCGCGCTAATCAGAGCACCGATCCCGTAAAATGTCAATACCAATCCGGCTTCAGCCGCGCTTACTTTTAACTCCTGAGTAAGATATATAGCTAAAAATGGCAATACCATCATGCCTGTTCTATTAATTAAACTGGCAGCAGAAACAAGCCAAATATTGCGCGGGATATCGCGTAAACCTTTATATGGATTCATTATGTTAAAACGGAGGATTCTGGAATAATTTAGTAACAAATTTAGTTTACAATTTATACGTATGTCAAATCTATTCTTTAACAAGGAATTATACACCAAGAACACAAAACTTTTCAGCACTTATTCCGTCCAAATTTTCACATGCAAACTTTTGAAACCAATGCATTTTAAGGGGGAATAATGGAAAGATATCAATTTAAAATATTGGCTGTTTTTATAGCTTTTGTATTCGGCTATTCCTGCGCCGGTAGCAGCGAATACTCGGAAATTCAGGATGCAGAATTTACAGATATCAGGCAAATAAAAAATGGCAGTTACCAAAAAACTGATACACAAGTGAAAAAATATAAATTTCACGAAAAAAGGAATGGGGATGATATTTATCTTAAAGTTTTTGTTAAAGAGGGTGAGATATTTAAATTGTACAAAAACAACGTTCCTTTGGAAGTGAATGAAGTTGCTTTATATAGAAACTATTTGTTGGATAAAATTGAAGAGTTTGAACAAAATAAGTACAAACAATACAATTCGCATGCGGAGGATAAATGGTTTGGACCCAGACACAAAATTTATGTTGATGCTCAAGACCCGGATTTTGATATTAATATAAACTTAAACAGCGAAGAATTTGAACGAGGTATGGAGAAATTGGGGGAGGCATTAAGTAACCTTGATATAAATGTTGATTTTAATCTGGAAGAGAATGATTGGGATTGGGATTATGAAGACTTGGATTTTGTAGATTCTTTTGAGGACTGTAATGAGCTTCATATTCATTTTGATCGACAAAAATTTCAGGATTCGATGGAGAAATTACATGAAAATTTGAAAGGCATTGAAAACATTAAAATAAATATGGATATGGATGAGTTTAATGATGGAATGAAAGACTTTTCGGAAAGCATGAAAAATATGAAAAAAGATTTGAGCGGGCTTAAAGAGAATGTGAAAGAGCTTAAATGGAAAACCAAACAGTTTGAAAATTTTATTGATGAAATAAGTGAAGAACTGACATACGATGATTATCTGACCGATGAAGACGAGACTTACTATTTGGAATTGAGTAAAGATGAAATGATAATTAACGGCGATAGATTACCCGTTAATTTGCACAATAAATACTTGAATATTTACTTGAAATATTACGGCAGCATTCCTGAAGAAAAGATTGTAATAAAACATTAGTTCATTTATCGTGTGCTTCTGTTGAAGTGAATCCATAAGCGCAATTAAATTGACCAAACAAGTTTATTATTAACAATTAAGAAGAACTAAAAAATGAATTCTTGAGCGATGTCTTTTAACTGACAATACTTTTTTCTGATTAGTTGTAGATTTATTATCAAAATTATGAATATAAATCTTACATTAATAATCTCCGCCAATTGCCAAACTTGTTACAGGGCACTAAACACACTCGCCAAAATTCGGCTGGCTTATCCGAATCTTTTAACCGAAATTATTGATATAAATTATTATCATGATAAAAGGATTTTAATTACGCCGGCTCTACTTATTAACAATCACTTATTTTGTTATGGCGATATTGATGAAACAAAATTACTCGCCGAAATAATATAAATGCGAGTGCCTCTTATTGCGGCATAGGAAAGACGGGATGCTGATTCTCGATTCGAGTAAGTTTGTAGATACTTAATAAAATAACACCGAAAATTTTTAAAAAAATTTGTATTCAGTTTCATTTTTAGTTACCTACCATAGGTTGGGGTAGTATTTGATAATTACAATTTCAAGTTTAATTCTCAAATGCGCTTAAATACGAAGATAAGTAAGCGTAAAAAATATACTGCGTAATTTGATCGGGGGAGATAACTATATTTTTATAGAAATAGTTATACCCCGAATTTTTTCTTACAGTATTAACAAAAATCACTATCCGTTAATCTTATTCTTGCAACTGAAAGTCAGGATCAATTGTCGATGTCAGCTTTATAAATTCCTCGTCACCCTCAAAGGCAATATTTGCTATATCAGGATATTTATTCACCAAATATGCATTGTAAAATTTTTCGCACATGCAGCGAACTCTTTCACAATCACTAAATTCCGATTGATATTTTAACAAATAAATGCCTCGTTCGTCACCGATTTTAGTAAGGGATAAAGCGGCAATTAATCTTTCTTCCTCAGATTCAGAATTACGCAACATTTCCATAAGCGGAATTACAGCCATTGAGGATTTAATTTCGCCTAAAAAATACGCACTGGAAATTCGTAACCCTAAATTATCGGAAAAAAATCCGGATAAGTAGCTTTTCTCAATGTTATCATAGCTGCATACTTTGTTGCCTATATTATTATCTTGAGCTAAAAGAACAGTGGATAAAAATAGAATTGCAAAAAATAATTTTATTTTCATTTTATCCTCCCCCCGGTGGATAAAAACAATTATGGGAAATTATTTGAGATTGGAATAATGTAGATGACTAGTTATATAGACGTAACACAGTCAAATATTGTTGCTTTAAAAAAGGGGTAAAAATCTTGGTACTAGACTACCCAACATTATAATATGGACAATTATTTGCCGAACCATTTTCCTATAATTTAGAGCTGATTATGATGATTTAATTTATTATTTAAAGAATCTGGACTAACAAAACAGACTTAGTTTTATCGGCAGTTAATTCATTGTTGAAACAGAGCAAAATATATTGTAATATTAATCAGTTTTTAACACAAATTTCTAATATCTATTATTGATTGATAATAATAGTTCTTCCTTTATTTTACATGCGGTAAATAATCTTCCTCTGAACAAAGATTTTATTTGAGATAAATTTTTTCTTGTTCGTTAACATTTTACAAGAGTTAACCAGGGAGGAGTTATGAAAACATCAAGATTGTTTATTTCTCTTTTAATAATCTTCTTCTTTTTTTTATTCACCTCAACATTGGCGCAGAATATTAATGTTCATGAAATGCTCGGGAAAAATTTAAATCAGGTAATTTCTGTATATGGAAAACCGGCTCATCAGGATAGGAGCAATCCAGCAATGGAGTGTTTGTTCTACAAAACAGAAGCTTATCAAATGGTATTTGTCGCTAATAAAGAGGGAGTGTTTCAGGCGGAGGGTTGCAAAACATTTAATTCGAAAACAGCCGCCGAGAATCAATTAAACAAAATTATATCGGAATGTCTTTCAAAAGGATTTGAATCCGATACGCTGAATGCCTCGGAGTTTAACGTGTATAAACTGGGTGTTAAAATGATTTTGTCGATTTTTGAGAATAACTATTCCCAAAAATATGAGGTGAAAGTTAAGGCTAATAAATCTGAAAGTTGAGTTTTTTATGAAACTCTTAAACAAATTTTGTGTTATTGTATATAAACCGGGTAAAAATCAGTGATATTAAAAACTATACTTGACAAAAAAGTCAAGATTGATTAAAATTGTTTTGTGAAAAAATTAACATCCATATTATTTGTAGAAATTCATTCTCAAACCCACTTGCGAAAATCCGGGTATTTGTTTACCTGCATATGTTAAACCCTACATACTTTTCCTGATTAACCCTTTTAAGAATTAGAAATTCAACACATTATTTTAATGTATTGAGGAGGTTTATAAATTGTCTGGCAAATTAGATCTAAATGGATTTGCAGCTGATCTGTTAAAAATAAGAAAGTCGCATGTAAGAATTCAACCTGTAAAAAATGATGCGCAACGTTTTATTGAGGACATGCTTCAATTACTTTTTCCACATTTTACAGAGCATGTATATTACAGTCCCGATGAAATTGAGAGTAAACTATTATTACTCAGGAGAAATCTTAAAAATATTTTAATATCACTTAATCTGGAAACTTCACTGGTAGATGATGTTGCATCTTCCTTTATGAGTAAAATTCCTGAGATTAACACAAAGTTATGGCTGGATGCCGATACAATTTACAAAGGTGATCCCGCTGCCGAAAGTATAGACGAAGTAATATTAGCGTATCCCGGTTTTTTTGCTATTGCCATATATCGATTGGCTCATGAGTTGTATGAGTTGTCAGTGCCGATACTTCCCAGAATTATGACTGAGTACGCGCACCAGAAATCAGGAGTGGATATTAACCCCGGAGCAAGAATAGGCAACGCTTTCTTTATAGATCACGGAACCGGAGTTGTGATTGGTGAGACAGCTGTAATTGGGGACAATGTAAAAATTTATCAGGGAGTAACTCTTGGCGCGATAAGTGTAAACAAAAAATTATCAAATACAAAACGTCACCCAACAATTGAAGATAGTGTTATAATATATTCGCAGGCAGTAATTTTGGGAGGAGAAACAATTATTGGACATGACAGTATTATTGGCGGTAATGTATGGCTTACTGAAAGCGTACCTGCGTATTCAGTGGTATATCATAAAAGTGAAGTTAAAGTAAGGAACAGCGAAAATTACAACGAACCAATTAATTTTGTTATTTAACAGGAAGGACTACTATTATGAAGATAAATAATATATTGGAGTCAATAGGAAACACATCTCATTTAAAAATGAACAAATTATTCAGCAAAGAATATGAAGTGTGGATAAAACTAGAAAGACAAAATCCCGGCGGAAGTATTAAAGACCGTATCGCGTTTTCTATGGTTGAAGATGCCGAAAAAAGGGGAATGCTAAAACCTGGGGGTATAATTGTAGAACCGACCTCTGGTAATACTGGGGTAGGACTGGCTATTGTTTCGGCTGTAAAAGGATATCAACTAATACTTGTTATGCCGGAATCAATGTCCGTTGAAAGAAGAAAGTTGATGGCCGCTTATGGAGCTAAGTTTGAACTTACACCTCGGGAGAAAGGCATGAAAGGTGCAATTGATAAAGCAAGTGAGATAGTTGAAAAAACACCTGGCGCATGGATGCCCCAACAATTTGAGAATCCAGCAAATATTGAGATACATAAAAAAACTACAGCGGAAGAAATATTTAAAGATTTCCCCGATGGTATAGATTTTCTTATTACAGGTGTCGGTACTGGGGGACATATAACTGGTGTAGCCGAAATATTAAAAGAAAAATTTCCAAAATTAAAAGTATTTGCCGTTGAACCCGACCAATCCCCCGTAATAAGCGGAGGCGATCCTGGTCCGCATCCCCTGCAGGGCATAGGGGCCGGATTTATTCCAAAAAATTTGCACACAAATATTTTAGACGGTACTATCAGAATAAATAAAGAAGAGGCATTTTTGTATACACAAAGAGCCGCGAAAGAAGAAGGATTATTAGGAGGAATTTCTTCAGGTGCTACTTTAGCGGCTATAGCTAAGAAAATTCCGGAAATTCCGTCCGGAAGCAGAATTCTTGGTTTTAATTATGATACGGGTGAAAGATATCTTTCTATAGAAGATTTATTTTAATACTGTAAAAAATGGATTTTGCTAAATCATAATTATCTGTAGAAAACTTACAAGTTAAAAATATGATACAAACCAAACCTTTCGCTCAGTTATGGTTTGCGGATGAAAATCCAGTATAAACTTTACTGAAGTTTTTGGGAATGAATAATTACTTAAAAGATCCATAGTTTTTAACAATTGTAAAAAATCAAATCAATTCTGGTCAATTACAATGATAAAGCGATCACCGGGCACTATTCGTAAATATTTTTTAAATCGGCTTTGTATAAATCATATAAAACCAAAGCAATTTGTTCCGTTACAACTTTAAGATATGTTTCCCCTTTTTCCGGAGTAGCTTTTTTGGGGTTCCCAAGTCCGGTATCCTCGGTTGCTTTTAGCCATTCGCGTGGGCTCCATGCCCAGCCATCTCTAAATCCGTGGAGCCCTATTTTTTTACCCGCTCCAGCCCCAGCTTCTTTTAGTGAACGAACAAGTTCAGGATTAATATAAAGAATATTACTCGTCTCCATTTCACCGCCGTGTTCGCCTGGTTCATCGAAGTATTTGTAATCATCTACAACCTTATACCAATTGATAAGTCCTATAAATACTGAAGGGAATAAAAGTTGCAACTCACGGATGGCGAATTTTAAATCGTTTCCACCGTGTCCGTTTACTATCATCAGTTTATTTATCTTGTGATGGTGCAAAGAATAAACAATATCTTTAAGCAGAGAAAGCTGTGTACTTGGATTCATATTCATTGTAAGCTTAATATCCATTTGTCCTGTATTTACGCCATATGGTATTGCGGGTAAAACAATAATTTTGCCGCCTTTTTCCCAAGCAATGCGTGCAGATTCTTCCGCGATATAAGAAGATTGTATTGTATCAGCCGCGTAAGGCAAATGATAATTATGAGCCTCGCAAGAGCCCCATGGTAAAACAGCAACCTGATAATCGCAGGCTCGAACATCTTTCCAATTTACTTCTCCAAGTATATACTGACGTGCTGACAAATTGACACCTCATTTTTATGTGTGGAAATTAAATAACAATCCATTAATATCCATAAAAATTTGTTGCATCTAATGAAGACTAAATAAGGAATCTAATTTTATTTGCGGCAAACAGTACAAATTCCTTTTAAGTTTTCTTTTCAGAAATTTTCTCAATCATTTCTATTTGTAATTCCTGTATCTGAACCATTCTTTCCCACTGCTGAGTGAGAAGATGATCAATTTTTTGATGCAACTGTCTTATTTCGAGTTCGGATTTCAAATTAATTTTGTAATCGTTCTCTGCGCGTTTCCTGTCACGAGCTTCCTGACGATTTTGACTCATCATTATTATTGGGGCCTGTAAAGCGGCTAAACATGAAAGCACTAAGTTTAATAAAATGAATGGATATGGGTCGAAAGGTCGAGTTAGTAAAAAATATGAGTTGACTAACATCCATACAAAAATTATTACTCCGAAAATAATAATAAATCTCCAACTGCCTCCGAAGGTCGCTATTTTATCCGACAGTTTCTGACCAAACGTCAAATTCATGTTAAACTCTTTATCTACATTTTCCGAGAGGGATTCGTATTCATTCATTTTACTGATTACTTCTTCTTCAAGATTAGTAACAGCGCCTCGCTCCTCTTCAATTAAACTGTAAAGGTAGCGGTAACGGAATTGTTTAAGATCCTTCCGGCAGATGTATCCTTCATTAGACCATTCGGGATATTGAGTAGCGATATAATCTGATACTGCAGGACGTATAATAGCCGCTGGAATTAACTCCACATGCATTGAGTCTTTTTTACATATTTGGCAATATCTGTGCTGTTTGCTCATGGAAAATTAACCCTCCACACTTTTGGAAAAAAATATCAGAATTTTTAAACTAAAAAATAATTTCAAAAACATTTTTTAAAAAATCCTTAACAAAACACCGTTGGAAAATATATGCAAAAAATAGAAATTTAATACTTTCAATAATTGTTATTGCCGAGAGTTTGAAATCTTGATTTTTGTATAATTTTGGAACATCTGTCGCCGGGTTTTTAAATTCCAACAAATTTACCCATTCAAATTATTGGGTCAATTCTAGCAATTCGATTCTAATTGTAGCGTAAACAATTTTAAGAATATTAAATTTCATTAATTGTTTCACTATATACACATGGAGGAAATAGATGAAAATATGTTTGTATTACAATTATAAATAAGTCACCAAGAAAATATAATTGTAGTTAAAACAAATTAGTTGGAACTAAACCAACATTCTGCTAATTTTCGAACCATTATTATTTCATAAATCGGAGATCCAATGAAAACGTATTTTAGTTTTATTATACTACTTTTGTTTACGGTTGTTGCTTGTGGACAGGAAAAAGAAGTAACAAAGGAAGACTTATCAACTCAATCTCAAAAGGTTAGTTATTCTATCGGCAACGATATTGGCAAAAATTTAAAAATGCAGGGTATAGATGTTTCAGTAAAAGAATTAGCGCAGGGAATTAAAGATGCTTTGGCAGATACATCATTGCTTACGGAACAAGAAATGATGAGCGTTCTTACAACTTTTCAGGAAGAAATGATTGCCAAAAAAGATTCTGAAAATAAAAAACTCGGTGAAGTTAATTTGAAAGCCGGTACAGAATTTCTGGAAGCTAATAAAATGAAAGAAGGTGTTATAACACTTCCAAGCGGACTTCAATATAAAGTAATCACAAAAGGAAACGGTCCAAAACCATTGGAGACCGATAAAGTAACTGTTCATTACAAAGGTACTTTTATTGACGGAAAAGAATTCGATAGTTCATATAAAAGAAATCAACCCGCTACGTTTCCAGTTATTGGTGTAATTCCCGGCTGGACGGAAGCGCTTAAACTTATGAGTGTCGGTGACAAATGGAATTTATATATTCCATATAATTTGGCATATGGCGAGAATGGTAAAGCGCCAGTAATTGAACCGTATCAAACTCTTTTGTTCGAAGTAGAACTTTTAAATATTGAAAAATAACTTTTTTATCAGCCGGAGTTTAAACTCCGGCTGAAATATTATATATGCCTTTTTATCAGGTCAAAATATCCTATTATTTCTTCAAGTAAAAACCCCACATCTTTTTTAAGCAATTTCTATATTTCATCTGAATGTAATAGATGTTTTGTTGTATAATATCACACTGATTATGAACAAAAAGTATAAAGCGATAATTTATCTGTAAAAAAATATTGTTTGCACCTAAAACAATTATTATTATATTTGATCAAATACAAAATCCCCTTTCTTAAAAACGGTCCTATAATAGCAGCTTCTTTTTATAGAAGTTATAGATTATTTTTTAATGTTTTTCTCAATCGATATACTGGTCTATAGTATAATTCTAAATACAAAATTTTAGTTTTTTTAGAATAAATATTAATATGAGTTACCTGTATGAATATTGCAGTGTTAGGGGCCGGTTTAGTTGGCAAACATATTGCGCTGGATTTAAGCAATGATAAAAATTATCATATTACTTCAATAGATATAAACTCGACAAATCTCGAATTTCTAAAAAAACAAAATATAAAGACTCTTCTTTGCGATGTTTCAGATTCCGAAAAATTACATCGCGAACTCACAAATTTTGAAATTGTAGTAAACGCGGTTCCTGGATTTTTAGGATTTAATTCCCTAATCGAGATAATTAAATGCGGCAAAAACGTTGTTGATATTGCTTTCTACGATAATGATCCTTTCGAATTGCGCGATTTGGCAATTTCGAAAAATGTTACAGCTATAGTTGATTGTGGAGTTTCTCCGGGTTTAAGCAACCTCTTAATAGGATATGCGGCTTCTTTACTCGATGAATTAAAAACTGTAAAAATTTATGTTGGCGGACTCCCGGAAAATAAGGACGGGCTCTACGATTACAAAGCGGTTTTTTCTCCGACTGATGTATTGGAAGAATATACAAGACCGGCAAGGGTAATCGAAAACGGATCTCAAATAGTTAAACCTCCGCTCTCCGAAATTGAGAAAATAGAATTTGATAGAATTGGTGTTCTTGAAGCATTTAATAGCGATGGATTAAGAACCTTATTAAAAACAGTTAATGCGGAGAACATGGTTGAAAAAACCTTAAGGTATCCTGGTCACGCTAATAAAATAAAATTGTTATCAGATTCCGGTTTTTTGGATAAAAAAGAAATTCTTGTTAAAGGAGTAAAAGTTAGCCCTTTTTATTTTACGGCTGAAATGTTAAAAAGGAAATGGAAATTTATTGAATCTGATTATGATATAACAGTACTGCGTGTTTTAGTTGAAGGCTCAAAAGATGGTCATCGTATAAAATATCAGTTTGATTTATTTGATGATTACGATAAAAAGAATAATGTTCATTCAATGGCTCGAACAACCGGATACACTGCTTCTACATTCGTTAGAATGATGGCAAATGATATGTTCCAAAAAAGGGGTGTTTTTCCCCCCGAATTTTTTGGAACTAATTCACAAATAAAAAGTTATATAATACAAGGGCTTGAATCCAAGGGAATTATAGTCCAAGAAAAAAAAATTGCCCTTAACTGATCTACAAAATCCCTCAAATGCCCTCTATAACAGTGTACTGGCGGGATGCAATGTCCCGCCAGTTTTATAATAGCTTCACTTTGTTTTAACCTCAGAACTTTATTTTATTTTCAAAAAGAATTTCTTGAATAATATTTAGATTATAGTGTTTAAATATCACTCAAAATATTAATTCATAATTGTTGCCGGGTAAGAATTATAATTATTATGCCGATATTTAAAATAATATTAAAAGAGGTATTAAATGAACTCAGGCTTATTTAAATGGTTCTCAAAAATACACATCATATTTATTCTGTTTTTAAGCATTATAATTTTATCGGGTAGTTTTTATGCCCAGGACCTGGAGAAAGTTGCTGGCGACTGGCAGGGAAAGCTTACAGTTGGTGAACAAAAATTAACAATTATATTTCATATTGATTACGCTAACCGACAATTAACAGCAACATTAGATAGCCCGGATCAAGGGGCATACGCAATTAAAGTGGATAATGTTACGTTGCAGGGCCGTGACTTAATGATGGATATCAAATCAATAAGTGGTTCTTTTGGCGGGGAAATAAATGAAAAGGCTGACGAAATTACAGGAACCTGGAAGCAGGGGACTATGAGTCTGCCTTTGAATGTTTCCAAACAGAATAATAAAATTATTGCACCGGAAGATATTGTATTTAAGGAAATATGGCAGGGAAAATTACAAGTGTCGGGTATAGAGTTACGGTTGGTTATAAAAATTTATAACAAAGAAGATGGTAGTTTGGGCGCCTACCTTGATAGTCCCGATCAGGGAGTGAAAAATATTAACGTATCATCGGTAACGAAAAATGATAAGGAATTATTACTAGATATTGAATCAATAATGGGGAAATATAAAGGTGAGTATAATTCTGAAGCAAAAAAAATTATTGGCACATGGAGTAAGAGAGGTGCAGAATATCCTCTAACTTTGGAAAAAACAGATAAAGTGGAGGAGCTAAAAAGGCCGCAAAATCCAACAAAACCATATCCATATTACGAAGAAGAAGTTACATTTAGAAATGAAGAAGCTGATATTTCATTAGCCGGCACATTTACTTTTCCTAAAAATGGCGGACCCTTTCCGGCCGTTGTGCTTGTAAGCGGATCGGGAGCACAAAACAGAGACGAAGAAATTTTTGAGCACAAACCTTTTTTAATTATCTCTGATTATTTGACTCGAAACGGAATTGCTGTTTTACGATATGACGATAGAGGCACCGCAAAGTCACAAGGTGATTTTAGTTCTGCGACAACACAAGACTTTATGATTGACGCGATCTCCTCAGTAAATTATTTGAGTTCCCGTAAAGAAGTTGATAAATCGAAGATAGGAATGATGGGACACAGTGAAGGAGGTTTAATTGCTCCAATGGCGGCGGCTAATTGCGACGAGTTAGATTTTATTATTATGCTTGCCGGTCCAGGATTACCCGGAAGAGATATTCTGATAATGCAGAATGAATTAATTTCACGCGCTAACGGAGAATCAGAAGATAAAATAAAAGAAGAATTACAATTCAACACCAAATTATACGATTTAATTTATAGCGATAAAGATTCCCCCGATCTAAGGGAAAAAATTTTGCAACTGATAAATCAAAATATTGAAGAATTACCCGATAGTGAAAAAGTAAATCCAATGTTTTCAAAAGAAAATATTGAAAGACAAGTAAATATAATTACAAGCCCGTGGTTCAAAAATTTTATCGTTTACGACCCGCGCCCCACATTAGAGAATATTACTATTCCTGTACTTGCGCTTATTGGCGAAAATGATCTGCAGGTACCGCCAAAAGAAAATATTGTTGAAATAAGAAAAGCTTTAGAAAAAGGAGGCAACAAGAATTTCAAAATAATGGAATTAAATAAGTTAAACCATTTATTCCAAACCAGTGAGACTGGATCAGTTGGTGAATACGGAAAACTTGAAGAGACATTTTCACCTGAGGCTTTGGCTATTATTAAAGACTGGATTCTTGAAATAACCAAATAGAAATTGTTGTAATGAGTCGCCGTGGTTAAAAAGATGTTTAAAACAACGATTTTAATAATTAAGCTTAATCAATAAAAAATACGGACGAAAAAAAACCGCACCAATGTTTATAAGAATATGCAGCGGTGGTACCCAATCCGGTATTCTTAACGGGCAGAACTTTTTCGGTTAACGAATCGGAATATTTCAAAAGTTGCCCTTTTAAATTTTTTCCAGTCAATGATTTTACTATCATATTAGCAGTTAATAATCCCATTATTATGGAATACCTTCCACACCAAAGAGGGACTGTATTCTGATTGTTTGGCGAATCCCAGATTTGTGCAGTTAATAGCTTTAATGAGTTCTCCGAAATTTCTCCGTTAATGTATTCGTCAATAATTTTTTTGTCATTTTGAGTTGCGATATGATGCGCGGTTGAATCAAGTCCAAAAGGGGAATTGTTAAAATCTTCACCATAATGATTGGCGTCATTGGAAAAAAGGAAAAATATATCTTTGCCCAAGGTGAGATTATTTTGTTTTATATACTCAACAATAACATTTGATAATTTTTGAGCCGTCTTATGCATTTCTTCATAAGACATAGCTGTTACCATGATAGGAGTGATTTTAAAATTTCTGTTATAGAATTGAATAAAAGGAATCAAGGCTTCTATTGAATGCTCAAGACCATGCGCTTTATTACTAACTAAAAAATCTGATTTGTTTAGCCTGGATTTTAACTTTTCCCGAAGAGGGGAAATAGATACTTTGGAGTAAGGACCCGGCCATTTATTGAACTCATCGAAAATTATTATTCCTTTGGGATCGTTTATTGCTCTCCGGACAGTGGCATGTGTAACTCCAAAAATTATAATTTCTTTAGAATTTATATTTTCATATAAAGGATAATAAATATTCCCAGCATACAAATAATCATCGTGCGGGGAAATAGCGGCTATAATGCTCTTATTCGTTTTTTCAATTTGGGGATTATTCGTTTCCAGGAATTTAATTAGAGCATCCATATCGGTTGCATTCCAGCAGAAACCGATACTATCTGCCGGTTGCCGTTCATATTGAGCAAATGTAAATGTTGAAGTTATTAACAATACACTAAAAGAAATCAATAAGAAGTTTTTCATTACTTTGCCGGAAATTGATATTTTAAAAATCGTTTCGTTGAATCATAATTAAACTAAGTTAAGAAGATAATTTTACATATCTAATTAATTTTGTACTTAACAATGTTCCGGTTGAAGTTATAAATGCGCCAACAAAAAAATCACCCCAAAAAAGTGACGAAAAAAAGAGATATTTATAACAAAATGTAACGATAGATCCGATTAGCACGAAAACTATAATAGTTATAAGAACCCGATAAACACCATGAAATATGGAAGACGAGTAAATGGGAAATTGTTTCAAACCGATAGCTAAGAAAGCGATATTTATGCCAATCAAATAACCGGAAAGTGTGGAATATTTGTCAGGAACGACGAATAAGAATATTACAGGTAAAACCAACAAATAGAAAAGTTGATATGCCGATTTAAATGTTAAGGCAAAACGAATTTTATTCGCTTTTAAGTAAGAAGTTATAACCGATAATTTTAAGATTGCAAAATAAAAAACGAGAAGAACAAAAAACCCTAAAAAATATCCAGCTAATATATCAGCTAAAAAATGACGCGCCAGGTACAAACGCGAAACAGGAATAAGTATTAAAAAAGAAATAGAAGTGATAATGACAAATTTTTTCCTGAAAAGAACAATGACAGATGCCCATAATGCTACCGCTGAACTTGTATGCCCTGATGGAAAACCGAATGAATCAGGTTTCAACAAACGATAACTGTCAATTACATTTTGAGGTAAATATCCAAAAAAAGATTTAGAGTCCATATAAGAGAAATCCGTAACCAGCTTTTTATTAAATGCAGTCAACCCCGAATCAACAAACCAGGGCCGGGGTAAAGCAAAAAAATGTTTTGCTATTTGCGTTAGCAGTCCAGTAATAATTACTATCTGAATTAATAAAAATCCTTTGCGAAAATTTATTCCCGAAATTATGGTGATAAGAATAATAATAAGTATCAGTTCATTTCCAAGAGAGGTAATCAACTGCATAAAAAATGTTAGACCCTTTGATTCAAAAGACTGTAAAAAATGATTTATTTGGGTTTGGAACATTAAAATCCCCTTGGTGCTTAATTTCCATTTTTAAATAATCATATATACATTTTTATGCGTGTCCATAATTTTTTAAGGGACATTGTAGGTTTACGGCAAATAAATATTGAAACATTTTCATATGGCATTCCATAAGCATTATAATGAATAGCCGCTTCCGTAACTTCTTCAAAAAACTCGGAATTGTCCTCAATGCTGCTGCCGATAACAATTAATACGCTGTCATTTGAATTGGCCGGGTATCCCCATAACCAATAATTATTATGACCGCTGATAGCATGAGGTAAAGGATATTTATCTCTGAAGAAATCTATAGCTCCCGCCTCACCGTAATTTTGTCCAAATACAGCTACATTTTTTCGTTCTGACTCGGGCAAACTTAAATATACATCAGAAACTTTTTTAGCCATTTCTTCCCACCCGAACCTATCTGCAAAATGCTGAGGTAAAACTCCTAATTCGGATCTTTCTCCGGATTCAGGGGTTATGCCCATAAATTGGGAATAAGCAATATAATTTTTCACCTCCAAAACAGGCAAAGCAAAAGGCATAGTTGCAACGAAAAATGGAAATTGAATAATAATTATTGTTATAAGAACCCATTTTTTAAAATGCTTTAGTATAAAATCGATAAAAACAACAGATCCAAAAGCTATAATCGTAGGATTTAGAATTGCTATATAATAAGGTTTAGCGTTTGTAAATAGAAAAAGCAATAAAATTGAAATATAAATCCAGACGAAAATTTTATATTCCCCGAATTTTTTACTGAATAGAATTGATATAAAACTAATTAACAAAATAACATTGTTTGGATGCAGATCAAGAAAATGGGCAGTTAAAAACTGCTGAGGTGAAATTACAGCGTTTTTGTAGGTGGCCGCATTGTTCATAAATTCCAGTGTAGGAAAATCATTGATAGCCTGCCATATGATGTTGGGCAGAAAAATAATAAAAGCTATAAATACGGTCAGCCACAAATTTTTATTCAATAATTGTCTTCTATGAACGGTAAGTAACAATCCGATAAATAAACCGAAGCCTATAAATAGGGGAGATAATTTATTTAATAAACCGATCCCGGCAATAATTCCGAGCCAAATCCAGTACTTCCTTTCGTTACGTACAATTATTAAAAGAATAAAATACACCATTAACGTGCAGAAAAGAATATCAAAAACATTCATAGAGAGGATTCCAGTTATACCTAGCAATACAGGGGAAAACGTTACTGCCAACAGACCGATTATAAGCGCGTATTTTTCATCGCTAATTTCTTTTATTATAAGTCCAGTTATAAAAACAAGAGACGCGCCGGCAAGTGCAGGAAAAAACCTTAATGCAAATAAGGACTTACCCAAAAATAAAGTTGTAATTTTTGCTACTAACGAAACAAAGGGAGGTTGATCAACATAACCAAAAGCGAGGTGGTTACCGCATGCTACATAATACAGTTCGTCCCTAAAAATACCGTAACCATCATTAAAAATAAAATGTATAAATAATTTTATAAACGAAAAAAACAATATGATAACCAAAGGACTGCCAAATAAAATTGAGGGGTTAAATAATTTTTTTGTCATTCAGTCCTCCATTTGTTTTCATTTCTGACGTGTTATATCCCGATTCTGTTTCATTAAGATATTTTTATGGAATCTGTTAACTTTCAATATTAGATTTATTCCATATTTTATTATAAAAACTATTGAGGCGAAAATGCCTATAAATCCGCTTTTCAAAAAATTGGGCATTAAACCGGGTCAAAAAATATTACTAAAAAATACACCGATAGAAATCGAATCTCAACTGATTCCTTTTCCGGAAAACGTATCAATTTCCAAGAATTTAAAAGGCACATTCGATTTAATAATTATTTTTGCTTATAAAAAAGCTGAAGTGATGCAATCGGCATCCTTAGTTATAAAAATTCTGGCGAAAGAGGGTATTTTATGGCTGGCTTATCCTAAAAAAACTTCGGGCATTGATACAGAATTGAATAGGGATAAAGCATGGGATTCGTTCTCTGAGTTCGGATACAGACCGGTTAATCTTATCTCATTAAATGAAAATTGGTCTTCAATGCGATTTAAACGCAATGAGGACGTGAGTACTAAACATAGTAAAGAACAAAACTCACATGAATATATAAAGCATATAGATCTAAAAAATAAAATAGTATCAGCTCCGGAAGATTTAGTTATTGAGTTTAAGAAAAACAAAAATTCGAAAGAGTTCTTTGAATCCTTGGCTTACTCGCACAAAAAGGAATACATTGCCTGGATATTGAGCGCAAAAAAAGGAGAAACACGAGCACTTCGCGTACAAAAAACTATTGAAAAACTAAAGGGTAAGAAAAAGAATCCAACTGAAAAATAATTTACCGATCTAATATCGGCTTAACATCAAATTAAAATGTTTAATTAAAAAATAAATATATTTGATTTGTACTTCTGAGTAAATACAATATTTATTCGGGATTTTTACGATAATTCTAGAACTCTTATATACGGGCAATAAGAATTTTAGTTAAATTTAATTTATACTAAAAATTTTCTAAATGAATTCGAAAATAGATGTAGATTTAATCTAAGATATTGTATCTTTCTTTATCATAATTCTTTTAACATAACATTCGGATAAAAATAATTTGAGGGGAAATAAAATGATTATAAAAAAAATTGAAATAGCTCTAATAATATTTTCAATGTTCATTTTCTTTGCTTGCAACAACGAATCCACAGAACCTGAAGATACAAATATTCAGGCGGATGTGGAATCATCACTAAAAGAAGTTGACGCGATGATGGGACAAACATCTTCGGGGCATATGGTTTACGCTTTAATGGAGTTCCAAAATATATCGGGATCGATGTTCGATTTTGGTTTAATGCCTTTCACTCCCGAGAAACTTTTTAATAATAGTTTAGATAAAAAATCTTTAATTCGAAAATATTATGATGTTAAAATTGATAGCGGTTTAGTCGGTTTGTTCGAGTCTCTTCAATTTATGAAAGGAACTCATACATACGAAGATTCTGTATGGAATTTTTCTGCAGAACCCAATAATGCCGTTGTTATGGTATATCCATTCATCAGTATGGAAGATGCCAAAGAACATATAGCAAAAATAACCATTACGAACGATCCATTGTCGGATACGAATGCCAAATTATATTTTGATTTAAAAGTTGACGGTGTAACAAACGCGACGATAAATATTTCAATAAGCGGGAATAATTTCATTTCTCAGGGCACTGAATCTGTTTTAACTTCTGTATCTGTAAGTGGACAAATGATTAACAGTTCAGGGCTGGCGGCTGATTATTCGATAGTTGTTACCGAAACAAACGCACAAATGACTTTTGGATTAGGAGGCTTATCACTATTTTCAGTAACCGCAACTGGCAATAATTTGTTAACGGATGCATTAGCCGGTGAGGGTGAAACTGAACCGCAAATTGATAATGTTGTTATGCTTTATAAAGGATTACTTAAGCTTCAAATCGATGATCTTCAAGCAGAAGCCGGGGATGTTGGGAATGTTTATTACGAGGATAAATTGGCGGGAGATTTAATTGCTGAAGAAGATGGACTTTATATAAAATTTACAAATGGGAATAAAGTATCGCTATTTGAACTTATGCCCAACACAATGAATAGTGTTGGAGTTTTTGGCGGGATAATTCCTTAATTATTTTTGTTTAACTGATAAAGTTTTATTAATAAATGCGGGTAAACATTATAAGTTTACCCGCAGATTAAATTTTTGAAAAAAATCACTCAAACCTTAAACTCACCGATAAAAACAAATATTAATAAAAATCCAGTTATTATGTTTTTAAACACTTTGCGGATTGGAGATATTAGTTTTGGTATTTTATTGAACATCCATAAGGCTTAGAAACCTTTTGATTTACTGATTTGCCCGTCATTGCTGCTTCAAGAGCTAATTCTACAAAATTGGACGCCTTTTTAATGTCGGCTTTATCGGTCGACGCAATATCATCAATGCCGCCAGCGTAAATCAAAATCCCTTCTTTATTTATAACATACATATGTGGTGTGGTTTTCGCACTGTACATTTTACCGACGGTTCCCGTTTCATCTATAAGATAAGCAGACATGTTTGCTTCCAGTTCCTTTATTCTTTTATTAATATCTTCCTTTGAATAATTGCCTTGTTTTCCTTCTGCCGAAGAACAGATAGATAACCACACGACACCTTTATCTGTAAATTGTTTCTGTAGGTTCTGCATATTTTTACTTTCATAATGTTTTTTAACAAAAGGGCATTCAAAATTTATCCATTCGAGCACAACATACTTCCCTTTAAAATCGGAAAGAGAATGCTCTTTGCCGTTACTGTCAATCAATTTGAAGTTAGGAGCCGCTTCATCAATTTTTGCTTTATCTGACGCATTTATACTGTTTACAAAGATTAGTAAAATAACCAATGAAGATAATAAAATGTGTTTTTTCATTTGTAACCTCGTTTTGTTTTATGAATGTAATAATATGTTTAGTATGGATAATCATTTCAAAATATTTAATAAAATTCCTGGTGTTAAAATTTCCGGTAATATTACAGGTGTTCTGTTATCTGCGTTATAATAAACATATAAAGGAACGCTGTTTCTTCCATATTTGGCAAGAGCTCTTGTAATCGTAGAATCGCGCGAGGTCCAGTCTGCTTTTAGAGCAGCAACATTTAGATTGTTGAATTTATTTAAAACCTCAGCGTCTTCCAGAGCGACTTTTTTATTTACCTGACAGGTTAGGCACCATGCTGCGGTAAAGTCTATAAAAATGGGCTTGCCTTCAGAAAGCAATTGAGTCACTTTTTCCTGAGAATATTTTTGCCAATTAATTTTATTGCCGGACGGAAGATTAGACTCATCTTCTAGACGATTATTCGTATCAATAAAAGAAGCCGCAATAAAAATCGCGCTTATAACCAACGATAAACTTACAATTCCCGCAAGCTTGCGTATTGATGATTTATTGATTACGGAACCCCACTTACCGAAAATCCAGCCTGCAAAGCCTGTAATTAATAAAGTAAGCATTAACCCGGTTACAGTGCTTGTATTAGTTTGTATTCCTAATATCCAGACAAGCCAAACAATTGTAGCTAACAACAAAAATCCCATAAACTGTTTCAGAGTATTCATCCAACTGCCGGGTTTAGGTAAATATCTGAGCCATTGCGGAAAGAGAGATAATAAAAGATAAGGGGCGGCCATACCCAAACCTAATGAAGCAAATATAAGAAGTGTTATATGAACCGGTTGTGTAATTGCAAAACCCAAAGCTGACCCCATAAACGGAGCTGTACAAGGGGTCGCCAGAACAGTTGCCGCGACGCCGCTTAGAATTGATCCCACAATTCCGCTATGTTCCTTATTAGAACCGCCAAAACCAGAAGTGGGAATTCCGATTTCGAATACGCCCAATAAATTTAAAGCGAACAAGAACAATAAGACTGATAGAATTATAATAAATATCGGGGATTGTAATTGAAATCCCCACCCGAGTTGTTCGCCGCCTGCACGTAAAATTATTAATAAACCGGCTAATGTTAAAAAAGAAAGAATGACGCCCAGTGTAAAAAACAAGCCATTTTTCAAAATCTTTTGTTTGTTATCACCTGCCTGCTGAACAAATCCAAGAATTTTTATGGAAAGAACCGGCAAAACGCACGGCATTAGATTTAATATTATACCCCCTATAAAAGCGAACAATAAAGCTAAAACAATTTGTTCCCCATTAATCGTATTATTTGAGCTCTCCTTAATAGAAGAAAGCGTGGTTGGTATTTCTATTTCAATCGCTTTTTCAGAGTCCGGGCCGCGCCACCCACTTTCAGATACTAATATTCCTCTCAGAATTTCCGGTTCATCTATTACAAAATCTTCTAATTTAAGTTCAAGTGTAATTCCATTTTTTGAATTTAAGATCTTCTGTTTTTCAGTATTTTTAATATAACCGGCATTGTAAGGAAAGAAATGTAAGGCTTTTACGTTATAATTTAGCCAGCTTGGTTTTTTTATACTAAATATTATTGACGAATCATTTTTATTTTCTAAAACTGTTTTCCATCCATGACCATTAATTGGAAGGTTTGCCCGGCTATCGTTGAAATTTTTCGCCCACTTTTTTTCTAGAATTGTTTTGTTGTCCACAGGCAAAGAAATACTAAGATCAGCTTCACCAGGTAAACATTCTACTTTACAAATTAACCATGCGGCTTTTAGTTTTATTTGAATAATTGTTCCAGGAACTAAATGTTCGGGAGGGAAAATTTTGGTTAACAAGAACAACTCGCCCTTATATCCATAACTTGTAATTTCGGAATATGAAATTACTTCCGGAATTGGCCATTGAATATCACCCGCTGAAAATCCTTCTGGCAATGCCCAGGTTAACCGTGTTTCAAGACCAGAATCGCCGGCGTTTCGCCAGTAAGTATGCCAGTGCGGCTCATGTTTTATTCTTAGTGCAACCCAAAATGGTTGTGCGGGCGAAATTGTTTTTACTTCCGAAATTAACTCGACTTCTGCATGTTCCGTTTTTATAACACCGGCAAACATACTCGAAGTAATCATAAAGGCAAGTAAAATTTTTTTAATCAATAGAACCTCTAATTAATTGTATCACCGCCCAATGCGGACGTAGTATCTTATTAAACAATAGTTTTATTCATTTTGTGCCAATTATTTTATTTTTTTTAAGCCATGAATAATATCATTTGAATAAATTGTACTGCTGTACAAATAAATAAATTATTTGTCCGCTGTTTTTTATTTTTACTAAGTTATTTTATGAACTTTATTGTTAATCGGTAGGCAGGTCTTTACAATTGAAAAATATTTTAATAGCATCAAAAAAATCGGAAGCTGTAGAAACAATAAAAGATTTTCTTAGTAATAGTTATCTGATCGACACGGCTTCTTCTAACAAAACCAGCCTCGACTTATTCACACAAAAGAAATATGATTTTTTGTTCATAGATTTAGGTTTTCTTGAAACAGAAGACGAAGAAATTGATTATAAAAAACAATTAAAACAATACTGGCAAATTTTTCCTGACGCTGAAATAATTATACTTTCTTCGCAACAGGATATAAGGGATGCTGTAGATGCTGTAAAAGCAGGAGCGAGTGATTATTTAACCTTTCCAGTCAAGCTTGAAGATATTATTTATGTTGTGGAACGAATAGAGCAGCATTCTAAAATGAGGTCGGAATTATTATATCTGCGAAATTTTATGCTTACCACAGATACAGTTTTTCAGGTTAAAACCAACTCCCCTTTAATGCGCGAAGTATTTAACAATGTAAGATCCGTAGCGCACACCGACAGCACAGTACTATTAACCGGTGAAACAGGAACAGGCAAGGGGTTTATTGCCAAATTGATTCACCAGTACAGTTTAAGGGCGCAAAACCAGTTTATTTCTGTGCATTGCGGCGCTATTCCGGACAATCTTTTAGAAAGTGATTTATTTGGGCACGAGAAGGGAGCTTTTACTGGCGCAGTAAGACGTAAACCGGGTAAGTTTGAAATCGCCGATGGCGGAACAATATTTTTGGATGAAGTAGGTACTGTATCAACTTCCATGCAGATTAAACTTCTTCAGGTTCTTCAGGATAAAATGTTTTACAGAGTTGGGGGAGAGCTGCCCGTAAAATCTGATGTGAGAATTATTGCAGCGACAAATTCGGATTTATCTGCTATGAGTGAAGAAGGTAGTTTCCGAACTGATTTATATTATCGTCTTAATGTATTCCAAATTGAAATGCCACCTTTAAGGGATCGATTGGAAGATATTACATTATTGATGGAAGTTATATTAAAAAGATTAAACCGGTTCAACAACAAAGAAATTTTTGATGTTCATCCCGAGGTTCTGGAGGCGTTTAATGAATATGACTGGCCTGGAAATATAAGGGAATTGGAGAATTTGCTTGAACGCGCCCACATTCTTGAAACTACTCAAGTTCTTACCCCTAAAAGTTTCCCAATTCGCCTTTTCAAAGAAAAGTATAAAAAATACGTTTCTACAGTAGACACTAATAAAACTTTGGAAGCTGTTCGTAAAATTGAAATTGAAAGATTAGAAAGGGATTACCTTAACGAAATGCTTTCCAAATTTAATGGTAAAATTAATCTTACGGCAAAAGCTGCCGGTATTGGTGAGAGGCAATTACATAAATTGATGATAAAGTATAATCTTAAAAAGGAAAATCACAAAAATAAATCAGAATAAATCGGAACTCACAATTCTGGAAATAATCAAATCGGAAATCCTAATTCCGAAAACTCTCTGCAATTTTTTATTTTTAACTCTGCTATTTTAATAAAACAACAACTCTTTTTTCTTAAATACTTCGAAATTTGTGAAAATTATGCGTTTTATAAATTGAAAGATAATATTTTAATTATTTGGCACATGTATTGAGTAATTATTAATGTTTTGGTTATAGATATTTTTAAAACCGAATAAGAAAGTAAATTAAAAACATAAATGGTATTGGAGGAATAATTACCATGTTGAAAAAAATAGTATTCTTTTTAATTCTTGGCTCTTTTTTGTGGGCTTGTAGTTCTGATAATGATCCTGTTAAATCCGCTGCTGAACTGCAGGAAAGGGTTACAAAACTCAATTCATTAAACGATGATCTTGACGCTAAACGCACACAACTTTATTCTCTGGTTCGTGAATTTAATTCTTCAAGACCCGAAGGTGAACAATTTGATATTGCGAGCATTGATACAGCTTTGGGAAAAGAAGAAAGTGATTTATTAAAAGCTATGTTTAAAGACGAAAAAGATATATCGTACAATGGTTTATTAAACACAATAATTGAAAAAAATGAAGAAGTTGCTTCCTTAAATAATCAAATAACAGAAATGGAAGCCAAATTACCTAAACCTATTGTTGTTAAAAACGGTGATACACATTATGGACTTGTTCGTGATTTTCTGATGACTCAGCATGGTATGGACAAAAAACAAGCGCGCGAAATTGCTTGGAAAACAGCTATGATTGATGATATAGTTCCCGGGAATAAAATATGGCTGGCTTATAGTGATGGAATTGTAGGTACATATGTTACTCAAGGTGACGCAAAGGTTTCTCCAATGACAGTCCAAATACTGGCTAAAAAAAGAGCTATTGACAAAGCGTACGAGCAAGGTAAAAACGAATCTCAAAAACAGGATTCTGTCTACAGCACACCAAAAGAGACAGAATCTGTAAGTATGATGAGCAACTAAATTATATTTATTTATGAATCCCGGGTTTTGCCGGGATTCAAATTTTTCAATAAAAATATTTAGATTTAGGATTCTTAAATGTTCGCAAACGATGTTAAAAATAAAATTTCAGTTAGCGGTTATATAGTAACCTCCGAAAAGGATAAAAGCGGGCATATTATTCAGGTGGCTCTTCAAACAGATGATTTTGTTAATTATACTATAGAAAACGACAAGTTTGGACAAGAATTGCTGCAAATGGTTTCGAAACGTATTGTTGTCTCTGGTAATGTTATAAATCAGGATTATAACGGAAATAATATTTTATCAGTTACTCAATATAAAGTAATTCATTAAACCAGCATTATAGCGTATCCGAAACAACTAAAGAGTTTCAAAAACACTATAACACCAATATTTTCAAAACAGAAATAATTGTTCCCCGCCCGCCTTTAACACGAGCGGGAAAACAAAATATTTCAATAAATACATTCAGCATTAGTCGAATAAATTTTTATAAATCATAGTCCATTTCAAAAACTATAAATATTTCTGCTTCCAAAGATTTTGGACCTTCCGTCAAACCAGAAACCATAGCGGTAATTATTAACTGCTTGTTGCTTAAATTTGATAGATATGTGTTGGCAAGCTGAATTTCCTGCTGTGTCAGGGACAGCTCGTATGGATTGTTTGTGTATAACGATGGCTGATTTCCGGGGATGGATTTAGAAAATATAACTGTCCCGTTGCTTTGTTTAATTGTTAAAGAAATATTCCCCTGCAAGTTTTCGGGATTTACTTCTTTTGTTTTATAAGCGAGTTTTACTAATTCTATCTTGTTTATTTTCCCTTGGTTATCATCGTAAAAATCATTGTTATCCAGATTTACTGTAGCCGTGGATTCAAGAGTTGTTGCATCGCCTGATATGCTTAAATTATATGTATAAGGCAATTCTTGTGTTAATGTGTCAAATGCGTCGAGCAGACAACCATTAAAACTGAAGACAAGTACAAAAAAGCCAGCAATAAATATATTTTTATTATTCTTTCTCATTTCAAACAACTCCTTTATAATTAAAACTCAAATGATAGTCCCGTTGTAAAAACGGTTTGCGAACCTAAATTTATATCGGCATTAATAACTATTAAAGCCAATTTTAACGCACCGCCTACAATAAATCTGAAATTATTATCACCATCTACTTCTGCGGATATGTCCTTGTCCTGTCTCAAGGTAGGATCCCCGCTGTTTGGATCACCTTTAATTGTGTAATTCAAATCAAATGTTGAGGATTCATATTGAAGTCCGCTGTAAAGAGCAATTATTCCAAACGATTTACTCGCATGAACGTTAAATGCCAGATTTGTACCTTCAACGATATCGGAAAATTTTACTTTGTTATAAATTCCCTGAACCGCTATATCTAAAGGAAGTAAAGGGATATATTGACTTACGCTGTGTTTTACTCCAAGCCCAAAAAAGTTTATTTCTTCATCTCCGGCTTTAATTGTTGGAATAAAACGTAACATTACCTCTGTCCCCAAAAAACTTACAGCAACCTGAGGCATAGCAAATGGGATTGACTGTTCGTCAATACCGCCCGGCAAAGAGATGTAACCGTTTGGTCCGAGATAAGAACTACCCCCCTTTTCACCCCAAAATGTTGGAGCATTTTCATCTGTATTATAACCATCAGGTAAAGATGGTTTAAAAGTTAATTGATCGTTGGGAACAGTAATCATCATTCCCTTTAGACTAATTGAAAATCCAAACGTTTTGGCGACACTCGCTGAATGAAAGCCTCCCGAATTAATTCCCATTCCCAGAGTGGTTACAAGTGGTGTGGCGTAGCCTTTCACATTGTCAGAATTTAATTGACTGAATCGATCATCCTGTGCGAAGCTAGTGGTGAATAATATGATGCTTAAAAAGATAATCCAATAAGCTTTTATCATGACATGTTGTCCCTTTATAAGTTATTGATTAAATAAAACTTAATATAAAAATTAAGCATTCGAAATAGCATATAATTTTTATTCGTTTATTAAGGTTAAAAATTACTCTCTAATTTTAGCGTGCTTAAAATCACAATAAAAATATATCAGTTACATAATTTTTCTGCAATCAATTTAATATAATTTGTTTTACTTTTTCAGGCAGTTTTCACCGGAATAATTATTAACCTAAAATTTAACCAGATGGTTGTAGATAAAAATATTGCATATTTTACAACTTCCCATAAATAACCGTTCTGTGAATATTTTTTTTAGGATTTTTAATTTCCTCGGAACATTGAGATATTACCTCTAATCCTTGAAAAGCTATAAAAGTTAATCCCATTGCTTTAAAAAACTCCTCCCTATCCATTTGGCAGAAAAGGGGTAAAAGCTGTTTGCCAATCAGGTTTATTGAATAACAAGTTCAATCCAAAACCGATAAAAATCATTAGTATAACAATTTTAGCTAGTGTAACTAAATTTCCGATTTTTCCGGTTTCACTCGCGCCTCTGAAATGTGCGTAAGCGAACAATACAGCGGCAATTGCGGCGAAAAATTTTGAGGTGAGAAAAAATTCCAATGCGGCATTGTAATGCTGAACTCCTGCAGAACCAAATCAATATAAGTTCCAAAACCAGGTGCGTATAAAATACATGCTACGGCGTACGCAGACCAACTCATCCATCCAGAAATAATTTCGTTCCATTTGGGCAGTCCTTCTTTAACCAATAAATACGCTCCTCTTACATCTTGATAGCATGATCCTAAAATTCCGCGTATGAAAAAGCAGTAAGCAGAGCAACCAAACCATTTATAAAAATGTAATAATTAATCCCGGCCCGGCTGAACCGGCGGCAATTACGGTAAGTACAAAAATGCCCGCTCCTATCATTGCTCCAACACCAATTAAAGTCGCATCAAGTAAACCCATCTAACGACTGAGATAAACTTCTGCATCAAATTTTTTCATTTAATTAACCCGATATTATCACAAAAGATTTTAAAGAACGGATACAACATTTAAAACTTAATACGGTAATGGATTGTTATATGATTAATGATTTTACTTCTTTGCGATCAATAAAATGTATAGCACAGAAGAAAAAGAACACTTTTCATTTCTTAATTTTGTTAAACAATTATTAAGCAGAAATTAAGATTATTTTATGGTACTGTTAAAAAGTATTGAATTGGTTATTAGAAAGCTGGCTGTGAGGAAGGTTTATCACTAGTTTAAGTAAAAATAAAAATCTGTTTTATTTATTTGCATTAATCTGTTCTAAAGTAAGATCAATTAAAATAGAATTGGTTTAATTCTCGAGATCGGTTTTATTATCTTTGAAATAATTATTCGTACCAGCTTACAACTTTTAATCTTTTTCTGCCAAAACCATAACCGACCGTTGTTGTACTTTTAAGATTAGCTGTGGAACCGTTAATTGCGGCTCTTGAAAACAGCACATCACCACTTCCATTGCCTATACAATTCCCATCCGATGGTGAAGGAGACAGAGCAATAACAGCACCAATTATTGTTGTATGTATATGCACAATATCATCTGCAATCATAATACCTTTGAAAGTGCCGCTGTTAAGGTTTTTAATTTGAGCATTCACCGCGCTGTTGTGAACAATCAGTATGCCAGTACCATTTATATTAGACGGATTCCAGACATCACCCGAAGCAAGTTCCACATAAGTTACTCCAGAAAGGGGATATGTTAAGTCGGAGGGATTAGTAACATATTGACTACCACCCGAGCCGCTTTGAGCAAAAGATTTTAGTGTCCCGCCAGGAAATCCATTTGCGGCACCGCCTAAAATATCATCGGGGTTGTTTGGGTAACCGCCGCCATACACTTGTGATTCTAATCTTACATCATTGTTTTCAACTTTAGCTGGAGCGTAATCCGTTCCTGATACCGTTGAGCCAATATGCGAATTTCCACTTCTATTATATGTTCCCGTCGTCCAAATTGCGTAAGTACCGTTTGCGCCAACCAAATTTCCATTTACATCGTGATCTCTGCCGTCAACGGTTAAATTACCCAGCGTTTTTACTGAATTATTGGTTGTAATTGCCGCTTTAACAGTTGCTGTTGGAAAAAAACCAGGAGATCCGGCAGTATTTGCTTTTACTAAAGTTTCAACTTTTTTAGTGGTATTAAAATATGTTCCCCGAACATGAATTTTAATTAATGAATCGGATCCGACTAAAGTGTCAATTATTCTATATTGGCTAACCCCATCAAACATTGAAATATTTGTCCATGAACTGGAGCGGAACGATTGTGTATCGCCTAATTTTGAAATCAACATTTCGCACAAACTATTTGCGGTATTACTTGCCATTATCTCCGAATAATGATTGACTGCAGACGTTGTTATATTATTATTCCTTTCTGCAATATTTCTTGAAAGTATAATAAATACCGCCAGACTTCCCATAACAAATATTATTAATTGTTTGCCCATGCTTTACCTTAAATTCTTCGGTCTGTATGTTTTAGTCCAGTTTAAACCGCCATAGGTTGTATCACTTGGTTCATCCGATTGAAAGGAAGCCTCAATTTTAATTGTTCTAATTCGGTCCCTGTTTGTTTGATAAGCTAAGTATCCATAAGGAATTTTAGTGCCGAGTGAATCGAAATAACTAAATATTAAATTTGATACAACTGCTACAGAATAATAAGAACCGCCATTCAATTTTCTTAAAACTGGTTGGTCGTTCGGATTAAATGTTGCGGACATATCCGAAGTTGTTCCGGTCTTATACTCTATCGTGTCAATTATCGAGTTGTTATCTATATCGGCTGCAAATTTTAATCTGTTCGAATCCGCGATACTTATTTTGTTTGAAGTTGCGCGAAAACCCACTTTATACAAATCGTAATCAAATATTGAAGCATTCACAACCGAATTATTAAGAATAAATGCGTTCTGAATATTTTCGATTGAATTTGTATTCATGTTCAAATTGAATGAAATAATAATCAATAAAATCATTCCACCAATTATAAAAGATCCGGCTGTTTCTAAAAACGTATTCATTTTAGTATGCTATTATATTATGAATTTCAAGTGTATCAGGAAGATAAGAGCTGAAAATAAATACATCAATTTTCTTTGAAAAAGATCTTGTATTTATAACAACATTTGGCGACAAGTTCTGAATATAATTTACTCTTACACTTAGATTAAATGCGCCAAGTCTTGGTAATGTTTTTGTTTGGGAATAATTATTAAAATCGTCAATATCATCAAATTGTGAAGTAGTAAACTCTCCCGCATCCGGGCCGAGTGAAATTGAAGGAGTTAATGAATCGGCACTGGTTACACCTTTCGATTTAGTCTTTTCATCGAATGCACGAGTGCAAATTTCGTCCATTAATCCTTGGGCGAGAGCTGCAGAAGAAATTATTGCTTCATTATTAAGAGATGTAGTCAAATTTTGATTTTGAGTTCTGTTAAATGTAAGCATCAGCAGTGAAAGGATAGCTAACGCACCGGTAAGTAATAAATATTGCCCTGTCATAATAATCTTCTCTTTTTGTATAAATATTACTCAAACAATAATTTTATCATCGAAATAAAGCAAAAGATCTTAATTTGCTTGATTAAGACTTAAGTCTGTTTAGTAACTTCAGCTTGGCATTTTACATAATAATTAATAACAATATTATTATCGTAGTCAATTATAATTTGATTAGCAAGAATGTAGCAAACGAGACAATAATGATGTGAACGAGTTATGATCTAACAATTGAATATAATGCATTCAATTTAAAAATCAAGTTTTGGTTTCAGTATAAAATATTATTCAAATTCTTTAAAAGTTTAAAATCCTAATAAATTCCAGTTGTTTATACCTTAATAGATTAAATTGGTTTTATAATTAACTATCACCCTTATTTCAATTTTTCATTTCAAAATAAATAACATTTAAATCAATGTCTTTTTCTCATTACGATTAAAGGAACCTTAATTTACAACATGATGTTGATTATTAGTGTGCTTTAAAACACAAAATCAAATTTGGAATACATTAACAAGAAAATATATGAAAACATATCTGATCGTCGGAGGAACTTCCGGTATTGGTTTAGAAACTGTTAAAAAGTTAACTTCACTGAACAAACATGTTATAGTAATCGCCAGAGAAAAAAAGCGATTAATTGTTGGGGAGGGAGTAGAATATTTCTCGGCGGATGTAACCGAATCTCCCGGAGTTCTGCCTGATATCAGCAGTCCTATTAACGGCATTGTATATTGCCCAGGTACAATAAACCTGAAACCTTTCAGAAGTTTAAAAACTGAGGATTTCCAAAATGATTTTGAAGTTAATTTGCTGGGGGCTGTTAAAGTAATAAACAAATATTTGTCAAATCTAAAATCAGCCGAAAAGGCAAGTATTGTTTTGTTCAGCACTGTTGCTGTTCAAACCGGTATGCAGTATCATGCGTCTATTGCTTCTGCGAAAGGGGCAGTTGAAGGATTAACCCGATCACTGGCTTGCCGAGTTGGCCCCAACAATCAGAGTAAATTGTATAGCACCTTCAATCACTAATACACCTCTTGCTGAAAAACTTTTAAATAACGAAGTGAAATTAAAAACTTCGGAAGACCGCCATGTTTTAAGGAGAATTGGTGATGCGTCAGAAATTGCCGAACTTACAACTTTCTTATTATCAGAATCATCCGGATTTATAACAGGGCAAATCATTAAAGTTGACGGTGGAATATCATCTGTAAAAAATTTTTAGAGTGTAAAATTATGGTTATCACAAAAGAAAAAATATTTAGTTTCGAGAAAATATACCGAACTAACTTAATAAATTCGATTTCGGGGTTCAAAAGCGCTTCGCTAATAGGGACTGTTGATTCTGACGGGAATAATAATCTTGCCATATTTAATTCGGTTATACATGTCGGGGCAAACCCTCCATTGCTGGGATTTTTGATGCGTCCCGTCTCTGTTGAACGTCACACATACAATAACATCAAACAAATGAGATACTTCACTATAAATCATGTAAACGAAAATATTACAAAAAATGCTCATCAAACATCCGCCAGTTATGATAAGGAAAAATCAGAATTTTTAGAGTGCGGATTAACTCCCGAATTTTCGAAAAATATAATTGCCCCTTATGTAAAAGAATCAAATATAAAGATTGGATTAAAATTTATAGAAGAGCAGGAAATTAAATCCAATGGAACAATTTTTATTATCGGCGAAATTATGGAGATAATAATTCCCGATATTGTTTTGGAGCAGGATGGTTACATTAATATTCAAAAAGCTGGTACAGTTGCAATTGGCGGACTGGATGGTTATTACAATACAAAAAAAATCGCTCGTTATTCCTACGCCAAACCGAGTGATGAGCTTAAAGAGCTCTAATGGATACAATAAAATGTCCGGATAAAACTAACTCAATAAAGTTTTATATACTCAATTTCTACTTTAAAGGACCCTTCCTGCTTGTCACCTAAAAGAAAAGATATTTCTTTAATGTTATCCAGTGGAATGTTTGGATTTGAGTCTTTTTCATTGCCATAAGAATAAAGTGAAAAGTTTTCGAATGGAATTTTTATAGTTAGCCATTTATTTTTTTCTGTCCGGAAACTGGAGGTATAAAACAAACCCGTAAAATATGAGGTCTCTTTCATAGAAATACTGCATTTTTCACCATCTCCCTTTATACTTATCACAAAACCTGAATAATTTTTCAGATTATAATTTTTAATAGGACTCCTCAAAGAAACAAATCCGCCGTTGTTTTTAAGTGATATTGTTCCACTGAATACAATATTTTCGGCTTTGTTTAATTCAAATGCAGAATTGCTTAATCCACCCATAACCCCATCATTTACAATTCGCCATGCATCACTACTTTGCATTACAGCAGCATTAAGCAATAATTTATCATCAGTTTGTGACCACAGATTTAACACCATAACATAAAATACGCTGAAGAATAAAATCATACTTTATTCCTTTCATTATAATTAATAATATTTTCAGCCATACCATTAAATATTAATTGATGAAAAGGTAAAACTGAATACCAGTAAATCCTTCCGAATAATCCGCGCGGACGAAAAGTTGCAGTCTGTATAAGAAAAGTTTTCCCATCTTTTTCGGATATAATAAACTCCAGCCAGGCTTCGCCGGGTAATTTCATTTCAGCATAAAGAAGCAGTCTTTTGTTAAGTTTGTCGGCAGCTAAAACTCTCCAGAAATCGAGAGTATCACCCGGATTGATCGAATTATAATTTGTTCTACCTCTTCGAAGTCCCACGCCTCCAAAAAGTTTATCAATAAATCCGCGTAAAACCCATAACCAATTTGCGTAATACCATCCACGTTCTCCACCTATAGACCATATGTTTTCCAGAACTGCGTTAACATTATTAAAAATTTCTTTTTCACGTTTATCATAAAAACATCCATGAACCGGAACATGGAAAAATTTTTGCAGTGAGTTAGAACTGGAACTTGATACAAGAGAATCTTTCCAACTCGAGATTACCGAATTATGCTCAATTTTCTCGAATGCCAGTCGAACGGCTTCTTTGTAAGAAATAAGTTTTATATTCAATATATTCATCAAATCATTATTTTTGGCTATTATCTCAATTTTCATACTGTTAACAAGGTTTACAGCGAGTTTGTAAGAAGTTGCCGTAACAAAATAAAGCCAATATGAGGATAAGCGGGGCGTCATTACGGGTACGGCAATAATTATTCTTTTCAATCGGCGTACTTCCGCAAATTGCAATAACATTTCTTTATATGAAATAATATCCGGACCGCCTATATCGAAAGATTTATTAAACGTTTTTTCATTCAATAATACTCCAGTCAAACATTCTACGACATTTCTTATAGCTATTGGCTGATGTTTTGTTTTCAGCCATTTTGGCGCTATCATTATAGGAAGTTTTTCTACAAGATCCCTTATAATTTCAAATGAAGCGCTTCCGGAACCGACAATAATTCCAGCTTTCAAAATTGTTGCCGGTGTTTTTCCGCTGATAAGAATATCCTCTACATTTTTTCGTGAAGCAAGGTGACGAGAAAGTTTTTTCTCGTTAGTAATTCCACTTAAATAAATTATCTGTTTCACTTCTGTTGATTCAATCAGTCGAAGAAAATTTCGAGCGGAAGTTTCTTCTAAGCTTTCAAAGTCATCTATACCTGAACTCATTGAATGTATAAGATAATAAGCGGCGTCAATATCATTAAGTTCGTCGAAGTGATTTAGTTCGTTTAAAAAATCTATTTCTAATATGGAAATATTTTTGTGATTAAAAATCCCATTTTCCGGCAATCGGGATTTGTCTCTTACACAACAAACAACATGATGTCCAAACTCGATAAGAATTGGTAGAATACGTTTGCCAATATAGCCGGTAGCTCCTGTTAATAGTATTTTCATTTATGCCCGCCGATAAAATTTGTATTAATTTATTTAAACCGTGTTTCAAGAAAATTTTTTCGAAACTCAAAAATATTATTCAGTTTTTTTTCTACGAATATTTTATTAGCTATTACACCAAATATTCCAAAAGGAATGGCATAATGAACAATATCCTGCACTTCAATTCCATTCTCCACTTCATTAAATATATGCTGATGATGCCAAAATTTATAAGGGCCGAATCTTTGTTCATCAATAAAATAATTTTCATCTTTTGCTTGTGAGATTTCGGTCACCCAAGAAAGTTTTATAAAGGGGAGTATTTGTATTTTGTAGACTATTATCTGTCCGGGATAAATTTTACTTGATAACTCAGATTTAATTTCGAATTTCATATCAGGAGGAGTAATCTTCTGTAAATTTGCGGGATTAGAAAAAAAATTCCAGCAATCTGATCGGTTAATAGGTAATATCTGTTTGTGACTTAATTTATATATTTTCATGTTTAGCCTTTCTTTCCAATAAAGGGTAAAAATGCCGGAGTAACTTTTTTATAATTTTCCCATTGTTTGTTACCTGCATATTTTTTTTCAAGCATTGGAACGCCGGAAACATAAATGAGTAATAAATTTATTACTATAGGACCGATAAACGCTGTTAGGAACAGATCTGAACCTATAGCTACAATACCTATGCCCCACCATAAAACAGCTTCTCCGAAATAATTAGGGTGCCTTGTATATTTCCACAATCCTGAAGTTATTATTCTGCCCTTGCTCTCAGCTTTCTTTTTAAAATTATACATCTGATAATCTCCGATACTTTCAAATAGAAATCCAAAAACAAATATTATAAAGCCAATTAAGCTAAACGCATTTAATTGATCACCTTCACTATTAAACACAACCATAATTGGGAAGGCAACTGCAATCATAATAATTCCCTGAAGCATAAAAACTTTAAAGAATGCTTTTACTGCAGCATTTTTACCCCAATCTTTTCGCCACTGCGCATATCTAAAATCCTCGCCTTTGCCTCGCGCTCTTATATAAATATGGATTGCAAGTCGTAAACCCCAAATCAATATCATAGTTGTAAGCAATAAATCTTTTATATCCGGCTGATTTGTTGTAAAAAGTAATACAAAAGAAATAAGAATAAAACCTATGCCCCAGCCGATATCCACAATTGAATTGTCCTTTTTAATCTGAGCTGTTACAAACATGATTACCATAAAAATTAAAGCCGTTGCGGCAGATGTTGCAATTATCTGATACATATTTATTCCTTATAAAATATTTTCAATATGGCTTTCCAGTTCTACTGGTTTGGTTGACGGGCTGAACCGATTTACAACATTTCCCCGTCGGTCAACTAAAAATTTCGTAAAATTCCATTTGATCTGTTTAAATATAAATCCAGGAGCTTTGCTTTTTAGATACTTAAATAGTGGATGAGTATTTTTGCCGTTAACTTCAATTTTTGAAAACATAGGAAAAGTAACTCCATAATTGATAGTGCAGAATGATTTTATCTCCTCATTGTCTCCAGGATCTTGATTAGCGAAATCATTTGAAGGAAAACCGAGTATAGTAAAATTTTTACCTGAATACTTTTCATACAGTTTTTGAAGACCCTCAAATTGGGAAGTAAATCCGCATTTGCTGGCCGTATTAACAATTAGCAGTACCTTGTTCTTGTATTCCGAAAATTTTATATCGGTTCCATCTATACGTTTAACGTTATAGTCATAAATATTTTTTTTCATAATTCTCTCTTTTATCTATTCTAATCTGATTTCTAATTGATTTTAACGTATCTCTAAAATGTTTTGGAGTTTTTACTATATGAGCGTTAATATTCGTTAAAATATCTTTGTAGCCTGTAACCGCGTTTCCACCGGCGATTATAACAACATCGTCATGGATTGATTTGCTTAATTCCAATAATTGCGCTTCCATTCTTGGATTATCATTTGGATAAATAATACTTAAAAAAATGCAATGTGAATTTGTTTGATTAACAGCAGTCGCAATATCTTCAGCCGATAGACTAACTCCCAGGTAAGTTGATTTCCACCCTTCTGAAGCAGCGAGTGAATCACCAATTATAGCTCCGAAATCATGATGTTGACCATCGGGAGAAGTGATTACAATTTTCGGTGCTTTATTTTTGATTTCAAATTCCGATGAAATTTTTAAAACAAATTTTACAATTACAGCACTCGTAAAATGTTCGTGAGCTATTCTCAGTAATCCACTTTTCCATTGGTAACCTATTTTAACCATCACTGGAAATAATACGTTTTCAACAAATTCCAGGAAGTTGCTTTTTTTGTAAGCTCTGTGTAAAATCAGCAACAATTTTTTTTCATTAAAATTTTTAATCGCCTCAAGCGAGTCGTTTATTGTTTTATCCACTGAAGCAATATCATATAGTTGTAAATATTTTTCGTCAGTGCTTATAATCTCCGAATCAACTCTATTTAATAGACCTTTCAAATCATTTATTGACAAGCTTGAAAGATTGCTAATTTGTATTCCACGCTCGGTTAGTTTTCGTAAAAGTTTAAGTTTATTTATATCATATTCCGAATACAGCCTTCTGTTAGATTCAGAGCGAAAAGGAATTATTATTGAATATCTTCTTTCCCACGCTCTTAAAGTATATTCTGAAACTCCTGAAAGTTTTGCTGCTTTTTTTATACCGTAATTTTTCACCAACAACCCCGTCACTGAAACTATACAAAAATTATGCGTTGTATCTTGAATAACGTGAAAAAGAATGCGGAAGTTCCTTTAATTGATATTTTGTGGAAGATCTTGCAGAATTTATGTTAAAATGGAACTAAAGTATCTATACAAACGTTGTACAAACATAGAGCTTAAAAATCATGTAATTCGATTTAAGAATAAGATTCAGTAAGGTGAGAAGTTGATAATAGTCACGTTTTTCTTCATACATTGGTTTGGATCATTGTTTTTCCAAACATTTTTTCTTCACAGATATGGCGCGCATGGAATGTTCAAAATGAACAAATTTTGGGAAAAAATATTTTATGTGCTGACTTATATATTTCAAGGGTCGTCATTTCTTAACCCACGTGCTTATGCTATAATGCACAGAATGCACCATGCGTTCAGCGACACTGAACGTGATCCACATTCACCAAAATATTTCAAAAGCGTATTCGGACTCATGTGGAAGACAAAAGATATTTATTTGGATTTAATCAATAATAAAATAAAACCGGGTGAAAATTTTTCAAGGAATATTCCAAATTGGGAGAAGTTTGAAAATTTTGGAAACGGCTGGCTGCATAGAATTATCTGGGGCATTTCGTATGTTGCTTTTTACCTTGTGTTCGCGACACACTGGTGGATGTTTTTACTGTTACCAATTCATTTTTTGATGGGACCAATACATGGAGCTATTGTTAACTGGGTTGGTCATAAATACGGTTATAAAAATTTTAAAGACACAAATGATAATTCCCAAAATGCTTTGTTTGTGGATTTTTTAACACTTGGCGAATTATTTCAGAACAATCATCATAAATATCCGAGCCGCGCAAATTTCGCTGTAAGATTTTTTGAATTTGATCCGACTTATCCGATCATAAAATTCCTGAGTTGGCTGGGTATTATACATTTAACGTCTAATAAAAACTTTTAATGAGGGCAAAGTGAAAAATTTTTTGGTGGCAGTTTTTGCAATTTTATTTCTTTACATAGTTTATACTATTATATCCACTAGTCTGGAGTCAAACCTCTTTACAGAATGGGATTTCCTGGCTTCAATTCCTTGGATGAAAGCAACACTTGTAGATTTTTATGTAAACACTGTTGTAATATTTGTATGGATGGCTTTTAGGGAAAAGGGCTGGCCAATAAGGATTTTATGGCTTGTTTTATTCGTTTTCCTCGGAAGTATAGCCACAACATTTTATGTGCTGGTTCAATTGCTAAAACTTAAAAAAGACGAACCGGTTATTAACGCATTTTTATTGAAAAAGGTATAAGTCTTATATGAAATTTGATAATCTGTTAACTAGAAATTTATTACCTGATTTCCTAATCAGGTTTGGTATTAAAAATCTTCTTAAAGCACGTTTAAGAAATGAGAAAAAATCTAGCGTTGAGGAGCAAAGGAAAAGTTTTATGGAACTTGTCGCTCAATTAAAAGAGAGCAAAATTGCCGTAAATACACCTGATGCAAATGAACAACATTATGAGGTGCCTACGGAATTTTTTAAGCTTGTTTTGGGCACGAATTTAAAGTACAGCAGCGGTTACTGGGATAAAGGTATTAAAAGTTTAGACGATGCAGAAAAAAAAATGCTCCAAATAACCTGTGAAAGGGCCGGTGTACGAAACAATGAAGATATTCTTGAGCTCGGCTGCGGCTGGGGATCTTTAACTTTATTTATGGCGCAAAAATATCCTGATTCTAAAATAACAGCGGTCTCAAATTCCAAAACTCAAAAGGAATATATAGATTATGAAGCCGCCAGAAGAGGATTTAAAAACATATTGGTTGTTACAGCGGATATTAATGACTTTCAAACTGAGAAAAATTTCGATCGAATAGTTTCAGTAGAAATGTTCGAACATATGAGAAATTATACCGCTCTCTTCGAAAAAATATTCAATTTGTTGAAGCCCGAAGGGGAATTATTTGTACACATCTTTGCTCATAATAAATATGCATATCTATTTGAAATAATAGACGATACCGATTGGATGGCAAAATACTTTTTTACAGGAGGTATAATGCCAAGTGATCATCTGCTTTTCTACTTTTCCGACGATTTCCAGACAAAAAACCATTGGATTGTAAATGGGACACATTATCAAAAAACAGCTAATGCATGGCTTTCTAACATGGATGCCAATAAGGATAAAATTTTACAATTATTTGCAAAGACGTATGGCGAAGAAAATAAAATCAAATGGTGGGTTTACTGGAGAGTGTTTTTTATGAGTTGTGCCGAACTTTGGGGATTTAAAAATGGAGATGAGTGGTTCGTTAGTCACTATTTATTTAAGAAGAGGAAACAATGCTAAATATTTTACTTATTGCAGTTGCTCTTATTGGGATAGGCAACTCCGGTAATTTAGTTAAAACTTATTCGGGTAAAGCCTTAAAGCAAAGTGACGACAAATTTCTATATAGAGAAATTCACGAAGCAAAGTTTAATGGGGAAAAAATTGATGAAATAATAACTCAGTTTAAAGATCCTAATAATAATCTTATTGCCATAAGAACTATGATATTCGGTGAAGATCTTACAAAACCCCAATTTGTTCTTAAAGATTTCAGATCAGGATATGTTGAAGGGTCTGAATTGTTGCCGAGCAATAAAGTTCGTGTTTATACAAAAGAAAATTTTGGGGATAATCTTGATGAAAAAATACTGGAAGTTGAAGAACCATTCGTAATTGATGGGGGTATTACATATTTCTTTAAAGAGCATTGGGAAGACCTCCTTAAAAACAAGACTATCCAATTTAATTTTGTAACACCATCTAAACTGGATTACTTCAGATTTAGAGTATACAAAAAAGCTATAGTACAGATAGACGGGAGAAAAGGCCTTCAACTAGTTTTGGAATTGGATAATTTCATTATGAGAGCTTTCGTCGATCCAATTATAATTACGTATGATTTGGAAAATAAAGAGATTTTGTATTATAAGGGTATATCTAATATTAACGATGAGAACGGAAAAAGTCTGTCAATTAAAATTGATTATTCAGCTAAAGGTAACATATAATGGAAAAGTTAGCTATAATCGGAACCGGAATTGCCGGTATGGGAGCCGCGTATTTTTTAAACAAGAAATATGACATTACACTTTATGAAAAAAATAATTATGTGGGCGGACATACAAACACTGTTAATATAAAAGAGGATAATAAAGATATTTTTGTTGATACGGGGTTTATGGTTTTTAATAAAGTTACTTACCCTAATCTTACAAAGTTATTTGAGAAATTAAATGTGGACATAAAACCAACCGCAATGTCTTTCAGTGTTAATCATATTGAGAGCGGTCTTGAATACTCAGGATCAGGATTAAATGGATTATTTGCGCAGAGGAAAAATATATTTAATCTGCGGTTTATTAGAATGCTTTATCAAATCAACAGATTTAATTCCGAAGCTCTCGAAACTTTATCTAATCAAAAATATTCTGAATACAGTCTGGCAGAATATGTGGACGAAAAAAAATTCGGGAATGATTTTCTGTACAGATATCTTATCCCAATGAGTTCGGCTGTGTGGTCCTCACCGCCTGATTTAATGCTCAAATTTCCAGCAAAAACTCTTGTAAGGTTTTTTCATAATCATGGTTTTCTTGGTTTGGATACGCAACATCAGTGGTATACCGTTGTGAACGGAAGCCAAAGTTATCGGAATAAAATTATAGAGCAATTTAAAAACAAAATCCATGTTAATAATGCTGTGCAGAGAGTAATCCGAGAGAATGGGAAAATTAAGATTACTTCTAAAAATGATACTCATGAATCTTTCGATAAAGTTATTTTTGCGTCGCATGCCGACGAAACCTTAAAGATGCTTGATAATCCGACAGAAATAGAAACACAAATTTTACATTCATTTAAATACCAATTCAATAAAGCGACTTTGCACACCGATTACAGGATAATGCCCAAAAACAAAAAAGTATGGTCTTCCTGGAATTATAGAATTGAACCTAAGAATGGGGACATAAAAACTTCGACGATTTATTATATGAACAGTCTTCAGCAGGTATCGGATAAACAGGACTATTTCTTATCAATAAACGATCCGGCCAGTATTGATCCTTCAAAAATTATTATGGAAATAGATTACGAGCACCCAGTCTTTGATCTTAATTCTATAAAAGCGCAGAAAGATATTGATAAAATCAATATGCAGCAGAACAACACCTTTTTTTGCGGAAGTTATTTTAAATATGGTTTTCATGAGGATGCTTTTACAAGCGCTCTTGAACTCAGCAAAAAATTATTGGGCGACTTTTCATGGTAGGGAATTCATGTTTATATGAATGTACGGTTTCGCATGTACGAAAGAAGCCTGTAGTGAACAAATTTCACTACAAATATTTCATGTTCTATTTGGAGATTGATGAACTTGATAACTTATCTAAAAAATTAATGTTATTCAGCCGTAACCGGTTAAACGTTTTTAATTTCAGGGATAAAGATCATATTGTTTTTGATACACCGAATGTTAAACAAAACATATTAACATACCTGTCAACTAATGGTTTTTCTGAGGATATTGGAAAAATTTTTCTGCTTACAAATGTATCAACATTGGGTTATAATTTTAATCCTGTCTCTTTCTATTTCTGTTTCGATAAAAACAATAATCCAGTTTGTGTGGTCCCGGAAGTAGGAAATACTTTTGATGAATTGAAACCCTTCTTCATCGATTATAACAATTATCTAAACGGAGAATTTCGATCGAGAGTGCAAAAAAATTTTTACGTATCACCTTTTATTCAACATGATGTTTTTTTCGATTTTCGGATATCGATACCAGACGGAAAGCTCAATATTAAAATTGATGATTATAAGGAAGACAGTAGGATTTTTACCACCCATTTATCGGGGACACGTAAAAGTTTAACTGATTGGAATCTATTTAAATATGGATTCAAATATCCGCTGGTTACATTAAAGGTAATTAGCGCGATACATTGGCAAGCATTTAAACTGATTTGGAAGAAGATGCCTTACTTCAAAAAAAATGAATTTGAAGAGTTACAAAAAGGAGCTATTGCGAAATGGAAAAAGTAGTTTTAACTAACGATATAACAGCGGAAAAAAAAGTTGCCAGAACTTATAGTTTTTATAAATCCATTGTTATGAGAATTTTATCAAAGATGAATAAAGGGCTACTTAATTTAACTTTTCCTAATGATGAAGTTGGTACGTTTGGCGGGAAAGATAAAACAATTGTAGCTAATATTAAAATCAACAACTCACGGTTCTTTAAACGAATTGTACTATACGGAGATATTGGATTTGGAGAGTCCTATGTTGATGGAGACTGGGAAACGGATAACATTGCCAATGTAATATCGTGGATGATTCTTAATGTCGAAAACAATCCGGCCATTTCGGGAACGAGCAATAAATATTCTCCGATAAGTTTATTAAAAGCAATAAATCGTTTGTATCACAGATTTAATGTAAATACAAAAAATGGAAGCAAAAAAAATATTTCGGAACATTATGACCTTAACAACGAATTTTTTAAACTTTGGCTTGATAAAAGCATGACATATTCTTCGGCGATATTCGAAGATAATTCTTACTCCCTGTATGACGCTCAGATGGCCAAATATGATAGGCTGTGCAGAAAATTAAAAATAAAATCTACAGACAATGTTTTGGAAATTGGAACAGGCTGGGGAGGGTTTGCAGTATTTGCCGCTCAAAATTATGGTTGTAAAATTACAACAATTACTATTTCAAATGAGCAGTACAATTATTCAAAAAATTTGATTGTCGAAAAGAATCTTGATAAACTGGTTTCAGTACAATTAAAAGACTATAGGGAAATTTCAGGACAGTATGATAAAATAGTATCCATAGAAATGCTGGAAGCTGTTGGAGATGAATATCTGCCGATTTATTTTTCGAAAATACATGAATTACTCAAGTCTGACGGTGCCTTAGGCCTGCAGGTAATAACGTCTCACGATTCAAATTATAAGCAACTTAAAAATGGAGTTGATTGGATTCAAAAACATATATTTCCCGGATCATTACTGCCTTCAATTGGAGCATTAAATTCTGCTGTCAATAAAACTAGTAATTTGCATCTGCACGATTTAAAGAATATTGGCTTAGACTATGCCAGAACTTTAAGGGAGTGGCGTAATGGGTTTAACTCCAAATTAAACGATGTTTTTAGGCTGAACCTAAATGATTCATTTGTCCGGAAATGGAATTATTATTTGAGTTATTGTGAATCCGCATTTTTTATGAGGAATATTAGCGTGGCGCAAATTGTTTATACACGACCCAATAACAGGAATTTATAAAATGTTGTTTGTTGAAAAAGTAAAAAGAGTTTTTAACAGTAAATATGTTTCAGCGATTAAAAAATTATTGCTAAATGGAACTTCACCAAAACTAATAGCTATAGGAATATCGGGTGCAATTGTAATAGGACTGTTTCCCGTTTTGGGATCAACGACAATTTTATGCACTGTTTTTGCTCTAGTCTTCAGGTTGAACCTGCCATTGGTTCAATTGATAAATTTTTCGGTATATCCACTTCAATTTATTTTATTAGTTCCTCTAATGAAACTTGGTGAATTAATATTTGGTATTGAAAAATTGAAGTATGGTTTAAATGAGATGGTCGATTTAATAAGTAACGATGCTCTGCGGGCAATTGCCATTTTATGGAATGTAACAATGCAGGCAATAGGAGCCTGGCTTCTTTTGGCACCTGTTATTGCTTTGTTATTCTTTTTTATTTTACATCCGATTATAAAGAGAATTAGAATATAATTATCTGCATTTTTGCACAGTTAAAAACAGTATAAAAAATTATAAAATTAAATCCGCCAGATTCTCTCGCATAAAAGTAATAGTTGCATAATATCACTTATATTTTACTCAGCCATTTAAATAAGATCAACCTTGTATTTAGAGGATGCCTAAATTTTAAAACCAATAAAAAAATCGGTACTACATTATTCGATTATACTTTTAATTAAAAAGATATTTACATTTACAAAACTTGGACTTTGTAGTAAAAATATTTTCACCCACTAGTGTTTTATTATGAATTGGAGAAGAATTAAAATATAATTCCAATCCGCGATTACACAGAATTTCTTTATAAAAAGGCGTTGAAATTATGAAAACAAAAATTGCATTGATACAGCTTCAGGCAACTCCGGATAAAAATTTAAATATTCAGAATGGTATTGAAGCCATAAAAGTCGCTGCGGATAATGGTGCAGAAGTTGTATGTTTTGCCGAGCTTGCCTTTACACGATTTTACCCTCAAAAGCCGGCTGATAAAGATCATTTATTACTTGCAGAGAACGTTCCGGGAGAAACAACAGATATATTTTGTGAACTTGCAAAAAAGTTGGGGATAGTAATTATAATTAATCTTTACGAAAGAAATGGTGAAGAGGCATATGATAGTTCGCCTGTAATTGATTCTGACGGTAAAATATTGGGCATAACCAGAATGGTACATATAACGGAATACGAATATTTTCATGAACAAGGATATTATACTCCCGGAAATACAGGGGTTCAGGTCTATAATACTAAGTTTGGAAAATTAGGCGTCGCAATTTGTTACGACAGACACTATCCCGAATACATGAGGGCACTTGCAATTAAAGGGGCCGAAATAGTTTTTATACCGCAGGCAGGAGCTGCTGGAGAATGGCCCGAAGGATTGTATGAAGCTGAAATGCGAACTACTGCTTTTCAAAATGGATATTTTACAGCTCTTTGTAACAGAGTGGGCAAAGAAGAACTTATTAACTTTGCTGGAGAGTCCTTTGTCTGTAGTCCGGATGGCTTAGTAATAGCCCGCGCCGCTGCAGACCGTGATGAAATTTTGTACGCTGAACTTGATTTAGAATCTATTAAAAACTCATACTCAAAAAAATTCTTCTTAAGAGACAGACGACCTGAATTATACGATAAGTGGTACTAAAAATAAAAAAGCCTGCCGCAGGAGAACGACAGGCTTAACCACCAACCTAATAAATCGTAGGAGAAGATTTATTCTAGTTTTTTAATTTGTTGCTACTAAATTATTCTCTACTTTTTCTGCGATCTGTCTGAAATATTTCGCTGGATTTTCTTTTTCTGTAATCTTAAGACTGTCAAACATTGAGGGGTTAGTTAAATATATACTCGTTAACTGAGCTTTATATCTGATAACTATGCTATTCCCTTCTACAGAAAGCTGATTCAATTTTTCGGTAATATTATTAAAATTCCATTCCGGATATCTATCCTTAAAAATAAGCAAGTTAAAAATTGCCGACTCAACAATCATATTGTTTTCATTATCCAAAGATGCAATTGAATTTATTTCTGCAATCTTAAGATCACGTTTATTTAAAACAGGTATTTGCGCGAAAAGTTCTGTATTAACACTCAACAGTAATACTAATACGAGAGCTTTCATCAGTATTTTTTTCATTTTTTTACTCCCTTTTTTGTTTAATTGTTTGTTGATCTATATCAAACAAATAGCGGGCCATAAAGATAAAAGAACTCTAACTCATTTATTTATAATGAGTTAAACTTGTTTTTTATTAAATATTGAGTTGCAAAAACCTGCCACAAAATTGTAGTAATAATTCTTACTTTTAATATAAATTGTTATCATTTAATAAGTTACGAGGGATGATTTAAAGTGGCGGGCTGCAGTTATGTGGCACCCCTTTTTAAATGTTTTAGAGGCATTCTAAGATATTTAGTATTCTGTATCAGAAAACATTTACCAATTAAGGCAAATTATTCTTCCGAATTTTTTCTTTGTATCCGGTTATTAAGTGCTCTTCTGCTTATTCCTAATAGCTGGGCGGCAATTGTTTGGTTACCATCAGCACGCTTTAAAGCCTCTTTTATCAATAAGTCTTCAGATTCTTTTAATGTGGGCAAATGATCGGCGAAAGATATGCCAAGTTCTTCACTATTTGAACTCGAAGAGACACCATTTTCAGTTGACGTAAGTTTACCGAATACTTTTTCTTTAATTGAGTCCAGAGATAATATTCCCGATTTATACACACTTACCGCGTCAAAAATAATTCCTTCGAGCTCGCGTATATTTCCGGGAAAAGAATAATTTGAAAGCAGTGTTTTTAATTCCTTAGGAGCTGTTGGTTTATTTTTATTCAACTGGGCGGCTGCTTTTTCAAGAAAATGATCAATTAAAAGGGGTAGATCCTTTTTCCGTTCACGAAGAGGAGGAATGTGAATATGATGCGCCTGTAAGCGATAATATAAATCTTTCCTGAAAGAATTATTATCTTTCATGGTTTCAATATCCCGATGAGTAGCGCAAATAATTCTGGCATCAGACAGTTTGGCCATGTCCGATCCTAAAGGAAAATATTTGCCGTCCTGTAATAAACGTAATAATTTCACTTGGGATTCGATGCTTAAGTCACCTATTTCATCTAAAAACAACGAACCCTTTTCCGCCTGTTCAATTAATCCCTGCCTTTCTTTTTCCGCGCTTGTAAACGCTCCTTTTTTGTGCCCGAAAAGTGTATCAGAAAATAAGGTATCGTCAACACCCGCAACATTTACAGGCACCAGTTTCCCCGTACGTTTACTGATATCGTGAATGGCTTTGGCTATAAGTTCCTTACCGGCCCCTGTTTCTCCTGTAATAAGCACGGGTAATTGTGTTCGGGCAATCGCTTCAATATACTTGAATATCGCTCTCATAGCAGGGCTTTGAGTTATTATATGCGAAAATGTTTCAGGATACTCAAGTTCGTCTTTTAACAGATATTTTTTTAAGCGAACGTTTTCACTTGTAACATCTCTAAGATTCAATCCGCTTCGAATAGTAGTTACGAGTCTAGTGTTATCTACGGGTTTTAATATATAATTAAAAGCGCCCTCTTTAATACAGAAAACGGCGTTATCAACGTCGTTAATAGCAGTTATAATTATAACGGGAATTTCAGGATGCTTTTCCACAATTTTTGGAAGCAGTTCCAGACCTGTAATATTAGGCATATTAATATCCAGCATCACAAGAGAAAATTCCTTTTCACTTAATAATTGCATCACTTTTCGGCTATCGCTTATAGTCTGCAAATTATTTATACCGTTTGCCGATAACGTTAATTCCACGCTCAGCAGGAATTGTTCTTCATCGTCAACTATTAAAACCGGATTGGAAGGATATAAAGCTGCTCCCATAATAAAATTCCTTTTAATTTTTCTTTATCGGCAGAATTATTTTTGAAGTAGTGCCTTCACCCTTGACGCTGCTGATTATAAGATCACCGCCATGATTTTTTACGATATTATATGATATTGAAAGACCCAGCCCCGTGCCACCAACATTTCGTTTTGTAGTAAAAAATGGATCAAATATATGTTTAAGATGTTCATTATCTATTCCGACGCCTTCATCACTCAATTCGATAACAACAACCTGGTTCACCTGATCGATGCTTAAACTTATTTCAATACTTTCGTTTTTATTTCTTAGTGACTGACAGGAATTATTTATCAAGTTAATTATAACCTGTTCCAGCTGCTGTTTGTTGCCCGTAATATTCGGTAGCTTATCTTTAAATGAAATCCAAAAATTATTTGTCGAGTTTTTAATTAAACTTCCCGCTATCGTAATGGCGCCGTCCACAACTTTTTTTAGATCAACTGTTTGATTTAATTCTCCGGGATCGTTGCTGGCATAATTTGTAAGACTACGCGTAATTTTCTGAATTCGCATTGCGCCGTCACTGATGCCCTTTAACGATTTTTGAATTTTTTCGTTCGATTTAGTGAAAGGCATCCCGGCCAATACAAAATCACCGTGTGTATCGTAATACTCTTTTAATATAGGTTGAACATCTTTCCATACGTTCGAAAATAATTCCGCATTCAAAAGAATGAAATTGTTGGGATTATTTATTTCATGAGCTATTCCACTAACAAGAATACCTAATGAAGCCATCTTATCCGCCTGGATCAGTTGCTTTTGTTTAATGAAAGCGAGTCCTTCGGCACGTTTGACAGCTGTAATATCATTTATTAATCCGTCGTATGATTTAACATTGCCCGACTCATCCCTGAATAAAACAATACTGTTTTTTACCCAGCGAAAAGTACCGTCACGGTGAACAATTCTGTGTTCGAGCGGGGATACATCTTCGCCTGCTCTTGCTTTTTGGGCCTGTTCAAGCACCTTAGGTTTGTCTTCGTCAAAAACCATTCTATACCAAAGTTCTTTATCCCTGGCATAGTTTTCGGAAGTATAACCCGTAACAGTAACGCATCCCGGACTGTGGTATGTCTCAATAGCTTTACCATCCTCAATCTTTACGGTATAAATATAATCCGTTAGGTACTGTAGAAGTCTGTTATACCGTTCTTCCGTGTATTCTAAACTTCTTATTTTATTTAACATTTTCTAGCGCCTTATTTACACTATCTTTTTTTTGCTGCAAAAGTTCAATTTCTTTTTTTAAGCTGTCAGCTTCTTTTTGTTTTTGCTGTTTTAGATTTTCCAGTTTAATACTTTCTTTTGATTGTGTTTTTTTTGAATCTGATTTATTATTATTTTGACTACACGCGGAAAATCCGCAGACCAAAAAAAACAATAAAATTAAAACGGCTGCAATTTTGTGAATTTTCATGCTTTCTCTTATTAAATTTTATGATTCAGTCAAAAATAAGAAGAATATCGACAAGATTTTGTTTCTCTGGTATATTTGATGAAATTAAAAACCTTATGTGGAAAATAAATGAAAGAAAAAGTTTATGACTATATAATTATAGGAAGCGGATTCGGCGGATCTGTTTCGGCCTTAAGACTTTCTGAAAAGGGCTATAAAGTTTTAGTTATAGAAAAGGGCAAATGGTTTAAATCTGATGATTTCCCAAAGTCAAACTGGAATATAAAAAAATGGTTATGGATTCCAGCTCTTAAGTTTTATGGGTTTTTTAAAATTACTTTTTATAAACATATTGGAATATTATCAGGCGTAGGAGTTGGGGGCGGATCACTTGTTTATGCCAATACATTACCTGTTCCCGGTAAAAAATATTTTGAAGCGGAAAGCTGGGCACACCTAGCCGATTGGAAAACTGAACTAGCTCCATTTTACGAAACCGCAAAAAAAATGTTGGGTGTTTCAAAAAATCCGCGCGAAGAATACGGCGATAAAGTTTTAAAAGAAGTTGCGAAACAAATTGGCAAGGAGGATCACTACGAACTTACAGATGTAGCGATATATTTTGGAGAACCAAACATTACCATGCCCGATCCGTACTTTGGCGGAGAAGGCCCTGAACGCTCCGGTTGTAATTTTTGCGGCGGATGTATGGTTGGCTGCCGATATAATGCTAAAAACACACTCGACAAAAATTATCTTCATTTAGCACTTAAAAATGGCGCAGAAATTAAAGCGGAGGCAGAAGTTATTGATGTAAACTTTAATGAAGCCGGAGACGAAAAAATATATAATGTAACCTGGCAAAGTTCTACGAAACTATTTAAAAAACGAGGAACAATAGCTTGCAAAGGAGTTATCTTTGCAGGAGGAGTTCTTGGCACTGTTCCATTACTGTTAAAATTAAAACAGACGTCATTGCCAAATTTATCCGATCAACTCGGTTGTGCGGTGCGAACTAATTCTGAAAGTTTGCTTGGAGTTACTGCTCCACAAAACATAAATGATTTTTCTAAAGGGATTGCCATCAGCTCTATTGTTCATACAGATGAATTCAGTCATATTGAGCCAGTGCGTTACTCATCAGGTTCCGGTTTCTGGAGATTACAAGTATTTCCCCTTGTCTCTGGTAAGAATCTGATAGTAAGAATTATTAAATCCTTCACTCAATTTATTTTGCACCCTGTTAAAACAAGTCGTTTGTTTTTTGTAGCGGACTGGGCAAAAAAAACCCAAATACTTCTATTTATGCAAACTATTAACAGTACACTTAAATTTGAGAAAGGCTGGTTTCGAATGAGATCGAAATTGGAAAAAGGTAAAGCGCCGAGCGCATTTATTCCTGAAGCGCGTAATTTGGCGAAACGTTTTGCGGATATTGTTAATGGAACACCGGGCGCTTTGCTATCAGAAACAATTTTAGGAATACCTACAACTGCACATATACTTGGTGGCTGTGTTATGGGCAAAGACATTAAAGAAGGAGTCGTGGACAAAGATAATAAAATCTTCGGATACGAAAACATATATGTATGTGATGGATCAATGATTTCGGCAAATCCCGGTGTAAATCCATCGCTCACAATTACGGCCTTAGCCGAAAGGGCAATGCATAAAATACCCCGAAAGGATCAAATGTAGGACACTTTAATTTCAAGACTAATTATACGGTGCGTCTAAATAAGACACAAGATGCCGATTGGCAAAAACAATGTCCACTGAAACATACTTGTTAAAGGACGATTTACATTGTTTTTTTTCGCGTACACAATCTGTACTATCGCAAATAGAGTAAAATTAAGTCCAATAAACTTTACAGTAAGAATATTACTCTCATATGACAAATAACCCAATCCTATTACCAACAAATAAAACGCGGACAAAACAAGAAATACAGAAACATAATGGAACACGCTTTGCATTGTTGCTTTTGGAATTCTTGCAATTTCCGCATGTAGCATAGGTTCCAGATACCACTTAATTCCGAACAAAAAATGACCTATTGCTACAAATAAAGCTAAAATACCGGCTATAAAGATTATAATATTCATGGATTTTACTCCAATAATTGCTTTTTTGTTGTCGAAAGATTATGATTTAGTATAAACTCAAAACTTAATGTTTTGGATAATGCCCAAATAAAAAAAGTGAATTAAACAAAAGTAAGAAAAAAAAATACTTTATGCGGTTTTTTTAAGCGTATAAAACAAAATGATTACGATGATTAGATATATTTCGGAAAATTATTTCGATATTCGCAAAAATAGATTGAAAAATAAAATTAATTAGTCTATTTTTGTTTCGATGGTTATCGAATTAGAAAAATTGGAATTAATGAAAATATCAGATAGTATCGAAATTATGAAGTCGCTTGCGGACCCTTCCCGTTTAAGAGTACTAAATGTATTAATGGAAAAACCTCATTATGTGGGGGAGATTGCATCTCGTCTTAATCTTGCAATTTCTACCGTTTCATTTCATCTTAAAAAACTGGAAAACGCCGATCTCGTAACTAAGACTAAAGAGCAATATTACATAATTTATAAAATCAATGACCGTATATTCAATTTTACTCTGAAAGAATTGACAAATTTTGAAAATATTGAAAAATATGTCCAGGATGAAAGAATAGAAAAATTAAAGAATAAAGTGATTAAAACTTTTATTCAGAACAACAAACTGACCAAACTTCCTGTTCAGAGAAAGAAAAAAATGATAATTATTGAGGAATTTGTTAAAAAATTTGAAAATGGAAGAAAATACGGTGAAGATGAGGTAAATGATATTATTACCTCATTATACGACGACTATTGTGTAATAAGGCGCATAATGGTCGAAGAAAATATTATGAAGAGAGAAAATCAAATTTATTGGCTTAATGAAGAAATACAGGGATAATGTAATGATTGATAAAAAAGAATTAAGAAATGAATATAAAAGAACACCAAGGCCAATGGGGGTCTATAAAATACAAAATTTGGCAAACGGTAAAATATTTGTAGGCGGCAGTCTGAATATTCCGGGAAAAATAAATAGTCATCAATTTCAGTTAAAATTCAGGTGCCATATTAATAAAGAATTACAAAGAGACTATGACACTTACGGTGAGAAAAATTTTGTTTACGATGTTCTGGAATATCTAAAGCCCAACGAAGATATTTCATTCGATTATAAGGATGACTTACAAACTCTGGAAGAATTGTGGATCGAGCAGTTAAATCCTTTTGGAGAAAGAGGGTATAATAAGAAAAAATTTACAAACCCGCTAAAAACTTAGGCGGGTTAATTTCCCATAATAATTATTTTAGTGATTTATAGATTAAGAGAGGCCGGCATAGTGAAAATAAATTTGCTCCCTTTATTTAACTCGCTTTTCACCAACAGAGAGCCGTTATGTTTTTCGATAATCTCTTTACACAATATTAGTCCCAGCCCCGATCCCGCTTCGTTGGCTGTGCCCTCAGTGGAATGAACAGAGTCTATTTTAAATAAAGATTGTAAATCTTTTTCGGAAATACCAACACCATTGTCGTTTACAGTAATTAGAACATTATTCTCCTCTCTTTCGGCTGTAATCTCCACCATACCGCCCGGTTTGGTAAATTTAATGCTATTTGAGATCAGATTTCGAAATACCAACAAGATCATATTCAAATCCGCATAAATGGAAATTTCGGGATTAATTTTGTTTTGCAGCTTAATTCCCTTTTTTACTGAAGCAAATCTAAACTGTTCAAATATTTGGTTAACTACGTCAAAAATTTTAATTGATTGAGGAATTATTCTAAAATTTCCGCTCTGCAGTTTTGACCATTCAAGCAAATCATTGAGCAGATCGAATTGTTTATTTAACGAAATATTTAAGTCACTGCTCAAAGTTTTAATTTCTTCCTTATCCAATGATTCAATCTCTTTGGCTAAAAGTTCAGATGAACTTAAAAACGATTGAAAGGGTCCGCGTAAATCGTGAGCGATTATGGAGAAAAATCTATCTTTAGTAGAATTTAATTCTTTAAGTCGAGTATTTAATTTATTGAGTTGAATATTTGTTTTCTTTTTAAGACGGGAACCCCTTACAATTAACAATACAACTATTACGGAAAAGAAAAGAATTATTAAAAGAAATTGAATAAAATTTCTTTGCTTTGTTAATTCAGCTTCCTGATCCTGTCTCAATTTATTTATCTTAAAATCGAGTTCAATTTTGGCCAGTTTTTTTAATTTATCATTACTTTTCAAATATTCGTTTGAGTTATGAAATAAAGAAATATATTTGTAGGCTGAATCGTATCTGCCCATTTCTTTATAACAGAATTGCAGAATATCGGAAGCTTTAGAAATATTTTCATATGAATTTATTCGATTTGCATATCGAATAGCAATATTAGAATGATAAAAAGCTTTTTGGACGTCGCCATTA
>PGYT01000106.1 GCA_002839805.1 Ignavibacteriae bacterium HGW-Ignavibacteriae-2
TAATTATAAGTAATATAAATATTTTATTTTAAGAACCGCAGCTTGATTAACGCTATGCAGACGGGCAGGTAATAAATTACCCAAGCGGTTGTATTCTTCACTTCTGTCACGTACTTCGTTGAACGCGAAATAGATCCATGATTTAGGAGAAAAATTATAAGCAAAAAAGAAACCAATTCTTACTTGTTCCAGTTTATCGGTTGATCTAACAAAAACATTATCCACGTACATTTTAATATTCAGATCGTTTACGGGAGTTAACGAAAAATAAGGTCGTGCATTATAAGTTATATCTTCTATATCTCCCTCGGGATTTCCTTCTACAAATAGTTCATAATTTGTTCCTAAATTAAGGAAGTCGAAAGCTTTCCAATTTAATTCGCCCCCTTGCCAGGAAAAAAACGCCAGGTAATCACGAGCATAATTATAAGTTTTAGTATAACCTCCCCAAAAGCTCGCGTTCCATTTTGGACTGGTGTGAAACGAAGTGTTAAAATTTATTGTATAGGAATCAAAATTCTTATCCAACTCTTTAGCTTTACCGCCGTCAAGGTTAACTTCAAATTGCCACTGACTTCTAAAACTAACACTAAAACCGAGTATTCCGTTATAATCCCATCCATCGTCGTCTTTTTCCCATGCTGTTGTCGCTCCGCCATATATCAGAACTTCATTAACAGATCCAGTTTCAAAATACCATCGCGGACCGGTAACTCCAACGAAACTTGCGTATCCCTGCCAGGGCACAAAACCTATTTCATTTACATCGAAATTATTACTTATAATTCTTGAACGAACAAGAGTCATCCAATCTGATTTTATAATTCTCAATCCAAAACTTGAAGCAAATCCGCCATTTGTTTTAGTATTCTCTTTCTTATAAGATCCCGCCAATTGGTATGCTAATTGCCAGTCTGTAGACCGGAACGCCCCGTCTAAATCAAAAACCGCGTTATCTTGATCTTTGTCGTGTTTCCCCACAAATAAAACACCAACTGAAGAATTTTCAAGAATTTGTTTGTTAAGACGAACACTCCCAAAATATGCCTGGTTTTCCACATTTTTATTGTCATATAAATTATAAGATTTCTCACCTGTAATTGCCGTAAAGCCACCATATTCCCATTCACCTAATCTTCCAAATGCTTTTGCGCCAGCGATTAATGGAACTTCGTCGCCATTAGGCAGCTTTTTGCCAATTCTTCTCGAATAAAATAGTTCAAGCGGACTATAAAATCCCGAACCCCTTTCTTTTCCGGAAGCCTGAAAAACTTCGCGCCCTTCAGTAAAAAAAGGACGTCGTTCCGAAAAATAAGATTCATAACGCGAAATATTAAAATCAAAAGGATCAGCTTCAATTTGGGCAAAGTCCGGATTGGCTGTGAACTGAAAAGCTAATTTAGGAGATGGATTGTAAAAAACATCCAGCCCTGCATTAGGGTCAATTTTATATTTATCATTCTCAAGCTTTTTTATTTTGGCAATCCCAACCGGATAGATCTCCAAATTTAATCCTCTTACTTCGGGCTTAAAGTTATCGAACACTAGTTTTCCGAATTTAGAAATTCGTTGACCCTCATTTTCATCGTAACTACACCAGTATATATCCTCGGTTTCGTTTGGAATCCAACGATCAAAATCCAATCCCCATTCGTTTAGCTCAACATCATATTGTATGGATTTATAAGGAATTTCAATTTCTACAACGTATCCCCAGTCGTAAACTTTTCCATCAGCAAACCAAATTCCATCCCAGCTGTAATCTCTATTTCGCGCGTCATCAAGCATTCTCGAGTCACTTCTTACTCCCGAAGCGCTGACTGCAAATTTGTATGCGCTCCTTTTATCACCAAAAGTATCGAGCATTATTGATACCATATCGCCGGCAAAATCATCCAATTTACCAGTTTGTGTTTCTATATTCTCTCTAAGATCGTATCCAATGATAAGACAGAAAAGTGATTTATCAGTGGAAAGAATTTTTGCTACTGTTCTTCGGGTCGGTTCCAATTTGTTGTGCGGTAAAAACTGAACAAAATTATCAACGGAATCCGCATTGGACCAAATATCGTCAATAATTCCATCGACTATAATATCAGCATTAACTTTGCGAAGTGTTAAAACTTTTTCTGTGTTGGAAGATTCTGCCCAAAGATTTGAAACTATCAACAATAAAAGAAAGATTAAGGTTGGTCGCATTATGTTATCCGTTTAATGAGAGATAATATCTTAAAACCCATTTTTAGACGAAACAATTGAATTATGGTTGAGCATAATTTATGAGAAATTTTTCAAAATATCCCAAGTATTTTAATTCATCTCTTTTTTTGTATTATTCTCAATATAAATGAAAATATTACGATTTTATACCTTTAATATCAGCAATCGGATAATGCCTTTTGTTTTTATCACTTATTGAATAGTCTAATTTTACTCGTAATAATAATTGTTTAAAAAAATATTATGTTAAACAATAAAAATATTTAAATAATACTTATAAGGCATAAAAATGTCTTTATATTTAACATAAAAATAATTATTATATAAATCATTTTTTACATTTGTCTTTAATTTGAAGTATTTTCAGCCCTAAAAAAACGAAATATTATTGGTGTTTTCGATTAGCATTTCGACTAAACAAAATTTCGATGAGAAGTAAAAAATAATCTAATTCAGTGGAAAAGTTATGGATATTTTTTTAATGCTTTTTATAATAATAGGTTTATTCCTATTGGCTTCCTTAAGCATTGTTATTTACAATAATTTTACTGCGCCTAAAATTATTAATACATCACATAACTTAATTAGAACACCGGTGCTTTCAATATTAATTTCCGCCCGCAACAACGAAAAGGATATAAAAGATTGCCTAAGTTCAATATTAAGTCAGAATTATAATAATTACGAAGTTTTAGTTCTTGACGATTTTTCCAAAGACAACACTGCCGAAATCATTAATCAATTTTCGGATAAGAATAAACGAATAAAATTGATTGAGGGTAAAAAATTACCAAAAGACTGGTTAAATAAAAACTGGGTTCGTCATCAATTGGCCGAACTATCTAAAGGTGATATTCTACTTTTTATGGATACAAATATACGTCTTTCGGAAAATTCGCTTAATTCCTGCTTATACAAAATGCAGAAAAAAAATATTGATTTGTTAACAGTTTTTCCAACACAGGTAATGAAAAGTGTTAGTGAATTTTTTGTGGTTCCAATTGTCAACTGGTTTCTGCTATCATTTGTGCCCTTACGTCCGATTTTTGCTTCAAGTAATAAATCAATAATAGCCGCAAGCGATCAATTTATACTATTCGAACGAAACTCATATTTTGGAACAGGGGGTTATGAGTTATATAAAAATGATCGAAAAGTAGAGATGGAACTAGCGAGAAAAATCAAAAATTCTGAGAAAAGAATTTTAACAGCTTTGGGGGATTATTCAATTTACGGTCGCATGTTTAATAATTATAATTCAGCTTATGCTGGATTGGCGGATCAGCTTTTTAAAGACTTTAAAACCGCAAAGTTAAAATTTCTCTTAATTCTATCTGGAATAATGGTATTGTATTTTTTGCCAATTCCATTAAGCTGTTTCGATTTTAGATTTATTTGGCTTGTTCTTGCAATCGTACTTAACCGTCTCTTAATCTCATTCCTTAGTAATCAGAGTCCACTCATAGGTATAATACACCCGCTGCAAATGATATTGTTTTTTATACTCGGAATATTTTCAATGAATAAATCCAAATAAAGTTTGGAGTAAATGGTATTTGATACTGTTTGATTGTAGATTTTACTTCATTGTTATCAGCAACAATATACTTTTTTAACAAAACAATAATTTTAAATCCATTATTCAAAACAAAGCGTTACTCTATCTAATAATTTTTGATTGTTGATATTTCGTAATTATTTTACACACGGATTTCACCTATTATTTTAATACATTTTATATCTCTTTTTTTAACTAATCAAATATCATTATGATCGAATTACGTCCTTTTATACTAAAAAACACTGTTCAAAACTATGCGTGGGGTACTAAAGGACCCGAGTCCTATATAGCAAATCTATTGCAAATAAAAGACGATTCAGAAACACCATACGCGGAACTATGGATGGGTGCTCACCCAAAAGCCTCTTCTCAAATATTTTTTGAGGACACTTGGGTTGACTTAAATGAAGTAATTGACCGCTATCCGATTGAAATGCTCGGAAAAAATGTTAGTAAAATATATGAAAACAAACTCCCCTTTTTATTTAAAGTTTTATCCGCTGGGGAACCCCTATCTATTCAAGCGCATCCAACAATTGAACAGGCAAAAAAACTACATTTAGAAAATCCTGAAAATTATCCCGATGAAAATCATAAGCCTGAAATTGCGATTGCGCTCGATCATCTTACGGCACTTGTTGGATTTAAACCTTACCAAGAAATACAATCTACAATAATTTTATACCCGGGAATCACGGTTTTAATTGGCAAGAGCACTATAGATGGATTTTTGACGGAAGTTCCGCCTGGAATTATTGAGCAAAAAACTCAAATTAAGAACTTATATGCGACAATTATAAATTTGTCTGAAAATGATCCGGAGATTTTTGAAACAATAATAAAAGAAATTAAATCATCGATAGAATCAAAAAAGGTATCTGAAAGATTTCAATTTGAGAATTTGTATTTACAGATGTTCTATAAATATGGCGCTGATATCGGATTAATATCCATACTGTTTTTTAATCTGATTCATTTACGTAAAGGTGAGGCAATATTTACTCCCGCGGGTCTACCACATGCTTACATTAACGGAAATATAATTGAATGTATGGCTAATTCGGATAATGTGATTCGAGCGGGGTTAACACCAAAATTTAAAGATGTGAATAATCTCATTAAACTGATGGATTATACACCAGGATATCCGGAATTGGTTAAGATAGAGGTCGCTGGTTCGGTGAATAAATACTTATGTCCCGTGGAGGAGTTTGTTGTAAAATTGATATCATTAGATGATGATGATGTTTATACGTATTGCAGTGGGCTCCCTTCAATAATACTTGCGATAGAAGGTGAGTTGGAGATACAATGGTACACCAACAATTCTTTACAAAAAATTGAATTGACAAGGGGATCTTCAGTTTTTATTCCGGCACAAATCAACGATTTAACATTGAAGAATAAAATTGATTCGGAAATCTTTGTCGCTACAGTTAATTACTAGCTGAGATTTTCTTTCCCCTTACAACATTCATCATTAATCAATTTTTTTATTGCTTCTTCTAACGTCATGTTCTCCGTTAACCGTCTAACCGACGATATTAATTGTGCAGAATTAAGGTAGCCCCCGGATTTTTGATAAACAAAATTAAATCCCGAGCGAATTAATCCCTGCCTTCTGGCTTCTTCAAAAATTTGTTCCCTGTTAAGCAAATGTGTACCCCATTGAGAAAGCAATTTAAGATATGAATTATCTTTTATTAATGATACTATTTTCTGATCTGTAAATATCAATTATTCTTTAAGTTTGAATAAGAACAATAAATTTATTTTGTTAAATTTTTGAATCATTCGTCTTATCCATTATGCGTTTAACATAATATAATCGCGGAAGTAGATTTACTTAATAATCTACAAAAGCAGTCTAAAGGAATTATATTCTTTTAACCTGCGCCAATCAATGCAATGTAATATTAAGACTATAAGTCCTAATAAGCAACAAAGTTTAATAATTATTTTTTAGAGCCTTTTATTAATTAAATCGAGCTTATTTGTTAAATAATGGACTGTAGTGATATTTTGTAATATGGAGAAAAGGTCTCCAAAATTTATTAAGAAAAAAGTAAATTCTGATTATTGAGCAATAAAATGCTAAATAAGTACGAACATCTTTATGGTAAAAAATTAAATTGTTTTGCCTAACTGATTTGATGATTTATTAATTAAGTGAAATAAATTAAATAATCTGTCGAAGTTTTCGATTATAGAGTTGCGGATAAACGCATAATAAATAAAAAAGGGTGTAATTAATTAAATGTATTCAGAAGAGATGTTCGAATTTTCGGGAAATAGCGATATTGATGAAATCCGTGAGACTAAAATATCTCAGCTGAATGAATTTCATAAACGTTACATAAAATACAGCCGAAAAATAAAACATGATGTTTATACTATAATTAAAGATCATAATACATTAATTTCCTATGGACTTCCCAGTGAAATATCGGAGCATTTTATATACTATGAGCTGGCTCCTTGGTTTTGGACTTATACGAATCCAATAAGTGAATATCTTCAGAATATCTACAATATTAACTTGAAAAGACTAACAAGTAATAATCCGCAAAAACTTATTTTTGATTTTTATAACAAATGGGTCTTTTCACAAAATAACCTCGATAGTAAATACTTTGCCTTATCAGTGATCAAACAAGTTAAAGATTGTAGAAAAAATGCTTTGAATCTTATACTGCATGGTATAATTCTGACCTATGAAAAGAATTTATACAACCCAACGGCTGCATTGCAGGAATTTGAAGAGGCAGAAAAAGCACTGCTAAGCAAGGAATTGAACGAAATAGAATCCTTCGAATTAATGTATACTATAAAACTCTATAAGGGATTTTTATACTTCAAAATGCGTGATTACACCAAAGCAGGGGAGTATTTTGAAGAATCTTTACATTTTAAAGAAGATGGTATCACAGCTATTTTTCATCTGGCTTTGGTAAGTCTTCATCAGGGAAATTTGAATAGCGCTTTCGAATCCGCCCAGACGGTTTTTGACTACGATAGGTTTTGTATCGATTATGCTTTAAAAAATAATATGATTCATCTTTATGACTTTTATATTGAATGTTCGGTCACAGGTTATTTTTTCAGAGAAGAAGTAGCATTCGATTTGTTGCCTATTTATGAAAGTTGTATAAACGAATCGATAAGTTCCGCCCAGATTCGAATCGATAAGATGAAGGAAGACATTCTTTCCCTGAAAGATATGAAATGGTATAAAGAAAATGGAGCGCTTATTAGAACAAATCTTAATTTTGTGGAATTGTTCATAAAACAGCACAATAAATCGGAAAATATTTTTATACTGGAATCATTGGATGGAATTGAAAAAAAATTCGTTCAATCTTTAGAATTTGCGCAGCAAACAATCGAAAAAAGCTTTTTGGATAAAATATATTCACAATTAAAAATATATGAAATAAAAATTAATGAGGATGAGGATCTTAAGAAAAGATTAATCTCGGATCTGGAGAAAACAAAAGTTAGGCTCGAGCTTAAAAAAAGCTCCACATTAAGAAATTTTGAATCCTCAATGGATGAGAAAATTAGAATTGCTACTGAAAGAGTAAAAAATGTAGAAATTTCTAATGATCTTAATCCCCTAAATTCATTTAAAAATTCTATGATGTATAGCGCAATGCTCTCATTCTTTGTTCTATTGCTGGGTGGATTTGCAGAGTACTCCAATGAAATTGGACAATCATCCGGCGGGTACACAAGAATTCTTTCAGTTATCATTTTCAGCGGCTCCAAATGGGGTATTTTAACTTTTATTGTCGGTATATTTGTGGCGTTTTTAATGTCCATTTCCACAAGTTTTGAAAAAACAAAAATGAAACACCGATGTGTTAAGGATTTAAATAACTTAAAAGATGAAAAACAAAAGGGACAAAATAAAATTAAAGAAGACTCTACACAGGCTCTAAAATCTCTCGAAGAAAGAACTGATAAAAAAATTGAATTGCTTGAAGCTCAAATAGAAGAATTGAAAGAAAAAAGAAAACAGGACGAAGTTACACTCCGCGAAAACTTATCTCAAAAAATAAAAATCGAAACTGAAAAACTCACCGCACTTCTAACTAGTTATACTGCTGAAAAAAATTAATTTTCATCCCCCTTTGTGAATTTAATAATCGAAATTTGCAATTTATTTGATTTTTTTAATGGTATCACCATTACTAATTAATTTTTAAATCCGCCAGTGACTAAAATAATAAATTATAACAGGCAGAATTTCATTTCCCGAAATATGTATGTAATAATTAAAAAAGTAGTTTTGGCATGGATTTCTATAATTTTGAAAGTATTTCCGCTTCAGAAATAAATAATTTAATAATAGGATGATTAAACTGTTTTAAAATTGGTATAAGTATTTCTTACAGAATGTCGGATAGTTAGTCATTTCATATATTAAAAACGTTTATTATGGTTTGTGACGGAAAGCGATTGAATTAAACATAATGGATTCAAATTAATAACAATATGGAGAAATAGGACAAAGCGGATTGTTCGATTTATCACGTTTTTAATCCATAGGAAGAACAAAAAGCACACATTAAAAATTATATATTTTAAGTTCTGTCAATAATATTTGAACTCGAAGTTTTGATCACCTCAAATTTGGGCTAATATTAGCCAAGTGTTAAATAATCTATTCTATTTTCCACGGAAAAGCGCCTTTTTCGATCATAATCAATATGGTATGATAATCGTATTAGTTTTGTACTAAATCTACAAAGATGAAATTATTGGATTGCCGTTTATAATTCATTTTTGATTAAATAGACAAAAGTTGATAAAAAAATGTTTCGGAAAATTTGTTCCATCGTAGGAGCTAGACCACAATTTGCATAACCCTAAGAGATGAAACCGAATGGTCTGAAACAGTTAATGTTGGATGGAACAATATTGTTGGTAATTCTATTACAGAAATTACCGAGGCAGTTTATAAGACTAACTCGATAAAAAAATTAAAACACCCTGACTTATACGGTAATGGAAATTCTGCTAAAAAAATTACTGACATTTTATTGAATAATTTAATTATGGATAAAACATGTGCGGCATAGCGGGAATATTAACGTTAAATAAGAGTCCATACTACGA
>PGYT01000107.1 GCA_002839805.1 Ignavibacteriae bacterium HGW-Ignavibacteriae-2
TCATTTGTAGAACATTCTGAAATCTGATAATACTTAAAAATTTTTTAGGATTTAAGCCTACATGATTAGAAAAAATTCTTTCAAATTGTTTTATTCCCAAGCATACTTCCTGAGCAATGTCTTGTGTTTTAATCTTTCCTTTGGAGTTTTCAATCATTTTAACTGCGTGTTCAACTCTTTCAAAGTCTCGCTTTTGAATTAATCTTCTAATTAAAAATTTTTCTATATGGATAATTCTTTGTTTGTTATTTGTGGAATTAAACAGTTTGTCTTCTAACTCGATGGCTTCATTTTTTACTAAATCACTCAATGAGAGATTTTTGTTCAATAATTCAATAGCTGGAAAATTAAAAAAAGAATTTACTCCATGTGGCTTGAATACGATAAGAATCATCCCGGTCTTACCGGATAATGATAAGTCATAATAATTGGTTTGCTGCCCACAAATAACCAAATTTGATTCAATATATTCACTCTGATTTTTTGTTTTATATTTTGATGGAGAACCATAATGAAATACCAAAGTTGCATTTCCAATAGGAAAAACTCGTTCCTTTGGCAGAAAGTTAACATAATTATCTGTTTCAATAACGAAGTAGTTTTTTATGTATTTTTTTAAAATCCCAATCGGTTCAATTAAATCAAACATTTTTATTTATTGTCTCAGGCTGTTTTACGTTGTAAACAACATATTAATAAACGCAATGCGTATAAAAGGATATTTTTCGGTTGCCACTTATAGTGTATATCTGTTTTTTAAATAAAATCATTTTCTTTTTAAATTTTTTATTTTAATCTCAAATATTAGTATAGCTTATAACAGCGTTGCGCCTAACCCGTCCGCCCATAACAATTATGCGGGTTGTTGCACAACTACCTAAGTTTTAACCTAAGGTGCGTTTTTTTTACGCACCGTAGGCAATTTTGTTTATTAGAACGAACCTCCCGAACAAGAACTCTAACCTTAAAACTACCAATTCAGCCGCACCATATGAGCGGTCGGGCTGAGGCGCTGGTTAGGCATATTAAAGAACAACATTAATTCCAAGATTTATCGCACTAAATGTTGCTTTGCTACTTAGTGCGTCATAATACTCTGAATTGATCTGACTGTTTATCTTATAAAATAAGACAATATTTATCGCTTTGGTTATTTCTCGCGTTATTCCTGCTCCGAGACCAATTCCGAGTAAATTTTCTTTCACTTCCTTTTTTGTATTAATATCTGGTTGATAAGAGATAACAACTCCGTTTGCAGGATCAATAATCTTTTTTACTTGATAACTATTGTAATTCAAATAAGAGTATCCGATTTCAAATGATGCAAATGCTGTAAATAACTTATTTGTTTGTAAATTCACTCTACTGCCAAAATAAATGGGTATTAGAATATGATTATCTTGTGTATATGCTTTGAAAATTGTTTCTTTTTGAGGAGGTGTTAACTCTTCCGTAAAAGTTACATAAAATTCATTCCAGGATGTATAACCCGAATAAATATAGAACTGTATATCGTCATTAAAGCGGTGGTTATATTGTATAGTGGTATTGAATCCGTTGGAGGCACTTGACTGTAAAACAAGCCCCCCGCTAATTTCGAATGATCCAAAATTCTGTGAATAAATGAAATTAGAAGAAATAATACTGATAAGTATAAAACTCACAACAAATGATTTTTTCATTTTAATCGCTCCATTTTAAGTGATGTGAAATATACCGTATCAATTAATTCATACTCATCTCAATTTAATCATATTCCTAACGGCGTGGTGCTTAAGCCGAAGCCCAGTCCGCCGCGTAGTAAGCAATTCTACATTTAATAAGCATCTTTTTATTTATAACAAACTTTTTAAAATACCAAATACGTTGAACAACAAAGCCAAAACGAAACTACAAACAATTAAATTACATAAATGCCTAAAACGAAATCGCTTTCGGCTTGAGGCACTTGTTAGCCCGTCTATTAATGAAATCTAATTAAAATGGAGATAATTAAAAATATTTTGATGTATAATAAGCCAAAATTATTTGTGGAAGAATAAGTCCGGGCATCTTATATAATATGTTTTATCTTATTTAGTAATTATATATTTTTGCCATATGAAAGTAGCAATATATATATTTATCTTACTTGCCAGCACCTCCATATATGCTTGTGATAATTCACCATCCGACGTATGTAATACTGTTCAATTTCAGTACAATGACTTTTCGCATACCGAAGCTGATGACTGCCGCAGTGAGTTGTGTTTTTGTAATTGCTGTAATCAGGCAAGCATTTTAAGTTTGATTATAGATCAGAATATTTGTGAGAATAATTCTACACCTATAATTTACCATTCCTTTCAAAATCTTTCGGGTTATTCTTCCTCTCATTGGCAGCCTCCTAAATTCTGAGAATACAATCTATAACAAAAGTATTCAATAATTTAATCGGAGCTGCAATATGATTCGCAATTTAATATTGCTAAGCGTTTTTATGCTTAGCACACTAGTATATTCCCAGAATAAAATAAACGGATTTGTAGTAGATAAACATTCAAGTGAAAAATTGCTTGGAGTAAATATAATTCTACTTGGTTCCTCGAATGGAACAACAACAGACATTAACGGGCAATTTACTTTAACCGATATTCCAAATGGAAAACAAAAAATATTGTTTTCATACATTGGGTATAAGGAATTTACAATTGAACTCGCCTTTCCGTATTCAAATAATTTATTAAAATTTGAGCTGGAACCGCAGGCGGAAGAACTTGAGGAAATTTTTGTAAACGCTACAAGGTCGTCGAGAACGATAGACAATGAAGCTACACGTGCCGAAGTAATTGCCGGCGAAGAAATTGATGAAAAAATAAGTATGGACCCTTCCAATATTTCTATGATGCTGAATGAAAGTACCGGAATACAGGTGCAGCAAACATCAGCGTCCAGCGCGAATAATACATTTAGAATTCAGGGACTTGACGGCAGATATACACAATTATTAAAAGATGGGTACCCGCTTTATGGCGGATTCTCCGGTAGTTTAAGTCTTGTTCAAATTCCACCACTAGATTTGAAGCAGATTGAAATAATTAAAGGAAGTTCATCAACCCTTTATGGTGGCGGTGCTATTGCCGGTTTAATTAATTTGAGTAGCAAAATGCCACAAGACGAAAGAGAAATATCTTTATTAGTTAATGCAACATCGGCAATGGGATTGGATCTTAGTGGGTTTTATTCGCAGAAATTTGAAAATTACGGCGTTACTGTTTTAGCTTCCCGGAATACACAAAAGGTTTACGATAATAATGATGATAACTTTTCCGACATTCCTCAAATTGAACGATATACTATCAACCCGAAATTTTTATTCTATTTTGATAAACGTAAAACACTGGAAATTGCCGGAAGTTTTTCTACAGAAAAGAGATTGGGTGGTAATTTAGAAGTTATTGAAAATAGAAGTAATCACAACAATTATTATTTTGAAGAAAATATTAGTAATAGATACTCTTTGCAAATGGGTTATAACTACCGAGGTGAAGATGATTATTTTACTTTTAAGAATAGTTTAGGTTTTTTTGAACGGGAATTATCTTTGCCCAATTATTTGTTCAGTGGTGAACAGATTTCTTCATTTTCTGAAGCTGTCTATAAATTGTCTGCCGCTACAGGGGATTGGCTAATCGGTTTGAATTTAACAACGGAACGATTTAACGACCGAAGCAAGATAAATTATAAAAAAAGTTATACCGATTTGACCGCTGGCTTGTTTATTCAGAACAGTTATGATTTTTTAAATATTTATTCTTTAGAAATGGGTCTAAGGCTTGATTACAATAAAGACTACGGTCTTTTCCCTCTGCCCAGAATTAATCTACTAGTGAAAATTACACCGGAGTTAAGCAGTAGAATTGGCGGCGGATTCGGTTACAAAATACCATCAATATTTACTGAAAAATCGGATGAACTGGCTTTCAGAAATATTCTACCAATCGATAAGGATATCACAAAAGCTGAAAAATCATACGGCTTTAACCTCGATATAAATTATACGACAATCCTTTTTGACGAACTTGTGTTTTCATTCAACAATCTATTTTTCTATACAAGAATTATAGATCCGCTCTTCCTTGATTACAATCAAACAAATAAGTTTTTTGAATTTATGACATTCAATGGTTTTAACGATACGAAAGGGATTGAAACAAACGTAAAACTTTCAATTGATCGTTATAAACTTTTTGCGGGTTATACTTTTACAGATGTTAATACTCATTCGAATGGTGCTTCTTCAAGTTTCCCGCTGACTCCGAAACACAGACTTGGAATTGTTCTTATTTATGAAATACACGAAAACTTGAGAATTGGATTGGAAGCATACTATACAGGGAAACAAACTTTAAGCAGCGGCATTAACGTAACCGATTATTGGATAAACGGATTAATGATTGAAAAGAAGTTTAATAAGTTTAGTTTGTTTTTGAATTTTGAAAATATATTTGACACAAGACAATCTAAATATGGAGCACTGTTTACCGGATCCCCGGAAGCTCCAAGTTTTGCTGAAATTTATGCGCCCACAGATGGAAGAATTATTAATGGTGGAATAAAATTTAATTTTTAGTTTGTCCCAGGTGAATGGACTCCTCCCGAAATAGAGCACAATAATAAACTGTTTTTTTGGGGGAGCTATTCCCTTAGTCAATTTAATTAATGCCCCCAAGAGGCAAACCAATTTAATAATGATTATTAATAAAGTTTTATCGCATTGAACTTGGGGTAAAGAGTCTAAAAAGTGTAAAATTAATCTGGGTTGCAGAAAAAGAAATATGAAATATGAAATATGAAATATAGGATATAGGATATAGGATATAGGATATAGGATATAGGATATAGGATATAAAATATAAGATAAAATAATCCGGAAGGCGATAAATTAATTATATTTTTAAAGGCGGGCTAACGGTGTTGCACATAAGCCGTCCGCCCCAAATAACAATGACCAACAGACAACGGATATTTATAAAATGTAGCCGACCGTAAATTGCTCCAAATACGGACGGCGACTTTAATTACACTTAAACACTGCACTTAAACAACAAACTCAAACGAACAGCGAAAAGCCCAAAAATTTAGAAATTATCGAATCGTAAAAAGCAGTCGGCTTGATGGGCTGTTTAGGCAATTTTTATGTATTTTGGCTTGAATTTTATTCACTATTTCTCTTAATCCTAGATATATTATATTCTGTATGACTACTGAAATATTAATTCACACTCATAAATTCTTGATTTGGAACCCCAAGGATGATAACCAATTCCGATGTATTTCCATAAATATTTTTCATAATAACCTATATGGTCTGTAGATAAGTAAAGTTTTTTATAACCTAATGTTGCGGCTTGTTTTCTGCCATGCTCGAGAAGCATTGCTCCTAGACCCTTTTTTCTTTCTGTTTCTTCAACATATAAAGCACAAAGCCAAGGATATAAATCTTGTCTACTTATAAAATCATTAGTAATTATTCCATAACTACCTATTATCTTACTGTCTTTCAACATTAGGTACCAACGAGGTAAAGGATTTTCGGTTGAAATACTATTGGAAATACAATCAGCATAAATCCTTCGATCGATATTCCATTTTGTGCTAAAATAATCAACACCTTTTTCAAGGTATTCAGGATTCTCTCGAATACCAATAATTTTTGTTTCCATTATATTTTATTCAGTATTTATGACTATTAAATAATTGTCTAACGGCGTTGCAACTAGCCGGCGCCCCATAACAAGACTGCCGATTTATAATCCAATGCCAATAATTTTAGCAGAAGGTGCGTATTTTTTTTTACACACCGTACGTAATCTTGTTTATTAGAACGAACCTCCCGAACAAGATCCCCGAACTAAAACTCTAACCTTAAAACTACCAATTCATCCGAACCGTATGAGCGGTCGGGCTGAGTCGCTGGTTATGTTGCTTTTCTACTACAAAGTTATTTTCTTAACTAAGACTTTATCGATCCTATTGCCATCCATATCTATAACCTCAAATTGAAATAAACCATAATTTAGTATATCACCTTCTCTTGGAATCCTACCAAGTTGACACATTATAAAGCCGCTTAAAGTGGAATAATCCTTGGTTTTAAATTCAATTGAAAAAAAGTCGGCTACTTTATTTATTTCTGTTGAACCATCAACCAAATACGTTCCATCCTTTCTCTCAAATATTCTTCGTTCCGACTCTTCAAATTTTTCTGGAAGGTCGCCAAAAATATCTTCAATTATATCGTGCAATGTTATAATCCCTTGAGTACCGCCATATTCATCAACTATTAATGCAATGGTTGACTTTTGACTGCGAAATTTTTCGAGAAGGTCAAAAGAATATATGGATTCAGGAATTACCAGAACTTCTTTTATAATGGTTCTTATATCAAAAGTTGGCTCGATATAATATTTTATTAAAAATTCTTTTGACTCAACAAATCCTAACAAATTGTCTACATTTTTTTCACATATAAAATATCTGGAATAATGATGCGAGGATATAAACTGAAATATTTCTTGATTTGTCATTGATGAATCAATCCACTCAATATTTTTTCTGGGAATCAATATTGAATTAACTTTTTTGTCATTAAAACTGAATACTTTTTTGATCATTTCAGATTCTTCTTTTTCAAAAGCTCCGTGAAATGCTCCAAGTTCTAATAGTGATTTTAATTCATCTTCAGTAACAGGCGGTTCATCGTTCTTTTTAACACGCAGAAAAAACAAAATAATCTTGGTTGATAGACTTAATAATCCAACAATTGGGGCAAATGCCTTTGTAATAAAATACATTAGTGGCGCACTAAATAATGTAATTTTTTCAGGATTGTTTAATGCAATTCTTTTGGGAACAAGTTCGCCTATTACTAATGACAAGTAAGTTATTATTGTAACTATAAGAGCAAAAGATATTTCAACGGAATATTGTTTTAGATAATCTATTTTCTCGATATATGGCACTAAATCATCAGCCATTGTATATCCACCGAAAGCACCGGCAAGAATTCCGATTAATGTTATTCCAATTTGAACTGCCGATAAAAATTTTTCAGGTTCACTTAATAAATAAAGTGCTTTCTTTGCGGAGACATTCCCCTTTTTTGCTTTTTCTTCTAACTTAAATCGCTTTGCAGAAACAAAAGCAATTTCACTCATAGCCAGCAAACCGTTGAAGAATAATAGAATTATAATAATTACTATTTCATACATATTATTTTGTTTTCCTAATTTTATAGCAACATAACGGCATTGCAAATCCCATGGGGATGCCTTTGGCATAACCGGCGCCCATAGATACGATATTTACTAGAATGACAACACGATTAATTAAAAGCAAAAAATGCTTAAATTTTTCCAAAAAGCATTTTTTATCACAAAACTTTTTTAGCAAGAAAACCTTGCACTGCAATTTACGTTAGAACGAAAAACTCAAAAATATTTTCCAACCCTAAGCAGAATGAAGCGGTCGGCATGATGGGCTGGTTATATGCGATTATAATTTATGCGCTTATTTGAGTTACTCTTTTGCATAATTATTCAGCAACAATTTAAGAGTTTTTGTTATCCCTTCTTCATTATAGGAATTAATCATAATCACAATGCCTAATTTATTTTCAGATGAAATTCCGGCAAATGAAGTAAACATCATATTACTACCTCGGTGAGAATATTTTAGAATCTCTTCTGTTTCATTATACCACCCCATTGAATAAAAGGGATATGCAGAGAATATTTTTTTATATGTCTCATATTTTAGATAATTATCTTTACCAGATTTGCCATTAATATTTAATTGTAAGAATTTTAAGAAGCTATTTATTGTAATCGAAATGTTACCCGAAGGTGTGCACAATAATAAAAATTCGAAAAAATCATTTAATTCTTCCAACTCCCCTTGAACAGGAGTCTTGATAGGAACTTGGATAGGAATCAAATCCTTATCAATTGCTAAGTTAATGTGCCTAGGATTTAAATGACCTATAGGCTGATTTATGTCTAAATCAATTGGACTACCTATATGAATTCCAAGGTTTAAGTCTTTTGATAATTTTGTGATTAAACATTCCCATGTTTCTCCTGTTGCCTGCTCTAACATTAATGAAGCTGCAATAATCCCGGCGTTTGAATAACTATTTTCACATTCTTCATGTGGTGGAAGTGGCTTAGACTTTAGTACTTCTTTTATTAAATAGTATCTTTTTTTAGGCAAAGCAAAACTGTTGTCAATATTTTTTCTGTATTTGTTTAAAATCAGAATAACTTCTGCCGGTTCCTTAAAACCTATTATTCGTGCTCTATGAGATAATAATTCTTCTAAAGTTATATTATAGTAAGTACTATCACTCTCATTTTTAAGCTCTGGATATAAATCGAAAAATTTAGTATCCCATTTAATTAATTTATCTTCAACAATTTTAGCAGCTAAAAAACCAGTAAATGCTTTTGTGTTTGAACCTACATGATAATAATTCTCAACACGAACTCTTTGCTTGGATTGAATATCTTTATATCCAATAGCATTCAATACAATAATAGAATCATTTCTAGTTACTCCATAAGCAATTGATGGAATGTTGTGTTCTATTCTTATACTATCAATTTGTCTCGCAATTATTGTTTCCAAATCTTGCGATTGTATAATACCAGCAAGTAAAATCATGCTAATAATGAATAATTTCATAGATATTCTAATTTTTGTTTTCACAAATCAACCTAATTTATTTTTAACATTTCCATTGCATATTGCTCAATACAAGCCTGTTGCAACAATTTAATTTATTTGTACACTGCCGAATAG
>PGYT01000108.1 GCA_002839805.1 Ignavibacteriae bacterium HGW-Ignavibacteriae-2
AAGTTATATCTATTTGTTTTACTCCTTTCTTTAACAATAACATTCCTTTTTATAATATCCTGTGAAGATTCTCCAAACGGACCAGAGGAAGTATATGGAAGCAGGGACTACGAATGGGTCGTGGACACCATAGACCCGGGTGAATCTTATTTTATATATGGATTTAATTTATGGGGAGCCGAACCAAATGACGTATGGTTTATAGGTGGAGCTACAACACGAAAAGATCCTATTTGGCATTGGGACGGAACTAAGTGGAAAAATGTTGTGCTGGATGAATTTATAACAGGTGCTGGTATATGGGGTACAAGTAAAAATAACGTTTGGATGGGAACAACAAACAGTTCAATATGGCACTACGATGGAGCAAAATGGCAAAAATTCGGGACGTATCTGCTGGACGGGTATGATCAAACTGTAATACAAAAGATTCACGGAATTAGCGAAACACAAATTTATGGAGTAGGATATGCCAATAGATATGATGGAGGCGGATTCACACGGGTATTGATGAAATATGATGGTATTGATTGGAGATTTATTAATATCGGCGAATTAAAAGAATCATTTGTGGATGTGGTTGTGGACGGAAAATCTGGTGATGTTTTAATTGATGTTTCAAACAGATTTACTCCCGGCGAACCGCGACGTATATATGTATATAAAGCAGATTCACTTAAAGAAATATTTGCAGGGGATGTGCCAATTAGTTTAGGGGTAATTAACACCAGTACATATGTAGTGATCGATCAGGAGATATATAAATATAGTGATGAAAGTTTAAAATTGTTCAAAGATTTTAAAGGAACAGAATATGGCGGAAGGATATGGGGCAGAAACGAGAGTGATTTTTTTGTTGTAAATACAGGCTTGAATTTGGGACATTTTAACGGAAAAGACTTAAAAACATTGTATTCATTAAACGCGGTAATAGGTCAAGCCGTAATATTTAAAAAAGAAGTTTTTGTGTTTGGCACAGGTTTTTCGAACTACCCACAGGATTATATATTAAGAGGAAAATTAAAAACTAAATAAGGTGAAAGAGTAAAAAAAAAGGTTTAATAACGGAACGGTGCGGTCACACCGTTCCTTAATGCAAATAAATTTCAGGCTGCTCACCTGTTGGGGACGCTGTCCCCTTTTTATTTGCATTACTAAAATAATAGATGGCTGATTAAATACAAAATATGGTGATTAAAATGAAACTCACTAAAATTTTGGTTTTAACATTAATTATACTTTCATCGAATATTTTCCCACAGTCATTCACCTATACTTCCAGTTCGCCAGCAGTAATTCCTTTCGGACAGCAGACGGCAAGTAAAACATTTTTTTTCAGCTATTCAGGTACTAGCGGACTGTTCAGACCTAAACTTCTTGTAATAGTCGATGGGACACTAAAAACAAACGATTTGTGTCATGGTGAAGAACCATTCTTGCCAAGTTCTTATACAATTAATAATCTTACCTCCGGCACCCATACAATTCTTTTTAGACTTGTGAGTATAAATACTCAAACTATGAACTGTTATTCTGTATTAATACATAAAGAAAGCGAAGTAATTCTACCGGTTAAATTCCAGGTTAGAATCCAAAATAATTTTGCTCCCGGTGTAAGCACAATAATTGTTGATTATGCTAACCAAACTTCTCCTTTTGACAGAACATCATTTATTGGCGATAATATTGTTTTAAGCGCAGTAGAACAAACCTATAGCAATTATAATTATATTTGGAATAATAGTGGTGCAAATAATAGTGATTGGAAATATACTTTGGAAAACCAGCAATTCCAATTCTTATCTACTAGCCAATCAACCTCATACAATGTTTCAGCAAATGATAGGAATACTATTATACAAGCTAACCTCAGAAAACAATGCAATGTAACGGTACGAAATCAGATTAGCGGAACGACCATACAGGGCACTGTAACAGTAAACGGGCAAACATTAACACCACCTGTTTACAAAACCGTAATAGAACAAAATACAATAAGTGTGGGAGCCCCGGCGTATTATATCGTTAATGGAATCAGATATAATTTTAATACATGGAGCGATGAATACGTATCCAATAATTATACGTTTACTATTAACCAGCATAAAGAGTTAATAGCCAAGTATAAAGGAACTGCCATATTTAATGAAGTTGCGGCAGATGGTAATTTAAGGAATCAGCATTTTAATGATCCACGATATGCTCAGAACGTAACGGTATATTGGAATGAACACCCGAATGCGGATGTAACTGCTTACAAAATTTACCGAAAAGTTGCTATGTATAATGGCATACCTGTAAGCGAGGGATTGGTAGCTACAGTACCCAGAGGGACAACAAGCTGGCAGGATGCTGATTATATAATAGGAGAAGGACAGAACACGGAATTCAGAATTGATTATTCAGTTTGCGCTTATTATTCAATCAATCAAACAACTTCAGAAATAATATATCAGAGAGTAGCGGCCAACCTGCCACCGGCGGCAAACAAACAAACAGCTGAAAATGAATTGCAGGATAAAAATATTATAGTTGATAATTACAGCGTATCAAATTACCCCAACCCGTTTAATCCGGAAACAACTATAAGTTACCAGTTACCCGAACAGGGACATGTAACTATTAAGGTTTACGACATGCTAGGTAAAGAGGTTGCCGAACTTGTAAACGGCATAAAAGATATGGGTATTTATACAGCGATATTCGACGCCTGTAACCTTTCAACCGGTATTTATGTTTATTCCATACAGGTTAAAGGATTAGAAGAAAACAGCAAAGGCTTTACGGCAAGTAAAAAAATGCTGTTAATAAAATGACATTGTAATATTTTTGTTGGTATTTTCTATTCTATTGATTTTGTCCGCTGATACAAAAGAAGAGAAAAAATTTTATAGAAAATACTGATGAATAAGTATTCGTGGAATTTAAAGCCCGGTTAAATAATATTTCCGGGCTTTTTAATATGGAAAAATTTAGAAAAACAAAATTTCCGGAAATGAAACTTTTTCGGCGAAAAAAACCTTTTATCCACTGTATGGAAGAAATTAGCGGAATAAAATCACCTTGTAATAATGTTTGCGAAATAGATGCCTCTTCAGGTTTCTGCAAAGGATGTTTACGTACAATTGAAGAAATTACAGCGTGGGGTTATTTGAGCGAGGAAGAAAAATTAAAAGTACTTCGTTCTTTGTCTCTTCGCCTACGCTCAAGCGACTTAAAGTAAATATTATGGTCGAATTACCCTCGCCATGTTCGGTACAAAGCTCCGCATGGTGTGTACTTACAGGACTCTGTTTAATCCAATGTTTTAAATGAATCGGACAGTAATTTTTTTGAACCGGAGCCGAGACTTAAAATTGTTCTTAGTGCCTGCTCAACCGGAACATCAACTATTTCCACTTGTTTTTTTGTTACGTGATATACAAATCCGGCTGTAGGCGCGGGTCCGGAAGGGATAAAAACTGTATAACTGCCGTCATCATGTTCGTCTGTAATAAAGGAGGTCATTCGTGTCTCGTTGCCGAATAATTTAACAAGAGCCACACCTTTAAATATTGTTTTCTCTTCGCCGAATAGCTGGGTAACAGTTTCTCTTATTATTTTGTATCCGAAAATCTTCCCCAAAAATTTTTCTTCAATAGCTTTAAAACTTACTTTACCGAGTTCGGTTTTAACCAACAACCCGACTATAAAAAATATAAGAATTATAACCAGCAGCGCGATTGAAGACGCAACAAAAACATTGAGACGCGTGGTTTGAATAACAAGATTTGTAATTGGCTCAACATAACCGGTTAAAGTTTGGAACGACCAGTTAAGTACTATAAGCAATATTACTATCGGCAGAACAACAAGAAATCCGCCGACAAATGTTGTCTTTAAAAAGATTTTTAAACTTTTCATTTTATATCCAGGTGGTAGATTTTACAACAAACTACAAATTTTTATATACAAATATAAACATGAAAATAAGAATGAGTAGAATCTTTATTCGAATCCGGATTAGTATTCCGGTGTTGATGGTTAATTATTTGGTGTAACCGGGTTGAATAAAAAGGTTGGATTTGATATAAACCTGCAAAATACAGCTGATAAAAAGGAGGAAGAGCCGCTGAATTTAACCCCCCGGCAATCCCGCGACTTTAACTTCTTCCTCCCAAAGAGCAAAGCTAAAAATATACTGAAAGCTTTTTTTATCGGTTTGAAATTATGATATTCAGACGAAATGTGCGTCCCGCTTGTTCCGTATACCAAATTAATTTCCCAATATTATTTTATAGTTGACAATTAATTAAGTAACTGGTATTTTATAATCGGAAAAAATAATCTGATTATAAGTTTAGTAAAAATTATTATCACTGATCTTTACCCATTACAATTGCTGAATTAAAATGAACCAATCATGAAAAAACCATATATAAAAAACACCGAAAAATCGATACAAAAGTACAGATCGATAGTTCAATTAATATTTGTTTTGCTCTGTATTTGGATTGGCGTGGAATTCTATCTGTTTATAGGCTTCCTTGAATCAGGAGGCACAACAGGTTATTTTGAACGTCCGCCCGGAGCAGAAGCTTTTTTGCCTATCAGCGCCATGATGAGCGTTTATTATTTTTTACAGACAGGAATTATACACCACGCTCATCCTGCGGGATTTTTTATACTTGTAGCTGTAATTCTTGTATCCTTCTTTTTCGGAAAATCTTTCTGCAGCTGGATATGTCCCATTGGCACTTTATCCGAATATATAGGGGATTTCGGCGAAAAAATTCAAAAAAAATTATTTAAAAAAGTATACCGTCTTCCCCGGTGGATGGATTATCCATTAAGAAGTCTTAAATATTTTTTGCTTGCATTTTTCGTTTACTCGATATTTTTTACAATGACGGTTACATCGCTGCGATTTTTTCTTGACAGTCAATACAATGTAATGTCGGATATTAAAATGTGGATGTTTTTCGTGGATATTTCAAGAACATCCCTTATTGTAATAGCAGTATTATTCGGATTATCTATTGTAGTTAGAAATTTCTGGTGCCGATATTTATGTCCATATGGAGCATTGTTGGGAATTTTTTCCTTGTTGAGTCCCAATAAAATTAAACGTAATTTAGACGCATGTATCGATTGCGGTCTGTGCGCTAAAGCGTGTCCATCGCGCATTAAAGTTGACAAAGTAAAAACGGTATTCTCCGACGAATGTTCTACATGCATGAGCTGTGTGGATGTTTGTCCGGTAGCCGATACTTTGGAGTTAAAATCTTTGTTAACAAAAGAACCTCTGCCAAAAAAAATGATAGCTTTCGGAGTTATCGCAGTATTTATTGCTGTAACCGGGGCTGGGATATTATCAGGCAACTGGCAGAATAAAATAAGTAAAGAGGAATATCTTAACAATTATGAAGGAGTCGGCTCTCTTGGTCATCCTAGAAGCATAAATGAACTTGAAGAATTAAACAGGAATTCAGAGTCTAACCAATCGCCAAAATCAAAAACCGAAAGAGAGAAATAATGAAAAATCTTTTTCACTTTTTTTTGCCTCCGCCCAAGTTCAGATTCCCCGCGGTAATTATAAGCGGGATAATAGTAGGCTTGGGAATTTATATTTTTTACATATCAAACGCAGTATCTTATTTGTCCGATGACCCCAAAACTTGTATAAACTGTCATGTAATGGTGCCGGAATACGCTACATGGGAAAGAGGCAGCCACGGTAAAAAAACCATCTGCAACGATTGTCATGTGCCGAACGACAACATTATAAGAAAATATATGTTTAAGGCCTCGGACGGATTAAGACACTCATACATGTTTACTTTCCGTCTCGAACCCCAGGTTATTCGTATTAAGGATGCAGGCAGAGCAGTAGTTCAGGAAAATTGTATAAGATGTCATTCAAATTATCTTCACCCCGTTTCGTTGAGAGCAATTAACGCTAAGGGAATTTACGAGGATAAAGAGCAGGTTTGCTGGGACTGCCACAGGGAAGTTCCTCACGGAAAGGTGCACAGTCTTTCGTCCGTTCCTCATGTGCGGTACTGATTTCAGTTATTTAGAAGAACTGTCGATCATTAAATTATAACAATAAAAGGAAATTAAAATGGTAACCAATCAAAGCAGAAAACCCTGGGTTAATTGGGCTATATTTTTTGTTACGGTGGTTGTTGTGTTTTTATTAGGACTTTTTGCATCATCAATTATCGAAAGAAAAGGCGAAGCTCAGTACGCACTTCAGATGATTAAACCGATTGCTGCCGATGAAACCAGAAACGAAGTCTGGGGTGAAAATTATCCCCGCGAATATGAAACATACCTTAAAACATTAGAAACCGATTTTAAAAGTAAACACGGCGGTTCAGCTATGACTGATTACCTTGAACTGTATCCCGAATTGGTTGTTATGTGGGCGGGCTACGGTTTCTCTAAGGATTATAATCAGGGCAGAGGTCACGCGCTTGCTATAGAAGACATTCGTAACACTTTAAGAACAGGCGGTAATAAAGTTAGTCCTATGCCGGCTACATGCTGGACATGTAAAAGTACGGACGTGCCTCGCGTAATGGAAGAGCAGGGATTGGCTAAATTTTATACGGGAACCTGGATGGAAAATGGACAGGAATTTGTAAATCCAATAGGCTGTAAAGACTGTCACGATCCGGAAACTATGAACCTTGCAATTTCAAGACCCGCGTTAAAAGAAGCTATGGAAAGACGCGGTAAAAAAATGGAGGATTTTTCACGGCAGGAAATGCGCTCACTTGTATGCGCTCAATGCCATGTAGAATATTATTTTGATAAGAAAAAAGTTGAAGGAGCTCAGTATTTAACATTTCCTTGGGACAACGGATTCAGCGCAGACGATATGGAAAAATATTATGACGATATTCAATTCACCGACTGGACACATTCGTTAAGCAAAGCGCCAATGCTAAAAGCCCAGCACCCCGATTACGAATTATTTATGACGGGTGTTCACGCTCAAAGAGGTGTTTCATGCGCCGACTGCCATATGCCGTATAAAAGCGAAGGCGGCGTAAAATTTACCGATCATCATATTCAAAGTCCGCTTAACAATGTAGCTAACTCGTGTCAGGTATGCCACAGGGAAGAAACGGACAGATTGATACAGGATGTATACGAACGACAGGACAGGCTGGAGTCTTTGCGTCACCTTGCCGAATCAGCTTTAGCTAAAGCGCATTTGGAAGCTAAAGTAGCGTGGGATAATGGAGCTACAGAATCTGAAATGAAACCTGTGTTAACATTGTTAAGACATTCACAATGGAGATGGGACTGGGTTGCCGCTGCGAACGCTTTAGGATTTCACTCGCCTACTGAAGCTATGAGAGTTATAGGAACATCAATTCAAAAAGCAGAAGAAGCACGCAGGGAACTTGCAGTAATATTAGTTAAACATGGAGTTAATTATCCTCCTAAACTGCCTGATTATTCAACTAAAGCAAAAGCGCAGGTCGTTATCGGGCTGGATATGAAAATGTTGAACGAGGACAAACAGGAATTCTTAAAAACAACTGCCGCCGATTGGGATCTTAAAGCAAAAGAAAGACAGGGAAGTTTGTACAATTATAAAAAATAAATTTTACGTTACAACGGCCCATCAATTTTATAAAAAATTGGTGGGCTTTATATGGAGAACATTATGAAAAAACTTGTTTTTGTTTTGATGTCTGTATTAATTATGGCTAATACGTTATCCGCGCAGGACTATGATATTTCTGCACAGATCCGGGCGCGATCGATAATGGATGATAAAGATTTTAATAAAAATACCGATCAATTTACATTCTCCGAATTCCGAACACGTCTGGGAGTTGAAATAAAAGCGCCCAAAGGTATTAGCGGCACTATTCAGCTTCAGGATTCAAGGGTTTACGGCACCGAGCCTACAACTTTAAGCGACACAAAAAACATTGATTTACATCAGGCATATTTAAAAATGGACGATGTTTTTGGTTTGCCGTTCGACGTTAAACTCGGGCGAATGGAAGTGAAATTCGCAAACGAAAGATTAATTGGCGCCGTTGGCTGGAGCAATGTAGGAAGAAGTTTCGACGGTTCCATTATAACTTTTAACGGACCGTTTCTGAACATTCATTTTATGGGTTTTCAAATTCAGGAATCTATGCTGGCAGGGGATTCGCTCGACAACACTTTCGGAGGTATATGGGCGGAATTAAAAACTTTCAAAAATTATAAAACGGATATTTTTCTGTTGAATGAAAACATAGCTAAAACCGATGAAAGCCGTTACACGTCCGGATTTTATGTAAAAGGAAATTTGGGAAATTTACAGCATGAATTGGAGTTCGCTTATCAGTTCGGCGATATTATACAAAACGGAGTAAAACTTGATGTGGCAGCGTTTATGGCGGCATTTAATGTCAGTTATACATTCGATTCGGATATTAAACCAGTTGTTTCTGCCGGTGTAGATTATTTAAGCGGGGATGATGAATCATCAGACAATAAGTATCAGGTGTTCAACACATTGTACGCCACAAACCACAAATTTTACGGACACATGGATTATTTTGTAAATATCCCGCAAAACACATACGGTTTAGGACTTATGGATATACATTGCGAAGTTTCAATTACTCCATGGAAACCGGTTAAAATTGGAATAAACGGACATGTATTTAATTCCGCGGTAGAAGTTAAATTCGGTGACGGGTCCAGCACCAGCGAGTTTGGAACTGAGTTTGAATTGTTCGGGTCGTTAAAATACAGCGAAAATCTTGATTTCCAGGGAGGTTTGTCAGTGTTCGCACCGGGTGATTTATTCAAAAGATTCCGCGGTGAAGATAC
>PGYT01000010.1:0-61777 GCA_002839805.1 Ignavibacteriae bacterium HGW-Ignavibacteriae-2
TTTCCCTCAAATTTACGAGTGTAGCCCTCTGTCTCCTGAGTAAAAGGATTAAAAAGACTCGGCAAAAATTCCTGAGAAATACCGACACCCGTATCATTAACATCCACACACAGTTTCCCGTTTTTCTCATCAATGTTTATTTCTACGTAACCGTCAAAAGTATATTTCATAGCGTTTTCCACAAGGTTGGCCATTATTTGAGTTATAGAATATTGATCGCCCCTTATTCTTGTATTTGAATTATTAGTTTTAATGTTCAGAACAATTCCTTTCTTTTTGGCTAATAATATAAATTCGCTATGAATTGGCTCTAACACTTCCTCCACAAAATCGAAAACGGACTCGTTATACATATACATACCCGACTGTACTTCGGAAAAGTTCAAAATTAAATCCACTGTTCGGATGATACGTTGACCGGCGTTTCGGATTGAATCGAAACTGAATTTAAGTTCTTCAGAAACATGCTCCTGGACATCTTCCTCAACAAGGCTTGAGTAACTTAAAATCGAATTAATTGGTGTCCTAATTTCATGAGAAATTTGAGCAAGGAAATTGTCCTTAAGTTTATCAACACGAATCAGTTTTTCCGAAATTTCTTTCTGTTTTTCGAGTTCAATTTGTTTTGTGCGAAGATTTTTCTTAAATATTACTACAATTACAAATAGTATAAATATCCCCAAAACCCAAGCTAAACCACGAATGTACCATGTATTCCAAATTGGCGGATGAATTATAATTTTAAGAGCTGTAAACGAATTGCTCCAAATTCCTTCAGAATTAGTGGATTTAACTTTGAAGTTATACTTGCCCGGTGGAAGTTTAACGTAAGAGGCGTATTTGCGTAATCCCGAAATATTCCATTCTTCTTCAAAATTTTCCAGTTTATAAGCGTAAAGAATATTCTTATTTCCAAAATACTCTAAAGCCACAAAATTTATTCCGATTATATTCTGATTGTAATTAAGTTCTATTTCACCCGACGATGTGATAGCTTTTTTAAGAATTACTCTGCCATTAACTTCCTCACCAACTTTAACTCTTTCGTTAAACAACCACAAATTGGTAAGAAGCACTTTAGGAAAATTAGATATACCTTTAATTTCTGCTGGATAAAAAGAATTAACTCCTTTAATTCCGCCAAAAAACATTTCGCCGTCGGAAGCTTGATAAAATGCGCCCGAATTAAACTCTTTGCCCTGTAATTGAAATCTTATGTTATAATTGTAAAATGTATTTGTTTTCGGATTAAATTTTGACAGGCCATCATTTGTGCTAAGCCATAAATTGTTTTCCTGATCTATAAGTATTCCGTAAATTGTATTATTCGGTAATCCGCTGGTTTTATAAAAATGTTCAAATTTTTTCGATTCAGGGTAAAATTTATCCAATCCAGAATCTGTACCTATCCACATATAGCCAAAACTATCCTGTGCCAGACTGTAAATTTTATCACTAGCGACCGAATTAATATCCTTATCGGAGTGAACAAATTTTTCAAGCTGACCGTTATCCCCATTTATCTTTACTAATCCCCCTCTATTAGTGGCCGCCCATATGTTAAATTCTAAATCTTCCATTAAAAAAACTACTCTTTTATTTATTAGATCATTATCCCCTGTCCCCTCACCATAGAATTTTATAATCTGTTTTTCTTTATTAAGTTTATAAATGCCGGTGGAAGTTGCCAACCATACAAATCCTTTAGAATCAAATAAAATATTGTACACACTGCTTTCCAACAGATCCTGAAACAAACTACTCTTTCCGGCTATTCTCTCAGATGATTCTGAGATTTTATTAAAAATTGACACTCCTTTATTCTCCAAACCTAACCAAAGATTATTTTTATTATTTGGGTCCTCGGCAATTGCAATAACCGTTTTCCCAATAATAACTGGCTTTTTATCCGGAGTATTTGAGTAATTTGTAACTTTTTTATACCTCCTTTTAATTTTATCCAATCCTTCATAACCACCAATCCAAACATTATTATCGTCATCTTTGTATATGGCTCTAACACTTTTATTTTTCATCGCTAAACGGCGATTATTCATCAACGCAAATTGAGGATTAAAAGGATTCCAAAAAGCCAAACCACCGCCGTTTGTGCCTATCCATAATCTGCCTGATTTATCTATTGTAATATTGCTTATATTATCCGCTCCGGATAATAATGGATTTATTGATCCCCCGTCGTAATTAATTATTTTTTTTGTTTTTAGATTCATACAAAACAATCCGTAATCTAGAGATCCCATCCAGATCAGATTTTCCCCATCACCGTTGATTGTGTAAATATCTTTAAGATCTTTATCATCCACCCACTTAAAATATTCGGCAATAGGAACAGCCACAGCGGCATTTTTTTCCAAAATATAAACCCCTTTGCCGGCTCCAATCCAAAGACGACCCTTAATATCTTCATAAAAATCACCGTGGATTTTTTCGTTTAAATTTTTCATTTTAACTGGAAATTCAAAAAACAGATCACTTTTATAATTATAACGATATATTTTTCTCGCGGAGGAGGCCCATATTGTTCCCCTGGAATCTTGAAACAAATCCCATATTATTTCATTCTCAAATTCTTTAGAGTAAAGTTTTTCATACTTCGTTGCGGGATTATAAAATAATACTCCTTCATCAGTACCCAGCCATAAATTTTTATCAACATCCTCGAGTATTGCTCGTATATAAGGTTGCCGGTTATCAGGAAAATATTGCAGGGGGATTCTTATAATTTTATCCTCGTCAATTATAAATTTATCTAGTCCACATTGAGTACCTATATATAGGTTTCCGTCGCTGCCTTCTGTAATTGATAAAACTGAATTGCCGGATAAAGATTCGCTGTCATAAGGCTCGTTGTAATAGGTGATTAAATTGTATCCGTCATACCTATTGAGTCCGTCTTTTGTACCCAACCAAATAAAACCATGTTTATCTTCACAAATTGCTAATACTGAATTTTGCGATAGGCCGTTATCGCTTGTTATGTTTTCGAAGGTTATTTGAGCGGTCGCTTGTTCTGTGACAAAATGAACAAAGGTAAAAAAGTATATAAATTTAATTGAAGTAAAGAAGTTCTTTAATAAATTCATTACCCAAAATCTATTTATTATAAAAGTGTTTTAAACTATCGAATAAGAGAGTACACTATTTTACAAAAAGAAACACTTAAATTGATTCTTTATATACTTAATCTACATTATAGTACATTTTTTTATTAAACCAAACACATAAATTGATTTTTTGTTCGGTTAATGATAGTTTTGAACTAACATTCTACAATTAATGCGGGTTCCTCTTTGGGCAAGTACTCCGATTTAACAGATTTGGTTTTGCTTGAAAAAGTTTTGGGTAAAGATCCAAGAGCTTTGGAGGAACTATATGATAGATATTCTACAATACTTTTTACTTTAATAAAAAAAATTGTTCCGGATAACAAGGCAGCAGAATTTATATTGGTTGAGGTTTTTGCCATTGTATGGAGAAAGGTAAAAAGTTTTAACTTTAAAACCGGTGATGTATATACATGGCTAATTTATCTCGGACGAAACAGAGCTATAGATAGTTTAAAGAGAAACCGAACATCCGCCGAGAAACCTGATAACTACAGTGATGAATACGAAGACTTATTTATTATTCCCTACCTTGATGAACGTATCGACGCATTGGATTTAAATACTGCCTTTAAGATAAAACCACAGATGGAAGCCGCTCTTGATAAATTAACAGATGCTCAGAAATATGTGCTGCATTTATCTTTTTACGAAGGTTATACTTTGAACGAAATCGCTCAAAAATTAAATATTCCAATTGAAGCCGTGCGTGAAAAGGTTACAATGGCCGCGCATAGTTTACGCGATAACTTGATAGGCGGGTAATTTAGATATGGCAGAAAAAGCATTACATCAAATGATCGCCGCATATACTATCGGTTGCTTGGATAAAGAAAACTTTATTCAGTTTATGAATTATGTGCTGAATAGAGGAGATTTGCCAAGAAGCGAGATGGGCGAATTGCAAAATGTTATAGCCTTGATTCCTTCACTTTTGGATTTAGAAACTCCTCCTGCCGAGTTAAAAGATCAGGTGGCAAAAAGAATTATAGAGTTTGAAGGCGAATTAAAAACTAAAGTTGAAGAAAAACCAAAACCCGAGAGTATGTTCTCTAAAATTTCAGCTGGCGAAGAACAACTGCCCAGATCAACTGAATCGTTAAATCAGCCAGCTGGGCAAATACCTAAAGCCGATCGCCCAACTTTAATACAACAACCCCTCTACAACTCACAAAAAGTCAATAATACATTGCACGAAAATGTATACACGCATCAAGCTGAGCCCAAAAAAAAATCTGCTGTTTTCCCATGGGTAATGTTTCTGATAGCAGCATTAGGCGTTATTGTTGTAGCATTCTACTTTAATTCAATTAACCAGGATCTTAAAACCGAAATTTCAAATATCCGGTTACGATTGAGCGGTTTACAAAAAGAAATTGCCAGCTCCAACAGATTTTTAAACGAACATATAGACCTAATTGAATTTTTTAATTATAAAAATGTGGAAATTGTTAACTTCCAAAGTTCCGAAACTGCCTCAGAGTTTTATGGAAAACTTCTAATTTCATTTGAATCAGGAATCGGACTGCTTCAGCTTAAAAATATCGAACCGTTATCTAATGACGAGATATACCAGTTATGGCTGATAAATAAAACGAACTCTCTCTCGGTCGCAAATATTATGGCCAGTCCGGATGTTGAATACTATAAAATTTCAAACATACCGCAAGTAGATAAAAAAGATATTCGTTTGTTTATAATAACAAAAGAAAACAAAGCGGGTTCGGTTATCCCACAGGGAAAAACTTATTTATTCGGTACTTTTAATGGCAGCCAAAATAAGGATGCTTACAGAAAGTAATTATTGCTTTTTCCTATTGACAAGCAAACTAATCCCTAAAAGTAAAATCAGCACTGGCCAGAGTTCTAGTATTACAAAAGCTATTCTGTTGGCATAATTTATTGCAGGAAACGAATCAGTTAATTTTATCAGTAAAAGGGAAGTTAAATATAAAATAATTGCGACAGTTAAAAACACTTTTTCATTTTTATTGTCGATATACAATATTAAAAAACCTGATCCCACTGCAAATAATATTGATGGCAATAATGTTTTTATCGGACTTAGTATTTCGTAATAAAAAATCACAAACAGAACTACACCGGCTATAAAAATTACCGCACCTAAAAAAAGCATTCCTTTATTGTCTTTACCTAAATTTGCAGACACAAACACTAAACCGTAAAACAATAAAAAATATGCTCCCGCTATTTCGGTACTAAAGGAAAAAACTCCCAATATTCGCAAGAGACTTAATATTCCTATTATAATTAAACCAGCGGCTAATAATATTTTACTTACATTACTCATCGATTAATATTCCATTAGGAGTATAAATCCAAAACATCAAATAAATTATAACCCCCACGCCAAATGTTATAAACGAAAAAATCATCCAAACCATTCTAACGAAATTGGTGTCGACTTTAAGATACTCGGATAAGCCGCCGCAAACACCTGCAACTCTCCTATTTACAGGGGACCTACTAAAAATCACAATCACTTCTGATTGGTTCTCTATTCTGAAAGTTTTATAATAAATATAAACGCCGGCATATATACAAACTAACGACCAAAAAAAATCAACTGGCATTCCCATGAACGAAAAAAAACGGACTAAACCATAAAAATCGAATGTAAAAAACATTCCTACAAAAACCATTAAACCGCCAAGAAGCATCTTCATATTTGTTTTTTCCAAATCAGGATTTTTTTTAGTATCAAACAATATACTATTTACAGGCAATGGAATTAACATTCCAGCTATCAAATATACTGCAATTCCCCAACCACCAATTAGAATTGATAGGATAAAAATTACCCTTACGTATACGGAATCAATGCTAAAATAATCAGCTATACCTCCGCACAATCCTAAAAAAATCTTATCCTCAGCAGATCTGCGTAAACTTTTTGATCCCGCAGTAGTCAAATTGTCGGTTTGTTCTTCTTGGGAATTATTTATTTCAGAATTATTTTCGTCTGTCATTAAGAGTCCATTAAAATATCATTTTTCAAAAGACAATAACCCATTGTTATTTCGGGTGTTAATTATTCGTCTTTCGGTAATTATTTTATCTATTCTTATATCCAACTCAGTGGTTTCTATAGAATTAAATATCTGAAATTCGAATACGGGACAAAACTTGGGACAATGGACAAGTTTCAATAACTTATCATAATATCCTCCTCCGTAACCGATTCTAAAACCTGTTTTGGATACTGCCACAGAGGGGGCCAGAAATAAATCGATATCACTTAAATCGTCATTAACGCCCTGTTTCGGTTCATAAAATCCTTCGTCATTTTTAATTATGTCCTGCCAGCCCGTAAAATTGAATCGACGAAATGTTTTTGTGTTTTTATTCAGTTTAGGAAGCACAACCGATTTTCCCCAGCCTATCATTAAATCTATAAGTCCCCTGGAATTTATTTCCTCAGGTCTTCCGGCAATATAACAATAAACTGTTTTTGCTTGAATAAAATCTTCGGTTTGCGTAAGATTTTTTAAAAGCAGCTCTGTTTTTTTTCTGATTTCTGATTCGGAATACTCAGCTCTTCTTTGAATTGCTAATTTCCGGGCTTCCGATTTTGGAATAATGTTTTCTATTTTCAATAAATTCCGAAATAGTTTTTGGTAATTATTTCTCAAAGATATTATTTATAGTACTTTTTACAAACTTTTATAATAAAACAAAATGTAAAATTAATTTATTCCCTGTATTATGGAAAAATTATTTCAATCGAATTATTGATTTATTATTTAATACAATAAAATTCATATAACTTTTTCCTCTTTTAAAATTCGTATTACACTCAAGATTATTTTTTTCCATTCGACTATATAATAAATTGGATTTTTTACTGAAAAATAGATTTTTAGCATTATGACTAATATAAAATCCGTTTTTAATAAAATTTTAACTGACAACGAGCATATTGCTGAAAAAGTTCTTAACACGTTAATAGAAAATATTCCTTACCCTTTGTATGTAAAAGATTCAAAAGGCTGTTATATAAAAACAAACAGAAGATTTTCAGAGATAATTGTGTCACTATCTTTACAGAAAGTTTTGGGCAAAAAATCTTTGGAATTTAACAATTATTTAACTCCGAAAGAATCACAAAACTTTTTAGAAGAAGATGTTGAACTGCACAAAAAACCGGGCAAAAAAATCATTGAGCATAGCTTAAAATGTGCGGATGGTATAATCAGAGATTATTTGTTTGTTAGATCAACTTATCTTGAAAAAGGCGCTTCAGCTTTTGGTATAATGTGTATTATTATAGATGTTACACATAAACGAAAACTTTCCAAAAAACTTATTGAATCTGAAAATACATATCGAAAATTTCTCAACTACGTTAACGACCCAATTATAATAATTTGTGAAAATGACAGAAATATTATAGACGCAAATGAAAGCGCCTTAAAACTTTTTGGTTATTCGAACTCTGAACTTATCAACAGGTGCAATGAGCATATCACGACAACACCCGAAAACCTCAAAAAAATTTATTTGGAAAAAATTCCTGCATTAAATTCGAAACTGCAAATTTTCGGAAATCTTTTAATTTCGGGTTCATCCAAACTAGAATTAAAGGCCCGGGGCGAGATAAATTTATTACGGTCGGAAGGTATTAGAGCAATTATCTTTATACGGTTGTCAATTACTAACTCCTTAGTTGGTTTTGTTTCCTTCCAGAAACTTTGTTTTTCATATAACCGGCAAAATAGTTATTTAAACTTATTTGGAACTATCACCGAACTGATCTCTTATTCTATACAAAATCAATATGCCGAATCTGCCCGGAAATCTGTAGAAGAAGAAATGATTAAACTTTCGAGAGCAGTTGAACAAAGCGCAAATATTGTAATAATTACAAATACAGAGGAAGTTATTGAATATGTAAATACAAAGTTTATAAAAGTAGCAGGAAATAGATTTGGAGAGGTTGTTGGTAAATAACCAAGCCTGCTAAAATCTGGAGAAACAAACCCTGATTTATACAGCCAAATGTGGGAAGAAATAAAAGTAGAAAACCAACTGACTATAGAACAAAAAATAGAGTCAATTGAACACTTGGCGGCCGGTATCGCTCACGAAATAAATACGCCGATGCAATATGTGGATGATAACTCAACTTTTTTAGCCGACGCATTTGATTCCATGTGTAGTTATATTTATTAAACGCGCAATCTTTTTTTACAATCTGGCGAAAATTTGGAACAGAATTTTAAAGCAACATTTGAAAATTCATTTAAGTGGGAAAATTTGGAGTTTTTCTTAAAAGAAATTCCTTTGGCAATAAAACAATCGGAAATCGGTATTAGAAGAGTTTCAAAGATTATTAAAGCAATGAAAGATATTGCACATCCCGGTGTTAAAGAAAAAACTTATACGGATATAAATAATTCCATTGAAGTTTCAATAACCATTCCTAAAAATGAATGGAAATATTTAGCCGATTTGGAACTTGATTTAGATCCCGATCTTCCACCACTGCTCTGTTTGCAGGAAGAAATTAACCAGGTATTGCTGAATACAATTGTTAACGCGGCTAACGCTATTGAACAACGTAATGGTTTAAATTCGCCTGAGAAAGGAAATATTATAATTAAATCCTGCCGCGAAAATAACGATATTTTAATAAAAATAAGCGATACTGGAACTGCAATTAAAAAAGAGTTCAACAAAAAAATTTTTGATCCGTTTTATAAAACAAAACCCGTTGGCAAAGGGACAGGACAGGGATTATCGATTGTTCAAAATATAATTGTTGAAAAACATAACGGATTAATTGAGGTTGAAACCAAATTAAATGAAGAAACTACATTTATTTATAAGCTGCCATTATCATAAGTTTTTTAGTTTGAAATGGTACTTTTAATCTGAACGGAAGTATTTATGCCCACTAAAATATTATTTGTAGATGATGAACCAAATATAATTGACGCGCTAAAACGTATGCTTTTTACGATGGACAAAGAATGGGAAATGAATTTTGTTTTAAGCGGTCACGAGGCTTTGAAGATATTACAACTAAATGAAATGGACGTAATAATAACCGACATGAGAATGCCCGAAATGGACGGCGCTCAGCTGCTTTCGGCAGTAAGAGAAAAATATCCGCATTTAATACGTATTGTTCTTTCTGGTCATTCCGATGACGAAATGGCATTGCGTTCTACTGCGGTAGCTCACCAGTATTTGACCAAACCGTGCTCTTCTGAAAATTTGATATTAACAATTAAACGCGCGATTCAACTGCGGGAATACCTTAACGATAAAAACCTTATTGATTTAGTACACGGCTTAAAACAGCTTCCAAGTCTCCCTGAACTTTATATTAAACTTGATGAGGAGATAAAATCCGAAAAAGTTTCATTGCAAAAAGTCGGGGATATTATGTCGAAAGATATTATGATGTCGGCTAAAATTTTACAGCTTGTTAATTCCGCCTTTTTCGGTCTCCCCTCCAAAGTAACTAATCCATTACAGGCCGTTAATCTTTTAGGATTAAATGTTATAAAATCTCTGGTCCTGTATGTGAAAGTATTTTCAAGTGGTAATTCTTTTAATCATTCATTCTTAACAATCAATCAACTTTGGAAACACAGTATACTTGTAGCAAATATGGCAAAACGTATAATTAAAAATGAAGTGGGTGATAGAATTATGGAAAGCGACGCCTATGTAGCGGGATTACTCCATGATATTGGAAAAATAATTATTTACAGCGACAAAAATCTGGCACCACAGTTAAACAATTATACAAAAAATAATGAATGTACCTTTACTGAAGCGGAATATAAATTATTAAAAAATTCACATTCAGAAGTAGGGGCTTATCTTTTGGGAATTTGGAATTTGCCCGACAACATTATTGAAGCCGTAGCGTTGCATAATAATTCGGGTCTTATGGATTTCGATTTAATTGATGTTTCAAGCTCAGTATTTATTGCGAATAGTCTTATTCTTGGCACTGAAACACGATTAAATTTTTTAACGGAAAAATTCGGAGCAGACAAAGTATCACAATGGTTTAATTACTTGAGTGAGTTTTCCTCTGAAAAAACAGCGGACCGTATTAATTAACGATCCCAAACCTATAACTTTTTAGTGATTTTAATACATCATAAATTATTAGTAGATGACGATAAAAATATACTGGAAGGATACCGCCGAAATTTAAAATCTAAATTTAATGCTCATACTGCAATTTCTGCATAGAACTAATTGATTCTGGGAGCTCTTGAACCGGAGATTTGAGTCCCTGAATTGGGCATGATGTTTTACTCGATGGCATTTTTGACTCATGTGGACATTTGTTATTAACTAACGATATAGAGATCTCGAAAGTTTCTTTAATAAAAATTAGAAACTACACAAAAATGCACTCACTTATAGAACCGAAATACTCTGGCTGTTTGGTAATTGAATGGCAGGGACTTATTTTTCGAAGGTAAGATGTGTCAAAAAACATATTGATGCTTTGCCGTAGATTAATCTGATAAAGATCTTTCCACATAGTCTATATTGTAAAGATATTCCTGCGAAAGCTTCATTTTTATTTTTTCTTCACTTCGTATTTCAAGGTAATTTTTTCCTATTCTGTGAACAGTACCAAAAATAAAGTTTCTATCTTTAATTTTTGGATTGGGGAATGTGTATTTAATTTTATCCCCTCTTCTAAAATCTTTTATATGTGAAATCCTCATTTTAACTATCTCCTCATTAAACTATTATCGAAATATAATTTTCGAATTTAATCTTAATGTTACCGATAGATAAATAAATTGTTAAATTTCATCATTTACTGCGCTTGATTTTATTTGTTATATTTAAAACAATATTTTGTAAGGTAAAATTTATGATTTTATTTTAGGACAGCTGGTCACATTTCAACCATCCTTTAGTTTTTATTTAGATTAAATTTGTTACATAATTAAAAAGAACATTAACTAGAATTATTATTACTCACTTATTAACTAGAATGAATCAAAACTTCAATACACAAATCAATCCCTCAGTATTCCTTTCCTTATGGAATTCATCCTTTGATGGATTATTAATTTTGGATTCCGAGTTTAAAGTTTTGGAGGTAAATGAAGTACTTTGTCGTTTTTTAAAGAAAAAAAGAAAATCTTTAATTGGTAGAATTATTTCAAATTTTATTACAAGCACTTCTAACGATCAAATTTTTCAAAGGAATATTTTTACTGAAAAATCTAAAATTACAAAATCTGAATGGGCGGTGAAACTATGGGATGGGAATATATTTTTGTGTGAAATTTCAAAATCATGCTTGCAAAACAAAAATAAAACGTTTTTATATACACTTAAATTTCCTAATTCCCAAGATAAACCGATTGCATCGAACAATAAATTGTATAAACCCGATTATAAATCAACTGCCCTTCCTCAACAAATAAACAAAAAACATTTGCAATTATTTTTAGATAATACACCTGACTTAATTGCGGTTTTGAATATTAAGAAGCAAGTAATTTGGTCTAATAAATCATTTAAAAAGATTTTTAGCAAGAACAAAATAAGTTTAGAAAATCCTTTCGATATAATTTTAAAGGAAGATGTTAATCCGGCTTTGGATATATGGAATCAATTAATTACCAAGAAAAAACCGGTGAAAAATGTTGAGCTTCGGGTTAAATGTTTTTCGGGTAAATGTAGATATTTTGAGTTTGATTGGTATTACATCTATACCAATTCGCAGGATAATTTTCAGCTTATTGGCAGAGAGATAACTAAGAGAAAAAAAGTTGAAAATCAATTAGAGGAATACAAAAATCGGCTTGAATTAAAAATTGATCAGAGAGCCAAACAACTACTTAAATCTGAAGAAACATTCAAAGCGCTTGCTGAAAACAGCAAAGATATTATTATGAGATTCGACTCCAAACTTAGGCATATGTATGTGAACCCAATTGTAGAAGAATTGACAGGAATTGCTCACCAGAATTTTATAGGAAAAACTCATAAAGAATTAGGCTTTCCGAAAAAGTTAGTTGAACTTTGGGAAAAAGAAATGAAAGCAGTGTTTAAATCCGGAATAAAATCAAGGGTAGAATTTCAATTAGAAAACGGTATTTGGATCGATTGGGTGATTATGCCGGAGTATGATGAGGAGCAAAACGTAAAATATTTAATAACTTCCGGCAGAGATATTACAGAAAGGAAAAAACTTGAATTTAATATTCTGAATAATTTAGAAAAAGAGAAGGAATTTAGTGCTCTTAAATCCCGTTTTATTACAACTGCTTCTCACGAATTTAGAACGCCATTGGCTTCAATTTTATCCTCTGTTGACATTCTAATTAGATACGGCAAAAATTGGGAGCCCGTGAAAATAGTACACCAATTGGAAAGAATTAAGAAAACAGCCCTTTCTATGACGGAATTAATTAACGATGTATTATTAGTAAGTAAAAATCAGAACCAACAGAAACAATACTTTCCTAATGAAACTAATTTACTGGAATTGATCAAAAAACAAATTGAACTATTAGAAGTCTTGGATGGTAATAAAAACAGAATTACTCTAAATTATAATTGTGATGAGCTGAATTTTTATATTGATGAAAAATTAATTGTTTCGGTTCTTCAGAATTTATTATCTAATGCGTTAAAATACAGCGATAAAACAAAGAAAGTGTTGTTGGATATTAATATGTCGGATAATAACCTTATTATTAAGGTATCAGATAAAGGGATGGGTGTTGAAGCCGCAGACAACAATACAATTTTTGAACCTTTTCACCGTGGAGCAAATGTGGGAAAATTGTCGGGTACAGGATTAGGTCTTTCAATTGTGCGAAAAGCTGTTGAGATGCATGGTGGTAAAATAACTTTAAAATCAAAATTGGGTAAAGGATCGACTTTTACAGTTTTTTTACCTAAAAACATTTCTTAATAAGAAATAGGAAAAGAAGTGGAGAATAAAAGGATTAAAATATTAGTAATAGACGACGAAAAAGATCTTCTTGAAAATATTGAAACAATTCTCAGCGAGGAGGGATATGAAGTAGTTACGGCATTCGACGGATTGGATGGAATTAAAAAGTTTATACGAGAAAAACCTGATTTAATAATTTGTGATGTATTGATGCCGAATATGGATGGTTACGAGGTATTGGATAAAATCTCTAATATTTCTTTGAAACCTATTCCCTTTATATATTTAACAGCAAAAATTGAGAGCGCCGATTTAAGGAAAGGGATGAACAAGGGGGCTGATGATTATATATTTAAGCCATTTGAAACTGATGATTTGCTGAAAACTATAAATGTGCGGCTCGAGAAGTTTGGAATAAATCCCAGTGAGAAACGTGTTGTTAAATCAAAAGAAGATAAGAATTTTACAGAAGATAAAATATTTGTGAATTTTAATAATATAATTCAACCTGTTGCCATAAAAGACATTAAAATAATTGAAGCCCAGAACCAATACACTAAATTATTTATTAATAACGGGAACTCTGTTGTCCTTAAAAAATCTTTGACTCAATGGGAGGCTTCTTTACCCGAAAAAACTTTTATTCGAGTACACAGGTCTTTTTTAGTAAATATTTCTTATATCAAAAAAATTGAGAAAGGAGAAAAAAACCAATATCAAGTATTTTTACATGGGCTTGAAAACCCCGTTGAAGTCAGCAGACGTTACAGCTCAAAAGTATTATTACTTATTAAAAATAAAGGATAGAACAAATAAATCAATAATCATTTAACCGTTTACAACCTAATATTACCTTTCACAACTTAAAGTATAAAATATGTTTAATCCTCTTCGAAAATTAATTCAAAACAGAAGAGTGGATGTTGGAAACCATATTAGTAGTTGAAGACGATAAAAATCTGCGATTAAACTTAAAAGAAATTTTTGAGGAAGAAAAATATCATTGTGTAGTGGCTGAAAATGGTTGGGAAGCTCTGGCTAATATTCATTTGATTTCTCCGGACTTAATTATTTCAGATATTAACATGCCGGAAATGGACGGTTTCAAGTTTTATACTGAATTAAAAAACTCATCTGCCACACAATTAATTCCTTTTATATTTTTATCTGCTAATAACGATTATTATTCAAGGCGAAGCGCCATGAATATGGGAGTTGATGATTTTATACTCAAACCATTTTCCGTCGATGATTTGTTAAGCTCAGTAAAAACCCGACTCGAAAAAAAAAGACTACATGATTATAGAATTGAATCGATTAAAACCAACATAATTAAAAATGTTCCGCACGAAATGCGCACACCACTTGTTTCAATTCTCGGCTTCACAGATTTAATTTTAGAGGATGAGGAAACTTTTTCAAAAGAAGAAGTTAAAGATTTACTAAAATGCATTAAATCCTCCGGATTGAGGTTAAAGGAAAGGATAGAAAAATTTGTGAGATTAGCCGAAGTAAAAACAATAACAAATTTTATGTGTACTCAAAAAGAAGAACTAAAACCTCACTGTTATATTACTAAATCTTTCGTAATTAGAATAATTGATCAAAAACTTCAATATTTTGACAGATATTCTGATTTTGTCTGTTCGGTTGAAGAGGCAAAAATTTGTATTTCTGAAGATCATTTGACTACAATTTTATTCGAACTGCTTGACAACTCAATTAAATTTTCGTCGCCTGGAACAAAAATTGAGCTTAATGCTTTTATCTCCCAAGATGTTTATAGAATTGAAATACACGATAATGGAAGGGGATTTAGTGAAAAAGAGATACAAGAAATTGCGGTTTTTAATCAGTTTGAAAAAGATAAATATCAACAGGTTGGTTTAGGCTTGGGATTGCCGATAACAAAAAATATTATAGAGCTCGTTGGCGGAGCATTTACAATTAACAGTGAAAAAAATTCTTTTACTTCAATTGAACTGAAAATCCCAATACAAAATTAATCGGTTTTAATTTTCACATAAACTTATTTCACCATGATTTGCTGAATTTTGTTATATGCCGGGAATTATAATTTTTACGCAGTTTTACTTTTTAACCAACTTGCTGTAATTGTTTATATACTCTTCAACTATTTTTTTATTCCACTCCGGGAAATTGATTTTTAATTCGTTTAATAAATTGACGGCTTCGGCATAATCTTCAGCGTCAACATGTTCAAAGGCCTCCCCGAATAGATAACCGGGCGAACCTTGAACGCTAGATAATTCAGTTTCCAGATATCTAATTTCATTTCGTAATTCTATTATCTCTTTGCTGTTCAGGTTACATCCAGAAAAACAGCTTATAAGTACTAATAACAATATTATTTTTGGAAAATGTTTCAATTGAATAACCTCAATTTTAATTGTTCGATTATTTATTAGAATTGTTGATCAATGAAAAAGCGTAAATCATCTCTGAGGCAATTTGTCGGCAACGTTTATCATACATTTGCTCTTCCAATTCAGTATTGTCAAATATTTTAGGGTCCTCGTATCTGATTGGGAACCTGATTTCCGCACCTGAAACTACCGGGCAGGCCGCATCGGCGTCAGAACACGTTAGGATGGCAGCAAAATTTTGTTCAGGATTAATTGGATCGGTATAAATCTTAGAAAAACATTCAATAGGATTAGCTTCATTCGAATACTTTACTGAATAAACGGGGTTTTCGGATGTGTCGGCATTTTTTGTTTCGAAACCGGCTCTTACAAGCGCATTTACCGCTCTTATGTTAAATGCGGTAGTTTCCGTTCCGCCAGAATAACAGGAAATCTTTTTTATACCGAAGTACTCAGCTGCCGATTGTGCGAGTATCTGCCCCATCTGACTGCGTCGTGAGTTGTGTGTGCAAATAAATACCAAGTTTATTGTTTCCCCTCTTGCTTTTTTTTCCTCCATAAATTTTGCAAATTCAGACAATAATTTTTTTCTTTCAGAATCAATCTGATCTAAGTCCAAAATAATATTTTCGAAATAGCCTTTAATAGATTTTATTAACATAGTTCGCCCGATTTTTCTGATTAATATAACATTCTGAAACAAATTATTAATAATAAAAAAGCCGCTTAAAAGCGGCTTTATAAAATAACTATACGAGTAGAATATTATTTTAACAAATTCATTTTTACAGTCTGCATATAGTCGCCTGCCTGCAATCTCGCGAAATAAATACCGCTTGCAACGCGTGCGCCAAATGCATCGTTACCATTCCATTCAACGGTGTAACGTCCAGCGTTATACATATCATGATCAATTAATTTTGTTATCTGTTTACCCTGAATATCATAAATCACCATATCAACTTTGCATTGTTGAGGAATTGCAAATTCAATTTCTGTAGATGGATTAAAAGGATTAGGATAATTTTGCGAAAGGTTATAGTTCTCAACTTTACCAGGTAATGTTTTTACAAGTGTTGTACCATGAGGATCACCATGACAGCTTACGCAGTCCATTCTTGTCATAACGTTATTTAACATAGCCGAGCCATGGCAGCCCATACATTGTTTTATTGTATCGGGGTCAGCATAAGTTAATGTAAATGTGCTTGCAAAATGAGCATTTAATATTTCAGCTGTTTTTGCAGCAACATCACCAGCTAATCGGGCGCATCTTTCTTTTCTTTCTACATCCCCAATTTTTTTACCTGCAAGATTACACCATTGCGACACTGAAGCATGGCACATAGGTGACCCTGCAACATTTTGAGGCAAAGCTTCGGCAAATTTTACAATTTCGTATTTCCCTGATGTAGCGAATTCGTTTGCAACTGTAGTTGGCAGTTCCTCCTGACAAGACCAACCCCATAATTCGGAAATTAGATTACCGGAAGATCCCTTATCTGCAACCAAACTTATCATTGCTGCTCCACCATTTAAAGCGCCGCATAATGTTCCCCATCCAACACCTCCGCCTCGACCGAATAACATAATTTCCATAGGCAAATTAGTCCATGGATCGCCAATAGCAGCTTTTAGAGGTTCCAACAATCCCCCGAATACACCAGAACAACAGTCTTTATCGCTGTAATATAGTGTGTGAGCTTTTACTCTAACTACATCAGGATCCAATGCAATATAAGGCCAAGGCCATTCAGTTGTTTTAGTTCCGGCCAGCAGATTTCCTCCAGCCAACACATTTAAGCCCGCAACTCCTACCGCTGCACCGACGGCATATTTAGACGTATTAGTAAGAAAATCTTTTCTTGTAAGGTTTTTCTTTTCCATCAGTTGTCCTCTCTCTTTAGTTGTTTTTCCGAGAGTTTAAGTTTTCTCAGAATTCTATTTGTGGTTGTATTGTTTTTATCCAGTTCAACTACTTTTTCAAAATATTTAATCGATACTTCTATATCACAGTAAAGCCATAGAACGCCTAATATTAAAAGCCGATCATACTCTTCAATAGTGCTTACATTGTTTTCAAATTCGTAAATAATTTTCGGACATGGGCAATCATCTCTATAAGGATCACTGTCCATAATGAAGGCTATATCTTCGATAATTAATTGCTCAAACAGACTAAGTGCTGTCTGGAATTTATGAGATAACATGAAACAAATTATTAGTTTTTTTTTGATTGGTTTACTGGCCGGATCTAAAAGAAGCGCCTCTTCTAATTGTTCCATTGCCTCGCAATACTTGCGCGCAAGAAAATATTGATTCCCTAACATTTCACTCATAATTATAAATATTAGGCAAGAATTATGCCGCACTAAACAGCGAAAATCAAAAAGAATTGAGACTGTTTATTGGTATAAATGGCACAGAATGCAACAATTCCGTTATAAACGTGGTGAACAAAGGCTATTGAAGGAGTTGAATCGAATTGTTTCGTCTGCAACGAATTGCAACAGAATTTATTTAATTGATTTTATTTGTCTATGGATTGTACTCCGGTTCACGCCCAGTATTTCGGCGACTTTTGTTTTATTCCAATTATTTTGTTTTAGCAATGAAAGAAGAGTTTGTATTTTTTCATCTTTTTCAATTTCTTTAAAATTTAATTTTTTATTACAATCAAAGTTCATCCTTATTTCCGGCGGCAAACAGCAAATACAAATTGTGTCTTCCCTTTTCGAACGTATAAATGAGTATTCAATTGCATTCTCAAGTTCCCGAATATTACCAGGCCAATCATATTGCATTAGCGCATCCATTGCTTCATCAGAGATTGAGTCGATTTTTCTTTTATATAATTCTGCAAATTTGTTCAAAAAATAATTTGCTAAGGGTGAAATATCCTCTTTCCTTTCACGTAATGGAGGGATATGAATTGGAATAACGTTTAATCTGTAAAACAAATCTTGTCTGAATTTTTTCTTCTTTATTTCTTCTGTCAAATTCTTGTTTGTTGATGCAATTATGCGGACATTTACCCTGCGCGTAATTGATTCGCCTAGTCTTTCGAAAGTTCCCTCCTGAATTACTCTTAACAATTGTGTTTGCATAACCAGGGGCATTTCTCCAATTTCGTCTAATAGTATTGTACCGGAATCGGCATATTCAAACCGGCCCATACGGTCTCTCACTGCGTCGGTGAAAGCCCCTTTGACATGCCCATATAATTCGCTCCCTAAAAGATTTTCGGAGAAGACAGCACAATTTACTTTTACATATACCTTATCTCTGCGAGGACTTGTCTCTTTAATCGCATTGGCGACAAGTTCTTTCCCCACGCCCGTTTCACCGGTAATTAAAACTGTAGCATTGCTCTTAGCTATTTCGTTTATTGATTGATAAATATTGTGCATTGCTTTCGATTTGCCGATTATACCAAAAAAGTTTTGGTGTTTTTGCAAATATGTTTTTATATCTACGTGATTTGAGAAATGACGAAAAGAAATGATTCCTCCAATTGGAGTTCCGGCATTATTTTTAATCAATGCGGCATTTAGTTTTACGGGTATAAGTTCTCCGTCATATTTTTGTAGAGTAGATTCCAAATCTATAATGTTTTTTCCTGTTTTAATTACTTCGGCAATTGGACAACCGAGCTGACATCTTTCCGACATACAAAAATTTTTACATAATTTGCCAATAACATCTTCTCGTTTTATTCCTGTAATATTTTCTGCTGCTTCGTTTACAAATTGAATAATAAATTCTTTGTCAATTATATAAACTCCTTCTGCCAAAGAATCTAATATTTCCAGATTTGTTTCGTTGAGTAGACTATTTTGCATAATTTTTATACAGTTGTTAACAAATAAAATCCGCCAAGAATTACAAGCAGACCGCAGCCTCTTTTTATCCAGAGTAAAACATTTGATTCTTCACTCCAATTTAAATATTTCTGCACTTTTCCTGTTATAGTTCCCGCGCCAACAATTACCGAACAATGCCCAACTCCAAAAGCTAACAGAAACATTACGGCAAGGAAATAATTTGTCTGAGCAGTTTGAAACACAACTCCAAGAACAGGCGCCATATAAGCGAATGTACATGGACCAAGAGCCACACCGAAAAGCAATCCCAAAATAAGTGCGGCCAACAAACCTTCTGTTTTTGTCCCCTTTAATCCCCTATTCCAATCAAACCTAATGATATCTAAGAGATAAAGTCCAACAATAAAGAATATTCCAGCAACAAGATAATTCCCGGTGCTTCCGACGTCCCCCATTAGTCTTCCAAGCGACGCGGTGACAAATCCTATTAATGCAATAGTAATTAATATTCCAATTGAAAAAATTAGAGAAATGGAGAATGTTCTACCTAAAGATATTTTTCCTTGTGAACTGACAAAACCAACCACAAGTGGAATACTTGATAAGTGACAAGGTGAGAGGAGTATACTTAAAACTCCCCAAACAAATGAAGCTGCCAGAGCCAAATAAACGGAACCATTCATCGCTTCATATAATGTCGTAAAAATACCTTCGAACATTTTAATTCTTGCCCGTAATAGGTTTTAGCCCTTTGCTGATCAAAATTTTATCAATCTCTTTTTCGGGATAAAACCCTTCATGCCTGTGGAACTCCTCACCTTTTTCGTCTAAAAACACCTGAGTAGGAATCAGTTTGATGCCGAATTTTTGCGCATATTGTTTTTGTTCGGGCAGCCAAACGTCATAAAAAACAACTTTAATTTGTTCCCCGTATCTTTCTTCTATCGCTTTCATAACTGGCTGCATCTGTTTACAGGGTATACATTTCACCGATCCTAACTCAACAAAAGTTACTTTAGCTTTTTCGGAATCTTTTTTTGCAGGGAGCTTATTTCCTTGTCCGGTACTTTCAATAGAAACCAGGAAAGTGAATAAAACTAATAACAATATCCTCATATCCTTTCCCCTTTAATCCATTCAATTATTTGGTTGTCATTAGGAATTACTCCTACGCTTTTCACTTTTTCATCAATTACAAGTGCTGGTGTCGACATAATCCCATATTTCAACATATCTTTAATATCTGTAACTTTTTCTACATTAACATTTAAATTATTCTGGTCGACCAATTCACGAACTTTGGACTCTAATGTCTTACATTTTTTGCATCCGGTTCCAAGTATTTTAACAGTCATAAATTTTCCTTTGTTGTTTAGGTCTATCTATTTACAAAAATTAGGTTTTTCGAAATTACCTTTTTCGGGTGTACTAAAATATTTTTTTTGAAAATATAATGCTACATTAACTAATGCTATAAGCACTGGAACTTCTACAAGAGGGCCTATTACTGCCGCAAACGCTTCTCCGCTATTTATACCGAATACTGCAATTGCTACAGCGATCGCCAGTTCAAAATTATTGCTTGCCGCAGTAAATGAAAGTGTGGTTGTTTTGGAATAATCTGCACCTATTTTTTTGCCCAGATAAAAGGAGACTAAAAACATTATTATAAAATAGAAAATAAGAGGAATTGCAATTCTTACAACATCCAGAGGAATTTTTACAATAACCTCCCCTTTTAACGAAAACATGACAAAAATTGTAAACAACAGGGCAATTAGTGTTACTGGGCTTATTCTAGGAATAAACTTTTTCTCATACCATTCTTTGCTTTTATATTTCAGAAAAATTATTCTTGTTATAATTCCTGCAACAAATGGAATTCCCAAATAAATGAACACACTTTCAGCAATTTGACCTATTGTTATGTCTACGGAAAAGGATTGTATTCCAAGCCATTCCGGTAGTGCAGTTAAAAACACATACGCATACACGGAGAAGAAAAGAATTTGAAAAATTGAATTAAACGCTACTAAACCTGCGGCATATTCAGTATCTCCTTTAGCAAGTTCATTCCAAACAATTACCATGGCAATACAACGGGCCAGACCAATCAGAATCAAACCCGCCATATAATGAGGCATATCGTGCAAAAACAGAACCGCTAAAAAAAACATTAATATGGGTCCGATCAACCAATTCTGTATAAGTGAAAGCGAGAGTATTTTTACGTTCCGAAATACGTCGGGAAGCTCTTCATACTTTACTTTCGCCAGCGGCGGATACATCATAAGTATAAGCCCAACCGCAATAGCAATATTAGTTGTTCCCGATTGAAAAACATTCCAAAAATTGATAAAATCCGGGAAAAGATAACCCGATAAGACACCAACAAACATCGCGAGAAAAATCCACAAGGTTAAGTATCTATCTAAAAATGAAAGCTTCTGAGATTTCTTATCCATATTGTATATTTTGATATTTTATGGTGAATATTTTTATTTAATTATTTTCTAATTATTTGAAATAATTAGAAGTTAGGAATACTTATCATTTTAACATTTTATTGATATCTAAAAAAAGAAATTAAATATATAGCCGACTAAAATTATCCCAACGGCAACCACTGCCACAAAAGAAAATATCAAAGGCATCTTCAATACCTTACGAAGTATAATTGTTTCCGGAAGAGACAAACCAATTACACTCATCATAAAAGCGAGCACTGTTCCCAAGGATGCTCCTTTCTCTAATAGGGCTTGAACAATCGGTATAACCCCGGCTGCATTCGAATACATAGGAATGCCCAATAATACAGAAAGAGGAACCGACCACCAGGCTTCAGCGCCCATTAATCCTGCCATAAAATTTTCGGGAACATATCCATGAATAGCGGCCCCGACAGCAATTCCAAGAACTATATATATCCAAACTTTACCTACAATCTCTTTTACCGCTTCAAAGCCCATGTCAAATCTGTTGCTAAGGCTCAGTTTAGTTTCTTCGGATTCAATTTGAGTTTGTTGCAGTTCATATACCCAGCCTTCAACAAATTTCTCGAGCTTCAATTTACCTATCACAAATCCAGAACTTATCGCGATTACCAATCCGGTTGAAATATAAATTAATGCGATTTCCCACCCGAATAAACCCAGCAGCAACACCAAAGCTACTTCATTTATCATAGGCGCGGCTATAAGAAAAGAGAAAGTTACACCAAGTGGCACTCCAGCTTGAACAAATCCTATAAACAGTGGTATTGCGGAACAACTGCAGAAAGGGGTAACTATGCCCAATAATCCGGCGCTTATATTGCCGACAATCAGTGATTTGCCCCCCAAAATCTTTCTTGTTTTTTCAGGTGAAAAATATGTTCTTACAATACCCACAACAAATACGATAAGCACCAATAACATCATAACTTTTGGAACTTCGTACACAAAAAAATGGATTGCGTTCGTCATTAATTTTTCATCATCAAAATCCAAAATGCCATAAACAATCAAATCGGTTATTTTTTCCAGCTCAAAATATAAAAGGAACCAAAAGGGCAGCATAACCAAAGGAATAATTATTTTATTACTCAATGCTTTTTCAGAAGTGATCACTTTTTTATCCCACATTTTGTATTTCTAAACTTTCTTTAATCCAGTGCTGGAGTGTAGATTTGGTTGGTATTTTGCCTGCAGATACAATTTTTCCGTTTATTTCCAGTGCGGGTGTTTGCATAATTCCCCGTCCAACAATTGCTTGTAAATCTTCAACTTTTTCGATTAAAAAATCCACTCCCATTTCGTTAACAGTCTCTGTACTTAAGGCTGTTAACTTTAAACAGTTAGCGCAACCCGAACCATATACTTTAATTACATTCATTTATCCTACTCCATGTTTCGTTATTTTACGAAAGTGATTTATTGCTTATGTATTACAAAGTTTATTTCTATCCAATGTTTTAACTTTATGTTTATCATTAATAATTAATTCTTCATCACTAATCCAAAAATCTAGAGAATTAAGAATTGAATTTATTCTAGTATCTGATGGGGAGGGATTAATAAGATAATTAACCCACTTACCATCCTTATCCTCAATAATAAATCCCGATTCTTTCAAGACTTTAAGATGTTGAGAAACAGTTGAGTTGGCAAGATTCAATAATTCTTTAATTTCGCACACACACAAAATTTTGCTTTGAAGTGCTTTTAGAATTCTTAATCTATTTAGGTCAGATAATGCTTTGAATAGCTTTGTCTTGTCTTTCATTACAAAACTCATTTCGTTATATGACGAAATATAATTCTTTCAATTTATTTTTACAACTTCATAATAAAAAAATATTATTTCATCGAATATGGGGGAGGAATTAAAAAAAGAGATGCCGGGGATAGCATCTCTTTTGTTTTCAAAATATTAACTCAACTAATTTTATTTTATAAGCGTCATCTTAATTGTACGAACATGCTGATTTGTTTGAAGTCTGCAAAAATAAGTTCCGCTTGAAAGTTTGCTGCCGTCAAACACTACCTGATAATTTCCGGGTGATTGAATTTTATTTGTAAGCACCGATATCTCTTTACCCAAAACATCATAAACCGTGAGCTTAACATTGCTTGTATTGGATATTTGATAATTTATATTCGACTTAGGATTGAATGGGTTGGGGTAATTTTGCTGCAAAACAAAATTTTTTATTAAGTTGTTTTCACCATTATTATCAACTTCAGTAATTTTTTCAACGGATAATATTAAATAACTGCTTGCTTGTGAATCCTCGAACTCAACAGTGTTAGTTGAGTAGTCGTAAGCAACATTGTTTAACGCAACCCATTGGTTGGACTGTTCATCCCACGATTTTACAGTTATATTATTCTCCTCAACACCATAAGCTTTTAGTTGGGCATCGGTGTAATGGAGTCTATACTTAAGTTTAGAACCGAAACTGATTCTTTGTCTGCCGTCATTCAACCAGAATTTATTAGATCTCTCGGAATTAAACATTGCAATTTCGTACCCAGAAAAAACTTTTTCTCCTCCAGAATTAGGCATGTTGCCAGGATAAAGTTCCAGCAACTGACAATAAATTGAGTCTTCCATCATCATTCCTCCCATGTGTCCCATACTGTTCCATCCGGGTTGTAATATTAAATTATCCCCCGCATCGAAAGGATTTACACATTGAAAAGACGATCTCATATTTTTATGTATCCATCCGCCGCTTAAATTTCTACCAAATCGTGATGGATCACTCCAGATAAGTCCATTTAACTCATAAACGATTATTACATCATTTGTGTCGCGATCTATTAAACCACCTGTTACAGTTATTACATCACCTTCCAGCGGACGCAAAGCGCCTGAAGCCGGTTCATACCAAAATGGTCCGAAATTCAGGAAATAGTCGGGTAATCCATCCTCATTGATATCTAAATAGTAATGATTCATATAAAAGGTTGTATCTACTAATACCGCACCGGTAAGGGTTACAGTAGAAAGTGAATCATTTCGCCATCCTCGCGCAAACCCTTTATAATCATGCCGGCGGTCTCTTCCAAAATCATGGCGCCCTGTAAAATTATTCCAGAAGGGTTCAAATGGTGAACGCCAGAATTCCCCATTTATTTCGTAAACTACTATCACTGAAATATCCATAGAAGATTGGTGTTCACCCCCAAATATGGTAATTACTTCGCCGTTTATCGGTCTAACAGCATTGGAACTGTCAGGTTGATACCAAAAAGGACCGAAGTTCAATTTATAATCCACAGTGCCGTCATTATTTTCATCAAGATAATAAATGGGATGCGAGTAATTTGTATCAACAACAGCGGCTCCGGAAATTGATATTTCAAAAAGAGAATCCGGGTTAAAGTGACCTTCGCCATGTTGGTGGATCTGAGCCGAAAGATTCATTGATAGAATTAAAAAGGCAGCTAATAAACTTGTAAAAATTCTTTTCATCATGTTCTCCGAATATTTAATAATAAATCTTCAGTTAATAAAATCAAATGTTATGCCAAGATGGAAAACCTCTAAAAAGCAAAACTTAATTAGATTTTTATAGAATCAATTGCCTGAAATTACCTCCAATATGCCTGGTAATAAAAAAACCATTCAAATATTACAAAAAATCCGACTGGGAAAAATTATAATTTTCTGTCACTTAGTTATAATACTTAAACCATCTATAAACCTTATAAACAGTTTTACAATTTAATTACAATGATACTATTTCATACAGATACAAACAGATACTCAAATTGTAACCGAATTGTAATATAAGAGTTTTATGTTTGGGTAAAGATAATTTTAGATAAAAGGAGAGTACTGGGATGAAAAAAATCTCATCGATGTTATTAAGCGTTATCTTATCAACAACAATCTTTGCTCAAGAGGGAGGAAAGATAAGCAGTTTAGCTTTTTATGAATACACTTATCATACTAATGGTGATCCAACAGTGAACAATGAATTCGAGTTCCAGAGAGTTTACTTCACATACGAAAATTCCGTATCAGATAATCTCGAGTACAAATTCCAATTGGATGTAGGCAGAAAATCTGACGATGGCAGATTGGAAGCTTATTTAAAAAATGCTGTTGTTAATTGGCACACAGATTATGGAAATTTCATTATCGGACTACAGAGCATGAACATGTTCAACATTCAGGAAAAAAACTGGGGGCACAGATTTATTGAAAAAACCCCTATGGATATAAATAAATTTTCAAGTTCCGCGGATTTGGCAATAGGTTATGAAAATAGCTTAAACTATGATTTACACTTCAGTCTGCTTCTTTCAAATGGAGAGGGTTATAAAAGCCAGGAAAAAGATGCATATAAAAAAGTATCAGCAAACCTTGTTTACGGTGTCAGCGACCTAACTAAAAAAGACGGTTTTAATTTGGGGGGTGTTGTTTCGTTTGAGCCCTTCGAAAACAAAGTCGGCACTGATGTTCAAAAGGAGAATTCAAAAGTTTTCGGCTTATTCGGCGGATACGCTTTCAGTAATCTTAGAGTCGGCGCGGAATATGACATACAAACAACAAGCGGTGTTGATATTACAGCCAACATTATTTCCGCTTACGCAAATTACAAATTAATCGACTGGCTGCAAGGTTTTGCAAGGTTAGATATTGTTGATCCAAACAGTGATACCGATAGAGACGCCAACAATTATTTCGTAGCGGGAGCTATTTTTTCGCCCACAAAAGGATTAAAAATTTCTCCAAATATTAGATATACTTCATTTGAAAACAATGATATCGAATCAATAACGGATTTAAAACTAAACTTCGAGTTTAAGATATAGTTTGAAAAAATCAATTTTTATAAGAAAGGAAATACAATGAAAAATCTAAGAATTATAAGTTTGGCGCTTGTTTTAGCAGGTTTCTTATTTGGCACGCTCAGCGCGCAGCCGGTTGAAGTAGACAAAAAAATTCCAAAGTATAAAAAAACAACCGGAATTAAAGGCAATCTGAACAGTATCGGCTCCGATACAATTTTGAATATGATGACTCTTTGGGCCGAAGGGTTTCAGAATATTTATCCCTCCGTAAAAATTCAAATTGAAGGCAAGGGATCTTCCACCGCACCACCGGCTTTAATTGAAGGAACTGCTCAGATAGGTCCTATGAGTAGAAAAATGAAAGCGAAAGAAATTGACGCCTTCGAGGATAAATACGGATTTAAACCCACATCAGTTGAGGTTTCGTTGGACGCTTTGGCAATATACGTTAATAAAGATAATCCTATTAAAAGTCTCAGCTTTGAACAAGCCGATGCTATTTTCTCGAAAACCCGTAAAAATGGATATCCTGAAGACATTAAAACCTGGGGACAAGTCGGATTAAAAGGAGAGTGGTCAAACAAACCGATTAGTATTTACGGACGTAATTCCGCATCTGGCACTTATGGATTTTTTAAAGATCATGTTTTAGATAAAGGCGACTTCAAAAACAGCGTTAAAGAACAGCCCGGCTCGGCGTCAGTTGTTCAAGGTGTTTCGAAAGATAAATATAGCATTGGATACAGTGGTATAGGTTATAAAACTTCAAGCGTTAGAGCATTGCCTTTATCCGAAAAGAAAGACGGAAAAGTATATGAGGCGACCGATGATAATGTATTAAGTGGTAATTATCCTCTATCACGTTATCTGTATATTAACATCGTAAAAAATCCAGGCAAACAACTTGATCCGCTTGTTAAAGAATTCATGAAATTCATTCTCAGCTACGAGGGTCAGCAGATTGTTGTTAAAGATGGATATATGCCACTGCCCTATGAAGTAGTAATGAAAAATCTGAAAGCTTTAGATTAATATTAAAATATAATCTTGATTGACTTGGCTTGTACGATTATCTTAATTTTGTTAATCGTTCAAGCTGTTTTAAATTTATTCTAATTTGGACAATAATCAGTGAAAGAAAAATCGATATCGAATTTTAGAAAGAAAGCAAAAAGAACGGATAAAATTGCAAAAGGAATTATTTCTCTTGGTGGTTTTGGAGTAATACTAAGCATTAGCGCGATTTTACTATTTCTGTTTTACGAATCTTTCCCATTAAGTTTTTCAGCATCAATCACAGAATATTTAGGCTGGAATGCTTCAACAAAAAAAGTACTGCTTGCCGGTATAGACAGATATAATGAAATTGAATATTTGCTTGACGAAAACGGGAAAGTGGAATTTTATAGAATAAAAGATCAGAAAATTTTTCAGACCGATTCAATTATACTTGCGGAGAATGAAAAAATAATAAGCGCTGACAAAGGGAGTTTAAATGACGAAATCTTCGCGGTAGGAACTAATACCGGTCGAATAATTACCGCGCAAATTAAAATGACACCATTCTATTCCAGAGACGAAAGGGTAATAAAAGCTTCTTTTGCCGTGAAAGCTATTTATTCCACCACCGATTCTTCCACATTACCAGAACCGATTTATAAAATACAATACTCAAAAAATGAAGAGGCTTCGGAGTATTGGGCATGGTTAAACAACAGGAATGAGCTGCGCCTCAGAATTTATGACGCCGATGAAGAAAAGTTTTATAATTACAATATTACAGATCAATTGGGCAACTCAAAGACCTCAAATTTTACAATTAGTACGCAGGGTGACCATTTAATTGCTGGAACTGAAGGCGGGGAATTGTTCTGGTTTGATCTTTCCGATATCGAAGATGTTCAGTTAAAATCAAACTGGAGAAGTTCTAAAAATACAATTACTTCTTTAGCTTTTCTGATAGGCGACAATAGTCTTGTAGTAGGCGATGCGAAGGGATTTCTTCAATTATGGTTTCCCGTGAGATCATCCAACAATGAATTTCGATTCAAAAAAATTCATGACTTCAGAAAACATAAAAACGAAATAACCGACATAATAGTATCTCCGCGTAACCGTACTTTTTTATCAATAGACTCGGCCGGAGAACTTCATTTGAATTATTCTACAACAAGTAATACTGAAATAGAGTTTAAACCATTTGAATACGCTATAAAGACGGCAGCGTTTTCACCAAAATCAGATGCGCTTATTTTACTGGATAGTAAAAACAGAGTTGGGCAATTTATTGTAGATAATGAGCATCCGGAAGTCTCTTTCGAGACTCTTTTCGGAAAAGCATGGTACGAGGGTTATGAAACACCGGAGTTTGTTTGGCAGTCAACAGGAGGCTCAGACGAATTTGAACCGAAATTTAGTTTGATCCCATTGATATTCGGAACGCTTAAAGGAACTTTGTACGCAATGTTATTCTCAATTCCACTGGCAATTCTCGCCGCTATTTACGTATCTCAATTCGCTCCCAAAAAATTTGCACGAATAATAAAACCTACTATTGAAATAATGGCAGCGCTGCCAAGTGTTGTTATTGGATTTTTAGCGGGTTTATATTTTTCCCCTTTGTTCGAAAAACACCTTGTAACTATTTTCATTGCTTTCATAGCCCTGCCTCTATTTTTTTTACTGAGTGTCTTCTGCTGGCGTTTGATTCCCGAAGCCAAAAGAAGGCGGTTACCGTCCGGGGCTGACATGTTATTCGTAATTCCATTTCTAATTTTTTCATTTTTAGTCGCTGTTCTTCTGGCTAACACTGTTGAATTGTTTTTCTTCTCGGGCAATATTTCACAATGGTTATACGATACGCTTAATATTCACTATGACCAGCGTAACAGTTTTGTAGTAGGATTCGCGCTAGGATTTGCTGTAATTCCAATAATTTTTACAATCTCCGAAGACGCGCTTAGTAACGTTCCATATTCTCTAACATCCGCTTCTCTGGCTCTTGGAGCCTCCCCCTGGCAAACTGTAAAAAAAATTATATTACCTGCTGCCGCAGGTGGAATATTTTCCGCAGTGATGCTTGGTCTTGGAAGAGCCATTGGCGAGACAATGATAGTTCTTATGGCAACCGGAAACACACCTATTATGAACTTAAGCCCTTTTAACGGTTTCAGGGCGATGAGCGCAAATATTGCTGTTGAAATACCGGAGGCGCCTGTTGACGGAACATTATATAGGGTTTTGTTTTTAACTGCCTTCCTGCTTTTTGTTTTTACATTTTTAATAAATGGTGTTGCAGCATTGATTGGTGACCGCTTAAGGAAAAAATATGCGAGATTTTAGATGAGACAACCGATTAAAAATTATTTTAAGAAAGGTGATCCTTACATTTTATTAACTACTCTGGGACTAATACTTTCTTTAGGAATGGTTGCTTGGTTGATTCTTATAATTCTTGTGAAGGGATTAGGAATATTCTGGCCAAGCGATCTCGTTAAATTGGATTTAAAGAACGATAAAGTATATATGGGTGAATTGTGGAATTCTACTTTTGAAAAAACAGGTGATGGCTCGGGTAAATTTAAGAAGGTAGCCAAAACACAATTAAAGATTGGCAACAGGGATGTGTACGGTTTTGATTTTACCTGGGTTGAGGATAGTTTAATCAGAAATAAAAACTACCCGGAATATGCAACTGTATTTGAACGTGTGGAATATGGAAACCTTTACGGTTTTATTAAATCAGTAAATATTATAGATAATAAAATTGAGAGCGACAACGATACGATTTTTTATAAATGCCGGAACACTCTTTCATACGCCAATGAATTGAAAGATACATCAGACTACTTAAATACTGAGTACAATGATTTATTAGCCCCTTTAAATGATATACAGCGCAAAATTTCACTTTTAAAAATGAATGAAGGATATCTTTCTACGAAGGATAAAAGAAAATTAGAAGACTTACAGTATGAAGAAAAAAAAGTTAAGGAAGAAATTGAACCAAAAGAGATTTTACTGAACGAAAAATTAAATAAAAACAGAAACAAACTTGCTAAATTATACTTGCTTGTAGAAACGGCGGATGGACAACAAATAAAACTTCCATTTGAAAATATAGTTAAATTTTATCAGCCAAATAGAATGAATGTATTTGAAAAAGGGTTACAATATATAGGCAGCTTATGGGAATTTGTTTCAGGAGATCCGCGGGAATCTAATACTGAGGGTGGTGTTTTTCCGGCGATATTCGGAACTGTAATGATGGTTATTTTGATGTCAATTTTTGTCGTACCATTTGGAGTTCTTGCAGCAATATATCTTAATGAATATGCCAAACAGGGGCCTCTAACACGAATTATCAGACTATCGGTTAACAATCTTGCTGGAGTCCCCTCAATAGTTTATGGAATATTCGGATTAGGATTTTTTATTTATGTACTCGGCAGTTCAATCGATCAGTTTTTATTTGCCGATAAACTTCCGGAACCTACTATGGGAACAGGAGGAATTTTGTGGGCATCTTTAACTTTGGCTCTTCTTACATTACCAGTTGTTGTTGTGGCCACAGAAGAAGGGATACTTGCGGTTCCGCGCGCAAATAAAGAAGGTGCATTGGCCCTTGGAAGTACAAAGTGGCAAATGATTCGCAGAATCGTCTTGCCAAACGCCATGCCGGGCATATTAACGGGGCTGATACTCGCAATAAGCCGAGGCGCCGGAGAAGTAGCGCCTTTAATGATAACGGGGGTGGTTAAACTCGCGCCTAATTTACCTTTTGATACTTCCTTCCCATTTTTTCATTTTGACAGGAAGTTTATGCATTTAGGATTTCATATCTATGATGTTGGTTTTCAGTCGCCGAATGTTGAGGCCGCCATTCCTATGGTCTACTCAACAGCTTTATTATTAATAGTAGTTGTTGTATTGTTAAATTTGTTGGCTATTTATTTACGGACGCGACTTAAAAATAAATATAAGTCGGCTTCGTTTTAATCAATTAAATCTGAGGATAATTAAATAATGGCAGTTAATTTAAGTGGTGCAGTTACTAATAAAATTAACCACTTACAAAATGAAAAAATTGTAATAGAAACGAAAAATCTGAATTTTTATTATACCCCTGAAAAAGCGGCACTAAAAAACATAAATATTCAGATTCCTGAAAAAAAAGTTACAGCTTTTATAGGACCTTCAGGCTGCGGCAAATCCACTCTATTAAGAACATTCAACAGAATGAATGATTTAATTCTGGGTACGTCTTTAAATGGTGAAGTTTTAATAGATGGAAATAATATTTTTCATCCTGAAGTTCACTTGGAGGATTTAAGAAAAAAAGTTGGAATGGTTTTTCAAAAATCAAATCCCTTTCCAATGAGTATTAAAGAAAATGTTATTTTCGGTCCGCAGGTAAATGGGGAGTCGAAACAATCTGTATTGGACGGGATTTTGGAATCGGCTCTAGTACAAGCCGATCTTTGGCGGGAAGTGAAAGATCGTCTTAACGAATCGGCCCTGGATTTGTCGGGCGGACAGCAGCAGCGTTTATGTATTGCCCGCGCGCTTGCCAATAAGCCGGATATAATACTAATGGACGAACCCGCATCAGCACTGGATCCTATTTCGACGGGCAAAATTGAAGAGACCATAGAAGAATTGCGTAATAATTACACAGTTGTTATTGTTACGCATAATATGCAGCAGGCTGCCCGTGTGTCTGATTATACTGCTTTTATGATGATGGGTGAATTGATTGAATTTAACGATACAAATACATTATTTACTACTCCGAATAAACCTCTAACTGAGGAATATATAACAGGACGATTTGGGTAATTAATATTTATTTTAATGAACTACCACGGGTGATTTATGAGAGAACAGCTGAAAAATATGCTAACCAACATAAAGAGCGATATTATTTTTATGGCTAATGAGGTTGAGAATGCATTGCATCTGGCATTGAAAGCATTGGAACAACAGGATAAAGATTTGGCAAAAACCGTATCTAAAGGTGATAAAAAAATCAATTTAACTGAAGTAAAAATTGAGCAAAACATTATGAGTTTGATGGCTTTGCAGCAGCCCGTTGCCGTAGATTTGCGCTTTATGCTCGTTGCATTAAAAATGAATAATGATCTTGAAAGAATAGGCGATCACGCTAAGAGCATAGCTAAAATCGCAAAACATTTGGTTGGTGAGCCATATATAAAATCTGCGACTAAAATTCCTGAGTTTGGTAAAGAATGTAAAAACATGCTGCACGATGCCGTTCAGGCCTTTATAAATCTTGATACTGAGCTCGCTGTTGAAATAAAGAAACGCGATAAAATGATTGATAAAAAGTTCGGAGAGATCTACGAAGATATTATTTCGGAGATATCAACTGATAAAAACAACATTAGACAAGCAATTGAATTAGTTAGTGTTTTACGAAATCTGGAACGTGTTGCAGATTTGGCAGCTAACTTTGGCGAAGATGTAGTGTTTATGAAAGATGCTAAAATTATACGCTACGGAGTGGATAAAAAACAGGACATTATCAATTGAAACCAACTGTTTTTATAGTGGAAGACAACACCGATATAGCGGAGTTGATTCAGTTTAATTTGGATATTGCGGGCTTTAATACAGTTCTTGAAAGTCATGGAACAAGAGCGTACGAACGTATAATTAAAGATCCACCAGATCTCGTACTGCTGGATTTAAGTTTGCCGGGATTGTCGGGCATTGAAATTTGTAAATACCTCCGCGAACAAGCAAATACCAAAGACATCCCAATAATCATGTTAACCGCCAGGGATCAGGAGTCAGATAAAGTTCGGGGATTAAATATAGGCGCGGATGATTATATAACGAAGCCTTGCAGCATGAATGAAATGCTGGCCCGAATAAATGCTGTCTTGCGCAGAACTAGTCCCACCTTAATTGATTCAATACAATTAGGCGATTTGGAGATTAATTTCGCATCTAATTTAGCTTACTGTAAAAACAGTGAAATACAATTAACGCCAATTGAATTCAAAATCCTTACAGCGCTGGTTAAAGCGAAGGGTCGTATTCTGAGCCGAACTGATCTTCTTGAAATTGTATGGGGCATTGATTACACAGGCGAGGAAAGAAAAGTGGATGTTAACATAAAACGATTACGCGATAAATTAATAGGCTGTAAAAATATTATTCAAACAATAAAGGGCATTGGTTATAGAATTGAAAGGGAATAATCAATTAATCATCATTTACTATCCATAAGTGAAATTGTATGAAAAATATCTCAAAATTATTGAAATATAGCGTTTTTTGTTTGAGCATAACGGTAATATTAATTACCAACGTCATTATATGGCATGGGTCCAAATCTTTTTTAGTGGATGAAATAAAAAGTGAAATGAACCAAAAGGTAAATCTTGCAAAAAAAATAATTGATTTAAATGCTTTCACCGAATATGATTATAGCTCTTTAAAAATTTTTACAAACGAAATTAAAAGACTAACCGGTCTGCGTACAACATTAATTTCTAAAACGGGTACAGTCCTCGCTGATTCTGAAATAGATATTCAAAAATTGGGAAGTGTGGAAAACCATTTCGGCAGACCAGAAATTCAGGATGCTTTTTCCTCAGGTTCCGGATTCGCAATCAGAAGAAGCACTACTATAAACAAAGATCTTATGTATTACTGCGAGAATTTGTATTCCGGAAAAAGGGTAGTTGGCTTTATAAGGTTCGCAATGTTCTCCACCAATTTTGACGAACAAATGGGAAACATCACCAATTTGTTAGTTATCTCAGATTTGATTTTTCTTATATCTGTTTTCATCTTTTTCCTTTACTACAATAATAAAATGAGAAGTCAAATTGAAACCTTACACATTGAACTTGAAAACTCGAGAAATGGAAATTTTTTCACCGGTATATCCCCACAAGAGTTCGCGGAGTTTGATTTTCTATCTTCATCAATAAATTTGCTGGGCTCGAAGTTGCAGAATAATATTTCTGTTTTATCCGAACGCAATAACGAGTTGTTAGGCGTTTTTAACTCACTTGAAGTGTCTGTGGCAGCATTTAACAGTAACGGTAAAATTTTGTACTATAATTCCGCTTTTGTTGATTTAACAAATAATCCTCAATCCGCTGTAAGCGGAGAATATTTTTATAATTTTATAGATTTCCCACCGCTCATAAACGATATTCAAGACTATATTAAAAATAAAATAACCATTAAAAAGCTATGTAAATATTTCAGGGATACATATATAGAATATCAAATTAGTCCGCTAATTTTATCCGATTTGGAAGACAACGGGTTTTTAATAACAATAACAGACGTTACTAATATTCAGAAAACAGAAATTATGCGGCAGGATTTTGTGTCAAACGTAAGTCACGAATTTAAAACTCCTTTAACTTCTATACGCGGATATGCTGAAACTTTATTGTCTTCTAAACCAAACAATCCTGAAGTACAAGAAAAATTTCTCCAAAAAATTGCAAAACAAACATATCAGTTAGAGAGTATAGTAAACGATTTGCTGCAATTATCTCGTGTTGAAAAAAATGAAAATATAGTTCTCCAACAGATGAATCCTTTTCAAATATTTGAAGATATTTCGACCGATTTTCAGATTCAATGTTCGACTAAAAATTTATTCTTTAAGACTGAATTTCAAAATCAGGGAAAAGAGTTATTAATTAATGCCAATGCTAACTTACTTCAAATGCTTTTAACCAACCTGCTTGTTAATGCAATTCAGTATTGCAGAGAGAACGGGAAAATTTGGTTTCGGGTAAAAGAAGCAGATAATGAATTGGTAATAGAAATCGAAGACACAGGAGTAGGAATTCCAGAAAAAGAAATTCAAAGGATTTTTGAAAGGTTTTACCGTGTAGAGAATACAAGAAATATTAATCCCGAAGGCACTGGACTTGGACTTTCCATTGTAAAACATATAGTTGAACTGCTTAAAGGGAAAATTGAGCTTGAAAGCCGTTTAAACGAAGGATCTGTTTTTCGAATATTCCTGCCTATTTCTAGATGAAAGAACCGAAGATGAAAATGTTTATTTGAATTATGAGCAATCAAGTTAAATTTCACTCCTTTTTTTAATCAATTTTAGGTTAAAATAAAATTAATATTTTTTTCTTGACGAATAATGAATGATTTACTATTTTTGAATCATCATTCACAAAAGATAGTTATGAGAACTAAAGAAGGAAATAAAGAAAAAGATATTTTGGAGGCAGCAGTTAAGGTTTTTGGCGAGTATGGGTATCATAACTCAAAAATCGCAAAAATTGCAGAAGTTGCCAATGTTGCCACAGGAAGTGTTTATGTTTATTATAAAAACAAAGAAGACATTTTATTACAAATATTTGATTTTGTTTGGTCTCGGCTTTACCATGACGCCGAGGAGATTTATAAAAACGCAAATCTTTCTTCCATAGAGAAATTGGACTCATTGATCGATCTCATATTTGACCTTTTTGCTTCCAATACCCCTTTAACACTTGTTTTTGTAAATGAACAGAACCACCTTCAAAAGTCGGTTCCCCAGAAATTTACACCTTATTATGAAAAATTTTTCGACTGTGGGGAACATATAGTTATTGAAGGAATAAATAGCAATGTTTTTACAAAAACAATAGATGTAAAAATTTTCAGAAATTATATTTTCGGCGGAATTAGGTTATTGCTAAACAAGTGGGCAAATGCACCTGATGAATTTCCATTGAACAAAATACGTCGTAATGTAAAATATTTTTTAAAGAACGGAATTGTGACTTAAAAAAATTTGTTCTTTTAATGAATAATGATTCATAATACATAGAAGGTAATTCGATGACAAAATTTTCAAAATATCAACTCATTTTTTATTCAATTTTATTTTTATCTGTTGAGCTATTCGCGCAGCATTTAACACTTAATGAAGCTATTGAAATTTCGTTAAGCAGGAATGAAAAAATAAAAATGTATCAAGCGAAACTATCTCAGAAGGAGTATGATAACCTCTCGGCTTGGGGAAATTTTTTGCCCGTTATCGATATAGAAGCTAGATATACTCATCTAAATAAAGATTTACAGATCGATTTGAATCCTATTCGTGACGCAATGATAAATATTCAGGCTGGCAATCAGGTTGAGCTAACAAATATATCGAATGTTTTACAGGGACTCTCACCACTTACTGACGCACAACGACTTCAAGTTTTTGGAACCGCATACTCAAGTTATGATGGGCTTCTTCCTCAGTTTGTTGAAACTTTTAAAAAGCAGGACTATAAAACTTCCACTCTAACAGCTATTCAGCCTCTTTTTCTCGGCGGCAAATTATTGGCGGCCAAGAAATACGCTTCGGCAGAATTAAGAGCAGCTGAAAATGAATTGACGAAAATTAAAAACGAAGTTGCTTCAGAAGTTATAAGCAGTTATATGCAGGTTCTTGTTCTTCAAAAAATTGTCAGTACTCGAAATGACGTTCTGAATGGGATGCTGCAACACAAAATAAACGCCGACAAACTGTATGATCAGGGTATTATTCCTAAGTATCATTTATTAAGAGCTGAAGTTGCAGTTGCTGAAGCAGAAAGAAATCTTTCCACAGATAAAAACAATTTGGAGCTAGCCCAAATCGTTTTTGCTAATTTACTAGGCAGCGACAACTACAAAGACATCTATTTATCTGACAGTCTTCTTTTCAAACATTCTTCTGATCCGATTGAAATGTTTCTTTCGAAGGCCGAATCTAACCAGCCTATTTTAAAAATACTTCAGGAAAAAAGAAATTCCGCTGCACAAAACTACAATGTAGCTGTCTCCTCTTTTCTTCCTCAAGTAGCGGCTTTCGGCAAATATGATATGTACCCCGAATATCTTTCTAGTCTGGAGCCCCGATGGGCAGTTGGTTTGCAGGCAAAATTTAACTTGTTCAACGGAATTAAAGATTATCATAATCTTCAGAAAGCGAAAGAATTAGAAAACGAGGTTGATTACTTAAGCGCCGATACAAAACGAAAAATTGACTTGTGGATAAATAAATCATACAGAGATATGTCCAACAACTCAACTGAATTTCTGAAACTCGATGCAAATATAGAATTAGCCAAAGAAAATTACAGAACAAATGAAAGCCGGTTTAATTCGGGATTAAGCACTTCACTTGAGGTAATAGACGCTCAACTGTCTTATGAAAAAATTAAAATAGATCGGCTATTAACATTGTACAAATACTACAATGCATTGAACGATCTTTATCTGGCTTCAGGCAGTCTTACGGAATTTTTAAATATATGGAATCAATAGGAGCAAATAATGAAAATTAAGAAAGGGCATATAATACTTTCTATTCCTGTTATAATTGTTTTTTCGGCCTTAATATTTTTATTGTCAGGCGCAGAAAAGGAGCAAAATATTGTTACCGGTATAGTGGAAACAACTGAAATTGACGTTGCATCAAAAATTCCCGGTAGAATAGAAAAAATGTTTTTTGAAGAGGGTCAGCTTGTAAAAAAAGGCGATATAATAGCCTCTTTAGAAAGCAAAGAAATAGATGCTAAAGTAGAGCAGGCCCGCGGTGTAATGGATGCGGCCAGGGAAAAAATGAATCTGACAAACAAGGGTGCCCGCGAAGAAGAAAAAAGAGGAGCCGAAAAACTCTATTTACAAGCAAAACACCAGTTTAACTATGTGAACAAAACCTGGGAGAGATTTCAGAAGTTATATAAGGACTCCGTAATATCCGAACAAGAGCGGGACGAAATTGAATTCAAATACAATGCAGCGCTCGAACAAATGGAAGCCGCAAAAGCAAAATATGATATGGCACTAAACGGCGCGCGACCTGAAGAAAAACTGGCTGCAGCCGCTTTATTTCATCAGGCTGAAAATGTTTTTATTGAAGCCATGACTTACAAAGACGAACTATCATTAAAAGCTCCGATAGACGGCGAAATTAGTCGTAAGATTGTTGACGCAGGCGAAATAATTTCAGCAGGTTATCCCATTGTAAGCCTTATTAATAGAAATGATTCATACATAGTGCTTCAGTTGCGAGAGGATAAGTTAGGCAGCATTAAACTTGGGCAAACGTTCAAAGGCAAGGTGCCGGGATTAGGGAACGAGGAATTTGTTTTTGAAGTTACTTTTATTTCAGTGATGGCGGATTTTGCGACCTGGAAACCGACAAATCAGAAAGGTGAATTCGACCTTAAAACATTTGAGATACATTTAAGAAACAAACGGGCAGCCCCCGATTTACGTCCGGGAATGACAGTTAATATATTATTATCGAATTAATCTTAAGCGACAAACTTGATGAAAATGATCACCAAAATAATGAAACGAGAGTTTATAAGAATTTCTGAAAGAAGGACTCTTTATACTTTGAGCATAATGTTTCCAGTATTCCTATTTCTGATCTTTGCATTTATTTATAAAAATGAACTCGTAAGCGATTTACCTATTGCCATTTACGATGCTGATGGCAGCCGACTTTCGCAAACTGTAGTAAGATTTGCTGAATCTTCCAGTTCAATGAAAATTGAAAAACATTGTGTTTCATTGAATGAATTAAAAGAAGAATTTCTTAATGGAACTATTCAGGGAGCCTTTTATATCCCAGATAATTTTGAAAAAGATGTTAAATCGGGCAAACCCTCGTCCATTATTGTGTATAAAAATTCGTCGAATGTTATTATAAGTAATTTGATTTTAAAAGAAGGAACAACAATAGTTAAAACCGTTTCGGCCGGCGCTTTGATGAAAAAATTGCGCGCAACTGGAATGATGGAAGAACAGGCAATGCATTACATTCAGCCGATAAAAATAGAAACACAGTCTTTGTTTAATCCCAATTATAGTTACTTAAGTTATCTTTTTCCCGGTCTTGCGTTATTTACTTTACAAATGTTAATAATGATTTCAGCAGTAGTTGTTATAAGCTCCGAATTTACCCATGATACGTTTCCCGAATTATTAAAAATCGCTGATAACAAATTGGGAATAATTCTTCTCGGAAAAGCTCTACCGCACTTTCTTATAAATGCTTCAACTGTAATGCTTATAGCTGGAATTCTATTTCCTATGTTCAACATAAAAGTATATGGTTCCATTACTTTTGTTATTTTATTTATGCTCTATTTTGTGGCCGCTTGTTTAGCTGTTGGATTGTTTATTTCAAGTCTTTTTCACAATCAGCTTCTCGCAACAGAAATTGCGGTATTTTTAAACACCCCTGCGTTTATTTTCAGTGGTTTTACTTTCCCATTATGGGGTATGCCTTTCGCTACTATTGTGTACGCTCAATTTTTGCCGCTAACGCATTTTATGTCGGGATTAATAAAAATTTATCAGATGGACGCTCCAATTATTGATGTGTTGCCCGAGATAGGGTATTTATCAATCTTTTTATTCGGTTCAATATTGTTGACAATACCGGCCTTAAAGTATCATGTAAAAAAATATTATCCGGGCAATTAATAGGACAGAAAAATGAAAATTAGATTCAAAGGTTTGCTGAATATATTAAAACGGGAGGTCCGTTTAATTGCTAAGGATATAAATATAATCTCTGTAATTTTGCTCGCTCCATTGTTTTATTCTTTCTTTTACGGCGCCGTTTATATCAATAAAGTAGAAACAGATATACCAATTGTTATTATTGATTGGGATCATTCACCAACTTCACAGAAACTTATAAGATATTTTGATTCACACCAGTCACTGAATATAACCCGCAATGCCACGCACCTCTCTGAGGCACAGGAAATGATGAATAAGGGAGAAATACAGGGTATAATACTAATTCCAGATAAATTTGAATCCCAATTAAAAAAGAATCAAGATGGTGTAATTAAAATGTATTTGAATACAAGCCGCTTCCTTGTTTCAAACGATATAAATAAAGCTGTAAATGAAGTAGTAGGCTATGTTAACGCTGGAATCGCTGTAAAGTTTTTTGAATCCAAAGGTTTAAATTATAATCAGGCATTAAATGTTATTGAGCCTGTAAGAACCGATATGCGCTCATTATTTAATTTTACCGAATCCTATGGCGACTTTCTAATCCCCGGAATACTTGTATTAATAATTCAACAAACATTATTGATTGGTTTGTCGGAAAGTTTTGCAAAAGAAAGGGAAGAAAATACCATTCCTGATTTATTTGAGCAATCTAACGGCAGCATTTTTGCTCTTATTCATGGCAAGAGTTTGTTTTATTTTATTTTATACTCTGCTTATTCCCTTATGTTTTTTACAATCAATTTTTATGTGTTCAAAATTCCTTTTCACGGCAATACTGCAGCGCTTATAATATTAACTTTTCTTTTGATATTAAGTGTAATCTATTACTCGCTTCTTATCTCCTCTTTTTTTAAAAGAAAAATTATTGCAATTCAATTTTTAACTCTTACCTCGTACCCGATTTTTTTAATGTCTGGTTTCAGTTGGCCAATTAACACAATGCCGCTATTTATCAGATATTTAGCTTACCTGATTCCAAGTACACCGTATTTATCCGCTTATGTAAGAATAACCCAAATGGGAGCTGACATTGGACATGTTATACCGGAATTGCAACACCTTGCGGCTCTTACAATTTTTGGTCTTCTGCTACTGATAATACGTTTAAAATATATCTGCAAAAAAGAAACCGAGTGTGTTTATGAATTAAATTCAACCGTTCAAAAACACATTTAACTATTAATAAATATCCCTGGAGGACAAAATGAAAATAAAAAATGTATTCTTCTTTTTACTGGTCACATCTTCACTGGTGTTTGCTCAAAAAAGTCCGCTATCGGTTGGAATTGTAACAACTCACTTTCACAATAACGATTCCAACGACAGATTAAGTTCCGCCGATAATCCTTATGGTTATGGAGCTGTAGTATCCTATAAGTTATCCGATCAGTTTTCTTTAGCTTTTACTGGCGTTTATTCTAATTCTGACATCGAAAATATTTCTGGCGAAGAAACTGCATTCAGAGGGCATCTTTCAATGTACATTATGCCTTATTCATTGGGTTTTGCAAGACCTTATATTTCTGGAGGCATAGTTTACAGTAACCGAAAGTTGGATTATACTTCATCGATTTTGAAGGACAGAACAACAGATAAAATATACGCACGTTACGGTGTTGGCGTTGATGTTCCGGTTATAAACAACATCTCCATTAACGGGGATTTGGGCGGATATACAAACGGACTGAAATACATTGGCTGGACTGGAAGTCTAGGCCTGCGATACGGAATATAAGAGATTTTTATTCCCGTATTCAGCCGACTTGAGACATAATTTGTTTTAAGAAAAAGGACAGATAACTTCTGTCCTTTTTTATAATCAGATAAACTTTATATCCGAGTGTTTCTTTACCATAACTATATTGATTTCATTATACAATCGTTACTCTCTAATAATTTTGCAGTGTTTTTTTATGAACTATAATTTATAAACTCATAGAAATGTTACTAACAAAATAAAATTTAGTATAGCTATAACTCCACCGGTATAAAAAGTCGCATCAATACCTATAAATATAAACATGCCTCCCATTATTAACGGACCAAGTGTTTGTCCTAATCGAAGCACCATTCCATTAAAAGACATAAATGCGGCTCGATGTTCCAATGATGCAATTTCAGTTAAAAGAATTTGTACAGAAGGAATATTAATGCCTTGAGCTGAGCCAAAAATTGCTGTGGGGATAATTAGCAGCCAAATCGTTTCTATTTGGGGAAATAAAACAAGAGCAATTGTGTAGAGTAAAAATGAGATTTTTAACAATGTTTTTTTAGAATATCTATCCGTCAGCCTGCCGAGTTGAGAAGAAGTAATACCCGTTACTATTGACATAGTAGACATAAGAACTCCAATGCCAAGCGGGGAAGCATTAAATTTTTCGTTCAATAAAAAGGGAAAATATGTTAGAAACGAGCCATATAACAAAATAAAAGTAACAAGACTGGAAAAAAAATACAGCAAGGCAGCTTTTGTTTTAATGCTCCCGAAAATATTTTTGAAATATTTCTTTAATTCCGGTCGAACCACCGGTTCCGGATTGTTTAATTTAAAAAACACTATAAATGCTATTGGTAATGCAAATACAGGCAAAGCAAACGGATAATACCAGGCTATTGACGCAAGTATGCCTCCGATAACGGGATAACTTGCGGTAGCTATACTTATTAGACTTGCATTATACCCCATAGCATTAGTTCTTTCTTTTTTTTCATAGATATCACCAATAAGAGTAATATTCAGTGAACCGATTGAGGCGGCTCCCACACCCTGAAAAAATCGAAGCACTAACAAATGGTTAAAATCCCGAACGAAAAAGCAGCCGGTACCGGCTAATCCAAAAAGTATTAAAGAGGGAATAATAACTTTTTTTCTACCGAAACGATCGGCCATTACACCCAGAACTGGAGTTAGGATTATACCCGGAAGAGTAAAAATGATTATTAGAAGTCCAACGGAATTTGCTTGTATTTTTAGTTCGTTAGATATTTTTGGGAATGCGGGTGTAATACTTGCAACCCCCAGCACAGCCATTAACGTAATGAGAAATATTATTCTTAGATTGAGATCATTATAGACTGGTTCAAAATTATGCTTATTATCATTAGACATTTAGCTTCTAATTTTTAGTGGGTGAACAAAACTTTTAACAACAGGTTCACAATATATAAATTTATTTAGCTCCTGCGCCCGATGTTTCTGATGAACATATATGGTGCACTAATATTAAAATGAATCGTTAAAATGATAATTAAATTGAAATAAAATTAAAAACAATTGTTTTCGAATAAAGAAAAATCAATTTTAATACTTAAAAAAATAATGAATTCTACATTACAATCAGCGGAGAATAAGAAATGATATATGATTCAATTGAGAACGCGAAATTTTATTATAACATCGACGAAAAAATTAAAACAGCTCTTCAATTTTTGAGTGAAACTGATTTTACCGAAGCTGAGCCTGGCAGAGTTGATATTGACGGCGATAAAATTTTTGCGCTTATTCAAAAATATAATACAAAGCCCGAAGATCAGGGGCGCTGGGAGGCCCATAGAAATTATATTGACATTCAATTTGTGGCTCTCGGTTCTGAAACAATTGGTTTTGTAAACGTAGATTATCTGGACATTATTCAGGAATACGACTCATCTAAAGACGTTGAGTTTTACGATGGGGAAGGCGATTTTGTTCAATTGAACGAAGATGAGTTTGTTGTTTTTTTTCCGCATGACGCGCACATGCCCGGTATTGAGGTTGAAGACACTGAAGAAGTTATTAAAGTAGTCGTAAAAATAGCCGTATAATTTTTAACCAATAATTAATGGTGGGCTTAATAACCCGCCCTTTATTATACCATTATTGGATAATGTCGTTTATACAAAATTCGAGTGTTTGGTGCTCACACTCTATTGTAAGTGGTGTGGAGCCGAATATCTCCCCATCTGGCGTTAGAACTTTCGGACTTTCTGTAATAATTTTTATTGACTTTGCTTGAATAGATTCCACTTCAGGCATATGTATATGATCACCCTTAAATATTTTGGGCAATCCTCCCAATAAAGTTAACCTTGATGATTTCTTCATTAACGTAATATCAAGCAGACCATCGTCAATTTTAGCGTTTGGCGCCATTAAAAAATCTTTGCCTGTATATCTTGTGTTCGATACCTCTATAAACGAGACTTCTCTTTCTTTAATAATTCCATCATGCTCAATTATTACAGGAAATGGTTTTAAAAATATTGTATGGTACAATACACCAATGGTATAGGATAGACCGCCAAACATTTTTAATCTGTGAGCAGTTTTAGCTACGTCCGTCACAAAACCCAGACCTATAATATTAATAAAATAAAACTCTTTGCCATTAGTTGTAAATTTTCCAACATCAATTTTTTTTGTTTTCCCCATTTTAATGGCACTTACTGCATCCCCAATTTGTCTTGAATCCAAACCGCAATCCCGGGCAAATGCATTTCCGGTTCCAACTGGAATAACGCCCAATGGAATTCTTTTAACCGAAGAATTGTTCATATATCCATTTACAACTTTAAATAAAGTACCATCACCTCCTGCAGATACAATGGCGTCGTAATCCTCAAAATCAGCCGATTGAACAGTAGAGACAGCATCATCCGAATTTTTTGTGAATATTATATCCGAGTCTATTTCTTTAGTCTGCAATTCTTTTTTAAACTGATTTATAAATTTTGCAGATTTGTTTTGTGCCGCATAATTATTATAAATAACGAGAATTTTCATTATTAACTGAATTAATTTCGAAAAGTTAGCAAATGTAGCATATATCAATTTCTTTTCATAAGGATTTTTTAACAGCGTAAATGTTTACCGAATATCTTTAATCGGCAAAGCGGTTTTAGTGGGATACAACAAATTATTTTCTTAATTAAACTAACAACGCATCTAAAACCTTTTTAATTTCGGAAACATGTACTACGTGATCAGCCAAATTTAATTTGATAACTGAATTCGGCATACTAGGTAAAATGGCAGTTTGTGGATTTTCCGCTATAATGGTACCGCCAGCGGCGGATATGTAACCGGCTCCTATCGATCCATCTCGGCCCATACCGGTTAAAACCACTCCTATACTTTTATTCCCGAATGCCGAGGCGATACTTTTAAATAACGGATCTGCGGATGGCCTAACAAAGTTTTCAGGAGGTGTGTCCAAAAACTCCAAAACCGCTGAATTTTTAACAATTACCATATGTTTATCGCCAGGTGCCAGGTAAACATTTCCGGGTTTAATCTCCAGATTATCACTGCCTAAATGTACAGGCATATTAATATTCTGCTGTAAAGATTTCGCAAATGTTTTAAGCATCCATTCCTGTCCATGTTGTACAACAAGAAAAGCTGCGTTATTAATAACTCCAATATTCTTGAAAAATTTTATTAATGTTGATGGTCCTCCGGTACTGGCCGCGATACCGACACAATAGTAGTCCATTTGCGACAAAGCTATTATAGGCTCTATTTCTTCAATTTTAGGATTAAAATTGTTTTTACTTATTGTATCCTTTATAATCTCAAGTAGAAAAAAATTGTCTACGGGTTTCGCAACAAATTCATCCGCTCCTGCAAGCATTACTTTGTTTCTCGCCTCATTAGAGTTTACAGCCGTTAAAACAATAATTACAGGTTGCTGGGTAAATTCTGATCTGATTATTTTAACTAATTCAACGCCGTCAATAATAGGCATCAACCAATCGGTAAGAATAAGACCTATAAATTCTTTTCTTAGAATCTCAAGAGCTTCTTCCCCATTGCACGCCATAACAACATCGTATCCCTCTTTTGTAAGAATTTTTCTATAAAGGAATCTGGTATCTACATGATCTTCTACAAGTAAAATTTTCTGTTTGTTCATCAGCTATATAATTTGATAAATTGTTTTGTAAATATATTATCGTCTCGATTAAGTTTTTATTAAAGTTTCTCAAGCATATTTTAGTAATCTATAAAAAAAATATGGTTGGAATTTAATTTACTTGGCAGATTTAGCGAATTTAATCCAGCTGCCGAGTTCATTCAAATATTTTTCTTTACCTGTCTTATAAGGAATATCAGTATGATTAGCGCCTGGTATAAGCAATAGTTTTTTGGGATTTGGCGCGTTATTAAATACTATTTTACCATTATCTTTGTACCGAACGAAATCATCATCTTCTCCGTGAATCAGCAAAAAAGGCGTATGAATATATTTAATTTTTTCAGCGTTATCATATTTTCCCTCCGTAAGCCAGCCTTCCGGAATATCGAGGACTAAACTTGACTGAGTTAGAGAGTTTGCTGAAGCGAATGGTGATTCTGCAACCAGGCATAATGGATTAAAAACATCCGCCGCTAACTGAATCGAGGCAACATTGCCGAGGGAATACCCATAGAAACAAATTGAGTCGCGCTCTACTTCTTTGCGTGAGAGGATATAATCCAGAGCGGCTTCAGCATCCTCATATAAACTTTTCTCGCTCGACTTTCCCTCGGACATACCAAATCCTCTGTAATCGAAAATAAAAACATTTACGCCCAGTTCGTAGAATATATTTACACGATCCCAGTAATTATCAATGTTATACTTATTGCCGTGACAATAAAGAAGAGTAATATTTGGTTCCGCTCCATTGGATTTAATCCAGTACCCGAATAATGTATTATCACCGCTTTTAAATTTTGCCTCTTCAATTTTAGTTTCAGGAATTTTATTTCCAGGCAGCTGATATTTGCTAAGTTCTTTTTCATTAAATAAAAAATCATCAAAATCACACGAACTCAATCCGATTATTCCAATCACTAAAAGAGATCCCCAAAATAATAGTCTCATTTAGAACCTCCTTTCTATTGAAAATAAAAGTGATACCGCTCCATATTTTGCGATATTAATATATTCTACCGCCACCTGATTTGAGGGAATATTTGCACCGAGCCATTTAAGTTCACTAACAAAACCAAAGGTATCGGATATCTGCCATCGGTACCCTGTAAAAATGGAAGCTATGAGTCTGGGAGAATTTTTATTATAATCCGGTTGAGTAAGGGGAAAAACTAAATCGGAACCGACGTAAATTAAACCGCCCCCCAATGTCCAAGCAGCAGAACCAGAAAGCAAAGGATAGATTCTTAATCTTTCACCAACATTTTCTTTAAAACTTTCCAACAATAAAATTCTGGGATTTAATGCAAGAATAAAAAAGCTATTTTTATAGGATAAAGGGAACCATGCGGCGCCAAATTCCAAACCAGCAACTTTATAAAACAATGAAGTTACATGAAGATTTGCGTCTACATTCATAACATCAGAAATGCCATATTTACCGCCAATTGTTAAATAAGGCGCAGGGGTTCTGATTTTATTAATGGTTATTACCGGCCCGCCAAGACTAATATTTGCGTCGATGTTTCCTTCCCCAATTGGAGTCAGGTTGGTGTGGGCGCCACAGCCAACAATTAAAAAAGCGAAAACAAACACAATTATATTTTTATATTTTGACATAAAAATCATATTAGGTTTATTTAATTATTAGTTCGTTTATATTGAAAAATAATACCAAACAAATCAGTCTTCCATTTCCGTAGACCAACATTCAAAAATTGAATGAAATATACAGATAATATTTCATCTTCTATATGTTCGATTTAAGTTCTTTGATGCGAACACTTAATGTATTTGTTTTATTTTCATAGGAAATGAAATGATATGTTTTTACCATCCTCGCTCTTTGTAAAAGTTAAAACACTTATTATGTTTACATATTCAAAAAAACAAAGGATGTATATGCACAGCCAAGACGAGCCTGGCGCGCGAGTTTTACCCATTAAATTAATTGTAGAAATATTTCCCCCGAGAGTTTTATTGTAGTCTTGTCTTTTTTCTAACTCCGGGGATTTGGACTCAACCGGAGGTGGATAATGAAAAACCCAATTTTAGCACCTGAATTCAAAGAGTTAATAGATAGAAACTCATTTGAAATTCTTAATGAATTTTGCGAGGAAAACCACCCAGCAGAAACTGCCGGAATTTTAAATTCTCTTAGGGCTGATGATGTATGGAAAACCTTAAAAAACATTTCACTTGTAAGACGAACCGAAATTTTCAGTCAACTTGATTTAGATCTGCAAACCGAAATAACAGATCTGATTGATAGAAAAGAATTAATTTCTCTGTTAACCGAAATGTCCGCCGATGACAGAGTGGATTTATTTAAAGAATTTCCTTTGGAAAAACAGGGCAATATACTCCCCGCACTGGCTCAAGCCGAAAGGGAGGATATTAGACGGCTTGCTTCATATGAAGAAGGAAGCGCCGGATCTGTAATGACTTCAGAATACGTCTCCTTATCGGCTGATTTAACCGTACACGAAGCAATTGCGCGTCTCCGTTTCGAAGCTCCGCAAAAAGAAACAATTTATTATTCTTATGTCGTTAACCTTCAAAGACAACTAATTGGATTTGTTTCATTAACTGATTTAATTATGGCAGAGCCTGAATCATTATTGAAAGATATTATGCATGAAGATGTTATATATTCATCCGTCCATGAGGATCAGGAAAGCGCCGCAAGAAAAATTCAGAAATATGATTTGATTGCTCTGCCCGTTGTTAACGGGCATAATACACTTGTCGGTATAATTACACATGATGACGCCATCGATATTATTACCCAAGAACAAACCGAAGATTTAGAAAAATTGATGGCTATATCGGGATCCCACGAAGCTGGAGTATATCTAAAAACATCGGCCTTTACACATTTCAAAAACAGGGCGGTTTGGATTGTAGCATTAGCCGCTCTAGGATTAGTATCCGGAATTATTATTCACGAGTTCGAATCAACTTTAATGGGATTTATAATTTTAGCGTTATATATGCCTATGGTTGCTGACACAGGTGGAAATACGGGAAGTCAATCAGCAACAGTGGTAGTAAGGGCATTGGCACTTAAAGAAATTTCTTTTAAAGATGTATTCCGGGTTTTATCAAAAGAATTTTCCATCTCAATAATGTTGGCCTTAGTGCTGGGTGTTCTTTCCTGGGGAAAGGTATTGTTCCTTTCACATGGATCATTAATACCACAAGGATTTTCACTTAACATCATTGGATTCGCAATAGCACTTGCTCTTTCGCTGCAAGTTATTACATCCACTCTAATTGGGGCCGTTTTACCATTACTTGCTATAAAATTTAAATTTGATCCCGCCATTGTAGCAAGTCCGGCATTAACTACAATTGTAGATATAACCGGATTATTAATTTATTTTTCTACAGCGAAAATTATTCTGGGAATTTAATTTCATTCTATTAAAACATCGTTTTAGTAAATTTGTACAGGAATTTATAATGAGTTGTTATGATAATTGAAGAAAGAACTCCGGCACGCGCGGGTTTGTTGGGCAATCCCTCGGATGGTTATTTCGGAAAAACAATTTCGATAAGTGTAAAAAATTTCGGCGCTCACGTAACTCTTTACGAATCACCGGAATTACGCATTGAACCTCAGCCGCAGGACATAAACGAATATCGCAACATACATAGTTTAATTGAGAACATTACGCTTCATGGATATTATGGCGGGGATAGGCTGATAAAGGCGGCAATTAAAAAATTTTATGAACATTGTTCCGTAAATGATATTCCGCTTGAGGCAAAAAATTTTACTATTCGTTATGATTCATCAATTCCACGTCAAGTTGGTCTGGCAGGCTCCAGTGCTATTATCGCTTCCGTTATAAAAGCGCTCGTAAAATTTTATAAAATAGATATTCAAAAAGAATATTTACCGACTTTAGTGCTTAAAGTAGAGACTGAGGAATTAGGAATAAATGCCGGCTTGCAGGATAGAGTGATTCAGATTTATGGCGGATGTGTCTATATGGACTTTAATAAAACCAGTGTTAAAGAAAAAGGATTTGGAATATACACTCCTATTAGTCCGAAATTATTGCCCAACCTGTACCTGGCATATAAAGAGGATCTCGGTAAAATATCGGGTGTAGTTCTGAATGATATAAAAAGCAGATATGACCGTGATGATAAACTCGTAATTGAAACTTTGGAAGAAATCGCTTCATTAGCTGAGAAAGGAAATTCATTAATTAATAAAGGTGAAACCGCATCCCTGCACGAACTTATTAACAGGAATTTTGATCTTCGTTGTAAAATTATGAACGTTAACGAAAGCAACAAACAGCTTGTTTATACTGCCCGTAAATGCGGGGCTTCGGCAAAATTTGCCGGTTCGGGCGGTTCAATAATCGGAATGTACGAAGACGATGAAATGTTAACACGACTAATAAATTCTTTAAAGGAAATAAACGCCAGGGTAATTAAACCCTACATATCTTGATGGAGTTAAAAAATGGTTAAAAAAGCAATTATACCAGCAGCCGGTTTAGGTACAAGATTTTTGCCGGCCACTAAAGCGCAGCCAAAAGAAATGCTTCCAATTATTGATACTCCCACCATTCAGTATGTGGTTCAGGAAGCTATAGATTCGGGCATTGAAGATATTCTGATAATTTCGGGAAAAGGGAAACGTGCAATTGAAGACCATTTTGATAGGAATTTTGAGTTAGAACTTGCCCTGGAAAATGATGACAATAAAAATTTATACAATGAAATCCGCAGAATTAGTGAAATGGCTAACATTCATTTTATCAGGCAGAAACAGTTGCGTGGATTAGGTGACGCAATTTATTACGCAAAACAACATGTTGGCAACGAACCATTCGCGGTTCTGCTCGGCGATACTGTAGTGCGATCGGTTATTCCTGTAACCCGCCAGTTAATTGATATTTATGAACAATATCATTCATCAGTTGTTGCCGTTGAGACTGTCCCAGCTAATAAAGTGGATCGTTATGGAATAATTGATGGGAAAATAATTTCCGAATCTCTATGGCAATTATCACGCTTAATTGAAAAACCGGACATAAATAACAGTCCGACTAATTTAGCTGTGGCGGGAAGATATATTTTAACACCCGAAATTTTTAAAATTATTGAACAAACCGCACCCGGTAAAAACAATGAAATCCAACTAACCGACGCCATGCATACATTACTTAAAAGAGAGAATATCTATGCGCACGTTATTGAAGGAAAACGTTACGACATTGGAAATAAATTGGATTATTTGAAAACATTTATTGAGTTTGGACTTAGCAGACAAGAATTTTCAAATGACTTGTATGATTATTTAAGAGAAGTTATTGCGGCAAAAGACGAAAAATAAGTTTAAAATATTTTCAAATAATTATATGCGTATACAAGATTTCAATCGGTTTTCTATTCGTTAACTGACACCATATAAATTATTTTGATTTTGAAAAACCAACCAGAAAGAATATCAAACCTAATAACTTAGACTTTACACTTCATTGGATAGGCTGTCCCTTATAGGTATATTACCGGCATAAATATAAAGTATCTGATGAAATGGTCAAAAAAAATAAAAGTATTACAAGATTTGATTACCCAGACAAAGGAATGTTCGGTTTCTATGTTCGTGTAGCTTTCGGCGGCAAAATTTATAAACCCAAATTTTTTTCCGATAAAAAATACAAAGGCAAAGCGAGAGCTCTTACTATCGCAATCGAGTACCGGGATTTAATTGAAAAAGAAATCGGGAAAATTCGTTCTGATTATATTGTAGTTACTACCTCAAAAGCCGAGTATGTTGGAATTCGGGAAACAATATCGAAGCAGGTAAAGAATGGAAAAACATACACTTGGCCCGTGTTCGAAATAACTTCACCACAGACCGGTCGTGCCAAAGTAAAAAGATCAAGAGTTTCAATACAGAAACATGGAAGAGAAGAAGCTTTAAAACTTGCCATCAAAAAACGAAAATTATTTGAAAAAGAAATTTACGGTACAACGAGCAATTTTGATAATGCCGCAAAAAAGTTAAAAAGACGGGCCAATCTTTCTAAGAAAAAACCGAAATAAGTTTGAATTTGTTTTATTACGATAACTTTTATAAAAACTATAATGGTTCCTCGTGACTTAAACAATGGATTGTACCCAGTCCCCAAACTAGATCCACAGCGTGTATTCCAATAACTTCTCTTTCGGGGAAAAAACCCTTTAATATATTTAAAACGATTCTGTCGTTTGGATCGTTGAACGTGGGCACTAGCACGGAATAATTTGATATATAAAAATTAGCGTAACTCGCAGGCAACCTTAATCCTTCGAAGTAAAGAGGTTTCGGCATTGGAATTTCCACAACATTAAGTTTGGATCCGTCTTCGAGCTTAATATTTTGCAAACGTTCAAAATTTTCTTCAAGCAATTTATAGTTCTTTTCGTGAGGATCTGTTTCGCGGCATAAAACAACAGTGTTTTTATTGACGAATCTGCAAAGATCATCCACGTGACCGTGAGTGTCGTCGCCGGCAATTCCTTTGCCAAGCCAAATTATATTGGTAACGCCGAGATATTTATTAAAAACGGTCTGATAATCATTTTTAGTAAATCCCGCATTCCTGACCTGAATTTTTTCGTCGAGCAAACACTCTTCCGTTGTTAATAAGGTTCCGCATCCATTTGAATCTATTGCGCCTCCTTCAAGGACAACCTTTGTATGATTATGTTCCGCTTCAAACATATCCACTTGTAAATTTTTAGCGAGTACCGAAGGAATGTTTTTATCTTTTTTCCAATTTGAATATTTCGCCCATCCATTAAACACAAATTTTACTGCCTTCACTTGTTTACCATTCTTCACAAACACAGGGGAAGAATCCCGCATCCAGCCGCGATCGGTTTTTGCGATAATGAACTGAATATTATTCAAACCAACATTAGCTCTTTCTAAAATTTTTTGAGCTTTTATTCTATCTTTTTGAGATTGTACAATAATTCTTACAATCTCACCCGGAATAATGTTTTTAATAATTTCTGTATACACCCATGGAATCGGCATAAATTTTCCCGGCCAGTCCTCTTTTTGATGCGGCCAACATAGAATTGTAGATTTATGCGGCTCCCACTCGGCGGGTAATCTGTAATTCAACTTTTTATTCATATCTAATTATTCATCCAAATATCTTTTTGTGATTTCCTGATATGCGTCAATTCTTCTATCACGGAGAAAAGGCCAATTTCTTCTTATCGTTTCAATATGGTTCAGATCAACATCAGCCATCAATATTTCTTCTTTATCTTCAGATGCTTGTGCAATTAGTACACCCTGCGGATCACAAATGAACGAAGAACCCCAAAAAATTATTCCATCCTGGTTTTCGACAGTTTTTTCAAATCCGGTTCTATTTACAGAAGCCACGTAAACTCCGTTGGCAATAGCGTGCGATCTTTGAATAGTGATCCATGAATCTTTTTGAGCGGCTCCGTATCTTTCTTTTTCAGCCGGATGCCAACCGATTGCGGTTGGATAGAATAAAACCGACGCTCCTTTTAAAGCTGTTAATCTTGCTGCCTCAGGATACCATTGATCCCAGCAAATAAGAGTTCCAATTTTGCCGTATTTTGTTTCGAATGATTTGAATCCCAAATCTCCCGGCGCGAAATAATATTTTTCATAAAAACCCGGGTCATCCGGAATATGCATTTTTCGGTAAGTACCTAACATATTACCATCGGCATTAATTATAACCGCGCTGTTATGATAAACTCCCGGCGCTCTTTTTTCGAACAAAGGAAGTACAATTGAAACATTGTTCTCCTTGGCGGCTTTTTGAAATACTTTTGTGGATGGTCCGGGAATTGTTTCCGCAAGATCAAAAAGTTTAGAATCTTCTTTCTGACAAAAATATTGAGTGCGGTAAAGTTCCGGCAGACAAATTACTTGAGCTCCTTGTTTGGCCGCTTTTTTTACCCACGATAAAGTTTTTTTTGTGTTTTCCCCAATATTGGCTGAGTAGGCCAACTGAAGAAGTCCTATAATAAATTTATTTTTATTCGTTTCCGCCATTTATTCAATTTCCTCACAATTTTGCCCTTAAATATACCTAATTATGATTTTACCGGAAAATTATTAAGCCTTATGCTGAAAAATATTTGAGTTGGAATGAATATTTCACTAACAGTTGTATAATTTATCTTTTTCAACCTCAAAAACTAATTTTCTGCGGTTTTTCCTAATAAATTCTTGACTTGATTCGATAATGATACTGAAATGTTTTATTCAATTATAATTTGAAATAATATGATTATTGTCGATTTAATTTTCAGACTATCTATTCTTGTCGCTTTAAGTGTTTTTTCCGGATTTATTGATATAAGATTCAACAGAACAAAAATAGTTGGAAAAATAATACAAGGCCTGCTTTTTGGCGGCACCGCGATTGTAGGAATGCTGGATCCTGTTATTCTTTCTGAAGGAATAATATTCGATGGCCGATCTGTTGTAATAAGTTTAAGCACTCTTTTTTTTGGGCCTTTAACGGGCATAATTTCTTCTGTTTTAGCAATTCTATTTCGCTTACATATAGGCGGAGCGGGCGCTTTAATGGGAATTCTTGTAATTTTATCCTCCTACTTGATAGGATTGATTTTTAATTATCGCCACAGATTAGGACATTCCAAAAATTTTCCTAACCGTGAATTATACCTGATGGGAATTTTCGTACATCTTACGATGATAACCCTTATGTTAACATTGCCTTTTAAAGAAATTTCAACTGCATTTCACACAATAGCTCTCACTGTAATTGGTATTTACCCAATAATAACACTTCTAATAGGAAAAATTTTACTTGATCAGGAAAACAACTTTAAATTTATTGATGAATTATCACAAAAAGAAAAACTGCACCGTATTACCTTAAAGAGCATTGGTGAAGCAGTGATTACAACAGATATAGAGGGGAAAATTATAAACATTAATCCGGTCGCTTTACAGCTAACCGGCTGGCAAGAAAATGAATCTATAGGTCAACCGCTTGAAAACGTTTTTAGAATAATTGATGAAAAAACAAGGCTAAAAATTGATAACCCCGTTCAAACCGTATTATCTGAGAACCAAGCTGTTGAATTATCCAATCATACTCTTCTTATCTCCAGAAATGGAGAAGAAATACCAATAGCTGACAGCGGTTCTCCAATCCTGAACGAATCAAATGAAGTAAATGGTGTTGTTTTAACTTTTAGAGATCAGACTACTGAAAGAGAAGTTTTCAATCAATTGCGTGAAAGTGAAAAAAGATTTCGTTTACTTTACGAAAATGCCCCTTTGGCATATCAATCGTTGGATATAAACGGGGTAATCCTGGACGTTAATCCCAAATGGGTTAACACTATGGGTTATTCTTCGGAGGAGGCAATAGGCAAACCATTTTATTATTTTATTTCCCCGGAATCGAAAATAACTGTAGGCGACAAATTTCTTGATTTTAATTCTTCCGGAAAGTTAGAAAGCATGGAAATTGAGCTGACTAAAAAAGATGGTTCTGCGATAATTGTATCGTACGAGGGGAAAGAAGGCTACGATGAATTCGGTAATTTTAATCAATCGCACTGTATATTTGTAGATATTACCGACCGCATTAAAGCCGAGGAGAACTTATTAAATCTTACAGAAATGCAGAAAGCAATTCTTGATAACGCAGGCTATGCTATTATTTCCACAACTCCCTCGGGAATTATACAAACTTTTAATCCCGCCGCTGAAAAGATGTTGGGTTATTCCGCGGCTGAAGTAGTGGGTAAAAAAACACCATTAATTTTTCATGATCCGGAATCATTTGATGTTGCATCCAACGATTTGTCACAACAACTTGGGATAATTTTTGAACCCGGATTTGAAGCCATAATTGCACAGGCTTATAAAATTAAGAGCGGTGATTTTGAATGGATTTTCATACATAAAGACGGAAATAAATTCCCTGTAATGCTCAGTGTAACAACTCTTTATAACAGCGCGGGAAAAATAACAGGATTCCTGGGCATTGCAAAAAATATTAGCGAAAGGAAAAAGATGCTGGCCGAGTTGATTGGCGCGAAAGAACAAGCAGAAAAAGCCAATAAGCTTAAATCCGAATTTTTAGCGCAAATGTCACATGAAATACGAAGTCCCATTAATGCTATAATTAATTTCTCGGGTCTTATAGAGGAAGAACTGGATGATAAAAAAAATTATGATTTAGCTACTTGTTTCTCAGGGATAGAGTCTGCCAGTAAACGAGTTATTAGAACCATCGATTTGATTTTGAATATGTCCGAATTGCAGCTGGGGACTTATGAGATAAGCAATAGAGAGATAGATTTGAAGGAAATTCTTGAAACAATGTTGAAGGAATATTCAAAATACGCGCGCAGTAAAAATATCGATTTAAGAATATTTATTGAGTCTCAAACAACAAAACTTTTAATAGATGATTACGCCGTTAATCAGATTTTGGCCAATTTAATTGATAACGCAATTAAGTACACTGAAAAGGGTTTTATAAATATAACACTCGGTTTAACAAAACAGAGTAACATCTATTTTGAGGTAAAGGATACAGGACGAGGAATTTCAAAGGAGTATTTACCTAAGCTTTATGAACCTTTTACTCAAGAGGAGCAGGGTTATACACGAAAATTTGAAGGTAATGGACTTGGATTATCTCTCGTTAAGAAATATTGCGATATAATTAATGCGGCAATAACTGTAGAAAGCGAACAAGGCAAGGGAACTACTTTTAAAGTGATATTCCCGAATTAAATTAAAACTCCATTTCAAAAGACTAATAGAATTATAAGTTACTGTTGCATTTTTAATACAAATACAAAAACCCAAGGATAAAACAATCCCGCCAAGGACCTATCATAATTAATTATCCGGAATAAATATTATAATGAAAGTTTAATCTGTATACGTATAAGTGAGGACGTCACCCTCATAATCCATTAATCTTATATTGAAATTGTGAGAGGGAATGGTCGGAGTAATTTATTAAAGAAGAACAATTTTTTAATTAAACTTTATTGATGAAGTATAAAATCAGTTCGGAAAAATAATAGTGAATGTTGTGCCTACATTTTTATTGCTTGTAACATGAATTAACGCTTTGTTAAGTTCGCAGTATTTTTTTACAAGCGATAACCCTAGTCCGGTTCCTTCGTACCTGCGTGTGTATCCTGTTTCTTCCTGAGAAAATGGCGTAAATATTTTGCTCATGTATTGCTGACTCATTCCAACACCCGAATCCTCTACTTCTACTTGTAATTGATTACGTTCATTTTTCAGAATTCGCATTTCAACAAATCCGACCTTTGTATACTTTATAGCGTTTTCAACAATATTTATAAATATTTGCGAAACGGAATATTCATCGGTTATTATTTGCGTGTCTTCTGTTAATTTTTTAATTCGAAGTATAAGACCTTTAGCGGCGGCTGTTTGATTTAACTCAGTGTTTACTTTATAAATAATATCAGTATAAATATCTATCTTTTTAGGTCTGTAATCGTATACGTTGGTCGTAATCTGGGAAATATTAAGTATAAGATCAATGGTTCTAATTACTCTTCTGCTCGCATTAGAAATTGCCTGGAAAATATTTGTGATATCATTGTTGTTTTGAGATGGATATTCCTCTTTTAACAAACTTGTATAATTAAGAACCGTATTCAAAGGTGTTCTTATTTCATGCGACATTTGCGCCAGAAATTCAGATTTTAATTTATCCGCCATCACAGCTTCTTCTTTAGCAATTATTAATTCCTCTATCATCTTTTTTCGTTCGGTGCTGTCTTCTGTAATAAGAATAAAATTAGTTGTTTCTCCCGATTCATTAACAATCGGTGAGATCGAAACCGATTCCCAGTAAAATTCCCCATTATTTTTCTTATTTTTGAATTCGCCACTCCATTCTTTGCCTGAATTTATTGTTTTCCATATTTCTGTAAATTTTTCATTTGATGTGGATCCTTGTTTAAGAATTCTTGCAATTTTTCCTGAAACAAGTTGCAAGTTATAACCTGTAATTTCAGCGAATTTAGGATTTACATATTCAATTCTGCCTTGTTCATCTGTAATAACAACGGCCGCCGGACTCTGTTCAATTCCTCGAAATAATTTTCTTACATTTTCTTCCGCGCGTTTAAGTTCTGTTAAATCGATATCTATACTGAATAATTCCATTTCATGGTTTGGTTTGCAGATCATCGAACGGCTTGAATACACATGAACGGGCGATCCGTCTTTTTTAATAAATGATAATTCAGAAGACGGTAAATTACAACCGCCTTCAAATAGACTATTAATTCTTTGTTTATAGAAATCCATTCTATTTACAGGAATAATTAGATCGAAAAGATTTGCTCCAATTGCTTCCTGTGCCGTATATCCATAAACCAATTCACACGCTCTATTCCAATAACGTATTTTACCATCCGCTGTATAACCGCGAACCGCAACATTCGGTACATTTTCAAGAATTGTTCGGAACCTTTCTTCGCTTTCGCGTAAGGCTTCTTCAGCAATTTTACGTTCTGTTATATCGGTTATTGTACCCACATAACCAACAATTTGATTATAAGAATTTATTTCCGGAACGGCATTGCCTAACACCCAGGTTACACGTCCATCGGGTTGCACAAAACGATATTCGGCACTATCAGCCCTTTGCGACTTGGTAACTTCATCCCAACCCTCTGCACGTTTTGTTCTGTCTTCCGGATGAACCGCTTTTAACCATCCGAAACCCAGAGCCTCTTCTTCAGATAGCCCTGAAATAGAAGTCCACTTTGGGTTTACATAGGTTGTAAATCCTTCTTTATCTGTGTGGAAAATTCCGACAGGAGATATGTTGGCGAGAGTATAATACCGTTTTTCGCTTTTTCTTAAAGCTTCCTCCGTAGCTTTTTTTTCAGTTATATCGCGGGCAATTGATAGAACTTTGTTTTCGCCATATTGAACCAGTCTGTTATCAAAATGTTTTACTTGGTTTCCAACGTTTAACTGATATTCGAAATTTTGGTTTTTTCCGGTAGTAAATAGAAGCTCTATAAATTCGGAGGTTTGTTTAGCTAATTCAAACGGAAGCACTTCAAATATTTGTTTAAATAGAAATAAATCGGGTGAAGCATAAAGATTTTCGGATTGCCCCGATTTATAGTCAATGAATATCCCATTGTTATCCAGTATAAACATCAAATCGGGATTAGCGTTTAGTAAAGCACGATTACGTTCTTCGCTTTCACAAAGTTTTTTCTCCGCTTCACGTTCATCTGTTCTATCTCTAAAAACAAGCACTGAGCCAATAATTAAACCATCTTTTGTTTTTATAGGCGCGCTGCTCTCAGCAATTGGAACATGTGTTCCCGTTTTAGATATCAGCAAAGTATGCGGCGTATAACTAGCAATTGCTACTTCACTTAAATCTTTAAGAAGAGGATTTTCTAATTTAAGTGATGTATGTTCACAAATTATATTAAAAACTTTTTCCAGCTTTAATCCTTTTGCCTCTTTTTCAGCCCATCCTGTAAGTTGTTCTGCAACCGGATTCATTTGTTTAATGTTTCCGTTTATATCTGTGGTTATTACCCCTTCACCTATGCTATATAAAGTTGTTCTGTATTCTAATTCTTTTTCGAACAATTTTTTTTCTTTTAGAAACAGCTCTTTATAAATGTTTTTTTGCCTATAGTGATAAATCCAACTTAAACCGAAACCAAACAGAAGTATTAAAACGAATGTAAAAATCCCAATAAAAACAGCCCTGTAATTGAGCTCTGAAAATATTTCTTCTTGATCAACTTTCGAGATCATATACCAGGGAGTGCCATTTACACGCAATATTTCGGAAAGAACTTTTACTCCGCGGTAATCAATTCCTTCATAAATTCCTTTTAAACCTTGAATTACTTTTACCGCAGGAATGTATTTTTTACTTTGAGAAATTCTGTAGGTTAAAGGTGTGTTATTAAAATGACGCAATTTATTTATAAAAACCACATAATTTCCCTCTTTACGAACTAGAATTGTTTCGGCGGTTTTGCTGGGGGTTGGCCAGGATTGTATTAGCGGAAAAAGGTAATTTTCGGGCTCTACACGAAGAATAAGTAATCCTAAAATTTTATTGTTCTCGTTTAATATTGGTGATATCACGTCCAAGTGAACTTTATTGTGTTCCGAGCAGAAATAAAGGTCGGTAAAAACTATACTATCCTGATTTTTACTTGATTTGATTAAAGAGGTTAATTTAGAATCTAAACTTTTGATTTTTGGTTGTAGAGAAAAAAGAAGCTTGCCTGTTGTGTCTGAGAGTAAAATATTTTCATAACCATGTTCATCTGTCAATTCGTTTAATCTAGTGCGGAAAATTTTTTCATCCCTATTGTTTGCAAACGTATGATTGATTAAAAATGGTTTGAACAGATGCGTTTGTTTTGCAATTATTTGGGCATCATAAATTTCATCTTTGTACCATTCGGAAATTTCATCCGCCTTTAAATTTGCTATAGCTTTTAATTCGTTATGTTTTTGTTCTCTTATAACGTTTTCTTCGAAACGGTAATAAAAGTACCCTCCTGCGGAAATTATTACACTTATTACGCTTATTATAAAAACAAGCTGCCCTTTATTAATCAACAAATTGCCACCCCTTATTTTCATAAAGTCATTCCGGGAATCTATCTATTGCAGAAATGGAATTAAAACAATAATATTTAAACAAAATTTGGCCGGGCAATAAATATTATTTGTGAAGTGAAATTATTAATTATTTCACAACAATTATTGAATAATATTTAACCCGATAAAATTATCGAAAAAAAGGCAAATTTTTATAGTTAATTCTGTCGCCATAAAAATGATTTTAAACTAATTTTATTTAGGGAACGGACTGAATCCTTCGTCCAGCTGAAAAACCCTCTTTGAATGTTTTACTTAGTCTTTTCTATATTCTGAATGAGGTTTTAATAATTAACAAAAACCCAACTATTAAGTTAAAACTATATAATTTGTGTGTATCACTCCCCGGCAACACGGTCACACTTTGTAAATTACTTCAATAATAATCTTATATGGATACGAAAACCACCTTAGCTGCTTAAAGTAAAGAATAATTGAAAGTGAGAGAATTCATTGTGTTGTTGTTGAGTCGCTTTTTATAATTGGAGAAATGAATCCGAATCAAATTATGCTCATCTAATCCCACTAAAAAGATTCGAATATATTATTTGGAGTAAAAAATGGTAACAGTCAATTCAGGGTTATGCCCTCAAAATCATAATTGTCCCGCATTGCGTTCATGTCCGGTAGGAGCCATTGTGCAGGATAATCCTTACAGCGCACCCAGAATAATTGAAGAAAAATGTATTAGCTGCGGTGAGTGTACTAAAGCATGCTTTGTTTTTTCTTGCGATGATTGCTGATTAACTTTTCTGAGAATAACGTTGTTATCACTTTATTGGCGGCGGTAAATAATTTATTATAAGCGTGTAAAAGAAAATCCCGTTTTATGGGTCGTAGAATATTACAAATACAATTATAACTCTGGCGACAGATAATCTTTTTAAATTTATTTGGTTATTCAGCTTAATTGGTATTGAGTTTAAAAACATCTACTTTGCAAGAGTCTGCACGCTAAGACCTCTATTCAATTTTATAGAAAAATCGTCCCTGTGTGGGGAAGATACATCACACCATTTGCAAGAACAGGCGATGAATTGGTTGAATATCTGTTTTTTTCATCAAAAACAAGCTCGTATACAAGCGACCATGTTCCGGCGGATCGCCC
>PGYT01000010.1:61924-66705 GCA_002839805.1 Ignavibacteriae bacterium HGW-Ignavibacteriae-2
TCTTATTCACCGGATGGTATATGATTACGATTTTAAGATAACTTTTCAGAAGTAATAATTTCAATTACAGTTTTGTTTATTAGTTACTAATTAAACCGCTTAATTCTGCCCTTCCCCTAAAGATGGTTTTAATGTGAAAAAAAGAAGGCGATTTTCAAGGCAATAATTACTCAATAATTAATCCATCAGCGTCCTGATTCAGAGGAGGGTTTATATATAGGACTTTTCAAAAGGTTTAAAACTGTCATTCTGATAAGCTAAGCGACGTGAGAATCTTTGGAATAAGTGAATCAATATTTCTCACTTCCCCGACCAGTAGGGGCAGGCACGTTGTTAGAAATGACAACAATTATTTTTGAGACAGCACCTTTTTATTTGATACTATCTTATCAGCAGCATTTTTTTTACTTTCCAGTAGTTGGGAGTTGATAAAACGTAGTAATATACACCGCTGCTCAAATTTCTTCCGTCGAAGGGTATTGTATAATTTCCAGCTCCCTGAATTTCATTTACAAGTTCAGCAACTTCTTTACCGATTGAATCATATACTTTTAATGATACAAAATTATTTGCGCGAATTGAATAAGAAATATTTGTAGACGGGTTGAAAGGATTGGGGTAGGTTTCAAACAATATCGAATTATTTTTGCTTGTTAGTAAGTTTTGTGAATTAAGTTGTTTTTCTTTATTAAGAACCGCATTGTCGATCCAAGCAACATTTGTATTGCCGGAGGTAGTAGTTGAGTTTATTCTTGCCTTCACTCGATACTGAATTACGTCTTCGAAGACTGAGTTAATATCTACTTCATTATCAATATAAGATACTGATGTTGTTGTGAATATTTGTTCCCAGGTAGTATAACCATCATTCCTCTCTATTATATAGTAAAGGATACTCGCCTCGGGATATGACGTCCAAACTAATTCAGGGTGATTATCATTTGATACATAAACGTATAAACAGTTTTCTCAAAAGCCATTAGGAAAATTTATTGTAACAGGGACACCTTTACCCTTAATTTCCCAGAAAGCAAGATAGTCTCCATTTACAATAGGAATCCAGACAGGTGGGGCATAAGAAGAATAATATAATTTATTTTCGATTTCATTATATTTTATCCAAATATCAATATTATGACCCGTTGTTGGCGGACTATAAAGTTCATACTTTCCTATTCTTTCATCCCGGTAGTCAATGTAAAAGTTTAAATCACTATTCTCCAAACTAAACTTATACAATGCATATCCATAAATCGGATATGTGGCAGGTGAGGTTTTAGATGTTACAAAATCGTACCCGATCCAATCATCAGGGACAGTATTGTTATCATTAAATGTATAAGTTAGATGCTGACTTTAGTGGCACCGATAACCGGCGATTCAGCATCAAGTTTGAAGGTGATGAATTTTGATGCAGGAGAAACATCCTCTGTGCCCATGTAAAGTTCGACAGCAGCATTTTTCGTATTTAAAGGTTGTTGTGCATTTAATGAAATAGAAATGGCCACAGTTAATATCAACATGAATATTATTCATATCATTGCCCCATTAATTAATGATAATAAAATTATTAGAATCATATGTAGGAACCAATAACTCATTATTTGAATTAATGGTAAATGTAAGCCCTAATGCGGTTTCAGTTGTAATGGGCAGTTCCCAATTTATCTGTCCATCGATATTCATTGAAATAATTTTTAGTCGATTATAATCAATGCTTGTTCCGAGATAAATATCATTATTTGAATCGACAATAATGGAAGATTTGAGCTTGTTGTCTCCCAAATCATATTTCCAATTTAGTTCTCCACGATAATTCAAAGAGTATATAATTTCCCTTCCAAAAATTATATTCCCCTTGTAATCAATGGCTGGTTCAATATTATTAGCGCGAATAACCAATTCGTGTTCGAATTTCCATTTGATATTGCCATCAGGATACAAACAATATAAAAATTTGTCTCCTCGAATTGTATTCGGTAAAATGTACACATTTCCGTCATTATCAATTACTGCACCTGATTCAAGTTTCTGATCTCCGAATGACCACGCAATTGAACGAGATTTGATATTGACTGCAATCAAACTAACATCGTTTCCTTGACAATACAATTGATTTCCATCTGGTGAGAATGAAATTCCACTATAGTAAGATCCATTGAACTGATTATCATCAAGTTCCCATATTAACTCGCCTAAAGTGTTCAGCACAACCATTTTTCCACCTAGAACAAGATATATGTTTTTATCTTTACCTATTGCAACCGAAAAACTCCATGCCTCTGTTTCAAATTTGTATTCCCACTTTAATTCACCTGTTATACTAACAGCCACCAAAGAATTTAAACTGCCAGTGGTTACATAAATTGTTGAATCTGAATTTATTAATGGTGTAGAACTGATTTCAGATGTAAGGTTTAATTTCCATAATTCAATCCCATTAAAGTTACACGCAGCAAGATTACCCAAATAAGTATAAATGATGGTTGAATTATAACCTATAATTATACTTGAAGTCATATATGGCGCTGGAACAGTTTTAGTGATCACTCCTGCTACCGGTCCTGCATAAGGGCTTCTACCGGTAAGTTGAGGATCATGTCTGTACATAGGCCATGCAGTATTCGCCAGGCTCGGCCACGGAATATCGTGCTGGTAACCGGGAATTGGAACCAGTTCCGGAGAATCGCTCGGTTCGTTAGGCCCGCAGGAGAACAGGTATAAAGTTGAAATTATTAAGAAAAAAAGGATTAGTAATTTTTTTAGTTTCATTCTTATTCCCCGGATGGTGTTTATTTACGCATATAAAATAACTTTTCAGAAGTAATAATTTCAATTACAGCTTTGTTTAATAGTTACTAATTAAACCGCTTAATTCTGCCCTTCCCCGAAAGATGGTTTTAATGTGAAAAAAAGAAAAGTGATTATCAAGGTAATAATTACTCAAGATTAATCCATCTGCTGTTAGATATTGCGGAAAGTTTTATAAAGATGACCTCTCTTTGAGAGATGTCATCTGTGTTTTTAATACTATCTTATCAGCAGCATTTTTTTTACTTCCCAGTAGTTGGGAGTTGATAAAACGTAGTAATATACACCGCTGCTCACATTTCTTCCGTCGAAAGTTATTGTATAATTTCCCACTTCCTGAATTTCATTTACAAGTTCGGCAACTGCTTTACCGATTGAATCATATACTTTTAATGATACAAAATTATTTGCGGGAATTGAATATGAAATATTTGTTGATGGGTTGAAAGGATTCGGGTAGGCTGATTTTAGAGATAATTCCAAGCGATTAGAGATAAGCCTATTTTCTCCAGTATCACTTCCATTTTTATAAAGGCCTCCCCAGATATAATTTATAGGTGAATATGAATAGTAAGGTGTTTGTATGTAGTAATAAATTACATCGACCGGATAACTACTATTAACATCATTGTCTGAGTATTAATCAGGTGAAGAATTAGAAATTGTTGCAATTGTACTATATGTGAGAGTTGCAGGGTTGACAATAGGAATAGATCCATTAATTGCTCTTTTAATGTTAACCCACGCAGGTTCTCCGGAAATCGCCGGATTTGGACCCCAAAGCAGAAAAGGATGATCGTTGTATTCAATTAGCATATATTTTGGCGGTTCGGAAATTTGTTTAACTCCCCAAATTGATATCGTTCCGCCATTCGGTATGCTAGTGAAATTTGCATTACTGGCATGACTATAATAAAATGTACCTGTCTCTTCGGCTAAATTATGGATATAATAAATATATATATCATTACTCGGGCCGATTGCATTAGTATAGGGATCATAATTAGGGTATGGAATTGACTGACTTGGATACCTGAAATCCCGCCAATCGATATAAATATAAGCGTCAGATATAACAATCATATTCTCACCAAATACTTCCATTTTATATTTACCATATCCAAATAAGCTGTTACCTCCACTATAATGAATATTAAATCCATTCCAACTGCTAACTCTAGAAATATCCATGACCGGCGGCATTAGACTATATAAAACCTCATTAAAATCATTTGTAACTGTGAAATTTCTACCGATGGGGAAACTTGATAAATCCGCTCTTTCCCAGACAGCAGATACTGCTGTCAACTTAAAATTCAGCACTGGTGAAGAATCATCATATCCTTCTGAGCCAATAAAAATTTCTACATCATTTTCCTGAATACTGGACTGTGAATTAATCGTTCCACAAAAAAGAATTAAAAATATAATTATTGGTATTGATTTCATTTTTGACCTATTCAATTTTATAAATAAGATTGTTATTATTGGACAGCAGATACATCACTCCATTCCCTAAAACCGGTGATTCAAAACCCGTACCACCACTCAAACCATCAGGAAATAAAAATTCCCACAGCAATTCACCTTTGCGGGATAAGCAGATAACACCCTCAGCAAATCTTTTCGATTTTATAAAGTAAATATTACCGTCGGCGTCATTTACAAGCGGAACAGTTATATGATTATCTAAATTATACTTCCAATTAAGTCTGCCTTTATAATCGACACAGTATAATGTATCGTACCCAAAGTATATGTCTCCCCATTTGTTAATTGTCGGTTCAGAGAACGGTCCGATTAAATAACGCGAATTATGCGGGTAAAACCAGTTAACATCCCCATCTTTATTAACTGAAAACAGAGCCGGTTTGCTGTTATTGTAACTATCTGATATCGCGTGTAAATAAATATTATTCTGATTATCAATCAATGGGGCTTGTTCCTGTTCCGAATTACCGAAACTCCAT
>PGYT01000011.1 GCA_002839805.1 Ignavibacteriae bacterium HGW-Ignavibacteriae-2
GGTTTAAAGGGAGGGGAGAGGTAGTACAAGTTTCGCACTTACCTCTCCTGTGGGGAACACATTTGGCACATATAGATTTTTGCTGCCCGCGTTTTAGGCAGCTATTTTTATGGGGAACGCAATTTTTACACTAGTAAATTTTTTCGGTTCACTTTCTATAAACATTCTAGCGTCATAGAATTCAACTAATTTTTTTACAGTTACTAATCCTAAACCATTTCCATTTTGTTCAAACTTTGAACGATTATGTTGGTAGAACGGGGATATTCTTGATATTTCTTCTTTTGTCATTCCCCTGCCATAATTTTTAATTTCAATGGTATAATTATTTGGTTCGAGTTTAGTGCTAATTTCAATTTTTTGATTATTTTTTGAAAACTTTATGGCGTTCTCAATAAGTTCTTCGCATATTATTCTAAAATGATTTAGGTATATGCTAATTTCTGCGTCATCGTCTTTACAGAGAAAATTAATTTCGTGATTGTAATTTTTTGTTTTTTCTATAATCGCATTTTTTATTACCCAAGATGGGGAGACAGTTGATTTCGAAGTATATTCCAGAAAGTTTTTTTTGTCCCGCACCAATATTTCAGACTCTGAATATTGAATAAATTTTTCCAATGTTTTATGAAGTCTATGACCCGATTTTTTAATACTTTCAAGCATCTCAATTATTTGAGTCTTATTCATCAATTCTAAATCATCTATAAGCATATCCGTATATCCAAAAATTGAAACCAGTGGTGTACGCAATTCATGAGGGATGTAACAGGAAATGTTATGATATATCTCTTGTAGAAAATTTTCCTGTCTTCTTTTCTTTTCCATCCTTGATTTTATTGTTTCCAATAATTCTTTTGCCCTGAATGGTTTCGTAACATAATCATCAGCTCCTCTTCCCATACCTTTGCGTACATCAACACGATCGACTTTTGCAGTAAGAAATATGAATGGAATATTTATGGTTTTTGGATCCTTCCTTAACTCATTTAATAAATAATATCCGTCATACTCCGGCATCATTATATCTGAAATTATAAGATCAGGATTCTGCTCTTGCGCTATCTCTAATCCGCTTAGCCCATTTTCAGCTGAAAAAACATTGTAATTACTAAGGTTCAAAATGTTTACAATGTTATTCAGAACTTCAGATGAATCCTCAACAACAAGTATTTTATCCATTTATTCTCCTTGCAACGGGAATTTATATAGCTATATACTTTATTGTTAATAGAAATGTATTAAGCGCGTAAATAATGATACAAGCGAGTATTTTATTGAGGTATTAGAATATTAAAGTATTGTGTATTATGATTTTTAGATACCCATTATTTTTTTTATTCTAACTGCATATCTCTGACTAATACTAATAAAAGAATTTGAAGATTTAAGATTTAATTGATAATTACGATGATCAGATTTAAAAATAGTCTTAATAAAGTTTAAATTTACTATATGGGAGCGATGAATTCGCAAAAAATCGCTGCTTGGCAATTCCTGTTCCCAGTCTTTTAATAATTTTCTTATCAAAATTTTTCGTTCGTCGTCTGTAATGATAATAGAATATTCTCGTTTAGCAGTTATATAAACAATTGACGAAATATTAATGAAAACCGGATTTTTCCCGGACTGAACGAGAATTTTATCTTTATAAGATAGTTTCCTTTTATAAACGGATTTATTTGTTCCACGCACTTGATCGAACCTGTTAATCCTAATGGCAATAGCTTCCAACAATTCCTTTGATTTAAAGGGTTTTGTGATGTAATCATCGGCTCCAAGATTCATTCCTTTACGAACATCCGCACTACTTGATTTTGCCGAGAGAAATATGAAAGGTATTTTCATAATTTTTTCGTGTTCGTCCAAAATTTGTTTAATGTAATATCCATCGTTGCCGGGAAGCATTATGTCCGAGATAATTACATCTGGATTTACGTTCAAAGCCATTTCAATACCTTTTTCGGCATTTCCAGCCTCAAAAACTTCATACTCTTTTAACTGTAGAAGAAGTCTGATGTTTTCTCTTATATTTTTATCATCTTCAATAACAAGAATTTTTTTCATAATAAGTCAATTTTAACAGGCAATGTAACGCTAAAAGTTGATCCTTTTTTAACTACACTTTTTAATTTAATTATACCGCCCAAAGATTCTACAGATTGTTTCGCGATAGCCAATCCTAAACCTGTGCCCGGAGTATTTTCAATATTACTCGCACGGTGGAAAGGCGCAAATACATCCGATATCTCAGATTTTGGAATACCTATGCCTTTATCTATAACCTCTACTTTAAAATTGCCATCATAAATTTTTATTTTCAAAAATATATTTTCATCATTTGGGCTATATTTAATCGCGTTAGTTACAAGGTTCGATATAATTTGTCTGTACAATTTCGGATCAGTATACATAGTAAATTCGTCGGCACTGCTTTCAAAATTAATTTTTGTGTTTTCGGGAAAACTAATAATTATATCATCAATAATCTGTTTTGTAAATTCAATCATTTCTATAAGTGAATATTTAACACCCATGTGATATGGTTCAGCTTTATTGATAGTTATTACATCATTCAGCATTTCGGTCATATAATCGACAGAATTAATTATCTTTTTAAAGTGATCATTTTTTTCATCCGTTGATAGTTTTGGTCCCATCATTTCCATTAATTCAACCGAAGAAAGCATTGTGGAAAGCGGCGTCCTGAATTCGTGAGAAACCATCGAAACGAATCTGGATTTCAATTCATTTAGTTCAATCGCTTTTTCGAGAGCGTTTTTAATCTCAGATTCAGCTTTTTTTCTTATTGTAATATCGTGTGCGCTAATAAGAATTAAATCACTATCTATTAACTGAATGGGAAAAGATCTTAATTCAACAAAATGTTTTTGATCTTCATTAAGAACTAATTCAATTTCATCCGGTCCGCAGGCTTGTCCACCATTGCACCTTTTAATAAATTGGTTGAGTAATTCAGCATATTGTTTAGCTATTAAATTAGTTTCGGAAATATGTTTCCCAATAGTTTTTATTTTAGGTGTGCCAATCAGTTTTTCGGCTTCCCTGTTCAAATCTACTACAATTCCAGCAGAATCAATTAAATAAAAGGCTTCGGGAGCAAATTGAAAAAGATTTCTCCATCTGTCTTTTGAGAGGTTTATTTCTCTTTCCACTTCCCACCTTTTAATGGCGCTGCCAATATTGCCGGCTAGTGTATTTAGTACAGCAATTTCTCCTTTTGTCCAGTCTTTAATATTGACGCAATCTTCAAGCGCAAATATTCCCCAAAAATCATCTTCAACAAAAATAGGAAAAGCCGCGAAAGACTTCATATCTTGCGTAGTTAAAAGGGAGTTATTTTTGTTTGAAAAATCTCTAATATTTCCATAAACGGCTTTTCCATTAATCATTTCATCATACCAACTTTTTGTTACACCACTTTCAATTTCAATATTCTGAAAACTCATATCGTATAACGAAGATTTAATTCTGCTGCTTGTCCATTCAAATTTTTGACTGAAAAGACTTTTTCCCGATTGTAGTTCTTTATGAAGTTGTAAGATAAATAGTCTGTCGAAACCAGAAATAGCCCCTACTCGTGCCAAAGAACTATCCAGGGACAGTTCGTATTTATCGCCTGAAATTAATATCATAGTCCCTTCAGAAACTGCCTGCAGAAGGTTGTCCCTTTTAAGAATAGTCTCTTCTGCGTATTTAATGTTAGAAATATCTCTAGCGGATATTAAAACTGAATGGACCGAGTTATTCGTATCAACTTCCGGTAAAATATTACAGTCCAGCCACATCTTTCCAATTTTTAATTCGATACGGTTTTTTATTCTTTTTTCGAAGACAGTTTGGATTGTGTGCAATATAGTGGGGCTAAATTCATCGGAGAATTTTAAATAATTGCTTGCATCTTCGGGATTTTTATAATAATTAAAAATATTTAATTTTTTAAATGCCGGATTCGCGTATAGTATCTTCTGATTTATATCCAACCTAATAATAATATCATCATTATTTTCAGCCAATGTTCTAAATTGTTCTTCGGATTCTTTTAAAGCCACAGTTCTTTGATTTACAAGAAACTCAAGATGATTCTGGTATTTTTTTAATTCATCCTCGGCTTTTATCCTTTCAGTAATGTCGTGATTTATACTTAGTATGGCTTTTTGATCGTGATATAGTACAACTGATGCGTTTACTTCAAAAATAATTTCCCTTTTGTCTTTTGTATATTGAGAAGTTATAAAACTATGCTGAGTGCCTTTATGAAGGGTTTTTTTCAAATGTTTAGAACCTTTATCGGGATCAATAGAAATATTGAGCAGCGACATACCAATAAACTCACTGCGCGGAAAACCGTAAATTTCACATGCTCTTTTATTTACATCTAATATTATTTCATTTTCGGGTTTAAATACTATAATGGCATCATGAGCGTTTTCAAATATTCCTCTGTATTCCTTTTCGGATTGAATTAGTTTTACTTCAGCTTTTTTCCTTTCAGTTATGTCTAGAACCACCCCCCTAATTAAAATTGGTACAGCTTTTTCATTATAAACCACAATTGCTTTGATTTCCACTGAAATTGGTTGACCATTATGTAATTCCAGATCGAACTCCGCATAAATACCATTATTAGCAATTGCATCTTTAAATAACTTTTTAACATATTCCGATTTATTATTATGTATTTTTTCAAATGACCTCAAATCCTGAGGGGCATTTTGTTTATCAATTTTATAAATATTTAATAGTTCATCAGAAATAAAAATTTTATTAGTCTTGAGATTAAGTTCCAGAGAACCAACATGCGCTATTGATTGAGCTTGATTGAGCAATTTTTCGCTGGCTTCTAATTTATCTTTATCAATCTTGCTTTTTATTGAAAAAGCGATTTGGGAGTTAATTAAATGGACCTTATGAATTTCTTCTTCGGGGAGCATTTTTTCTTGTTCGAAGCATATAACAACTGCACCCAACACTTCCCCTTCGTTTATTAATGGAAAATAAACCATCGAGTGTTTGTTTTGCGAAGCGTCTTTATTAGAGTCACTAATATTAAGATTTACTTCTACAGTAATATGATTTTTATCAGCATGTTCATTCTTCCATGGGAAATAAGATTCTACTATTTTTACGTTATCCCTGTTAAAAGAACTGCATGCTTCACATTTAATTTCCCCTTCTTTATCCTTTATCAGTATAGCTGTACTTCCACTTTTTACAATATCCTTAATAACTCCTACTGCAGATTCATATATTTCCGGTAAAGATTTAGTCTGATTCACATCTCTAGTAAAATCATGTATTATTTTTAACTCTTCCAATTCATTTTTAAGATTTTCCTCATATTCTTTTCTTGTACTTATATCCCTAATAATACCGACAGAACCAATAACTCTTCCAGTATTATCGAACCATGGTCGTGAAATATCCGAAATCCACTTGAGTTCTCCTGATTTTGTCTTAATTAATAGATCAGACTGAAATTCTTCTATTTTTCCCGAATACCAATCTTCAATAATTTCAAAAGGGGCATTGATATTTGCAGGTTTAAGAATGTGATATCTTTCAATTATGTCAGGCAGATTAATATTTTTGAATTCCCAGGAACTGTAACCGATAATTTTTTCTATTACATCGCTTATATAATGGTATGAATTAGAATCTACATTATAATTATACAAAGCTACTTCTGCAGTACTTGAAATTGTGTAAATCTTTTCTTCTGACTCCAGAATTTTTTGTTCGGCACGTTTTTTTTCGGTTATATCTTTTAGAGTAAGCACATAGCCGAAAGATTTGTGGGATAAGTCTCCTTGCGGTGAAACAATATACTCGACATATTTTTTCTCTCCGAATAAAGTTACTATTTCGCACAAACCAATTCTGTTAACAATATCATCCAACAAAAAAAGTGAATCATAAAGGTTATTTTTTGATTCTGAGCCGACTATAGAAGTAATTACTAAAATCTGAGTAATATTTTTTCCAATAACTTCTTCCAACTTCCAACCGGTTAATTTTTCTCCTTTAGAGTTCATAAATAATATATTGCGGTCGGCATCTAATGAAAAAATTGTATCGCTGATACTGCTTAATGTTGCAGATAACAATGCTTCACGGTCTGATAGAGCTTTTTCGAGCCTGCTTTTTGCCAACGCAATTTGAATTGCTGTAACAAGCTCGTATTCTTCGTAAGGTTTATTCAAATAAGAGTAAGGCCCTGCGGCCATTGCTCTTTGTAATGTGTCATTATCTGTGTAAGCGGTTAAAAATATAAATGGTAATTGGTATTTTTCACGTATAATTTTACCTGTTTCAATACCATCCATTTTTCCGCCCAACATAATATCTAGCAATATTAAGTCCGGCTTAAGTTCATCAATCACTTCAAGAGCTTTTTCACCCGAAGGAACGTTTGCACAAACCTCAAATCCTAAATAAGTAAGTCTCTCTCTTATTTCCAATGCAACAATTTGTTCATCTTCAACAATAAGTATTTTTTCATTTAACATCATTAAATCCTATAGTCTGGAAATGAAAAATTGAATTCTCGACAATTGTTATTCTCGTATAATCCTGTTAAAAGTTATGGCACAATTTATGAATAATTGTAAAAATAAATTCTATTTTTGAAGAAAATGCATTTAAACAAATATATTACACCTTACCTAAGGGGTTATTTTACGGGCGGAAAGTTTCACGAAGTTTTGTGGCATATTTACGGCTAATTACAAATGGTTCTTTAATATCCTGTAAAATTATACGATAAGAATTATTAAACCATTTTTCAATTTTCTGTATCCAATTAATATTAATAATTGTCGATTTATGAATTCTTAGAAAAGTATCCTCCGGTAAAATAGCTTCCCATTCTTTCATATTTTTCCGAACTAAAATTTTTTCTCCCTTTGAGGTTTGAATGAGAGAATGTGCTGTATCCGAGGTGATACATAAAATGTCATTTACAATAACAAATTGAACATCGCTTCCGGAGGGTAAAAACAACCTTTGATTAAGGTCAAGAATTTTATTTTTTGATTCATCTTCTTCTTCGTAAGGTTCAGTTGTAACAGAGCGCACTTTGCTTTTCATCAGTCTGATTTTAACAGCGTCCAATAAATCTGATACATGGAAAGGTTTTGTAATATAGTCATCCGCACCGAGATTCATGCCCCTGCGAATATCACTCATTTCAACTTTTGCAGTAAGAAAAATAAATGGTATGGCCCGGAGTAATTTATTTTCAGATATTTTTTCCAATACTTGGTAACCATCCAAATCCGGAAGCATAATATCACATATTATAAGATCGGGATCTTCATCAATTATTATTAACAAACCATCTTTTCCATTAGATGCACCAAAAACCTCATACCCTTCAACTAAAAGAATTTTTAACAGATTTTCTCTGACTGAGTTATCATCTTCAATTACAACAATTTTACTCATTTTTCACTTTTTTTTAATTGAGAGTTTATAACAGAATAGTTATTAATACTTAATTATCGGTTAAATTACAAATATTGTCAAACGGCATTCTCTTCAAAAAATTCCGAAATTTCTTCTTCCGAATATAATTCGTCATTTTCAAGAATTGAATCGGATTCTATATAAAGGAGTTCTGCTATTGTTATCAATTTTTCGCATATTCTCGCTACCAAGGCGCTATCATTCATTAAAGAAGTTGCCATTTTACTGTTGATTTTTTTATCCCGAATCAGTTCGTCCAGTTTTCCGTTTATAAGCACATCGTGATATTTTGCTTTTTTTTGCAGCCGTTTTAATTTATTGTGCTGCTCATTGAGATCCTCTACTTTTTCAGTCCTATAAATTTCGCGCATAACTTTCGCAATTTTTAAACGTAACAAATTATATTCATTTTTAATGTTGTCATTATCGGAAACTGAATAAAACGAAATATTAGTTTGTAAATTACGCAAGTGTTTTATTATTTCAATTATATACCTGTTTGCGACACGAACTTTATTAATTACAACCGAATTTTCTTCGGAAAGATTTGAACTTTGAATTAAAGTGGCATACTTAACAATTTTACTATAGATCAATTTTACTTTTTTCAGATAAAGTTCATCGATATTAATCTGCATATTTTCAGTTGATCGGGGAACCAACTCTTTTAATTTTTTATCCGATAAAATATCCTGTCGATGCAAATTTAACCCGTGAGCAATAATTTCAAATGCATTATCAAACAGATGACGGGATTCTTTTATCAATGCGGGAATAGCAGTTTCTGGATATTTTAAAGATGTTTTGGACAGGTATATGGGTTGAGCAATATCTTCACTTACGGGTTGCTTAATAATTTTTGTTAATACTTTTACAAGAAAAGGAACAAATGGAATAAAGAGAATCACACCGAATACGTTGAACAAAGTATGGAATAAAGACAACTTAAATATCAAATCTTTGGCGCCTAAACCCAAATAAAAACTTACTTTGTCAACTATCCAAATGAATTGAGTTATAAATATTAGAATAAGAATAGACGTAATCACCTTAAAGAAAACGTGAGCTGTAGCAAGTCTTTTGCCTTGCGCATTAGAATTTAAAGATCCTAAAACCGGAGTTAATGTTGAACCGATGTTGGCTCCAATAGTCATTCCAATCGCGTTTTCGTAGCTAATCTGATTTGTAGATAATGCCGCTAGAATTATCGCAAGTGATGCATGGCTAGACTGCATAACAACTGTTACAATTATTCCGATAAATGTATATACTATTATTCCCCAAATTCCAGGCACACCATATTGCAGCAGATCTATTGAACTCTGATAATTAGCAAAGCCCTCCTTAGTAAAATGAATTCCTAAAAATAAAAATCCAATCCCCGCAAAAACATTTCCTAATGCCTTAAGTTTTCTATTTGACTGGAGAACGAGGATAATTCCAAATACTAAAAGCGGCAGAGCAAAAGAGGATATTTTTAACTTTAATCCAAAAAAAGATATTAACCAAGCGCCGGTTGTAGTGCCAATATTTGCTCCAAGTGTAATGCCGATACCCGAGCTTAATCCGATTAGTCCTGTAGATAAAAACGATATAGTGATTACGGCTACTAGAGCGCTCGATTGTAAAATGGTGGATGAAACCAACCCGAATGAAATACTTTTTAATACACTATCTGTTGAATTTCTAAGCCACTTTTCAACAGGTCCGCCGCTTAATAATTTGAAACCATCTTCAAGAAAAAACATTCCAAATAATAAAATTGCTGTGCCTGCGGCAATTTCTTTCAGATTTTCACTAAAATAAAAAAGAATAATTAGGATTATAAAAACGAAAATAAGTATAAGTTTTTTCAACAAATGTCCTTAAAATTCAAGGAATTATTATAAGATAATTTTTAATAAAAATAATAATTTTTTTAATAATATTTTTTCGATCAAAACCACCTTTTCATCTTCATATATAAAAACATTGAAATACCCAAGAGAACCATTGAGATAACAACCACATAGTAACCATATTTAAATTGAAGTTCCGGCATATACTCGAAATTCATCCCATATATTCCTGCAATAAATGTCAGTGGAATAAAAATTGTCGCAATAATTGTTAGAAATTTCATCACCTGGTTGATATTATTATTGATATTGGATGTATTAAGATCAACCAGCGATTTAACCATATCATTATACATCTGAAAATATTCTGTCAGTTGGTTAAGGTGATCGAGCAAATCTCTGAAATAAATTAAATTATCTTCTTCAATTAATTCGGGCTCATCCTTAATTATTTGAGCAATAGCTTCACGCAGAGGAAACAGGAATTTTCTTAATTCCGTAATTTCTTTTTTAATCTTATGGATTTGTTCAATTAAATTCTCTTTCGATTTGCCCAACAACAAATCTTCAAGTTCATATAGCCTATCACTAAGATCATCGAACACAAGGTAATAGGTGTCTATATAAGAATCCAATAATACATAAAATAAATAATCTGCTCCTTTTTTCCTCGCTTTGCCTTTCCCCAGTTTTATTCTTTCAATTTTTGAATCGTTAATGTTATTGGAAAATTCGTGAATATCTAAAACAAATTTATCTTTTAGTATAATACAAATATTGTTTCTGTTATAGGATTCTCCGTTTTCTTTAAGACTAAAAGCTTTTAAAACTACGGCAATATATTCTTCGTTTTCTTCAAATTTGGGCAAATGATTTGTATTTACTATATCTTCTATAAGCATCTGGTGGATAGCAAATTGTTCCCCGAATTTTTTTATAAACTCAATATCGTTAAAACCTGAAAGCTCAATCCAGTTTACGTCTGAATTAAATTTTGGTTTTATCTCACTTAATTCGATTGGTTTTACTTCATCAAAAGTATCGGGGTTGTAAAATCTGTATATCAGCTTGGTTTGTTCTTCAGAATAATTACCTGTATAAACGGCTTCGCCTGGAGGTTTGCCAACTTTTTTGTTTATGGCTCTTCTAATTTTTTTCATATTAATTTTCAGTTTTTTTCACCTCTTTTTTATATACGATAGTTCTATAAGGGAAAGGTATCTCAATTTCTTCATCATCAAATCGTGTCTTTATGGATTTGTAAAGGTCACACTTCAATTGAAAACCTTCCCCCGAATCCTTTGACCAAATATATGCCCTTAAATTAATTGCAGAATCGCCATAACCTAAAACTCTAACCAATACTGGACTGGAGTTTGCAGCAATTTCTTCTTTGGTCCTATTGTCATAGAAGTTAGGGTGTTTAAGCGCTTCCTCTACAATTATTTCCATCGCCTTATCGATGTTGGAGTCATAACTAATTCCCATTTCTAGAAAATTGCAAATCTTCGGATCTGAAATTGTGGAGTTCAAGATGATAGCTGAATTTATTACTGAGTTTGGAATGATGAGTCTTCTGTTTTCGAAATTTCTAATTATAGTATGCCTCAATGTAATATCTTCTATAATGCCTCCGTTCTCATTAATTTTTATATTATCTCCTACACGAAATGGTTTAAATAAAACAATAAAAACTCCGCTTATTATATTTGAAAATGCTTCCTGAGAAGCAAAGCCGAGTATTGCAGCCAAAATTCCAGCACTTGCCAGCATTGTTACGCCAAAATCTTTTAATGCCGGTATTGAGTTAAATATTATTAACACAGCTATTGAGTAAACAAAAAAAGTGATAGCGTTTTTGAAAAAGTTGTAATTAGTTTCATCAACATTCATCACTTTAGATGAAGTGTGAATGAACTTATCTAATACAGCTCTAAGTAATTTTGAAGTTACAGCTGCAAGTATGGTGGTAACTACAATTATAATAGTGTATTTAAGAATTTCATTTTGCCAGTTCAAAGTTATTCCATTATCATTTATTTAATAGATGCAAAAATATATAAAATATTTCTATTCTGCGTATTAGTGAATAATTGACTATTTGTCAGCAAAAGATGCCGCTATAAAAATATTCTTTGTTTCAACATATACTTTAAAATTAATATAAAGTTCAAAATAAAATTGACCAATAGGATATAATTTATTAAAAGAATAAATTTAGGTTTATTGGATTAAAACACTTTTATTAAATGTGGAATAATATTTTTAGAAAATTTTTAATCGCTTTAGCTTATCCCCTAGTTATATTAGTGAGGATTTACCAATTATTAATTTCTCCTATTTTACCTGCTTCCTGCAGATATCAACCAACATGCTCTCAGTATACAATAGAGTCATTAAAAAAGTACGGTATTATAAAGGGCGGATGGTTGGGATTAAAAAGAATTTTAAGTTGTCACCCGTGGGGAGGCAGCGGTTACGATCCTGTACCTTAATTATAAAAAAACCCGATTATACAAAGTATAACCGGGCTGTATAATTATTATAGAATAATTTTTATAAACTAATTATTATTTCTTTTTTCTCACCTTTTTAGTACCGGCTTCTTCAACTAATTTTAAACAATCTTCATACGTTAAATCTTCGGCGTTCTTATCTTTTGGAATACGTACATTTAATTTTCCAGCTTTAAGATAAGGACCCCATCGGCCGTTTAATATTTCAAATTCAGAGTTTTCCTCAAAGGATTTAATATGCTTCTCAGCATCTTTTTTGCGTTTTTCTTCAATTACAGTTATACCTTCTTCAATAGTAATTGTATGTGGATCGTAATCTTTATTAAGAGAATAGAATTTACTGTTATGACGTAAATAAGGGCCAAATCTACCTATGGCGGCAACAACTTCAGTTTCCTCAAAAACTCCAATAGTCCTGGGTAATTTGAAAAGCTCCAATGCTTCTTCTAGAGTAATGCTTTCAAGTTTTTGATTTTTCCGCAGCCCAGCATATTCGGGTTTTGCTTCCTCATCTGTTGTATCGGTTAATTGAGCCACCGGCCCGAATCTTGCCATTCGTACTGAAATTTGTTTACCTGTTTTTGGATCAGTCCCTAATATTCGTTCACCAGAAACACGTTCGCTATTTTCGATAGTGTGTTCAACTTTTTCATGAAAAGGATTATAAAACTCAGCCAGCATTTTATGCCAATCCAAATTACCCGCTGCCACCTCATCAAGTTCTTTTTCAACATTCGCGGTAAATTGATAATCCATTATCTGAGGAAATTTTTCCAAAAGAAAATCATTAACGAGCATAGCTATATCAGCGGGATACAATTTGCCTTTATCAGCTCCTGTAATTTCCGTTTTAACTTCTGCTTTTATTTTTAATTTATTACTCAAAGTTAATACTTTGTACTCCCTTTCCCTTCCTTCTCTTTCATCTTTTAAAACATAACCGCGTTTCTGAATAGTGCTAATTGTGGGCGCGTAAGTTGAAGGACGTCCTATCCCTAATTCCTCGAGTTTTTTAACCAAGCTGGCCTCTGTAAATCGAGCCGGTGGACGTGTATATCTTTGTGTAGCCGTAATTGTTTTGTAAACGAGTTCCTGTCCTTCATTTAATGGAGGAAGTAAACCGGAATCTTCACTGTTTCCATTATCTTCATCTGTCGATTCCAAATAAACTTTTAGGAAACCGTCGAATTTTACCACTTCACCTTTTGTTACAAACTTCTCTCCAGAATTAGACATAATTATTTTAACTGTTGTTCTTTCCAATTCAGCGTCAGTCATCTGAGAAGCAATCGCACGCTTCCAAATAAGTTCGTATAACACTTTTTCATCACGGCTACCTTCAACACTAGCGTTTTCAAAATAAGATGGTCTAATAGCCTCGTGAGCTTCCTGTGCGGATGCGGACTTAGTTTTATAATTTCTTTGAAACGAATATTTTTTACCGAAGCTGCTCTCAATTATACTTTTCGAGTTCTCAAGCGCATATTCGGAAAGGTTTACTGAGTCCGTTCTCATATAAGATATTTTTCCGGCTTCATACAATTTTTGAGCGATGAGCATTGTACGTCCCACCGAGAAACCAAGCTTCCGGCTAGCTTCCTGCTGCAAAGTAGAGGTTGTAAAAGGAGGAGCAGGAGATTTTTTTACCTCTTTTTTCTCAAGTGATTCAATGTTGAATTTAGTTTTTTTACATTTTTCTAAAAATGCGTTCGCCTCTTCCTCAGTTTTAAATTTTGTTGATAGCTCGGCTTTTATAGTAGTATCATTCCCTTTTTCATCTGTTACTATAAAGTCTGCTACAACCCTGTATTGTGATTCACTGTTAAAAGCGTCTATTTCTCTTTCACGTTCAACTATAAGTCTAACGGCAACAGACTGCACTCTTCCGGCGGAAAGCTGAGTTTTAATTTTTCGCCACAAAACAGGTGACAGTTCAAATCCAACTAATCTGTCCAATAAACGTCTGGCTTGCTGGGCTTCAACCAAATTATTATCTATAGTTCTGGGATTAGCGACAGCATTTGTAATAGCTTTCTTAGTAATCTCGTTAAAAATAATTCGTTTAGTTTTGCTCTTATCGAGTTTGAGTTCATCAAATAAATGCCATGAAATGGCCTCCCCTTCGCGGTCTTCGTCAGTTGCCAACCAAACAATATCTGTCTCTTTCATTATTTTTTTTAAATCTCTGACAACATTCTTTTTATCATCCGGAACTATATATGTAGGTTTAAAATTATTATTAACATCAATGCCTGCATTTTTTTTCTCCAGATCACGTATATGCCCATAACTGGAAACAACCTTAAAATCATTTCCAAGGAAACCTTCAATGGTTTTTGCTTTCGCTGGTGACTCAACTATTACTAGATTCTTAATCATTATACTCTTCGTTTTTTATAAAACAGATTGCAAATAAAGTTAAATTTGTGTTAAAACCAAAATAAGAACGCCCGCTAATTTAGGGAATTCTTATTACAATAATAAATTCTTCACTAAACATAAACCAAAAATTTATCTTTCAATAAATAATTGTATAATTTTATTTTTTAAAATTATGGGAGAATATAAATGACAAAAAATGAATTAGGGAAACATATTTACGATACAGCTCATATTACCGGTGAATTTTTATTACGTTCCGGTAAGATATCAAATGAGTATTTCGACAAATATTTATTTGAATCGGATCCGATATTGTTAGATACAATCGCAGAACATTTACGACCTTTAGTGCCTATCGAAACAGAATTGTACGCGGGTTTAGAGATGGGAGGAATTCCAATTGCAACTATGATATCGCAAAAAACTAATAAACCTTCCATATTCGTAAGAAAAAAAGCGAAAGAATACGGGACTAAAAAGTTGGCCGAAGGATGCGATTTTAATAAAAAAAATATAACTGTTATTGAAGATGTTGTTACAACAGGCGGACAAATTATAACAAGTACCGAAGAATTAAGGAAACTTGGCGCAAAGGTAGAATATGTAATGTGCGTAATAGTAAGAGATCCAAATGCATTTGATAATCTTGCTAAAGCCGGCTTGAAACTTATCCCTCTATTTACAATGGAAGAATTAAAGAAACTAGCTGTAGTATAAATATTTCATTTAGTTACTTAGTGGCCCTTGTTTTATACAAGGGCTTATTAAAATGTTACACCTTAATTTTTAGGAACAGATCTAAGGAATGTACCAAACTGTTTTGGTTCTTCTAATCGGCAAGACCAAACGAGTTTATCATTATGCACAGTAATATCGGGACAGCCGTCGCACATAACCTGAGAACCATCTTCCATAAAATCTACCGGCTGAATAAATAATATTGTTTGAAGATGAGCTTTTTTAAATATTCTGATAGGATTGCCAGCAAAATATTTTATGTATTTACCCGTAGCGGTTTTTAACTTTTTATCGAAAGGCCATAGAAGCAACATAGATGATCTTCCCATTCGAGTGGTTTTAGGCGAAGCATACGATAAATAAGAATCATTAAATAAATGATAGGAACTCATTATCAGTTCCATAAATTTAGAACCTACATAACCAAATATTTTTTCTTTATTTCCAACCCTTTCGGTGAACATCCATTTGTAGGAATCGGATTTATCCGTGCCATTTAAATAAGCTGATGGGGTAAATTCCGGAAATTTGTCTTTCACTTTTTTGAGTATATCCGTGGACTTTATATCAACATTTCTTTCATCATTGGAATGATACATTACATTTTGCCAATCCACTTGTTTATCGTAGGCGTACCAATTAAAAGGCATTTGTGGTACTATATGGCGGAAAGCAATAAAAACCATGGTTTGGACTATATCAATATTTTTGTGAGCCCAATTAATCAGTTCGGGAACATAATCCAGTGTATCCTCATAAACGGTTGAATTAAAAGAACAAGATATATTTCCAACATCAGCTAATAAGCGAGCATACTCATAACGAAGATCATTTAATTCAATTTCATTTTTGTTTTTCCATTCCCCTGCCCTACCCTGTTTAGAATCGACGTGAAATGTAAAACCAAATACACCAGCCATTTTTAATTCTAACAAAAGTTCTTTTGTCAATGCAAAACCATTAGTGTTAATAATCGGCTTTAAACCTCTTGATTTAATTTCTGCAACAAGATTTATTATTTCAGGATATAATAACGGATCACCTCCGGCAATTGAGATACAATCCGTTTTACGAAATTGCTGAAATATATCCAGTTCATGTTTTACTTCTTCAAGAGATTTGTGACTGTTTTTCTCATTTTTTCTGTAACACCCATCGCATGCTAAATTACAAAGTGATGTAGGCTCAAGCCAAGATATTGCGTTATCAGGCAATGTCCATGGCATTCTATATAGTTCTGAGTGATTTACTATCGAATTATTCATATTCATCTCCAATTTTTCAATTACGGGTATACGAAATGATTATAGACACTAAATTCTAAATGAATAAAAAATTGAGAATGGTTCGTCAATAATATTTTGAGAATTAGTATTATAATTTTTACCTGAAAGATCAACGCAGATAAAAATATTTAAATGAGAATTATATTGGAAACTCAACATTCAATACTTTTTTCCCGGAATAGAATGTCGCCCGTTAAAAAATTTAACGGGCGACAAATTAAAATCAGAATGATTTAAAACAATGAAAATGCCACGGTTAATCCAGACATTACAATAGCAACCATGCTCATCAGTTTAATTAAAATGTTTAAACTTGGTCCGGAAGTATCCTTAAAAGGATCACCAACCGTATCACCTATAACCGTAGCCTTATGTGCAGCCGATCCTTTTCCGCCAAGATTACCTTCTTCAACATATTTTTTTGCATTATCCCACGCACCACCGGAATTAGCCATAAATACGGCTAAAACAAAGCCCGTTCCCAAACTTCCAACCAATAGTCCCAACACTCCGGGCACACCAAATACTACGCCCATAATTATCGGAGTTAAAACAGCTAATGCCGAAGGTAAAATCATTTCGATCTGTGCGCCTTTTGTTGAAATCGCAACGCAAGTCGCATAATCAGGTTCAGTTTTACCTTCAAGAATTCCAGGTATTTCTTTAAATTGTCTGCGAACTTCGTCCACCATTTTTTGTGCAGCTCGTCCAACAGCATTCATAGTTAATCCACAAAAAATAAAAGCCATCATGGAACCAATAAAAATTCCAACCAGCACAATAGGATTCATAAGTGTCACATCATAATAAATCATAAAATCTTTTAACGAAGCTTTATGTATTTCTACTAATACTCCGTTGCCTAAATCAAGAACTGTTTCACCAATTCTTATAAGTCCTATTTTTAATTCTTCAACGTAAGAAGCCAATAACGCCAAAGCAGTAAGCGCTGCGGAGCCAATGGCAAAACCCTTTCCAGTTGCTGCAGTAGTATTTCCCAAAGAATCCAGAGCATCAGTTCTGGATCTGACCTCAGGTCCTAATCCGCTCATTTCTGCATTTCCACCGGCATTATCGGCAATAGGCCCGTATGCGTCAGTCGCTAAAGTTAAACCGAGTGTTGAAAGCATTCCTACAGCCGCAATTCCTATTCCGTACAATCCCATACCTGTATTTGCTATATCAAATCCAGCGGCAAAAAGATAAGAGAGCATAATTCCAGTAACTACAGCAATAACTGGGATAGCTGTAGACATCATACCGACACCTAAACCAGATATTATTACAGTTGCCGCTCCAGTTTTGGCACTATTGGCAATCGACTGTGTTGGTTTATAAGAAGCCGAGGTATAATATTCAGTCGCTTTGCCGATAACTATTCCAGTAATTAAACCTACAACTATGGAGCCCCATAAGCCAACGGCGTTATCGATACTGAGAATCTGCATAATAAAAAACGAAACGATAATTATCAGTATTGAACTCAAATTAATTGCTCTCGAAAGCGAATTTAATAATTCTTTTTGAGTCGCTTTTTCGGATGATTTTACAACAAAGACCCCTATAATTGATAAGATTATACCAACAGCAGCAATTAACATTGGCGCGATAACGGCTTTAAATTGAAGTACAGGATTTTCTAAAAATGCAGAAGCGCCTAAAGCGGCAGTAGCTAAAATAGAACCACAATATGATTCGTATAAATCGGCGCCCATTCCCGCCACATCACCCACATTATCACCCACATTATCGGCTATAGTAGCCGGATTTCTAGGATCATCTTCTGGAATTCCCGCCTCAACTTTTCCAACCAAGTCACCACCAACGTCGGCAGCTTTTGTAAAAATACCACCGCCTACTCTCGCAAACAAAGCCTGTGCGGAAGCTCCCATGCCGAAAGTTAGCATTGTAGTAGTTATAATCACAAGGTTATGTCCGTCGGTTAAACTAATTGGATAAAAGTAATTTAGAACTACGAACCAAATTGAAATATCCAATAGCCCAAGACCTACTACCACTAATCCCATTACAGCACCGCTTCGGAAAGCTATTTTTAATCCTGCATTAAGAGACTTACGTGCGGCATTTGCGGTTCGGGCCGAAGCATAAGTCGCAGTTTTCATTCCGAAGAAACCTGCTAATCCAGAGAAAAAACCTCCCGTTATAAAAGCAAATGGAACCCATGGATTCTGTAATCCAAATCCATACGCAAGTATTGAAAAAAAGAAAGTGATTATAACAAAGAACACAAAAACAATTTTGTATTGTTGTTTCAAATACGCCATTGCACCTTCTCTTACATACCTTGCAATTTTTTGCATAATTTCTTCGCCTTCACTTTCTTTCATCAATTGCTTGAAGAAATAGTAGGCGAAACCTAAAGCACAAATTGAACCTAACGGTACAATCCAGAATAATCCACTAATCATTCCGACACCTTTATTGTTTGTGAAACTTTTCTACGTGAATTCTTAGCGTAGTATAATATTAAGAGCCGACCGCCACCAAACATAATACTTGTTATTTAATTCATCATCCGATGGAAACGGATAAAACAATAAGTTTTCCTTGTCACCAACGAAGAAACCATTTTTACATGTTCTAAAGAACAATTCTCCGGCTAACGTTCTTATAACCGTTTTTGTTGTTTTACTAGGATTATCTTTCAACCCGATCAAACAATCTTTTAAGTGATCTATATTCGGATAGGGTAAATCATTAGTGGAGCCGGAAACAGGGTCATCGGCCAATCCATTGAGTTTCAGTTCAACAAAAACCAATTTTGGAACTGATACAGGTTTAGTAGTATCTGTAACGTGAGATAAAAATTCTTTCGGACTGTACCCACTTGCAATTCTTGGCGTTACTGGAGACAATTCCTGATATAAATGTAAGCCGGGTTTTTCGTCCTCCACATACTCACCTCTGCTAAGTTCCAATACCCTGCCATCGTCAGTTGCAAGATACAGACTCTTAAACGCTTCAAAAGGCACATGTTCTAAAACCCTGTAAATTGATAGATAAACCGAGCTTTTTGGCTTACCATTGGGATGAGGAACACATTTCTCATCAATTTCCTTCAATGGAAAATGCGAGCCCATTTTTTCGATATCCAATTCAAAAAACATCGCCTGACCGCGGGTTCTTTTTTTGGTTCCAACTGCAAAATAATTGCCGAAATCTTCTGGTGGTAACATTGATGCGATTAATGCTTCTGGTGTGATAGAAAGATAAAGAAAATTTTTCATGGTGTGCTCCATAAATAATACTTCATGATCTTAAATATAAATATAAAAATTGAAAATATATATTAGGCAATATTAAGAAATTATTTATTTTTGCGTCGTATAACTCAATTTATAATATTGCATTTATAACACAGCATAAAAAAGTAACTCTTGTTTTACTTTAGATATTTTCTCAAATTTTTAAAAATAACTTTTCTAATCCAGTTATAATTGACAACTCAAATAGAAATAAATAATATTTTTACAATTCATTTCGGTTTTAAATATTAGTTATAATACAAATAATATGTTCTTACTTTCGAATAATTTAAATTATTTTTTAACTTCCTCATTCACACAAGTTAAAACACTATTTGAAATTTAATATAATATTCTTTTCATACCCGAGGGAGCGTTTTTATGGCTAAAAATTATTTCGCGCCAATGCATACAGCTGAACATATTCTCAATCAGACTATGGTCAGAAAATTCGGCTGCGACCGGTCTTTTAGCAATCATATCGAAAAGAAAAAATCAAAGTGCGATTACCACTTTTCTAGAAATTTAGTTGAGAGTGAAATTACAAGCATAACTTCCATTGTAAACGAAGAAATATCTAAAAACCATGATGTAACAGAAGAGTATATAAATATTGATGTTGCCGAGAAAATTTTTAACTTATCTCGTCTGCCCGAATCTACTGGAAATAGTGTAAGAATTATAAAAATTGGCGACTACGATTCCTGCCCCTGTATTGGTGAACATGTCAATAATACATCTATTATCGGAGAATTTAAAATAATTTCAACAAGTTTCGATGATGGAATATTGAGAATACGTTTTAGATTATCAGACATATTGTAGTATTTTTTAATTATAGGATGTAACAATTTCAATAAATATCATTCTAAAATAATTGATTATTTTTCCTATTTTAAGCTAAATTTGTGTAAATAATGTGTTTAGATTGTAGTCTGTTATTTTAATTCTTATTGCAATTAAGTATTTTGTACAATTCAATTAATATAATAATTTTATTGAAGGCCTATGATAACCGCTAACAAATTTGATATTCTCGACAATTACAATACACTTATAAAATCCGCATTAAATGGAAAAGATAATTTTCCGGATGAAGTTTGTAATTTTTTAGTTTCCGACTTCGAACTACAAGCAGCCGTCCTCTTTAAAATTGTTAACAACGAAAGTTTCCTTGTGTTAGGCCGATCGAGTACGGCTCGTAAAAACTATTTGCGGGGATCGGAATTCTCCTGCTCTGCTTGCTCATTATTTAAAAATATTAATGAATTCTCTATCAACTCCGATACTAATTGTGAACTTCAGATTTCTGAATTTGTTATTTATGAAAGTTGTGTAGCTTTTAATATGGGAAACGATGAGAGAGTATTGATAAAAGTTGCTAAAAAAACTCCTTTCGCACAATCGGATGGAGAATCTTTAATAAAAATATCAGAGTATATAAAATACATTTTGATCAATTGGAGTAATGCTCGAGGGGGCAACACCAATCTTTCTGAGAAACCATTTGCGGAAGTGGCAACAGATATAGCTAATGAATTAAGATCACACACTAATTCAATCATTGGATCTGCTTCTATTCTCGCTGAAGATAATCTTACCTCTTCTCAGTCGGAATATGTTGCATCAATAAAAAAGAACGCACAAAACCTTCTTATAAATCTTAAAGATTATATAGACATTGCCAAATTAGAAACATATTATAAAGAGGAAACTAAAAAGTATGTTATTCTAAAAGATTTAATCGAAGAAGCAATTAATGCCGTTCATTTAAAATTTCCTATCGTGAAAACAAATTTTGATTTAGTAATAGATAATGCCCTGCCCGAATCATGCAGCGTTGATGATTACAAATTAAGGTTTATATTAACTAATTTGCTTGCTGTGTCTTCCAGTCTTACCGGAACGGGCACTATAAGAATTAAAGTTAATATTTTATCTTCAGACAAAATTCAATTCATAGTTTCCGACAATGGTAAAGGATTACCGGAATCTGCAAAGAAATTGATATTTGAACCATTTGGCATTACAAAAATTAATGGACTCGATAACTGCGGTTTAACTGGATTGAGCCTTAACCTCGTTAAACGATACATAAAAATTCTTAATGGAGATATAAGGGTTATAAGTCATGTTGGTCAGGGAACAACTTTTAATTTCTCGATTGATGTGGATTTACATAAAGAAGTAATACCTCCTGCCCCGGTGCAATTACCGAAACCTACAAAGGAAAATAGTGTACTTGTTATTGAGGATGATTACGCTACCTCCAAATTATTGAGTAACTATTTGAATAAATGGGGTTATAATCCAACTATCGTAAATAATGAAGAACAAGTATTTGCTGAGCTTACAAAAAGTAAATATTTGGCAGTAATTCTTGATGTTGAACTTCCTCATATTAACGGTCTGGAATTATTAAAGAAAATTCATGAAAAGAAAGAATTCAAAAATCTTCCCGTTATAGTTTGTTCGGTTGAAGTGGAAAGTCAAAAAGCATTTATGATGGGAGCGGTTGAATATTTTATTAAACCTATAAATTATAATTACCTTGTAGAAGTGCTCACTAGTTATAAACTGAGAAAAAATTCGAACATTTTATGCGTGGATGATGATTTACCAACTCTTAATCTTGTAAAACAGGCAATTGAAACAGCCGGATTTATTCCAATAGCTGAAAATATCTCAGCCAATGTTATGAATTTAATTAGCGATAAACAGTTAGATCTTGCAATAATAGATTTGGATATGCCGCATCCCAATGGATTTGAATTGATCAAAACCATTAAGTCGGACTCCAAATTCGCTAATCTACCAATCATTATTTATACTGGTAAAGAAAATTTTGATGATGATCTTAAAAAAATTGACGGCTTGTTTGAAGAATTATTGAGTAAAAAAAGCACTAATATAGAAGACTTGGCCGATACCATTAGCATGATGATAAACAGATACGAAGAACCCACACCGGTTGAAGATGTAATCTGGAAGAAAGATAATGCTATTAAAATTTTATTCGCCGAGGATTACAAACATTCACAAATTATAGTCACCCGCCTTCTGAAGAAAAATGGGTTTGAGAATGTTGTTGTTGTAGAAAACGGTGAGGACGCTTTAAATACTGCGAAAAAAGAAACTTTCGATTTGATACTTATGGATATGCAAATGCCTATTATGAATGGATTTGAAGCAACAGAAAAAATACGAGAGTTGCCCGAATATAAAGACACTTCAATAATTGCCCTTACTGCATTTGCAATGAAAGGCGACAAGGAAAAATGTTTGGAAGCTGGTGCTACTGACTATATACCTAAACCGATTGACAGCAAAGAATTTATTGAAAAAGTAAAATATTACACCAACGCGGCAAAATAAAATTTTCCAAAATAATTGTTTATTACAAATCCGGTTCAATTAGTTCCGGATTTGTTTTTTTTTGTAATATAAATGGAATTAGAATACAATGATTAATGAAACACCTCGCGTTCGTTTTGCGCCTAGCCCAACTGGTTATCTTCATGTTGGAGGCCTTCGAACAGCATTATACAATTATCTTTTTGCGAAACATAATAATGGAACTTTTATACTTCGAATAGAAGATACGGATAGAAATAGATTTGTTGAGGGCGCTTTAGAAAATTTGCTTGATACTATGGAATGGGTGGGACTTGTTCCCGACGAAGGACCAAGACAAGGCGGAATTTCTGGACCTTATATTCAATCGGAACGTTTAGATATTTATAAAAAATATGCTGATGAACTTATTGAATCTGGGAAGGCCTACTATTGTTTCTGCTCGTCTGAAAGACTGGAAGAATTAAGAGACACTCAGTTAAAAGCTAAAGTTGCGCAGGTAAAATATGATAAGCACTGTCTCAATCTTTCTAAACAGGAAATTTCCGATAGATTAAAGAATGGAGAAAGTCACGTTATAAGGCTTAATGTTGAACCTGGATCTAAAGTGAAGATTAAAGATATAGTGCGCGGCAATGTTGAGTTTGATAGAAGTACAATTGATTATCAGGTTCTGATTAAAAGCGATGGATACCCTACATATCACATGGCTAATGTTGTAGATGATCATTTGATGAAAATAACTCATGTAATCAGAGGTGAGGAATGGCTCCCCTCAACCCCAAAACATGTTCTGTTGTATGAATTCTTAAATTGGGAAATACCTGAATTTGCCCACCTCCCTCTTTTACTTAACGCGGATAAAAGCAAATTGAGTAAACGTCAGGGTGACGTGGCAGTTGAAGATTATAGGGAAAAAGGATATTTAAAGAGCTCTTTGCTTAACTTTGTAGCGATGCTGGGCTGGAGTGCAGGAGATGATAAAGAATTTTACACTCTTAAGGAATTAATTGAAAATTTTTCACTGGAACGTGTTCAGAAATCCGGGGCCGTATTTAATATAGACAAACTTAACTGGTTGAATGCAGAGCATATTAAAAATCAAACAAATGAAGAGCTCTTGCCTTTCCTTAAAAAGGAATTGGAAAAATCCGAGTTTAGAGATAAAACTTTTAGTGATGAGTATTTACTTAAAGTCGCCGGTGCAATGAAATCCAGATTAAACTTTTATGGAGACTTTATTGAGCGCAGTTCCTATTTTTTTGAGGAACCGAAGACTTATTCGCAGGATATTGTGGATAAAAGATGGAAACCTGAAACTCCTGAACACCTGAATAAATTAATTTCTGAGTTTGAGAAATTGGAAAACCCAGTGCACGATCAGTATGAAATTTCTCTAAAGAAAGTTGCCGAAGAATTAAACATTGGCGGCGGTAAATTAATCCACCCTGTAAGATTGGCGGTTTCGGGTATTGGTGTAGGTCCCGGTTTATACGAAATTTTGGAAATTCTCGGGAAAGAAGAAGTTATTAAAAGAATTAAAACAGCGATTGATAAAATAAAATTGGACTAAAACAGGTCGTAATATGAGTACAGAAACAAGTAATATGGGAAATTCGGAAGACAACAAACCGTCGAATTTTATTAAAGAGATTATCAATAAAGATATTGATAATAATAAAAACAATGGGCGTGTAATTACACGTTTCCCTCCTGAACCAAATGGATATTTACATATAGGTCATGCAAAATCTATTTGTCTTAATTTTGGATTAGCTTCTGAATACAACGGAAAATGTAATCTGAGATTTGATGATACAAATCCCACGAAGGAAGAGCAGGAATATGTCGACTCGATAATTGAGGACATCCGTTGGTTGGGCTTCCATTGGGGCGAGAAAGAATTATATGCATCCGATTATTTTGATGAACTTTTTGAATATGCAGTTAAACTAATAAAAAAAGGAAAGGCATATATAGATTCTTCAGATGGTGACCAGATTAAAGAGATGCGTGGAATGCCTACAAAACCTGGCATAGAAAGTCCATATCGAAACAGAGCCGTTGAAGAAAATTTAGATCTTTTTATGAGAATGAAAAACGGTGAGTTTAAAGACGGCGAACATGTGTTGCGCGCAAAAATTGATATGTCATCACCCAACATGAATATGCGTGATCCTATAATGTATAGAATTAAACACGCAACACATCATCGTACAGGCGATAAGTGGTGTATTTACCCAATGTATGATTGGGCTCATGGGCAATCGGATTCAATTGAAGGAATCACCCACTCCATCTGTACTTTGGAATTTGAAAATCACCGTCCGCTTTACGATTGGTTTGTTAAAGAATTGGAAATCCACCACCCTCAGCAGATAGAATTTGCAAGACTCAATATGAGCTATACGATAATGAGTAAAAGAAAATTATTGCAATTAGTGGAAGACAAACATGTTGATGGGTGGGATGATCCACGAATGCCCACCATTTCAGGTTTACGTCGGCGCGGTTATACACCAGAAGCAATCAGAAATTTTGCTGAGATGGTAGGTGTTGCTAAGCGCGATAATGTAATAGATTATTCGCTTCTTGAATACAGCGTTCGTGATCATCTTAATAAGCAGGCGCAGAGAGTAATGTCGGTATTACGTCCAATTAAGGTAATATTAACAAATTACCCGGAAGGACAAATAGAAGAAATGGAAGCTGTTAATAATCCCGAAGATGAGACAATGGGTACCCGTATGCTGCCGTTCTCTCGCGAACTTTTTATAGATATGGATGATTTTAAGGAAGATCCTCCAAAGAAATATTATCGACTTTCTCCGGGAAGTGAAGTTCGTCTGCGTTACGCCTATATAATAAAGTGCGATGAAGTTATTAAAGATCCGGCTACGGGAGAAATTATCGCACTTCATTGCTCTTACGATCCTGAAACTAAAAGCGGAGTTGGAACGAGTACGAAAAAGGTAAAAGCGACAATCCATTGGGTTTCTGCTCAACATGCTATTGAAGCAGAGGTCAGATTATACGACCGTCTGTTCAACAGTTCTGATCCTGCAGGCGATAAAGAGGTCGATTTTCTATCTCATATAAACAAAGATTCTTTAGAAATATTGAAGAATTGTAAAATAGAACCTTTTTTAAAGAACGCAAAAATAGGAGAACGATTCCAGTTTGAGCGCTTAGGATATTTTGCGGTCGATAATAAAAATACAACAACCGACAATCTTGTGTTTAATAGGACAGCCACACTTAAAGATGCGTGGACAAAGATTGAAAACGCAAAAAATAAATAGATCATTCAATTATAAAGTTGCTAACTCGTAACTAGTTTGCTATTTTTGGATTCGATTTTTTTGTGTTCTAAAATAAATGTGCCGGAGTGGCGGAATTGGTAGACGCGCATGACTCAAAATCATGTATCTGCAAGGATGTGCCGGTTCGAGTCCGGCCTTCGGTACAAAGTTATTAAGCCCGCTTTTATGCGGGCTTTTTTATTTTAAATATATCTTCATCATGTATCCGGTATATATAGTAAAGTATAAACCGTTAATTTTTTGAACTGGTCTCACAAATAACTTTACCCGCAGAATAAAAGATTAAATAGCCGAGTGCAACCTATCGTCAAAACGATAATTATTTCATATTATTTAACCAAATTTTCTCAAAATTAAATATCATCATTATGATATATACATCTAACTGAATAATTATATATTCTTATTTAATCTCCCATTACAAATTTTGTAGAATATCTTTTAGTTTATCCTAATTTTTCATATTTTCCAATTTACATCCAACCAACGAGGGAATATTATGAAATCAAAACTGTTACTATTAACTATTGTTATATCTTTTTTAGCAAATTTTTTAGTTTTTGCACAGGCGGATAAATTTAAAAGAAGTTTTGAAATTCCTGTACCAAACTCCGAGAATACTGGATTTGGAGAGTTTATTGCCGGAGTTGATTTTGACGGTGATGGCAAGAAAGAGATTTACGCAGTAAACAATATGCTTGATCAAGGCGGGGATGAACTTATACCACGAATGTATAAATTTGAGTTTGATGGACAAAAATGGGATTCTGTTTGGTCCACAATAATTACAAATATCCCGCAGCAAAACAGCTGGGCTGCATTAACAACTGGGGATTTGGACAATGACGGAAAGCCAGAAATAATTTGGGGACCTACAAATAACTTTAATACTGAAAATGCAAACCCACCAAGAATTCTTGTTTTTGAGTATCCTGGCGACGGCAGCGATGCGATGGGCGTTGATGTATTCGGAAATTACGCTCCAAACGCCGAATGGACAATAAGCGATCAGAACAACCAAGATCTAAGACCCTTCAAATGGTTTATTAGTGATGTTGACTCAGACGGTCAAAACGAGCTTTGTTTCGGCGACCGTTCTTCTTCTTCAGCTTATCATTTCGGTGTTGTTTCAGTAACTGACATCCCCGACAATGGTGATGGCTCAGAAACCTGGACAATGGAACATTCCGGATTAGGACTAGAAATAGATGCAAGTAATATTTATGACTTTGCCGTTCTTGACAATACACTAATTATAATTCATTCAAATGGAATAGTTGATTTGGTTTCTTATAATAATGGCGCGTGGGAAGCACCAGTCGCCTACCCTGATATGATCCCAGGAGGAAGCTGGAAAACTGCAAATGTCGTAGACGTTGACGGTGACGGAACAGATGAAATAGTTGTTGGCGGCTGGTCCGCAGCAAACAATAATTTATATATACTTAAAATAGATACATTCGCTGGTTTAACTTCGACCGCTGTAGCCGATATGAGTCCATATATAAGTGACGGCGGCAGATTGAATGGAGGATCCGTAGGCGATATTGATCAGGATGGAAAAATGGATATTGTTTTCGGAACGCGAGGAGCTACCCCGAACGGTGCTATTGTTAGAGTTGAATTTACAGGCAACAATTTAAAGAGTCCTGAAAGTTATTCGATTTCAGTAATTGATTCATTATTATCAGAATCAATTTCACAGCGGTTTGATGTTGTTAAAATAGCTAATGTTGATGATGATCCGGAACTTGAAGTTCTATATACTGATGGCAACCAAACCGGAAAAATTCCAATTGCAGTTCTCGATTTGCAGGTTGCAGTCTCGGTGGAAAATTTTTCCTCGCCGGGTGAATATTTCCTTGATCAGAATTACCCTAATCCATTCAATCCATCTACAAGTATTCGATTCGGGTTAAATGAACAATCGACAGTAGATCTTAGAATATATGATATTCTAGGCAGAGAAATTGCAGTTTTAATAAATAATCAGATGAAATCGGCGGGAACCTACAATGTTGATTTTAGTGCCGGTAATTTAAGCAGTGGCACTTATGTTTACAGACTAAAAACTGATAATTTTGTTGAAGCAAGAAAGATGATTTTAATCAAATAGTTGACTCTAAAGTTGATTGAGCTATTCTAAAATATTCTGATAACTGTTCAATTTTATCATTAAGAATAATCATCAACTTAAAATAAATGGAGAATTTTATGATAAAATTGAAAAATTTTATGACATATATGCTCTGCTCTTTTTTAGTATTTCAATTTTCGGCAATGGCGTCCGTAAAAAAAGACGATGATAGTAACAAAAAGCCCGAAGCCGATCAGGTGATTAAAATGCTTAAAGAAGGTAATAAACGTTTTTATTCAGGGAAAGCCACATATCCCAATACATCTTCAGAACGTTTAGAACTGGCAGGCAAAGAGAATCAGGGCAATTACGCTTACGCAACTGTATTAAGCTGTTCCGATTCGCGTGTTCCTGTAGAACTAATCTTTGATTCCGGTATAATGGACCTTTTTGTGGTTCGTGTTGCCGGAAATGTTTGTGACACTGATGAAATAGGCTCCATTGAGTATGGACTAGCTCATGTAAATACTCCCCTGCTTGTTGTTATGGGACATACACAATGCGGTGCAGTAACTGCCGTTACACATTCTATACACGGTGCTGAACATAAACTTGAACGTAATATTCCCCCATTAGTTGATAATATTATTCCGGCTGTAAAACGGGCGATGGATCTAAATAAAGATATACATGGTGATGAAATCATCTCATATGCCACGGAAGAAAACGTATGGCAAAGTATAATGGATCTGTTTATGAACAGTGCAGCCGTTCGCAATATTGTTAAAGAAGGCAAAGCAAAAGTTGCAGGAGCTATTTATGATGTAAGCACAGGCCAGGTTAAATGGCTCCCTCTTCATAAAGTGGATGAAATCTTAAAATATGTTGAGAATTCACCCAATAGAGAAATGGAACCGTATTCTAAATAAATGGATTAAGAATAATTGCCGCGTAAGTCTATAAAATTTATTCTTATGCGGCATTTTTATATTTAAATAATTGACTCCGGAATTAAAAAAAGTTATATCCCTAGAATTTTCTAATAAAGATGAGATAAATATTTTGGATTAAAAACAGTTTCCCAGATAATGAGGAAACATCTGATTCCAATCTTGCCAGTCATGCACACCGTTGGGTTTAACATCAAGCCAATGATTGATATTTTTTTGAGCGAGAATCCATGATAGTGACCTGTTCTCATCAAGACAAATATCATTTTCGCCGGTGCCCAAAACAATTTTCATTTTACTAATGTTATTCAGATACCATTTATCGTCTAAACCCGGCAGATAATCTGGAGGGTTGTTAAAATAACAATCTTCGTCGTAGTGGCCCAAAATAAAGGGTTTAATATCAAATGATCCCCCCAAACAAAAAAGAGAATGAATTTTATCGGGATATTTGAAAGCTAGATTTGCAGCATGATATCCCCCAAAACTGCAGCCTGCAACAGCAACCTTATGAGAATTAGTTTCGAAACAGGCGAATTGAATTACATCGTTTATAATTAATTTTTCGTAAGCTATATGCGTTTTAATTCTATCGGCCGGATGGATGTCAAAATTATACCAGCTTTCCCAGTCGAAACCATCCGGACAATAAATTTTTATTTTTCCTTCATTTAATAACCATTCAACGGAATTGATTAAACCATTATCTTTATTCTCGTAATATCTTCCGTTTGATGTGGGAAATAAGATTAGAGGAATACCGGAGTGACCGAAAACAAGCATTTCGAAATCACGACTTAAGTACTGCGAATGCCATTTATGATAAAATTCCTGCATAGAACTAACGACCCAAATAAATCCATCAAAGAATAAAATATAGCAAAGTTTTTGTTATTACTAAAAACTAACTGATCAATAATCGAATAAAAATAATAATTAATTAAAATTTTTTCCAAAGTTTTTCTTTATCGAATAAGTCCTTATATTTACAATCTGTTTTTTACGGATAGGTGCAGGAGTGGTTGATCTGGCTACCCTGGAAAGGTAGTGTACTCGCAAGGGTACCGTGGGTTCGAATCCCACCCTCTCCGCCAATAAAAAGCGTAAGTTATTAATTTATAACTTACGCTTTTTTTTTGGTTTTAAGAGTATTTTTCACTTTTGTACTTTATTCATATTATTCTGAATTTTTATTTATTCAGAACGTTTTTTAGACAAAAAAAATAGATAATTGATAATATATTTAATTAAGCTTATCCCAATAATCATCGATAAAACTTTTATATTTTTCTTTATTCTCCCGGTCCAGAAATGAAGCATTAACTGAATTGATTGTAAGTTCTTTTATTAAAGACAGAGAAAAACCAAACTTTTCGTGTATAATCTGAAACTCACCTGTTATGTCGGAACCGAACATTGGGGGATCATCGGAATTAACTGTGAGAAAAAGTCCCTCATCAAAAAGTTTTTTAAATGGATGATCTTCAAAAGACGAATAAATTTTAGTGCAGATGTTACTTGTAATACAAACTTCTAAAGGAATCTGTTTAGTTCGGAGCATATCAATTAAAACAGGATCCTCAATAGATCTAACTCCATGCCCTATTCTCTCAACTTTTAATTCATCAACAGCCTCACGCACCGATTTTGGTCCAGCCGCTTCGCCGGCATGCGCTGTCAAACGAAAACCTAAAGACTTTGCTTTTCTATATACTTCCTTAAAGTCTTTGGCAGGGAAATCTATTTCGTTGCCTCCTAATCCAAGTCCAATAATTCCATTATTTAGATAAGGTAAAACTTCTTCCATTCTTTTTATTGACCTCTCAGCTCCATAATTTCTGACTATGTCGGCAATTAAACCTGTCTTAATATTAAAATCACTTTCCGCTCTTCTTATTCCCGAAATTGTTGCTTCAGTAATTTCTTCAGTTCGCAGACCATTCTTTTCAAAGTCCCATGGAGAATAAAATACTTCCGCATAAACAACATTTTGTTCTGCTAATTTTTTAAGCGATTGATATGTTGATTCTTCAAAATCTAGGGGTTCTCTAAAAAACTGATTTTTCCAATACCACGTTTTAATAAAATGGGGAAAATCTCTGAATATGAAAAGATTTTTAAGATCTTGAATATTTTTTATATTTGGGTCACCACCATACTTTTCAACTAAGCTTAGTAAATATTCAAAAGTGAAAGCTCCTTCGAGGTGAAGATGCAGTTCAACTTTAGGCATTTCTGCAATTATGGTTCTACTATTTTTCATTGACCCATCATAATTGAGGATGATGTATAGAAAACTCCTGACAAACTAGCCGTTAATAATGTAGCCATTGTGGCTCCAAGAAGCGCTTTGAATCCTAAACGTGAAATATCTTTGAGACGTTCCGGAGCGATTGCTGAAAAGCCTCCAACAAAAATAGCCATTGAAGCTACGGAAGCAAAACCGGTTAATGCATATGTTGTTATTACTACACTTCGTGGTGAAATACTTCCCGACTGCGTAAGTGCCGCCAAATCTTGAAAGGAAACTACTTCTGTAAGAATTAATCTTTCACCAATTATTTTAGATATTTCTACCGCTTCACTGAACGGTATGCCTATAACTAATGTTACTGGATAAAATAAGTACCCGAGTAAACCCTTCAAAGTCCAATCAATATTTGTTGAAAGTAAGTAATTTAATTGTGATCCGAATAAAACAATAATTTTGTCAACAAGTGTCATCAGACCTAAAACTGCAAGTAGAAGAGCAGCAATACCTACAATTATTTTAACACCCGAATTGGCGTTATTAATCACAGCTTCAAAAAGACTATCCTCTTTTTCATAGTGGGGTTTAACATGCTTACCCATTGTTTCAGGCGTTTCTGTCTCCGGATATAATAGTTTTGAAATGATTATTGCCGCCGGTGCATTCATAATGGAGGCCGAAACAAGATGACCAGCTATTGAAGGGAAATCGGTTTTCAACATCATAATATAAACGGCAAGCATACTCGATGCTATAGTTGCCATACCTGCCGTAAGTACAGTGCATATCTCCGAGCGTGTCATTGACTTTAGAAACGGTTTTATAACCAAACCTGACTCAACTCCAACAAAAATATTTGACGAAGCGCTTAAGGACTCCGCTCCGCTAATCCCCATAAGTTTTGTAAAAAGAAAAGAGAATCCCCTGATAATTTTCTGCATAATTCCAAGATAATAAAGTACACCTACCAGCGAAGCGAAGAATATTATAGTTGGAAAAGCCTGAAGTGCTAAAATAAATCCGATGGAAGTCTCACCTGTTTCAGACACGCTTCCCGGTGAAAGACCAAGTCTTCCGAATAAAAATCTTATTCCAAACGTAGCACTATCTAATACACCATTTACGACATCATTAACAAACATAAAAAACTGCGTCCCGATGGGTAAAATAAAAATGAAGGATGCAAAGAGAATTTCAAGAACTACACCCCAGATTATTACACGCCAGTTTACAACTTTTCTATTATTCGATAATATCCAGGCCATCAGTAATATTACAATAAAACCAATAACACTTATTACTCTTGAGAATTCCATCGGCTAGACCTTATATAATTTGTTAGATAATTTCTTCGTCTATTTCTATGCCTTCAGCTTTCAACTTTTCTTCAACAACAATTTTATCTATTTCAGCAGGTACTTTATACAATTTTTTTTCTGCATTATTTACAAGGAAATAATGAAGACAAGCTAATTGCACAGAAAATGACATATCCATAATATCTACTGGATGGCCAAGTCCACCGGCAATATTAATTATACCGCCTCTGGCAAGAATATAAATTATATTGCCATTATTCAAAGTATATTCTTCAACTTCGCTTCGAACAATTTTATAACCCTCAGCATCTTTTTTTAGTCGTGGAATATCAATTTCATAATCGAAATGACCGGCATTCGAAAGGAACACTCCGTTGTGCATTTTATTTATATGTTCCATTCTAATAACATTACTTTCGCCGGTGGCTGTAACAAAAAAGTCTCCTAAAGGAGAAGCCTCAACGATAGGCATAACTTTATAACCATCCATACGAGCTTCAAGAGCTTTCCATGGGTCGATTTCGGTGACGATTACTTCCGCACCCAGACCTTGCGCTCTGACTGCGACTCCTCTACCAACCCAACCATAACCGATCACAACAACTGTTTTTCCGGCAACATTCATGTTAGTCAGTTGAGTTATGGCTGTCCAAGTAGATTGACCGGTACCGTAACGGTTATCAAACAAATGTTTCGACTTAGCATCGTTAACCGCTATTGCCGGGTATAGTAATTTGCCCTCAGCTGACAAAGCTTTAAGTCTGTTAACACCGGTTGTAGTTTCCTCACAGATACCTCTAATATTTTCCCCATATTCTTTAAATTGGTGAAGGTATTCACAAATATCACCACCATCATCGACTGTAACGTGCATTCGGTTTTTTAATATAGAATGTAAATAAGAATGGTATTCCTCCTTAGAAGCAGCGTGCTTTGCGTATACGTGCACACCTTGTTTTGCGAGAGCCGCGGCGACTTCATCTTTTGTTGAAAGTGGATTACTGCTGGTTATCCATACTTCCGCACCAAGTCTTTTTAGCGCGAGAGCAAGAAACGCAGTCTTAGCTTCAAGATGAATACATAAAGCCACTTTCTTACCTTTGAATACTCCTTCCTTCTCATATTTATTTGTTAATCCGATTAACACTGGCATTTTATTCGCCACCCAATCAATTAGCTGCTCACCTTTTTGAGCTAGATTGATATCTTTAATCAGAAAATTGTCATTCATTTCGCCTACTCCTTAAATATCCATATTAGAATTTCAATTAATGATCGAGCTGTTAATGCCAACGGTAAACCTAATTTCCCTTCCGGGAACAGGAGATCCTTTTGTAATTACAATTTCCTCATCGGCTAAATTGTTCACTTCAAACCTCATTAGCCAGCTTACTCCGAATAATTCTGGTCTAACACTTATGTTTGTATTAAACAACGAATAGCTATCCAGTTCAATTGTGTTTTTTGCATCGTGAAATCTTTTTCCGACATAATTATAAATCAGGTTTAATGCAGCGATTCCATAATTTATATTTATTAGAAAATCGAATTTATCTTTTGGTCTATAAATTAGATATTTGCCGTTAGTCGAGGAATTATTGCCGTCATCTTTAGCGCTTAATACAGTATAAGAAAACTGAAGTGCTAGTAGATTATTTAGCCCACGCCAATTTATTTTTGATTCAAGCCCCCCAGTTTTTGCGGAAGCAACGTTAGAAGGCAGCCATTTAAACCCCTGAGTTGAATCACCCGGAGCCCACAAAATAAGGTCTTTTAGGTTACTTGCAAAATATGTTGATTCTATACTCCAACTCCCTAAACCTTGGAACTGTACTATGAAACCGAAATCATATGTCGATCCACTTTCTGGTTTTAACTCAGGATTACCTTTGGTCCAACTATCTTCGGGCCAATAAAGATCATTATAATTTGGAGCTCTAAACACCCGGCCAAAATTTCCGCGTATTGATCCGCGCCAATCACCCTCATAACCAATTGTAAAACCAACTTTGGGTGTTATCTGAGAGCCCACATTTTCCTCAGGAAAGTTGTCGAACCTTACTGCTGGAATAATTGTAGTTTTCCAGTAGTGATCAAAGTAATGAGTAAAATCATTTTGAAGGAATATACTGTGTATATTTCTGTTGTGGTTCCCTATAAAAGGTGAAACTAAACCATTTAATTTGTACTCGGTTTCCAGTTTATCGTGTCTAAATTCATATCCGTATGATAAAAGTCCATAATAGCTAAGATCGGTAAAACCAAGAGTTGTAAATCCGATTGAATTATTCAAGTAGTTAAAGTCTTCTTCACCCATCCATGATTCGGGATTTAGATAATCATGATCATTAAATATTGTGTAGGCGCCCAAATTTAAAACCGTTGCGCCGAATTTAATACCTTCGTAACTAAGGCTGTAATGAAAATTTCCCACCTTGTTTCTCGCCGTTGCATTAGGGTAATCCACAGAACCAGGTGAGCCGTTATCGGAATATCTATATCTCACAAAACCAAATAATCTTGAAGAATTGGAGAATGAATAACCAGCTTTAACAAATACATTATCGGCTTTTGTGTCACCGTTAACCATTTTTACCTTATCGCCATTTTCATTAGTGTATTTATAGTCTCCGTCAGATTGAGTACGGTTGTATGAAATAAAATAATCCAAATTATTGATTCCCTGCCCAATTGAGGCATCATAAATACTAGTTCCGAAGGAACCGATCGTTCCATTGGCTGAATAATCTATTTTATTTTCATGTGCCATTGATTTAGTTATAATGTTGATAACACCACCAACGGCATCAGTTCCGTATAAAGCCGAGTGACCACCTTTTACAACCTCAATTTTTTCAACTGCATCGAGTGGAATTGAACTTAAATCGACTGATCCGCTTTGGGCGTCATTCAATCTTTGACCATCAATCAAAACAAGAACTTGTGAGTCTGTTGATCCTCTCAAGGAAATGGTCTGAAGACAACCTAACGCTCCATAACTTTTTACTACTGCACCACCTATTGATTCAAGCGCTTGTCCAACATTTTTAGCGTTTAGCTGTTGTAGTTTTTTCGTACTCAAAACCTCTGTCGAAACCGGGATTGAAGTGACAAGTTGTTCAGAACGCGTGGCAGTTACTACAACTTCCGAGAATCCAAAATGATTCTCCTTCAAATTAAAATTAATATTTATCTCTTCACCCTCGGAAATTGTGAATGGATGTTCGATAGTTGAATAATTTAACATACTTACAATCAAAATATGTTTGCCGGCAGGGATTTGTGAAATCATATAATTCCCATCTTCGTCCGAGGCGCAACCTGTGTGAGTTCCCTTCAAATAAATATTCGCGCCTATTATAATTTCATTCGTAGCTCCATCTTTAAGAACCCCTTTCACTATTCCGCCATGTTGTCCAAATAATGGCTGAAATGATAAAAGAAATAGAAAAATACTGACGATATTTTTTTGTAGGATTTTCACATTAAATACCTTTTGGTTGTTTTAAACTTGATCTGGATAGTCTATGCCCTAATAAAATTTATGGAGAAGCGCTGTGGAATTAATTTAGCAGTAAGAGCAACCAGTTTTCGGCAACAGCGCTTCTCGTAATTCTGATTAATATTTAATGTAAACTTAACCCAATTGTCGCTCTAATTTCTCTTCCTGGCATCGGGTAACCATCACTTAGGCGATAACTTTTATCAAATACATTATTCAAGTCTAATCTGAACATCCAGTTCAATTGAAACAATTTCGGTTTTACACTAACATTAGCGTTTACAAGGCTCAAGTCAGGCAATGATTCTGAGTTATCGACATTAACATATCTTTTACTCATAAATTGATAGTTTGCGTTGATTTCATACATTCCTATAACATAACCTGCATTTACATCCAATTTATTGAATGGGCGGTATATCAATAATTTTCCGTCGTTTTCTTCACCACTAGCATCCTTGGCATCCATGTATGTATGGTTAATATCTAATTTCATAGACTCGTCAAAGAATTTAAAACCAATGTATGATTCTAAACCGGAAGTTTTAGATTTTTCAACATTTGTTGGTGTCCATTTAAAATCAGCTCTTGGAGCCCAAATAATCTGGTCGTCAATTGAACTATTGAAATAATTAATATTAATCTGAGCATTATTTAAGAATGGAAGCTGGAATCCAAAACCTACTTCATAACTTGTCCCTTTTTCAGGTTTTAGATCAGGATTACCTACTGTATAGGCATCTTCCGGCCAGTAAAGGTCATTAAAAGTTGGAGCGCGGTATGATTTACTAACATGCATATTAAGATTAAACGCATATGCTCCGCCATTAGCAAACATCAAACTAACTTTTGGCGAGAGTACTTTTTCAAAATCATCAGGTGCGTCGTATCGCAAAGCGGGAACTACTGATATAGAATTAAATAAGAAATTTATATCTTTTATTCCTAATGTGGCAGCAAGATGACCACTGTGAGTTTCGCGACTCTTTTCTCCTAAAGAACTGCTATTTGCTTCATCATGTCTGAAAACATAACCATAATCCAAAGAAATTAAATCACTAAGCGGATTATTTTGTGCCAGCTCAACTCCATATGCTTTATTTTTATGATCGCTGGAAGTCGGACCGCCCCATGCATCGGGATCATCATATCTTGTTCTGAAATTATGGAAATATGTATTAGCCGAAAAGTCTGCTTTGCCAAAAACTTCTTTTTGGGCATAATTTAAATTAAAGAACATGTTGTCAATTCTTAAATATGCGTTTGGAGTTATAATAGGCCAGTTAGCTAAACCCTGCACACTTCCGGGTGTACCACTTTCAGATTGTGTATACTGTGTCGAAAATGTTAAATTACCTTTTTCTGATGTGTTATAGCCCAGTTTAAACATCACATCATTAGATTTTGTATAATTGTTTTCACGGGTGTTTTTTGTTCCGTCTATTTCTTCATATTTAAAATCCCCGTCACTATCTGTTCTCTTGTAAGATAGATAATAATTTAAATCATTAATCACATTGCTTGTATATAGATTCAAGAACTTTTGATTGAATGATCCGTATGTTGCTCTTAGCCCAGCATCCATTTTTGAATCTTCTGTAGCTTTTTTTGTAATGAAGTTAACAACGCCACCAACAGCATCTGCACCATAACGAGCCGAGTTGCCTCCTCTTAAAACCTCCACTTTTTCAATTGCGTCAATTGGTATAGTGGTTACGTCAAAATCTCCACTTTGAGCATTATTCATTCTCTGGCCGTCAATTAAAATTAAAACCTTGTTGGCCGATGCTTCCCTAATATTAATAGCCCCCTCACGAATAAAAATACCGGGAACTGTTTTTAATGCGTCTGCCATATCTTCAGCATTGGTCTTGCTGGATAAGTTTTCAGCAGATATTACATCTGCGCTTTTTTCTTTCTTTTTCTCTTCTTGTGAGAAGATATTGCCGGTGTAAGCTACAAAAAGAATAAAAATTACAAAGTAGACATTCTTTTTCAACATTTTACCTCTCCTTATTGTGGTTTAACATCCTCAACTGCATGTAGTTATTTTTGTTGCTTATAATGATTCTTCCAATAAATTGAATATATACTTACTGTTTTTCCAGTTTGAAGGTCCATCCGGAATAGTAATATTCGGGTGTGACTTAAATTTATTCCATAACTTCACATCATTCGGTTCAACCCACTCCCGCACAGGCCAATCACCGAAAGGGGGCACATCCACAAAGATAGGATTAGTGATTGCAAACATTGGCCATTCTCCAAAAACCTCAACCACAATCCAGCCGTCTTTATCAATCTCAATAGCTACAGAATCATGAAATGTCATAGTACTTGCTGTTGCAATTGATTTTACTACTTCTCCATTATAAATAATCCTTATTGCACCCTCGTTTTTAAGAAGCGGATAATTTGATAATACTTCAATAGAAACTTTTACTTCATTATCTATTGATTCCAATATTTCACCCGGTTTTTTATGATTGACTTCAGCAAGAAGCAGCGGGCCAAAACCTGATGTAAGAAACAAATTGCTCTGCATTAATGCGCTTTTGATTTCATTTTCGTTAAGGTTATTTATGTATGCATATGATCGAGGATTGCCAACGGTGGTATTCCAAAAATATTCTCCTTTAGGGTAAGAGTTAACCCCTGTATTATCATGATTATCGGAGCCTGCAAGACCCGGTATTTTAATTCCGCAGTTCAAAAAAGAAAACCAACTTTGTACTGCCCACGTATTTCGGTTTGTAAGATTCGGGTCGAATGTGGAAGTAGTAAGAGAGTGAGGAGGTTCACAATTCCAAATCTCAATGGCATCAAAGTTTTTAACTTCTCCCCAAGATTTGAATCGTCCCGACCAGTCCCAATTCTGATATGGATGATTAATAACAAGCATTCCCTTTTGCTCATGAGTCTTGTTTATAATATTTTGTACGTCGTTATGATCATTAAAAATGGCTCTTGCCCAAATATTTGGATTATTAGGATCTGCGCCGTTTAATGTATCGATAAATATTTGGTTCATATGTCCATAACCATTTTCAATAGAGCTAAAAGAAGCTTCGGAAGTGATCTCATTACCGATTATAGTAATAAAATCTTTACTTTTACAAGAAGACCATTCTTTCGCTCCTGCAATCGTATTATGATCTGTTAGAATGCCCCATGACAAGCCTACGCCTTTTAATGCATTAGCAATTTCTGTAGGTGTTTGTCGTCCATCACTAAAGACACTGTGCAGATGAGTGTCCCCACCATACCACCCTAACTTCTGAAGATTATACAAATGTTTAAGTGTCGCATTATTTTCAAGTCCGCCAAATTCATTTTCTAAAACAATAATTTTCTTAATTATCAATTCCCATTCTGGACCCTTTGAGATGATTAAAAGCAAAGTATCTGCGGGAACTTTTATAGAATAGAAACCATCGATAGTGGAGTAAGTCATACCTATCAAATTATCTGTTCTTCCCTTAACTTCATCGGATGTGAAACTTGATACAACCTCCGTAAAGCTGTAATACCACACCTGTACTTGAGCAATTAATGGATCGCCTGCTTCATCTACAATTTTCCCGTGTAAAAGCTGTGCTGATCCAGGTGGAACATTTATCTTAGCTTTTTGCGCGTATAAAAAATATGATGTACAAAAAAAGACTAATGCAATAAAAAAACTGTTAAAAGATTTGTGTCCATATATTTTCATGGATTTACTCCATTTTTTTTGCTGTTATCTTCCCTGTAAATTCATGTGCGTATTTTTTTAGGTTTAGTTTGTTAACTTCTTCCAGTTTATCAATTATCTCCTGAGGGAAAGCATCTGACCCGGCGTAGGCACCTGCAATGCTTCCGGCAATGGCGCCAATTGTATCGCAATCGCCTCCCATATTAGCCGCACCCATAATTGTTTTCATCGGATCCCCTTTGTAGTAAACAAATAAAGCAAGTGCAGTTGGAGTTGCTTCCGACATCACGACACCCGCACCAATATAATTGTACAGGTCACTTAAGAATTCTTCTTCACTTTTTCCAGATCTCGCAATTTCCAATGCCCATTTTGCACGGTGTGATATTGAGGCGCTATACCATTGTGTTCCGAGAGCCATACCTTTATTCACGCCGTAATAATATGCATCAATTACTCCATCTATATCTTCTCCAGCCATACCAGCTGCTACCGCGCAGGCAACCGAAGCAGCTCCTGAGATTGCGATGTTAGTATTATGAGTTGGAATACAAACTTCATGAACATCTTTAATTACCGCATCGTAATCACCCGGATTCACAATTCCCACGGGAGAAATTCGCATTGCGGCTCCGTTTGTGTCACCCATTGTACCGGCCTGGTCAATAGGAACTCCATCTTCAATTCTTTTTAATGATCTAATCGAACTAGGTCCTAGTAGTGTGTTAGTGAAACCATCCATAGCTTTAGCCCATGCAAGAAGACGTTTGGCTACACTTTCTTTAGAAAACTTACCTTCTTCCAGATAAATATCGGCAAGCACCAATGTTTGTTGAGTATCGTCTGTTATTTCACCCGCTTTCATGCCAAAGTGAATTATGTGACCATCCGGAGCAGGAAGAAAAGATGTAATCTTTTTCTTAAATGTATTTTTAATTGCTTCCGGGCTCATCATTGAAGATGGCATACCAAGCGCGTCTCCGGTTGCCACTCCTAATAAAGTTCCATATGCTTTTTTAAATATTTGTTCTTCTGTTAAATTTGTTTTTTGATTATTCATTATAGAACTCCAACATTTTTATTTCTCGCCCAAATGGCTGAAACTAGTATTATCATTATTATTATTGATATAACGTAATCTTTCGTAGTCATCTTTATTTCTTCTAAATCTGTAGATGTTTTCATTGCGCCAAATCCGCGATTCAACATAGCCACCGCCAAATTATCCGACATACGCAGAGAGTTGACGATCATAGGAATAAGTATTGGGATAAATGATTTAATTCTTTTAATCATCCCACCCGTTCCTATTTCTGCACCGCGTGTTATTTGTGCTTCCTGTATCATCTCCGCTTTTTTCTGCATTGTAGGTATGAAACGAATTCCAGTTGTAATTACAAATGCTAATTGATATGGCATTTTCATTTTTTTGAAGAGTTGAAGGATATCTTCAATTTGTGTAGTAAACGTAATAACAGAGGAAGCTAAAACCATAGTTAGAATTCTCATTACAAGGGTTAGTCCCAATTGAAATCCTCCAACAGTAAATGGAGCACCCATATCCGGAAGGAGATAAAACAAAATATTTCTATTGAATTCTGATTCGAAAGCAGAGGGAGAATATGTAAAGCCGGTAATTACCAGCATAATAATAAAAATCGGGATTAATGGTTTTATAACGAGGTTCAATCTTTTTATAGGAGCCTTAGCCCAAATGAGCATCAGTAAACTTATCAGAACCAGAAAAAAATTAATTACAGGCGATAAAAAAATAAACGCAATTATAGTAATAGCCAAAAAACCAAAAAGTTTGGTCCTAACATCTAACTTGTGTAATTGTGTGTTTATTGGGTAATATTCAATTAACAAAATTTCGCCTTAATTCAATTTTGATTTAATATTTTCAACTAGTTCGTTAACTGTTAAAAGGTTATCCATAATTCCAAATGGTTTAAGATTTTGTGCAACTAGCACAGATTGTGGTGGTGTAATGAAATATTTATTTAAGATATCTGTTTGTTTAAAAATGTTCGCAGGCGCATCATCAAGTACAACTTGTCCGTCGGCAAAAACTATCACACGATCGGCATAATCAGCTGCCAATCGCATGTTGTGCGTTATAGTAATTATCGTATGACCTTTAGCATGTAATTCTTTTAAGAGACTCATCATTTTTAGTGCGCCTTCCCAATCCTGCCCTGTTGTTGGTTCGTCAATAACTAAAATTTGAGGGGTCATTGCAAGAATAGATGATACGGCTAGTTTCTGCCTCTCACCTTTACCAAGTGAAAATGGATGACGTTCTTCATAATTTTCCATTCCAACAAACCTGAGAACATTTTTTACTCGCTTTTCTCTTTCTTCTTCATCGAACCCATATGCCTTTAAACCATATTCTATTTCTTCTTTTACGGATGCTGCAAAAATCTGATGATCGGGATTTTGAAAAACATAACCGACAGTTTTGCTCAACTCTGCAGTATTTATATTGAAGGCATCTCTGCCATTAATAAATATTTTTCCATTAGTAGGTCTAAGCAGACCGTTTAGATGTTTTGAGAAAGTTGTTTTACCGGCACCGTTTTTTCCTATTAGGGCCACGAATTCGCCCATATGGATTTTTATGTTTATATTTTTTAGAACACTCGACTTTTTATCGTAAGAATAACAAAGATTATTTGTCTCTATTATTATTGGAGAATTCGAATTATAATTAGTTGCTTTATTATCAATTGGGGTACTAGAAAGTTTTAGTTTCTTTGTAAGGTCTGCAACACATTCAGATACCGTTAGATATAAGGTTTCCTTATCACCATTTGAAAGTAGTTTCCCTATCTCAGTTATTTCGGGCGGACAAATTCCCAAATTTTTAGTTAGTGTAATATCGGTGAATAATTTTTCCGGTTTCCCTTCCCAAACAATTTTACCATTTTCCATAACCATTAAACGATCAACATAATGAAGCATCTCTTCACTATCATGGCCCGAAATAATAATTGTAACGTCTCTTTTTTGTCTCAGTTTATTTAATAGCTCATAAATTTCAAGTTTTCCTTTCGGATCGAGTTCGGAAGTAGGTTCATCCAAAACTAATATTTCGGGCTCCATTGCCAGAACACCTGCAATTGCAACTCTTTGCTTTTCACCTCCAGAAAGTCCTGTGGTCATTCTACTTTCATACCCCTTTAAGCCGACCGCTTCCAGAGAGAATGTCACTGCATTTCTAATTTTATCTCTATCAAATGCTAAGTTAGAAGGTCCAAATGCGACATCCTTATCCACTGTTAGGCTAAAAATTTGCGTTTCCGCATCCTGCAGCACCATACCTATAAACCGAGAAAGTGTTTGAACCCTATATCGCTGAGTATTCATAGTGTTGGAAATAACGTTTCCTTTGAATTCACCCTCATAAAAATGAGGAATCAAACCATTGAGCAGCATTAGCAGTGAAGTTTTTCCAGAACCGGTTCTTCCCATCACACCAATAATCTCACCTTTTTTGATGTTTATCTTAATATTAGTAAGAGTGTCCGCAGTGCTGTCGGCATATCGAAATTTTTCGACATCTCCAAATACCGATCCTCTTTCTAGTTCTGGCCTATTATTCATCAGCTATTAAATGTCCAATAATTGTAAATGGTCTGTCTATTTTATTCTCTAATTCTTTCACTTTGATGGGAGGAAGTGAAATAAGAAAACAAGTTGTGGGTCCACCCGATTTAAGAGTGTCAATTTCTAGATTCTTTTTTATTACTGATTTTAATCCAGCCGAGAGTCCCAGTTGATCAAATTCATATTTAATACCTTTAGATCCAACCGGAAGAATATCATTTATATAATCCAATTTACGGACTAGGCGGATCGTTTCAAGATTTGCGATTTCCTTATCGTTAAAATCGACTTTATCAGCGGGTGCTGATTTCGGGAAACCTATACAAATTACCAAATCGCCGGATTCTGATTTACCGGGTCTGAAATCTTCTTTTTTAACTAGTCCAATAACAACTACACCCAAACCTGTTTGAATAGTAACAACATTATCTTCGGTACTTCCCGTAACAACGAAATCTTTTTTCATACCGGCTTGAGCAGCTTCATCTCTAATACCTTCAATAATTTCTTTTCCTGTAGGATCCATCTCAACGGCTAGTACATCTACAATTAAAACAGGAATAGCGCCACAAGCTAACATTTCCATAAGAGGCACTCTTGCCGCAAAACGTCCTAGTGAGTAACCCGAGCATTGAACAGTATCTTTTTCTTTTGGTCCAATTCCGCCATCTGAGTCACATGATACAATCATCCAAAAATCTTCCGTTAACTCCGTAACTAGTAAATCTCTCGCTGAACGAACATTTAAAAAATCAGAGTCGGGATTTTCCTTCATTTGTTTATATTTTTTTAATAGTTCGTCGTTAAGCATAATTTTAAATTATTTTACTTTTGTTAATAATTAGGTAAGCTGTAACCGCAACAAAAATGTTAATTGCCGAGCCAATTGTAAGTGGTAAAATTAAGGCTGCCATAAGTCCAAAGCCGCCGACTGGCACGACAAGTAATGAAGAAACTGGTCCGTTAAGGAAAACTCCAACGATAATCCCTGCCCACAGATGAATTTTCTTAGCTATTACAGCAAATAGTGAAACCCATGCAGCCATTTGAAAAGCGATAAAAATATGGAGGGGAAAACTTAAGGGAAATCCAGTTGTCAAGGCTGTCAATATATGTCCGAGAATTGCCACAATAGATCCCTCCCGCCAACCAAATGCAATCGCGGAAAAATATGCAATTGATGCATCGAGGGCTACAGTGCCAGTGGGACTAGGCACTTTTATCATTGAGCCAACCGCACTGATAGCTATAAAAATAGACATGCGTGCAATTCTTTTGGGGGTCCAAAATTTTTTTTTATCATCAATATTTATCTCTTCTGCAGGTATTATAATTAATGACATTTGGCTCTCTTTTTATCAATGTTTCTTATTGATACCGATACTCACATATTTTTCCGGTCCGATATAAAATTCGCATTTATCTCCTGGTAAGAATGAGCGAGCAAATTCTATTATTTCATTATTTTTAGACAATGTTTTTCGAGTGACCAGAAAAAGAGCCGAACCCTTTTTTACCTTTAACAGATCAGCTTCGTATTGGTCGGCACTTACGCAGGAAATTGTTTCGCTGAAGTGACTGAAATTATTGCCGAATTTATCTTTCAATATATTTATTAATGATTCCTTTTCTAGATCATGTTTTAATAAACTTTTACAAAAATGTTTAGGAATATATGAGGTTTGTAATGATATGGGTTGATCTACAAGCAATCGTAGTCTTTGAATTCTGAAAAGATCTATGTTGTGTTTAAGATTCAAATACTTAAGAGCTTCTTTTGATTCTTTAATTTCTTCTGTAAAAATTACTTTTGTATTTAAATTACCGTTAAGTTCTCTAAATCTAGCCGAGAAACTAAAAAGTTCAGATAGGCCGTCAAAAACTTTTTTTTCAGCAACAAATGTTCCCTTGCCTTGTTCACGGTAAAGAATGCCTTCCGTCACAAGACTGGCTATTGCTTGCTTCGCTGTGTTTCTACTGATACTTAGCTTTTCACAGAGTTCATTTTCAGATGGTATCCTTTCACCCGATTTATATTTACCTATATCAATTTCTTCTTTAAGAATTTCTTTTAGTTGATAGTAAAGAGGTAAAACGCTTTTTTTATCGATTTCCATTATGGATTTCCTTTACAATTATAAGATCACTTAATTACCAACCACCTCATATTGTTGTAAAAAACAAATATTCATTGAATTAACAAAGGGGACAAAAAAGGATAATAAAGTTTCCATATTGTCTGGGACTTTATCCAGTTTTAATAGTTCATAGTCGCCATCGGCATGTATGGCTTTACCGAAAAGATCCGCAGCTACGGAAATTTGGGGTCCTGCCTGTTTAGTTTTAGCCGAGTCGATATATCTTACTTTACCGTTTATAACCGCTTTTATATTTTTTGCACCTGGCCTATTTGCTACTTCATTTGGTGTAGTTGTTCCATATCCGGCCTTTTTTCCCTCGAAATATGGTCCATTTGCATTTGCCCATAGAGGTAAAAGGATTACATCGGGATTCGCTTTTACAACCTCTTCCCATGTAACACTCGGCGCAACACCGGGTCTGTCTGAAAATATAGGATCTCCGCCCGCTATTTTAATAAGTTCTGTCATGAAATCATCTTGACCCGGGACACACTTATAAAAGTAATTTATCTCGTAATAGACCGAGACGCGTGGTAAATCTTTATATTTAGACTCCACTTGTATCAATTCATCTTTTATGTTGGCTACAAGTTCGGTTGCATTTGATTTTTTGTTTATAGCTTCTCCGAGTTTGATTATGTCACCATATACTTCATCCAGAGAATTAAGATTCATGTGTATAACTTTTATACCATGTTCAATAAAATAGTCCCGCAATTTTTCTTGTATTCCACTACTTGTTAAAACCAAATCCGGTTTCAATTCCATAATTCTTGATTTATTAATGTCTACAAACCCGCCAATCACTTCAAGTTTACCATTTTCAACAAGTCTAGGTATTGAGTCAGGGAAAATACAATAGCGTGTCACACCAACAAGATTGTCTGTAGCGCCAAGTACCGCCACAGTATTAGTCCAATTTGGTGTGCAGGATACTATTCGAAGGTGCTCTTGTGCGAATTGTGAGGGGGACGAAAATAAGACTAGGAAAATGATAAAAATAAATTTTTTCTTAATATTGATATTCATTTTCTACTCCAATTTAAACATCAGTATTTCATAAATGATAGAGTTGAGCATTACACTTGTTTGGTTGTACCAACAACCCAACAAATATAACAGTTAATTTATCTTATTGTCAAGGAGAATTAATCTTGATTACCTTTTAATACTTTTATTCTCTCTAGTTTGTACTAATAAGAAATTTTGGACTAGACTTTTAATTTGGCTAATTTGGAATGCGTCTCAATGATATTTTTGATAGGCTGAACGATATTCTTTCCCTCAAGCATTTTTACTCCTTAATCCTGATTAGATCATATTTTTGGTGCAGTTTCAAAGGTCGCCTGAACAATTAAAATATGCTTGAGAAAAAGAACAATATTTTAAATATAGTTCCTAATTTCCATATATCAGTTCTTTTGAGATTTAACTGCTAAATCTAATAAGTACCCGATTTATCCAATACAATCTCATCTTAAAAAGATAATACTTTTTTAGAATTTTAATATTTTCTGAAACTATTTTAGCAGTGTGAGTTTTTTAGTTTCCATGAAATCTTGCGTTTGAAGTCGATAGAAATATACCCCTGTTGGCAGGTCTCCAGCATAAAACTCCACCTCCATTTCACCCGCTGATATTTCTTTATCCACCAATTTTCTAACTAATTTACCTGTGATGTCATAAATATTTAGTTTAACAGATGAATCTTTTGAGATCGAAAAATTTATTTTCGTGTATGGATTAAATGGATTTGGATAGTTCTGCTTTAAACCGAATCCCTTTTTTACCCCATTTTCTGTTTCATTATCTTTAACATCCGTAACAAGTGGTTTAATTGCTTCGTAAAACCCATTCCCTATTTTTTCAAATCCTTGCCTGTTGGGATGATAAGCGTCGCTCAGCAAATCATCGGGTCCCATCATTGCATTAATATCGATAAACGAAATATTTTTCCCTTTCTGTTTGTATGCTTCAACTATCCCGGGTGTAAAAGAGTTCATTGTTTGTATTTTACCATTTGCAATAGGCAAAGGAGTAGGAGGAATAGTAGAAACTATTAGATGCGCGTTACCGGCTGATCTGAGGATTCTGGCAATAAGAGTATCCAATCTTGTTGGAGCTTCAGCAAGCAGATAACTGCTTATAATATCATTCGTACCGATCATCAAAAGAATAAAATCCGCGGGATTATCGGAGACCATCTGCTCAACTGTAACTTTTGGATTTCCTCTAGTATTTTTTGTCATGTCTGTAATTTCATGAATTTTTAATCCACCCCAGCCGTCATGTTCAATGTCGCCTTCAAGTTTATTAAATAATTCCTGATTGTCCTGCCATGTCGCACCAACATCCGCTGCATGTGTACAAAGTCCAACAAAATCGACCTCAATATGAGATTCTGTTCTCAGCTTTGTTTTTAAATAGTGTCTGTAAGCGTCTCCTTCTTTTCCTCTTGTTATTGAATCACCGATTGGATGGATTTTTATTGTATCCGAAACTGTTACACTAGATGTGGTTTCAGATTTATTTTCATCAGCCAAAGTAACGCTAATCGATAAAAAAAATATTACAAGAAATAATTTTATATACTTCATTTTGTTTCTCCCTTGAATTCTTTACATGTAATTTTGCTTCATTTTTTAAATTAGTATTATTTCAATCCAGTTTAAGAGTTTCAATAATCGCGTCATTTTTATCACGCAATTGAACGATGATATTGCCTTTTGTTTCTAGTCCCTCTACTGATAAATTTGATGAATCATCTATCGGTAAAAGTGCAATAACTTTTCCCCCGTCATACTCGGCATTTAGAATGTATCCACCATTAACTTTTTTTAGTTCTGAATTGTATTTTTTTATCTGATCTTTTTTATGGGGCCGATACAAAGTAATGAACTCTGTTGAGTTTTTATCATTTTCCGTTTCAGCGGTTAAATGCCAATCACGATTTGTAATTTGCGACCATGGGTTTGGATCATATTGGTCAGTCTGACTAAATTTTAACGTCTCCGGAAGAAGCATTTCTATATCGCAAACCACATCTCCGGACTTAACTTTAATTTGATTATTTTTTTCAATTTCAAATTTATTTAAGGCATGTAAACGATACTCAAAAGTAGAGGGCTCTTTCGCTTTAAGTTTATCATAAATAATAATTAGACCAGGTTTAATAAAAAGAATGGAACGGGTATATAGATCCAAAATATTTTTTTCTACGCCTTCATTATTAACTCTATACGCGTCACCGGCTTCTCCGATAACAATATCAATAGAAGGCGTTGTTTTGAAGTGAGTAATTTTTCCTTTAGAGAAAGGCGAATGTTTAACTTGTCCCAGTCCGTTTACAGTAATATTATTTTGTGATTTTGTATCCCAAACCCAATCGGCATGATGAGGAGCGCCATACATATAATAATGACCTGTACGAATCAAAAGCCTTTCACCATATGCCCATAAAACGAAGGTATTATTGGATTCTATTCCATGAGATTGTGTACCCATTTGAGATGATTTAAAAAGTATTTGTACGTCATTATCAGCACTATTAATATTAGAATTTAGAGCAGCAACTCCGATTCCTTCGAAAAGCCGGGATGTCGGTAAATCATCGGGCGGAATTGCCTTGGGCGGTTTTGGCAAAGGATGTGTAAATCCTAAATAACCTGGTTCCTCAACTGGTCCTCCTAATTGATTTACGTACCATTGCCAGTAACCATTTCCCGATTCTGCTGCCAGACGACTCATAAGCGGAACTGCATTAACAGATTGTTCTCTTAGAAAAGAACCTTCCCCGAAAAGAGGAACAATATTTGTTTCTTCTACTCTCACAGAACCATCGCCGAACTCGGCCGCGTCTCTTCCAGGCGGCATATGGTACATAGCATAATATCCGGCAGATTTATCAAAATAAGGTTTTTTAAATACATCGATATCAAAAGCCGATTTAATAGCAAAAGCCCAAAACTTAAATCGCCCGAGATAGCTATGCCAGTAGCTGAATCCCTCGTGCCAGCCGCCATCAACATCAGACCAAATTGGATACTCATTAAATGTGACATTCATAGCAAACCATAACCAGTCATCCGCTCCTTCAACTTCGCCTGAAAATGCAATAGCCATTTCACCCAAAAAATGCCAGGCTCTTGCGTTATGGCTTACATAAGAGTCCCACAATTGACGCGGAAATAAATGTTCGTACATTTCTTTTCCACGCACTCTGGCCACATCACGACATACTTCCCTTTCTTCTTCCGATAATAGATCATAAGTAAATGTGTAAGCTCTTGAAAAATAATATATATACGGCATTCCGGCTTCATCATTATACCGGTAACCAGTAGCTCCCTTAGGATCCCAGGCGGCACACTCAAGAAGAATTTTTTTCGCGAGCCGGCCATATTCATCGTTTCCACTTAACAGATGTGTAAAACCTAGTGTGGCGGCGGCATCCAAAGTGTTAAGAACTTTTATCCTGTTTCCCCACCATTGTATAACCCAATCGTATCCATATTTTTTCACCGTGTCTGGGTATTTTTTCGGTTCTTCGGTAGATGGAGGATTCTTTAGTAATTGATCACATTTTTCTATTAGTTTTTCATATCTCTCCTTAAAATCACCTTTCGCCAAATCTCTAAGAGTTTGCAATTGTTCAGGACGCATAAACAAACGAGGATGAGATTTAGGAATTCTAGATATCAGTTCAGAACGCGAAGGCATAGGCATTTCGACAGCTTTTTCCGATATTTTGAATGAACGTTCAACACTCCATTCTGTTGAGGTACCAGTTGAATCATAACCTCTGTAACGCCATTTATATTCACCTATAGGGAAAATTTCCGCGGGACAATGCACATTCATGTCAATTTCTTTAAAATTATAAGTGAATGAATTCGAAATCCCCTTACATTCTAATTCCCAGTTATTAATTCCTTTCTGCGGTCGCCAGGAAAATGATGGAGGATTTACATCAATTATAACATTCTCCGCCGGATGGTATCCCCACTCCTTTTCAGTCGCAGGAGATTCATCGAGGTTAACTTTCGAAATTCTATTGGATGTACATGAAACTGCACTTAAGGCTATAAATACAAATAAAAGTAAAATATAAGTAATTCTATTAATCATTATTTCTCCAATTAATAAACATTTTTTTAGGTAATATGAAGTTTTTTATTCCATCGGAATGTGACTTTTTCATTGATGAATTTCCTCAATTGAACTGTTTGTGATCTCCTTTTTATTCAGATCTAAATAGATAATAAATGCCGCTATTATTCCGATTAACAGGATAATAAATCCAAGAAAATATTCGTGAAAAATTATTTGACCTATACCAAAAAGGAAAGAATACACAACTACCACACCTAAAATCCAATTTAGAAAAAGTCTGCCGAAACTTTCCTCATTATTCATATTTTGAATTTTATCGGAAATCCTTTTCCATCCCTTTCCACCTGGGTAAGTCCTTTTATAAAATTCTATTAATTTTGATTCCTCAACTGGTTTTGTTAAAAAAGTAACGACAAGCCAAACAACAGTAGTTCCAAAAACAATTGGATATAGAGTAATTGGGGATTCCATTCCAAAACCATATTTGGCAATCGGATAGATAATAAGGGGAGCAATCATAGCTGATATTTCAGACCAAGCATTAATTCTCCACCAGTACCATCTTAAAATCAAAACGGCTCCCATTCCCGCGCTGGCGTTTATTATAAATTCCCACGCCCCGGAAATAGTAGTTAAGAAATATTTTGTAACCACCAGAGAGAAAACTATCATGAAAACAATACCGATTCTTGATACTAATACGTAATGCCTTTCATCAGCGCTCTTAACAATAAATCGCCTGTAAAAATCATTTATTAAATATGAAGTTCCCCAATTTAATTGTGAAGCTAAGGTCGACATATACGCGGCAAGAAATACCGCAAGAAGTAAACCGAGCAAACCATTTGGCAAATAACGCACCATTATTTTTGGATACATAATACCCGGGTCCACAGTATTTTCATATTTCTCATAAAGTTCTTTGAACTCAGCAGTTTGATAAATAGGATCATTCGATTTTAATAATTCAGAGTTGTTATAAGAATCAACAACTTTTTCAAACATTATTGGATTTTCGGATTTTATTATTTCAGTGTTTTCTGCACGCGGCAAAAGAATAAGTGCCGCTAGAGCTACCAATATCCAAGGCCATGGACGAAGTGCATAATGAGCAATAGTAAACCAAAGAGTTGCGAACAAGCTATGTTTTTCATTTTTTGCCGACATCATTCGTTGTGCTATGTAACCCCCGCCTCCCGGATCAGCTCCGGGATACCAGCTTGACCACCATTGTAAACCGAGATGAGCGAAAAAGGCACCGATGGAAATAGCCATTACCCCTCCGGTAACACCTTCAACCGATACTTCTCCAATCCTCGGAAAAAAATTTAGAACCTTAGGATTTAATTTATCTTTTAATGCCGTTATGCCTCCAATCTCGGGTAATTGTATAACTATCACTGCAAGAATTATGCACCCCAACATTGCAAAAACAAACTGGAAACTATCGGTTCTGGCCGTTCCCAGCAGACCAGAAGCTGATGTATAAACCGCTATAATGACTGCAGTAATTAAAACTAAATGGAAAGGATCTACTTCGGGAATAATTACTTTAAATATTTTCTCCATAGCTTTATGAACCCATCCTAAAACTATAGCGTTCATAAACAATCCAAGATATAATGCCCTGAAACCTCTTAATAATGAAGCCGGTTTACCTGAGTATCGCAGTTCAACAAATTCTACATCAGTCATAATATTAGCACGACGCCACAGTTTAGCAAAAAAGAAAACAGTAAGCATTCCTCCTATGGCAAGGTTCCACCAGAGCCAGTTGCCCGCAATTCCATTTTTTGCAACTAGTTCTGTGACGGCTAAAGGGGTATCGGCCGCGAAAGTTGTCGCGACCATCGCCGTACCCGCAATATACCAAGGCATATTTCTTCCGGATAAAAAGAATTGATCGGTACCTTTGCCGGCTTTCTTCGAAAAATATGCAGCAATAACAAATATTATCAAGAAAAAAACCAGAACAATACTTATGTCTATAAATTGAAGATGAGCCATATAAATCCTTTATATCTGAACTTGATAATTATTCTGATAAATATGGAATTTGTTACCGCACATAATTAATCAATTTTTCAATCGATTTTAGTACGGCTAATTCCGATTCTCCTCTAGGAACTGATGCAGCCTTCAAAGAGGCCAATCGAGTATTAACCCAGGATTCGTCAGTTTTGGTTCTATTTTTAATTAAATTAATTGCCTCTAAACCAATTGCTGCACTTTTTGATAAATCTTCTGATAGAGTTTCAATTTCTCTTAGCGTCGGTGATTGGGCTATAATTTTCAACATATTGGCATGATTACCTTTCCACAATTCCAGCCATTTGGATATTGAATTTAATTTAACCGGATCGTTCATGTTTTCGTCAACAAAAACATCAACCATCCTATTAAACTTTCTGGCAATATCGGGATCAGGTCTCGCGGCATCAACAACTCTTGTAAGCGGATAATGAGTTATAAATACATGGGGCCTATCGCGCGAATACGTATACAATGGTTTTGTAACATCCATAAAGTTCTTTAATATTTCTGTATCCACTCCATTTGATAAACGGCGTAACATCATTTCGTAATTTTTTTTGTGAGCTAATCCATAATCTTCCAACTGATTGCTAACTATTTCAAGTCTTCTATACATATCATCCACGTTATTTACTATCCCAGGCGACCACAATCGTTCGGCAATGGCAGCTGTTCTAGGCCATATTCTAGAATCGATAGTTTCTGGTCCTACAAATTCAGCCCACATTGTAGCTTCACCACCAAGTATCAAATTTTTAACGGAATCTGTTAATATTGAATCAGGAGGAATGGGATCATTCAAATAGTGATATTCAGTTGACTGAACAAGATCGATGTAAAAACCGTGAGAAAGCAGACTACGATAACCCCTGCGCGCTGCTTCATATAAAGAAGTTCTGCCTTTCCAAGATTGGATTATATAATCTTTTGTTAAGCTTGGCATTTCATCGGTATACCATCCAATCATAGTTTTATTATACTTTGAGAGAATTTTCTCAAGCCTTTGGTTGAAATAATTTTGCAGCGCATGATTATCTTTAAGTTTATTTACACGCATAAACTCTTGAATTTTTGAGTTCGCCATCCACTGTTTTCCATTATTTTCATCGCCACCGATATGCCAATAATTATATGGAAATAGCGTACTCATTTCTTCGAAAAATTTGTCGAGGAACTTATACGTTTCTTCATTTGTAGGGTCGAAAGTAGGATCAAAGATTCCCCATCTCCTTTGAATCGTATATGGTCCTGGCGCACTTGCTAATTCAGGGTATCCGATAAACCATGCTGTAGCATGTCCAGGCAGATCAAATTCAGGGACTACCTTTATACCTTTGTCAGAAGCGTATTTTATAACATCTAAAATCTGCTCTTGTGTATAATACAATCCTTCAGAGCCTAATTCATGCAGTTTAGGAAATGATTTACATTCGATCCTGAATCCATGATCATCTGTAAGATGCCAATGGAAAACATTCAATTTCAGTGCGGCCATAGCGTCAAGGTTATTTTTGATTATATCTACTGGTATAAAATGTCTGGATGCATCTATCATTAAGCCACGCCAAATAAAACGGGGTTTATCTTCAATTTTAACACATGGGAAATAATATCCCTTTTCATCCGCATGAAGAAGCTGAATTAATGTCGCAAGTCCTCTTATCGCACCAATATCATTTTCGGCGTTTAACTGCAAGTATTTTTCTGTTATTATTAAGCTATATGATTCATCCGTATCCAGCTTAATTTCTCCAATTTTATTAACATTAATAATCAAGGAACTGATATTTGATGAATCATAAATACTTGGATTATGAGTATTAAAAAACAATACTGTTCTTCCGGCCAGAATCTCCATTGTTCTTTGAGCAGACTTAAATAATCTTTCGGATTCAATATTAATAGAAATATTAAAGGATTCATTTAATCTGAATTCTCCATCCGATATTTCACAATTGAATGGAATCGGCATTAATTTCATATTACTGCAGCCGGATTGCGCAGATAGGTCTAAGCTTGGGAAAACAAAAAGAAGAGTAATTATAAATTGGACGAACCGTTTTTTTATCATTGTTCTCTCTAAATTGTTCATATTATTTTATAATGATACCATCATGATTATTAAACACTCAGCATAATTTATTTTTATCGATATTCATTGATGAATCCTGATCCAGGTACAACTTAGCATTTTTATGTTTTCTTAAAATGGACGCGGGGCATTCCTCTGAAATTTTACCGAACAATGTTGAGTATACCGCCTTTGCTTTGGAAGGGGCCGGTACGATAGCATAAATTTGATCCGCTGATAAAAGAGCCGGAATTGTTAATGTGATTGCTTCTTTTGGAACCTCCTCAAAACTATTAAAACACCCATCATTAACTTGCTGCTGCCTTGATACATCATCAAGCTCGACCACCTTAACTAATTTCGGATCGTTAAATTTTGCAAATGGCGGATCATTAAAAGCGATGTGTCCGTTTTCGCCAATTCCCATGCATACAATGTCAATTTTTTCTTCGGACAAAAGTTTTGAATAATCCTCACAGATGTTTTCAAAATTATTGTTGGCGGCGGTTATAAAATTGATTTTTTTAAAATCCACTTTGTTGAAAATTCTTTCGTTCAAATAGTTTGCAAATGATTGCTTAGAATTTGGCTTTAGTCCAACATATTCATCCATATGAAAAGCGGTTACTTTTGACCAGTCTACATCTTTAATTTTTGAAAGCTCATTTAAAAATTCATTTTGTGAAGGAGCTGCGGCAAAAATCATTCTGACTGATTGTTTTCTTTTAATAATTTCTATGATAGCTGCCGCTACATCATAAGCAGCCGCGGATCCCATTAAATTTCTGTTTTCGTATATCTCAACTTTCAAATCATCAATTTTAATTTTTTGTTTACTTGCAATCTTAGTTATCACTTAGAGACCTTTTCTATTATAAATTTATCAGTTTTTCACACTTTTATAAAAATTCGTTTATTATATAAAAACCACATTATGGAACACCATATCAGGCAATATGTTAATGCCTGAATGGCAGAGCCGGTATAATTACCAAACAGCATTGAAAAGAAATTTTCATATACCCATGCCTTTAAATGGTAAGTGATACCATTAGGTGATTCAATTTTGATAAGCATAATTAGCTTTGCGAAAACTATTGAAAGTACATAGGCTGTAATCGCATTCATTCCAAATACAAATAAAGGTTTAGCCCATTTTTTATATCCTTTAACATCTATTAAATAGTAAAAAATGCTCAAACAGATTAGAGCGTAACCCGCAGTTAAAACCGCGTACGAACTTGTCCATAAATGTTTATTGATTGGCAGCCAAATACTCCAGAGCATTCCCAGCATAACGCATAAAATGCCGGTTAGGAATAAGTTAACAGCTTTTTTATTAACGGTAACATTTGATTTTAGGAAGTGGCCGGTTAAGACACCGAAGAGAGTTGTGGAAATGGAAGGCAATGTGCTTAAAAATCCTTCAGGCTCTCCCAATTTCTCATAAGACCCCATATGTCCGCTTAATATCAACTTATCAAAATATGTCGCAGCATTTGTAAATTTTGCGTAAGGATCGCTGCCCATCCCCGGAATTGGAAGCCATTCCATCGCAGCCCAATAAACGAAAATTAAAACAAGGGCTATTATCAGCTGAGTATAAAGCTTTGTGTTTATCACTATTACGGAAACAATCATGTAACAAATGGCTATTCTCTGAAGGACTCCCATTATCCTTATATTGGGTAAATTAAAATTCGGGAAAGTGTTTATAAATAAACCGAGCCCGAAAAGAATAATTGTCCTCCTGATAATCTTGGCGTATAATGACTTATTATCAATATTTTTTTCAATATTCTTGGAAAATGAAAACACAATTGCCGCGCCGACAATAAAGAGGAAGAATGGATAGATTAAATCGGTTATCGTCCAGCCATGCCAATTAGCATGACGCAGAGGAGGATAAATAAATTTCCAACTGCCCGGATTTATGACAATAATCATTCCCGCAATTGTTGCCCCTCTAAAAGCATCTATTGATTCAAGTCTTTTGTGAGGAGAATTATTTTCATTCATAAATAAATGTCCAATACAATGGTCATCATAATATTCTCCCCTTAGAGAGAACTTTATCAATTTTTAATTTATAACCCTGACTTCTTTCTAATAAATCAGCAATAATTATGTCTGCAGATTTATTTATTTCAATACTGCCAGTTGAGTGATTGTTGTTATTCGAATGAGAGTAAATGCCCAAAGCCTTTGCAGGATTTGCACTGCACATTTTAGATGCATTTACAATTGCTTTATTAATTGGCATAGGCAAATGAGTTTTATTCCAAATTCCTTCGATGGGTTTAGTAAACCAATTTAGCAAATTAGAAAATCCTTCGTCCATAGTTAAAAGACTGCCGAATAAAGAGTTTTCGTTTTCTTTACCTGCTATATGGATGTATTTCCTATTATTACTAATTTTTCCTTTTATACCATTAATCTCAAACTCGTCTATTTTCTTCATTTTTGTAACAAACATACTATCGGATATGAGCAGGCATTTATCAATTCCTTTTTTCTTAATTATGTCTAAGACATAAGCTTTGTCAACATGATAACCGTCAGCAATTACTTCTACGTACATTTTCTCCGATTGAAGAAATGACTCTAACGCCCCACCTTTGTTGAAAGGTTTAAAGGAGGATGAAGACGGTCCATTGAGAACATGGATAGCCAATGTCAGTCCGTTTTCAATGGCGGCATTATATTGTTCCCCGGTTGCGCTTGTATGTCCAGCGGCGCATACTATATTCTTTGAAGTGAGGTACTTGATCAGTTTCAGTGCCTCCGTTCCCCATTCCGGTACAACATTAACGATTTTAATGTTACCATCAGCGGCTTCTTGGAATTCTTTAAATAGTTCGATTGACGGTTTAAAGAAATACTTTGGATTATGAGCTCCGCAATACCTCTTATCTTTCATGAAAGTGCCTTCCATATAAATACTGTAAAACAAGTCCTTATAATTACTCGCGCTTTCATTTTTGTATTTTGCTATTAATTGGAATATACGCTTCATTCTTTTAACCGTAGATTCCAATGTAGTGAACCCAACCAGTGTGGTCCCATGTTTTCCGAATTCTTGCAAAGCGTTATCTAAACCAAGTAAATAATTATTTTCCTCTATTGTAAATGCATTTGTTTCTGAATTATACAATCCGTTTGTCAGATCAAATCCCGCAATACCATTGGTGTGGATATCAATAAATCCAGGTAAAACATATTTTCCCTTTGCCGAAATTTTCATAACCTCGTAATTATTTTTTATTTTATTTCCAATGCCTGTTATTATGCCGTTTTCCACCGTAATATTTACGTTTTTTATTCCGTTTGGTAATACAACTTTACCGTCAGTAATTTGAAATTTCATAATAATTCTGTCATTTAATTCTTAAAAATAATTTTCTCACTCTTTCTTCTTCATCTGGTGTTTGCAGATTTAGTTTTCCTTCAAAATAAAATACTGAGAACGAAACTAACAGTTCTACACCTGTATAAAATGCAAATTCCGTTGGGATACCTGTAATCAATGGAACGATATATTTTACGAGTAAAAATGCTAAAAATCCTGCGCCCCATGAATAGATTGCTCCTCGCCATGTAGGTTTACTGAATATCATACCAAACAGCAATGGAATCGATATCGGACCAAGAATTGCGGCATACCATTCCACCATAGTATTAAAAGCACCTTCCATTTGTATGGTTATAAGCGCCGATACAATTGTCAGTAAACCAAATACGATAGTAGATATCATTCCTATGCCGATTAATTTCTTTTCAGTCGCGTTCATGTTTACCGAACGTTGATATATATCTTTTGTAAAAACCGCAGCTAATGAGTTTAGGTCAGAACTTATCATTGACATTGTGGCGGCAAATATTGAACTAACAAACAATCCAATCATGCCTGGAGATATTTGACTAAAAAACCTTTCTGCCATAAGTACGTAGGCGTGTTCGGGATTTTCTATTTCGCCAATAACTAATCGGGCCGACCAGATTGGAACATAAATGGCAATCGGATATACTAAATACAGACAAGCTGAAAGTATCGCGGCCTTTTTAGCATCCGCAGGTTTACCAATTGAATAAAATCTTTGCGCCAGTCCCCATGTACCACCGTTATAACTTAGTATAATTACGCACAGGTAAACAAGTATAAACCATGGTGAAATAGCGTCACTAAAAAGAGAAGAGTGTCCCGGAGGTAAACTTGCCCACATGTTCGTCCATCCACCCACCTCTTTCAGAACAACGTATACTAAAATAAATGATGTTATAAATTGGACGAGAAACTGAACAAAATCCGTAAGCATTGTAGCCCAAAGCCCGCCAAACATTATATATACCATTGTTACTAAACCGCAGGCAATTATTGTAATTTCTAATGGAAAACCCGTGACCACATGAACGATAATTGCCAATGAATAAAGTTTAACCCCTTCATCAATAAATTTTATACTAATACCGCTCCAGGCAAAAAGTTTACGAGTCTTTAAATCAAATCTTTCTTCTAAGTATTCCACAGGTGTAACCACATGAAGTCTAACCCATTTTGGAGCCCACATATGAGAACCGATAATCATTGCAATAAAAATGGGCACAGCAAAAAAAGTCCAAATTGAAAAACCACTTAGATAAGCAACAGTAGCATGACCAACAAAAGCAAATGCACTATATCCGGACATATGATGAGAAACTGCGGCCATCCACCATGGAACATTTCTGCCTCCTGCAAAATAGTCTTCAATATTTTTTACTTTTGATTTTGCATAATATCCTATTAAAGAAACAAGAATTGTATAAGCTAATATTACAATGTAATCAGCAGATTGTAGAAGCATATTTCTCCTTTAATTTTTAGATAATAGATATCCCACTAAACCATCGTTAATTATATTTACTACCCATGTATATTATATATTATGCTCGCCGCACTAATTTGTTTAGTATTAATTTGACTTAAAATAATTTTCAATCGCGTCATAAATAAGACTTGAATTTATTTCGGCTGATTTATGTGTCATCCATTCTTCTGCCCAGAGTGTATATTCTCTTTTTAATGATCTAATGATTGCAATAATTTCCGAATCCTGGATTCTATTTTTACCTTCAGTTTTATGTATAATCGAATTAGCTATAATTGACTGCCAATATTGAAAATACCCTGCCCTTGAAATATTATTAAGTAACTTAGTTCCAAGAATAGTTTTAGGAATCAAAGTGTGTATTGTAGTTATGCCCGAAACAATTGTATCAGTAGAATTCATAACTCTTTTAGTTACAAAATCCCACTGTTTGCCCGAATTATTCTTTTTCCATTTATCAATCATTTCTTTAATATAATTTTTAGGAGCCGGTTTTGAATCCTTCATTCCAGTCCACATAATTCCAGTAGATTTCTCATTTGCAAATGGGAAAGAATAACCAATTTGATTTATTGCCTCAAAAAATTCGAGGGAGGATATGCCTAACATTTTTTCTGAAGCTTTTAATAATAAATCGTTTTTCTTTAATGACGGATATTTAATAGTAAGCGGGGCTAAAATTAGCCACAGCTCCTGTGTTTCATAATTATGTACTCTAACTGCCCAACTTGTAACACAATTACCAAGTAGATTATTATCTGCGACTTTCCTCGCAGCTCCAATTATATTATCTGCATGCAAATCGTTTCTACCAATAAAAACTCCATCACCATGTGAGCGGGAAGAACTGCAAAGTATAACATCGTAACCGAGTCTTCTCAGCATATCACTGGTATAGAAGGCTTTCAAATTTCCTTTATCATCGATAATTTCTGGAAAATCTGAGAGAATAGATTCCGATATATTATTTATTCCAATTTTTTTGCCTTCACTCCAAACCAGTACATTTTCTGGAGTGCTATCGCCATCCCAATAATTCCAATCCCATATAACAAAGTTTTTATCAATTACATTTATTTCCTTCGGATGCTTTAATATCATGTCGCACCAAATACCAGGACGAATTCCTTTTTCAATTAAAGATTGTGACAAATCATTAATATGCTCAGCATAAAGTTGATTTTCCCCTATTGATTCCGCCCTAGCTTTGCATTTGGCGCAGCTTGCAAAGGAGTATGCTTCATCGCCGCCAAGATGGAAATACCTTATGTCCCCGAATAATTCCAAATATTCGTCTAACCATTTTTTTAGAAAATTCCGCAATTCAATATTTGTCGTACAATAACAATCATACCTTGTAGAATCTTCCCGAAAAGATTTGTATTTAATATTATCTAATACATATTCTGCATGGCCAATAGTTTGAAATAACGGGATAGGTTCAAGACCCAATTCTTTAGAGTACTCCAATAATTTTCGAAAATCTTCTTTGGTAAAAGCATCCGGACTCACACACTCAGGACAAGTTTCCCATATTACTTCGTCTTCTACTTCCCATAATACTGCATTATAGCCCATGTCGGCAGCTTTTTCCAACCATTCACGTATATAATCCTGGCGTAAAGAAACAGAATTTAGATCAAGATGAAATATGACCAATGGTTTGTTATCGGAATTATTACCGGCATATACGGTAGAAATTAAAAAGAGTATGTAAAAAAGTATCGTTAATCTTTTCATAGTAATATAATTTTTAGTATAAATTTTAGAGTTCAATAACTGTCTCTTCTTCGAGACTTAAATGAATCGCTTCAATAATTTTGGTCACTTCGTGTCCTTCAGCACCAGAGGGATATGTACCTTC
>PGYT01000109.1 GCA_002839805.1 Ignavibacteriae bacterium HGW-Ignavibacteriae-2
GTTGACGATTAATGGATCGGCTGTAGAGATTGCCGCGGATGGAAAATTTAGCTACACTTTATTTCTTAAAGACGGTTACAATAAAATTTCGATTGAAGTAACAGATGAAGCCGGCAACAAAACCGTTCTTGAAAGATCGGTTATATGTGAACTTAAACCCGAGTTTGGATTTAATATTTTATCTCCCAACTATAAATTCGAAAGCAATACGGTTTATTCAAACTCCTATGATATTTATATTACCGGGAAAACCAGACCATTATCTCAAATTGATATATCGCTTGACACCGGGGTACAGTCATTGAGGGCTTACGCCGATACGAATGGGGTATTCACTTATAAGATTGCGGCAGAACCTTTATCCAAAACAATTATCCAGGAGATACATAGTCCCGCCGCTTACAGCAGAGTGGACAGTATTAAGATACAAATTGACAAGGAAGCGCCATTAATAAAGCTTTCAAATTCCCTGCCTTCAAAAACTTCCACATACAATCTATTGGTTGAAGGAAAGGTTTTTGATGCTGACACAATTTTTATAAATGGAAAAATTTTAATACCTAAAAATGATAATTTTAGTCAAATCATATCACTTGCCGAGGGGAAGAATACATTCTTAATAATTGCCAAAGATATTGCGGGAAACAGCTCGGAGATAAAAAAAACAATTATACTGGATACCTCTCCGCCGGAATTAATTAGTTATAAAATTTCCAAGAAACCTGCAGGAGATAATATTTATAATATTCTCGTTGAAGCAAAAGATAATACCGAATTAAAAAAAATTGCGACCGCCTTTATTCTAATTAACGGAATTAGGCACGAACAATTTTTAAAGCTAAACAATAACAACAATTTTTATGAATCGAGTCTGTCTGTAAATGGAAAAAATGTTATACCAAAATTGATGTCCGTAACACTGGAAGATTATCTAAACAATAAAAAAGAATATTTAATTAAATAGTTCGATTAACCAAGTTTTATGGGAAACAGAAAATGTTTAAAAAAATAGCTTTTATCCCGGCTTTTCTATTTTTATTCAGCGTACAGATAATCTCACAAGAGGCGGTTAATTTTGTTAATTATGGTCCAACCGCCCCTATTGAAGAAGGTGATGATGATTTTTTGCAGGTTTTTATTGTAGCCGTTGACAGCAGTGTAAAAAAAGAACTCGATCTTGTATTGTTTGATGTTGACTGCGGCGGTGAAAATGATTTATCATTCGGAGAATTTAACTCCGAATTTTCATTCAGTTTTTACGGCGGAACCGACATATACGGGAATCCCGCGATAAGGCAGCCGTACCCCGATCGTTCCTTGATTAACAAGGGCAATCTGTTATGGCGCAAAATATTGGCTGTCGACGAGATTTATAACAATAAATGGGTGTCAGTTTTAAAGTTTTTCGCCAATGAAGGAGAGTATTTGGACGGAAAATTCTATTTTAAATTTGTAGCTGAAGGTTTACAAGGCAACGATGCCAATGTATATAATATAAAAATAAGAGATGACGCCAATTCATCAGAAGGAATTAAAATTCTAAACTACTGCCCCACAATTAGATTGGCGGAAAAAAGCCAGCCGATACAAATTAAATTTAATATGCCTGAATCCGATAGAATTACGGTTTTTAATTTTGACGCCGACGGAACAGCATTAAAAATTGTTACACCTTTTCGTTCCGACTTAAATTTAACTTCATCGCTGCAAGGCACGTGGGTCTCTAACACAATAAAAATAATGGATATAGAGAAATTAAATACCTGCGCAATCGAATTCGGACCGGGCGGCAATGCCGTAAATGAAGCGACATTTTATATTAAAACCGAGAACGAATATTTGCCGGCAGTACTTCCAATTACTGCGAAATTGTTCAACAATAAACCGGAGCTTTTCTATAATGTAAAATACAGCGATAATTGCAAAGAACTTATTCTTGACGCATCCACTTCATCAGATAAAGACAATAACAAAATTAAATTTAAGTGGGTTGTGGATCAGGCAAATATTCTTGAAGGACCTGTAGTTAGTTATACCTTTCCTATGGCCGGAACTTACAAAGTGATTTTGGCGGGAACTGATAATTCGGGCGCTGTTGAAAACGGAAGTTATAAAACGATTGACGTAATAGTTAATGAAGCGCCTTCGGCTATAGCTGGTAAAGATTTAATAACCTTACCTGGAAAATTGAATTATTTCGACGCTTCACATTCATTTGACGACGACGGATCAATTTCAAAATATTTATGGGATTTCGGCGACGGCTCCCGCGCAGAAGGCAAAATTGTATCGCATGCATTCGAAAAACCGGGCAGATATAAAGTTGTGTTAAAATGTACTGATAATTCAAACAGCCCATGCGACTTCGATTTCGACTCACTTGAAGTTAGGGTTAATGCCAGTCCCGTCGCAAAAGCGGGTTCCGATATCGCCGCGTCGGTAAATGAAATTTTACAATTTAACGGTGCGGATAGTTATGATGATGACGGCAGTATAAAAATTTACAAATGGGATTTCGGCGATGGTAACACTTCAACTGAAATTAATCCATCTTATAAATACAATCGCCCTGGCAAATATACTGTAACGCTAAGTGTAATGGATAACAGTTATGTGGAAAACAATATCAATGAAGATCAACTTATTGTTACTATAAATAATCCTCCGACGGCAAAGGCGGGTAAGAATTTGGTTGCGGCCCTCGAAGAAGTAATAACTTTTGATGCCAGCGGATCCACCGATTCCGACGGTGAAATTATTGAATTCTTGTGGAATTTTGGCGACGGTAATTCCAGCACAGAAAAAATTGTACAGCACAGTTATAAAAAAGCCGGTATATATGAGGTTCAACTGAAAATAAAAGATAATAGCGGAACGTCAACATCATTGGCAGAGGATAAAATATTTATTACTGTAAACAGCGCTCCAATAGCTAATGCCGGTGATGACATTTATCAGACCAATAGCAAAGTTAACTTCGACGCTTCCTCTTCATACGACAGTGACGGTTCAATTGTATTTTATGAATGGGATTTTGGCGACGGAACTAAGAATAATGAAATTAAAACGACACACGTATATGCTAAACCGGGACTTTATGAAGTAAATCTTAGGGTAAAGGACAACACTTCTGTCAGTAACAATAATTCCACCGTTAAGAAATCAGTAAAAATAAACGCGCGTCCAATTGCGGATGCCGGTCCCGATGTTATTACTTCACCCGGCGAAAGCATAACTTTAATTGGTAATAATTCACTTGATCCCGACGGTCAAATTACTGCTTACGAATGGACAATTGGAGATTCGGTTTTGAGCACCGAATCTCAATTCGTATATACAACTAATTCACCAGGTATTTATAGTATTAATCTCAAAGTCACCGATAATTTTGAAAATGAAAAAGCAGTTGATTATGATAATCTGGTAATTATTGTAAACGCGGCTCCGGTTGCAAACGCGGGTGTTAACAGATTTACTGCGCCGGGAGAAACGGTAACTTTCAGCGCTCTAAACTCTTTTGATCCGGACGGAATTTTGAAAAGTTATTTGTGGGAAGTGAACAACAATAAAATTTCTGATAAACCTGAATTTCAGCATCTTTTTGCCGAGCCGGGAATTTATGATGTAAATCTGACGGTGACGGATAATTTAGACGCTCCTAACTCCACAGCGAAAACAAAAATTAAAGTTTTTGTCAATTCCGCACCCGCCCCTAAAACACAGGCTGAAATTTATACCTGCAGTACAATCGTAAATCTCGCTGCGTCGGAATCTGCCGATTCCGATGGCGATAAACTAACTTATACCTGGCTTATAGATAACAACACAATTTTAATTGGGAAAACAATTGACTATGATTTTAAGAAAGCGGGAAGTTATCCCGTATTGTTAACTGTGGACGACGGCAAAGGATTAAAAAACTCCAAAGTTTCAGCCTCAGTTAAGGTGAAAATAAATTCCGCTCCTGTGGCAAACGCAGGTCCTGATGTAGTTGTTTGTTCCGGTGAAATTGTTAATTTTAACGCCTCAAAATCGTATGACGCTCAGCAGGATCTTTTAAAATATTACTGGGATTTCGGTGACGGAAATTCGGCTGAGGGTTTATCGGCAACAAATCGTTATCAGCAAGGCGGAGTATACGAAGTAACTCTAACTGTTACAGATAATTCTGGACTCGACTGTAATAATTCGATTGATAAAAAAATCATTACTGTTGTAGAATCTCCCGTTGCATTTGCCGGCGAAGACCTTTTAGCGTGCACAAATTCCGAGGTTTTTTTCGACGGCTCATTATCAAAAGACTCCGACGGAATAGTTAATAATTTTGCCTGGGATTTCGGAGACGGTAGTTCGGGAGGCGGTGCAAAAACTTCGCACGTGTATAAAAATCCAGGAACTTATAAAGTGCTGCTGACAATAACCGGCGAACTAGTGGGAGGATGCGATAATACCGATATGGACGAATTGTTAGTTACAGTAACAGACGCCCCTTATGCTTACTTTGAAAGTCAGGATTCTATAGGCTTGAGCAGCAGTATCTCCTTCGACGCTTCATTATCCAAGGGCAACAACGGTAATATTTTGGAGTATCTGTGGGATTTTGGAGACGGCAATAAATCAAACGGCGCCTCTGTAAAACATACTTATGCAAAATCGGGAAATTATCCGGTAACTCTAACTCTGTCTACTGATAGCAAATCTGAATGTAATTCGGCTGTATTTATGAAGTCTGTAAATGTAAATGAACAACCGGTAGCGCCAGTATTGGAGAATGTATATGCGGCGACAAATCAAACAATCAGATTTAACGCCTCAGCTGCAAAAGATGAGGATGGAAAAATAACTTCTTATAATTGGAATTTTGGAGATGGCGCTTCCGCGGAAGGTGTTTTGGTTGAACACAACTACGAAAAACCGGGTAAATATGAAACAACTCTAACCGTAACCGACAATACAAAATTGGAAAACAAAGCATCAACTTCTTTCAGTCAGATAATAATTAATGCCGCACCTAAAGCGGATATTCAATGCGATGGAAGAACTTATGTAGGTAAAGAGTTTTTTATAAGCGGGATTTTATCCAATGATGAGGACGGGCAAATAAATGAGTTTAACTGGTCAACCGGCGACGGTAATTTTTATTCGGAAAAAGAAATTAAACATACTTTTAATTCTTCAGGATTTTATGAAATCAGTTTAACAGTGACCGATAACTCCGGATTACAGAATTCTAAATCAACAGTTGTAAAAATTGTTGAGGTGCTTGATATCCCCAATTTTATAATCAAAGGCGCTGAAGTAACTTGTTTGAATGCTTTTGAATCATATGAGGTGATAATCGATAATTCCAAAAACATAAATAATCTTGGCTGCCGCTGGAAATATGAAGACGGTTCCGTCGCATCAAATACTTTCAAAACAAATTTTAGTTTTGTTACTACCGGAATAAAAACTCTTGCCGCTGAGGTTTTTGATACAGATAAACCAGGAATAATACTTTCTTCTAACTATTATCTTGTTGAAGTAAATACAATCCCTGTGGCAAATGCCGGTGAAGATAAAACAATATTTATTGGAGGGGCTAACGATGAAGTACTATTCGACGCGAGTAAATCATTTGACCCCGACGGCGACCTGCTGACTTATAGCTGGGATTTTGGCGACGGAAACAAAGCGTCCGGTGTTAAAACCTATCATAAATATTCCCAACCCGGAAAATATAAAGCGATACTAACAGTTACGGATAATAAAAAATGCAATTGTAATTCATCCAAAGATGAGGTGATAATAGAAGTTAAATAGGTGGAAAGATTTTATTGTAGATTGTTTTTTATCAAATTGATTTTGATGCCTGTATTTTGTTATACTAACTGAAACAATATTTATCAGGTTGTTGCCGCTTTCTTTGGCGGTTTAATATATTTAATACTAATTAGCCACTATAATATTTCTGGAAATCAATTGACTAAATATAATTTCATTAATTTCTTCCGCAATTCCTGGACAAATGACAGCTCCGTTTACAAATTGCTTTTTTTTATCGGTTTGTTGAAATTATTGTTTAACCTTTTGATTCCAATTACACCACAGGAAGCATACTACTGGTATTACTCTCAGCACCTTGATCTTTCCTATTTCGATCATCCTCCTATGACCGCGTATTCAATATTTCTGGGTACATTATTATTCGGCAACACAGTATTCGGCGTAAAATTTATGGCAGTTGTGTGGTGGTTTTTTACAAATATGCTTTTATACAAAATTGTAAAAAATCACATCGAGTTCTACAAATTAGATTCGTCGTTTTATAAACTGCCATTTTATTCCCTTATAATTTATAATCTCACCGTAATTGGCAGTCTTTATTCCATTACTATGGTTCCCGACACGCCGCTTATGTTCTTTTGGTTTTTAATTGTTTACTCTGTGCAAAAAGTAATTTTAAATAATAAAAAAATTTGGTGGTTAGTAGCCGGAGTTTCATTAGGATTTGCTTTGATGAGCAAGTATTCGGCCATTATAATAACGGGCTCACTTTTTCTTTTTCTTTTATTCAGCAAAGAATACAGAAAGCTGCTGCTTACACCTTATCCATATCTGTCAATACTAATTGGGATTCTCGTATTTTCGCCGGTTATCTATTGGAATTATGCAAATGAATGGGCCTCATTCAAATATCAGTTTTCTGAAAGAGCCAGTAAAGCAAAACCACTGCAAATAAAGTATTTTTTACAACTTGTTATCAGTCAATTTTTTCTGCTTACACCACTCATTTTTTTATGGTGTTTCTCTACTGTTTATCATTACATAAAAAATTGGAAAACTAACCGAAAATTGGATTTGTTCTTTTTTACGGGGCTACCAATTATAATTATTTTTGCGCTTATCAGTTTCAAAAGTTTGGTGAAAATGAACTGGCTTCTTCCCGGTTATATAAGTCTTATAGTAATGATGGCATTTACACATAAACATAATTTGGAAAAATTAACCGCCTCTATTAAAGTTGGATTGGGAATTTCACTTTTCCTTGTTGTTTTGGGGCATTTCATTTTAGTTGTTCCCAATGTTCCGCTTGGCGAAGCCAATACATGGAGCGGATGGAAAGACGCATCACAACAAATTTATAAATTACAAATGGAATACGGCGGAAGGAATAATTGTTTTATCTTTGGAAACTCGTATAAAAGCGCCTCTCTTGTAAAATTCTATTTACCCGATCAGCAGCCTACTTACGCTGAAAATATTTTTGGTGAACGGGGACTGCAGTTCGATTACTGGGAGGATCCGGCTAAATTATATGGCAAAAACGCTTTGTATGTTTTTGATAACAGAAAAGAATATAAACCTGAACTTGAGATAGTTGAAAAATATTTTGACGAAATCCGTGAAGTGAAGAAATTTGAATATGATTTTTTCGGGATCGCAAAAACGAGAACTATCACGTGTTATTATTGTGTGAATTACCATGAAACAAATTGATAAAAAAACGATTGTTAAGTTTATTAAATTCGGAATAGTAGGTGTAAGCGGTATTTTTGTTAATTCCGGCGTACTCTGGTTTGTTCATGATTTTATAAATATACCTTTGGCGATAGCCTCTTTGTTCGCGGTAGGTCTGTCTATACTTACCAATTTTATTTTTAATGATTTTTGGACTTGGGGCGAAAACAAAACGAACCGTCAGCACTCCTACGTTCACAGATTGTGGCGTTACTATATATCGGCTTCATTAGGATCTGGAATAAATTATGTCGTTTTACTCGTTTTGACTCACATGTTCGGCATATATTACTTAATTGCAAATCTTGCGGGCATTTTTGCCGGTATGTTCTCCAATTTTATTTTAGGTGAACGTTGGGTGTTTAAAAGCAAATCTATGGATAATTAAATGATGGGTAAAATATTAATAGCCGCGGGAATAATAATTTTAATTGTCGGTATTTTCTGGCCCTTCTTTTCAAAAATTCCATTGTTCAAACTTCCAGGCGATATAATTATTGACAAACCCGGTGTAAAAATATTTATCCCAATCACTTCGATGATTATAATAAGCGTGGTATTATCGTTAATAATTTGGCTTGTAAAAAAGATTTTTTAGAAGAAAGATCGGAGTGCGGTTACCCGCACCCCATATATAATATTTTATAAATCTACTATCAGAATTACTTTTTCTCCGTCACGGATTACATCGACACTTATCCTTTGTCCGACTTTAAAATCCGCCAGTCTGTTCATATAGTCATATATATCGTTAACGCTTTTTCCTTCCATGGCAACAATAATATCTCCCTTTTGCATACCCGAGTTGAAGGCTGGTCTGCCCTCAATTACGGCGTCGGCTCTGACTCCTTTAACGTCAGATGAAGCTACGTCCGGCATAATGCCCAAAGTAACCTTAAAACGTTTATAATTATCTTGGGGCTCTTTTGGTCCCGCTTCCTGATAAACAAGAGCTTCCTGCTGGTTGTTTATATCAAGTACAATTTCGTAAACTAAGTCTGCTACAGATTTCTCACCTTCATAATTTATAAGGTCCGCGTCGTCACTAGGTTTATGATAATCATCATGAACTCCTGTAAATACAAACGCTACAGGAATATCTTTAGCGTAGAACGAAGCATGATCTGAGGGTCCGTAACCTTCT
>PGYT01000110.1 GCA_002839805.1 Ignavibacteriae bacterium HGW-Ignavibacteriae-2
TCACCGGTTGCTTCCATCCACAATATTAAACGATTTAAATCATTAAAATCATATACTCGGTTCGTTTTCCTATTGGATTGACCGGACAAAAACAGAGTTGAAAATATTCCCCGCAATGGATCAATAAATGGTTTAAGATTAGGTTTACGTCTTCGCAGTAAATATAATTCTTTTTGAAGTTTTAGCGTGATAAATGGGGCGTACTCCGAATAAGCGGAATAAGTGTTTATATATACTCCCGCTGAAAGTAAATCGTAAATATACTCCTCAAAAGTTCTTAATTCCTCAATTCCATTATTCAGAATATAAGCGGAGTAATCGCGGTAAAAAAAATTAAAATTATTTGTGAAATATTCTACTACCGTATCACCAAGAAGCTGAATGTCATTAAAATAATTTCCGTTTTCTTGTCTTAAATTATAAGTTATAGTTTCCATTTGCGCTTTAAAAATATTTGTGAATAAGACGAAAGACTCCGCAAATAGTTCTAATTATAGAAAAGGAAACTAATAACTTCTGAATTTAATTAAATTTCCACATTAAGCTAAAACTTAATCCTTTTTCATCCAACTGATTACCACTATAAAAATTACCAACTTTATTATCCCAGTCTGATTCGCAATAATTTACTTCTGCGGTAACTTCATTATTTATATTAAATAATTTATGCAGCGGTAAAGCAATACCTATTCCATAGCGGGATACAGGATAAGCCAATGATGAAGAATAAACATCTTTCAATTCAGCTTCGCTTTCTCTGCCGTAACTGAAAGAAAGCACTTCGAAAAAAGTAATCTGAATACCATAATTGGGCTGAAATAATTCGAAAGAGTAATTACTTCCGATAAATACCGCGTCGAAAACAAAAAGCATTTTCACAAAATTCAAATCCGCTATTCTAATTTGTTCAGAAGATATTTCGTATGAAGTGCCCAAGCGTGCCTGCTGGAAAATATCCGCCGGTTCAGGTTGATACAAGCTACTTGAAATCCCGTAGGAGGGCATTTTTACTTTAGTGCCTAGAAAATTTTCGATATAAAATCCAAAGCCTAATTGATTGGGGATATACAAATTAAAAGGATCCTCAATAATGTGAAGTATACCCAAGCTCAAATCGAATGCATCCGTGTCCATTTCAATAATGCCTCTGCTTCCCGGGCTTTCAGTAGTTGTAAAATTCGATTTTGAATCGAGTCTGAAATAATTTAGTGAAATACCTATTGATGTGGATCTCGAAAGTTTTTTTGCGCCGTGTAAAGCGATTTTTGACTCTATATAATCACTGTGCGGACCTAAATCCAGGGACAATCGGTCATAGCTCGCGGCAAAAACCACATCGTAAAATGAAGTTGGTAAAGCCAAGCCGACACTGTAAATTGATTTTTTTGAAGCTAATGATGGGAAACCGATTGCATCTGAGAAGATTACTCCCTTTAAATTGTTGTTGGCCAGTCCGGCGGTATTTGTATTAATAGACTCCATGCCTTTGGCGTATCCGGTGTAGGCACTTCCGAGTCTTATTACTTTTGCGAATCTGGAGAATTTGCTTAATACGAACATGCTTTGCTGAGCAGATAAATTTACGCTGAAAAAGAAGAAATAAAAACAAATAATATAACGAGTTCTTCCCCTCATTTTAATTCCCAAATTAGTTTATAAATAGAATTGCGAAACAGCCCTGCGGTAAATTTATAAAAAATCAGGAGTAAACAAAGTCCAAAATTTTGTTATTGAAATGTTTAAGTATTATTTGAACAAAGTAAAATTTAAGTGTGGGAAAAAGTTAACAAATAAAAAAAAGTATAAATGTAATTTTCGACTTCAAAAAATAAACCTCCAAGGTTGTAAAGCACCCTGGAGGTTAAATGAATTATTTCAATAAAATCATTTTATTTGTTTTAACAGTATTGCCGGCTGTTAAAGTATAAAAATATGTTCCGGCCGAAATATTACCGGCATCAAAAGCAACCCTGTGAGACCCGGCTGGTAAAGTTTCATTTACCAATGTAGCAATTTCTCTTCCTAATAGATCGTACACAACAAGTTTTGTTTGCTGCATTTTGTTCAACCCGAATTCAATAACAGTCGACGGATTAAACGGATTCGGGTAGTTCTGTTTTAACTCTATTGAGCTTGGTACAAGATAAGTTTCACTTTTTACGCCGACCGCCGCGTCAATTTCTATCATATATAAGTATGCGTCATCAGTCCAGGCGGTAAAATCAGAACTGTAATTAACAAATAAATATTCGTCTTTACCGTCTCTATCCATATCGGCCGCAGGAGATCCATAAAAAAATCTTGGCGAAAGCCCGGGTGCAACAATACCGCTCTTTTCCCAAATATCGAAAATTATATTTAAATCCCAGCTGGTTGAATCTGCGGGATCTCCTTCCCCTTTGTATTCGAGGTCGTAAATTTGGCCGTTACGTTCACCAGCAATTAAAAGTGATAACTTTCCGTCTTTATCCGGATCTGCAATGTGCATAGTCCTGAATTTGCCTTGATCAATTATTGGAATATGATAAAATTCTTTAACGTCATCTTTGGTGATGGCGCTTACATCAGTTATTCCTGAGATCATAAATAACGAATTCTTAGTCTCAGTTCCTGCCATATACCACTCATTAACTCCGTCGTTGTTAACATCTGCCACTCTCACTCCATCAACTGAGCCGTAATCAATTCCCGCATCCTGATAAATTTTATCTAGATTGGTTGTAATTGTATATTGTCCTTCTCCGGTGCATTCAATAATTCTTAAAGTAAACATATCCCAAATAAGCGCGTAAATTTCTTTGTTACCGTCGTTATCCAAATCTCCTGTTGTAACATTATAAATCGACCCGCCAAAAGTATCCTGGAAATTATATTCAACAACCCATGAACCGAAACCTCCCAATTCACCGGTAACCGATGCTACAAGAACTTCTCTTTTTGTTCCTCCGGGTCTCGCGCTTTGACGAACACCGGTAATCAATTCGTTCCTGCCGTCGTTATCAATATCTTCAATAATAAGGCTGTATGGTCTAAAATCTATTCCGTCATCCAAATTATAATTCCATTCGCTCGTCGGTTCTGAAATATCATTCACATAACGTCCGTATTTGTTTTCGCCCTTAACTCCGTTCCATTCAAAAACCCAGAGTCGCGGCGGATTAGGGTTGGTTGCGCTAACTACTGAGGGAAGGGTTGTAATTATTTCCACTTTTCCATTATTATCAATATCTCCTATAACTATCCCTGGAAACGTACTAGTGCTTACGGGATATTTGTAATACCAAACCAAGTCATATTTATTATCACCACTCGCTTCATACATAAGAATATAATTACCCGCCGCGGACATATCTGTCCAAGCGCATAAAAACTCACCCCAGCCGTCTTCATCAGTATCGAAACCTGCTTTTACAACAGACATTTCTGAACCTGGTTTTGGTTCACCGTGAATAAATGGATATTCATTTAATGTCCAAACTAAATTCCAACTATTTTGGGCGTAAATTAGTGTAGATAAAAAGAAGAGAAAAAGTATAGTTCTTTTCACAAGAACCTCCTTTAAAATGAGAAGATAGTTTTGATTAGTGTACTAATAAATAATGATTATTAACTATGAACAGTGTTGTAGTATTCCGCTGTTCGCGACCTCATAGAAATTCAACACTAATTTTAGATAACTTTTTTTTTAATCGCAATGCTGATTATTTGATCCACACCGTTTTAATATTAACAAACTCCTTTATTCCGTAGTGAGAAAGTTCGCGTCCATAACCCGATGCATTAATTCCCCCGAAAGGCAGGCGGGGGTCTGATTTAACCATTCCGTTAATAAAGACCGAGCCGGCGTTAATTTGATGGGCATACTCTTTAGCTTTATGAATATCTGATGTAAACAAAGCGGCGCCCAGACCAAAAGGCGAATCATTGGCAATTCTAATTGCATCATCTTTATCCGAAGCTTTTATTACCGATGCCACCGGTCCGAAAATTTCTTCATAATAAGCGGGCATTTCGTGGGTCACATTACCAAGAACTGTTGGCTCATAAAAAAATCCCTCTCGATCTAATCTTTTGCCTCCGCACAACAATTCAGCACCTTTTTTTACAGAACGAGATACCTGATCATCAAGCTCATATAAAAGATCTTCACGGGCTATGGGACCGAGCTGTGTTTCGGCATTCATAGGATCACCTATTTTAACAGCCTTCATTTGCTCAACAAATTTTTTCGTAAACTCATTATAAATTTCTTTAACAATAATAAATCTTTTTGCCGCTATACAACTTTGACCGTTATTAATAAGTCTTGCCGTTACAGCCGTTTTTACAGCGGAGTCAATATCGGCATCGGCGAAAACAATAAACGGATCGCTGCCGCCTAATTCCATTACAGTCTTTTTAAGCGCATTTCCACAAGCGGAGGCCACTTTTTTACCGGCAAATTCACTGCCGGTGAGTGTTGCTGCTTTAACAAACTTATTATTAATTATTTCTTCAACACCGGAGGATCCGATAAGTAATGTTTTAAAAGAATGTTCCGGGAAACCAGCTTGTTTAAAAATCTCCTCTATTGCTAAAGCGCACATAGGAACATTGGATGCATGTTTAAGTAAACAAACATTGCCCGCCATAAGTGCGGGAGCAGCAAAGCGGAATACCTGCCAAAATGGAAAATTCCACGGCATAACCGCCAACACAACTCCTATGGGATTAAACTGTACATAGCTTTCAGTGGCCTCGGTGTCAATAATTTCATTTTGTAAAATTGTCTCTGCGTTTTCGGCGTAGTACTCACAAACCCAAGCGCATTTTTCAACTTCAGCAACCGCTTGCGAAAAAGTTTTACCCATTTCCAGAGTTAAAATTTTTCCATAATGATGGGCGCTTTCTCGTAAAATATTTGCTGCATTGAGCATTAATTCTTTTTTTTCTTGGTAAGCGGCATCTTTATAATTTATAAATCTTTGATGAGCATTCTTGATCAAAATTTCTACCTGGTTGGAAGTATGCTCAGTAAATTTTTTTACTAGTTTGCCCGTTGTAGGATTTATTGTTGAAATTGCCATGTGCCCTCTTTACAGATATTAAATTTATTACTGAACTATTTTAGCAAGTTATTAATAATTTTTCATATAAATTGTTTCTCGGATTAAAAAAACAGACTAAAAATTAAATTACTTTTATTAAATTTCGCCGAGTTTATTTGATTGTTAAACACTAGCGTCTTTTTATTCATAAAGCTTTTTTATTGGAGACTAGAATATTTTCTGCTTTAGCGGAGACAATATTTAGTAAAATTCTCAAATGTTTGATTTTCAAGAAAAAACCTCAATTTTGAATCTAAAGAACAAATTAGTTGAACTTCAGCAAAAGTTGCAAGATCAAAATGAAATAATTGAAGAATTTCAAAAAAAGATCTCGGAAGTTTCTGATTTCAAGTATGCAGATGGTATTGCCAGTTGGGAATACGACATAGCTTCAAATGTGGGTAACTGTTCTCCCGGTTTATATAAACTGCACGGATTAGAACCCGAACCACATTTTAACCCCGAAAAATTTATTTCATTAATAATTCCCGATGATCAAAAGAATGCTGAAGAAACTATTCGTGCATTAATCAATAATCCCGATCAAACAACTACTAGTTTTACATATCGAATTATTAAAAATTCTGATATCAGACGAATTTTAACCAAGGCTCAAATAATTACCGACGGTGAGGGAAAAATTTATCAAATCTTCGGTACTTCACAAGACATAACCGACATAGCTGGCTTTTTTAATAAAACAATTAACTATACTGAAAAAATAATTTCAGCTTCGGAGTTTAATACTGAATATGTATGTATTAACAAACTCGGAGACGGTTCATTCGTTGATGTAAATCATAGATGCTGCAGACTGTTTGGAATATCAAGGGCAAAAATCATTGGAAAAAATATATCCGAATTGGATTTAAGTTTTGAAGTGGAAAACCTTGAGGCACTTAAGACTTTACTCAAAAATCAGAGACAAATTGAAAGGTTTATTGTAAAATTTATAAGTAAAAACGGAAAAATTTATTGGTTAAGTACATCTTGTAAAATAATTATTCTGGAAAACGTAGAGCACATACTTTTCAATTCGATTGAAATTACGGAAGCGGAAAAAAATGTCCCTAAGTCGGATTATTCGGACATTCTATTTGATGAAAATGAGGGACGTTTTGAAGAAATTTTAAATAACGTGCCTTTTGCTTATTCCAGGGTGAACAAAACCGGAAGGTGGGAGTATGCTAATAAAAAATGGCTGCAAATGTACAATATTTCCTACACGGAATTAAAAGGTAAATATTACGATTATATATTCCCGAATTATGCGAAAGAACAGGAGTTAAATCATCTTAACGATGCCTTAGCTGGCAAAATAGTAACAGGTGAAAGCTCCCGTATAAATCAAGATAAGGTAGTGTATTTTTCATATCATTTAATACCAATTATCAAAAAAGAAGAAATAATCGGCGTAGACTTATATCATTTAGATATTTCTAAAACAAAAGTCGCCGAAGAATCATTAAAAGCAAGCCGGGAAAAGTACAGAATAATTCGTGAGAATATACCCGTTATTGTTTACTCTTTAATACCGGGAAGAGAAACTGCGGGAATATTTATATCGGGAAGAGTTGAAGAGTTAACTGGCTATAATTATTTGGAATTTTATAGTGATGTATCTCTCTGGCAAAAATTACAATATGAAAATGATAAGAATTATTATAAACTAAAAGTTGAAGAACATAGGCGAAATAAAACTCAGCTGAATATCGAATATAGAATTAAAACAAAAACAAATGAAATTAAATGGGTGCGAGACGTTGCAACACCCTTGTTGGACGAAAAGTTTGAAATAGAACGTATAAATGGATTTCTAGAAGATATTAGTGAAAGAAAAAATGCAGAGAAAGCTCTTAAAATGAGTGAAGTTAAATTTCGATCACTTTTTGAGGATTCAAAAGACTGTATTTATATAACATCTTCTCATGGCCAAATTGTTGACATTAATCCCGCGGGGTTGGATCTTTTCGGTTATACAAAGGAAGAGATGTTAAAGATGAACGCAACATTACTTTACGAGGATATTGCCGATCGAATTCAATTCCAAAAAATTCTTGAAGAGCACGGTTATGTTAAAGATTACTTGGTGTATCTTAAAAGAAAAAGCGGCGAAATTAGGACTTGTCTTTTAACAACCTCCGCCAGCAGAAATGATAAATCAGAAATCCGAGGTTACCAGGGAATTGTAAGGGATATCACTGAATCTAAAAAGGCCGAAATTGAACTTATTGAGGCTAAAGAAAAGGCGGAAAAAGCTGACAGATTAAAAACAGAGTTTCTTGCTCAAATGTCTCATGAAATTAGAACTCCCGTAAATACTATTCTCAGTTTTACAAGTTTAATTAAATCGGAATTTTCTGAAAAAGTTGCAGGTGAGTTGCCGGAATATTTTGCTATTCTTGATAGAGCAGGTAAAAGAATTATAAGAACAATCGATTTAGTACTAAATATGGCCGAAATACAAACCGGGTCATTTAGTCCCAAACTCGAGCAGATGGATATTACTTCCATTTTAATGGATCTATATTCCGAGTATAAAGCAATTGCAAAAGATAAAGGTCTGAATTTAAAACTAAATGTGCCTAAAAATAATGTTAATATTATAGCCGATGAATACTCTACCACTCAGATATTGGCTAACTTAATTGATAACGCTATAAAATATACCTTGCTTGGTGAAATAAATTTAAGTGTTGATGCAGAGAGTGATGAAGTTAAACTAAATATTTCAGATACGGGTATTGGTATTTCCAAAGAATACCTCCCCGATTTGTTTTCTACTTTTACTCAGGAAGAACAAGGCTACACTCGAAAATTTGAAGGCAGCGGGTTGGGCTTGGCTCTAGTTAAACATTATTGTAAGTTGAATAAAGCAGAAATTTTGGTTGAGAGTAAAAAAGGTGAAGGCACAATATTTACCGTCGTATTTAAAAAATATCCGTGCTCTACCGATTGTTAATATTTTTATCAAAACCGCATAATAAAAATTATTATTTAAATATTAAAAATGAAAAATTCTCACATAATTGTTGCGGGCATTTGTGGTTTTACCGCTGTAGCATTGGGCGCATTCGGTGCACATGGGTTAAAATCAACCTTAACAGTAGAGATGTTCGAAATTTTTAGAACCGGTGTGTTATATCATTTGGTTCATTCAGTAATGCTTCTTGCTTTATCATTAAGCGACAAAAAATTGATTTTACCCTTCTGGTTTATTTTTTCAGGAATAATTCTTTTTTCCTTTTCGCTGTATATTTATTCTTTAACCACGATTAAAATGTTCGCATTAATCACACCTATTGGGGGAATAAGTTTATTGATCGGCTGGTCTGTATTGATTTATAAAGCAATCAGAAAAAGTTATTAATTATTCTATGTTTTTGAACGATTAAAGAAATGTGGGGAATCTCCCCATTCGCCAAGCCCAATTGTTTCGTCAATTTTTAAAATTCTACTTTCCAAACAACCCATGCACAAATCAGAATTTTCATCTA
>PGYT01000111.1 GCA_002839805.1 Ignavibacteriae bacterium HGW-Ignavibacteriae-2
ATACATAACAAAAAACCCCAATTACTTGGGGTTCATTTTATTTGCGGACTTATCCACAATGGCGGAGAGTCAGGGATTCGAACCCCGGGACAGCTTGCACCGTCAACGGTTTTCAAGACCGCCGCATTCAACCACTCTGCCAACTCTCCGTATAATCGAATAACTTCGATTAGCGCCTTGAAAAATTAAGAACATTTAATTTTTAGCGGATACAAATATTAAAAAATCTTTCAACAACTCCAAAATTAAATGTCATTTATTCCTAATAAAAACTATATTCTTAAAATTATAAGCAATAATACTTTCAATATTTAATTCATAAAAAAATCATCAATTGGTTAAAAATACAAAACCCCTCACTCACCAAAATATGAGCTGAGGGGTTAATTTCTCCTTCCGCCTCACCAAGCGGTTTAGGTTACTACTTGAGTGGTAAAGCTGACCACCCGGATGATTCACCTTCCCTGTTAGATTGTTCGGTTTTCAGCGAAACCCTTCTCATGGGATAAGATTAGGTTCCTCATCTGACCTTAACGTAACCAACGAGAAACTTAAAGTCAAATTAATTTTACAGATGTAAAAGGTTTTGATTTTTTCATTTTTTATTTCAGCAGTAACATCTTTTTTGATCGGACATAATTGCCAATACTTATCCTGTAAAAATAAATACCAGTAGCATATTTTGACGCGTCCCAATCAACCCAATATTTACCAGGTTTTTGTTTCTCGTTTACAAGTGTGCTCACTTCGCGGCCCAGTATGTCATAAACAATTAAAGAAACGAATTCCGGATTCTTGGATCCGGATTCAGAATGTGGAATTGTATACTCAATTTTTGTCGTAGGGTTAAACGGGTTGGGGTAGTTTTGTGAGATATAATAATTTTTAACAATCTGAGCTCGTTTCTTGATTAATTCTTCATTAATAAAATTTTTCCAAAAAATTTTCAGTTCTTTAACTTTTTCTTTCAGTTTTGTAATACTGTCAATATTGTCATCACCGCGCGCTAAAATTATGGCATAAACAACTTCCTGTGTATCACCTGGAGCCATAACAAATGGGCCGGAAGACATTAAATATCTTCTATCATCAGGGGTCGCTCCACCAGGCCAACCTCCACCTTCATACCATCCAGAACCTTCCACCGGATCACCTGGTAAACAAAAATGAGTTGTCTTGCCATTGTTTGGATCAATAAACGGTGATCTATCCCACAAGTAACCTTGCATATAGTTGTACATTTGAACTGAACCATGATATTCTCCAAGGTCACTGTCACTGTACATAGCGTTTGCTCCGATATAAAGTGCGAATGCGGTCATTGGTATGTTTCTGTGATTTGCAATAAATCTGTTGTCGTAAATTGCCGTATCTTGAACGCTTTCGACAATAGGTCCTTGTAGCAAAAGCCGACCAATCACTGGCGGAGCTTCATCAAAATTATCATCGTCATAATTATCACCGTTAAACGTATATCCTATGTTTAGTATAGTATCGCATCCAACATAATCATCACCTGCAAAACCGAGGTCATCATCAGTCCAATAACTGAGATACATATCCTCTATTTTATCTTTGCTTTTATTTATCAGTTTTACTTTCTTAAAAACAACGTCTTTTAATTCGGGTTTATTATATGCGAAAAGAGTTTGCTGAAATTCCAAACCGAGGGGAGGGGAGCCGTAAAGATAATATGTTTTGTCAGCATTTAGATCATTAGCCGCATAGAATAAAGTTTCATCACCTAAAATTTCAGGTTTATCAATACCCGGAGAAAATTCTTTATCCCAGTTTATATCTTCATATGGCGCACCGTGCTGACCGGGCCAGTTATCATAATCTAGTTTATACATTTGTTTTTCTTCACTTTCGGGTAAATGCTCCCACCCGGATTTTAATTTAAAAATTCTTGTCAACTGAGAATATGGTTCGGGGGAAATGCCATTCTCTAAAATCGGTCCAGGTGTTAATCCATATCTGTAGGTGGACCCACCGACTCTAACCTGCCCGTTTACTTTTCCACCCCAAACAATTCCATCTGCGAATGTTAAAGGTATTTTTGCTGAATCTCCTCCGGGCCAGTATAAACCAGAATCGTCATCTACAGGATCATGAGCACTCATTCCATTATTACCGATATACATAAATATTTCATTTGCTGATATATAATCATACGTTTTATAATTGTAGATCGAAAAAGGGTTTTTTGATTGATCTGAAATCATAGGATTATCAATGTCAGATATTTTTATTACACAGTTATTCGAAGAAATTTGCGGAACTGACCAGTTATATACATTTTTATTATTACTATAAGTGCTTCCTATTGTTGCCCAAGAGTTACCATTGTCGGACGAAAAATGAATGTTGAGCCGATTAATGTTTTTGCTGTACCAATAAATTTTACCAGTTGGATCATAAAACTCTTCACTACCGTTAGGATAAATTAATGACAATCCTTGATAAAGAATTCCCGTATATGGTATTTTTACAAAAGCCGACCGTTTGAAATTAGCAATATTTATTTCGCCAATGCCGTACACAAAGGAATTGTTATCCGTGATGATATCACTACAATTAATCCTTAAATTTTCACTCCATTCCAGTTCCAGATCCAAGTTATATTTAGTAATTCCGAGATTGGTGCAAATTAATAATTTATCGTCACCGGTAATTAACGCGGAGTTTATAATGTTTGATTGGGGTGTAAATGTTTGCTTAAGAAGATTACCATCAGCGTCGTATTTAAAAATTGATTTTTCCGAAATTATTAATGTAGATCTATCATTTAGTACAATTATTTGCCGTATATCAGTAAAATTCTTTCCCCATATCACTTTATTGTCGCCGTCAATTTTTCGAAAATAACCACTTACTGATAAGTAATAGAATCCAAATTTGTGTAAAAGAATTACATTCGGAGGTGTTTTAATATCGAAATAAAGAGTGAATATTTTATTTGAAATCCTATCCCCGTCTTCTGAATAATGACTAAACCATAATGATTGATTGTCCGCTTCTATTGTGAAAATAACAATCCAATTATCTTCTGTTACATGAATTTTTGGAATAGTATTTGGCGGAATCGATTTTATTTCGATTGTCCATCGATCCACAAAATTTTTGCTGAGGCGTTGTAAATAATATTTTGTATTATCCTCTGATGTATCGGCTAAAATTAAGATATAGTCATCATTACTAATGTAATTAAAAGAGGTTATTCTAAAATCACTTGAAAACAATTTGCTTCCAGAAATATTCCCTTTATCATCAAAAATAGTTTGTGTAAGGCCGCTGTCCTTAACTCCGGAAACAATAAAGCCGCCATCGGAATTGAACCGAATTCTTTCCGGGTTTGGAAGTTCAATAGAATTGTAGGCCTCATAAATTAAATCCTGTGCGTATATTAAATTTACACTCAGAATAAATAGTAATGCGGCAATCTTATAATTATTAAAATTTTTCATTTTTTATTTCAGCAGCAACATCTTTTTTGATCGGACATAATTGCCAATACTAATCCTGTAAAAATAAATACCGGTGGAATGTTTTGACGCGTCCCATTCAACCCAATATTTACCAGGTTTTTGTTTCTCGTTTACAAGTGTTCCTACTTCACGACCAAGTATGTCGTAAACAATTAAAGAAACGAATTCCGTATTCTTGGATCCGGATTCAGAATGTGGAATTGTATATTCTATTGTTGTAGTCGGATTAAAGGGGTTGGGGTAGTTTTGTGATAATGAATAATTTTCGGGGATTTGGTTGTCTACTCGTTTTACTTTTGTCGGAATTTCGTTACCCCAAAATTCATGGAGCCTAATCGCCGTTTTTTTTAGTTCTGCAACGCTTGAAACGTGATCCGTACCGCGAGCCATAAATATAGCATATACAACCACCTGAGTATCTCCGGGAGCCATACTGAAAGAACCGGAAGACATTAAATGTCTTCTGTCATATGGAGAAATCCCATTTGGCCAGCCGGCACCTTCGTACCAGCCAGTCCTATTTACAGGATCGCCTGAAAGACTATACTTTGTTGTATCATTTGTAACCGGATCTATTATCGGCTCGCCGTTCCAGGCCAAACCCTGAAGATTATTATAAAATTGAATAGCTCCCGAGTATACACCTAAATTAGAATCCTGCCAGAGTCCAAATTTAAGTAACGGAAAAAACGAAGTCATTTGCAGGTTTTTGCGTTCGGGAATCGTTTTCCCATCCACAATTGCGGTATCATATTTCGAATAAACAGTCGGTCCCTGCAGAATTATCCTTCCAATAGCGGGCGGTGCTTCACCATAATTATCCTCGTCAAAATTATCGCCATTCCATGTAAACGCTAAACTCAAACTTGAATCGCAGCCAACAAAATCATCATTTGCGTTTCCAAGATCATCATCCACCCAATACCCAAGGTACATATCCTCAATATGATTCAGTCCTTTATTAATAATTTTAACTTTTTTGAATACCGCGTCTTTTAATTCCGGAGTGTTGTAAGCGAAAACAGTTTGCTGAAATTCTATTCCAATTGGGTTGCAGCCATATGTAAAATTAGTTCTCAGGCTATCGAGATCGTTTGCCACATAGAATAATGTTTCATCGCCAATTATCTCAGGTTTATCTATATCTCTATTGAACTTTCCGTCACCGTCAACATCGTGATATGGCGCGCCATGTTGAGCCGGCCAATTATTATAATTATGTCTCATTAAATCTTTTTCATATCCTTCGGGCAAATTTTCCCAATTCTTCTTTAACTTAAATAAAGAATATTCAACTTTTGTCGGATCGTCTCTATCACCGTTTTCGAGTATTGCCCCTGGTATTAGTCCATATCTGTATGTGGTTCCGTTAAAATTTATATTGCCGTTTATTTTTCCGCCCCACACAACGCCCGCGGCGAAAGATGTAGAAGTGGATTCATTTGAACCGCCAGGCCAATAGAAACCGGAATCATCGTCAAAGGGATCATGTTCGCTCATACCATTATTTCCGATCCACATAAAACATTCATTTGCCGAGATACTCTCGTAATATTTATATGGTCTTAAGGAAAAAGGTTTACCATTCTGGTCGGAAATATCGGGAGCATAAAAATCTGAAATTTTTATTAAACAGTTATTAGAATTAATAATTGGAATTTCATGAACATAGAAAATGTTTTTCGAGTAATTGGGTGTATTCCCATTTAATTCTTTCCACGACAATCCTCCATCTGAAGAAAAATCAACTTTAATGGAATCAATGTTGTCGGATATCCATTCGATAGGAAAACCATTTCTATATTCTATTGGATACGAACGGCCATCAACTGGGGAGAGAAGAGTTAGAAACTTAGAAGGAATGTTATTTATATCACAAATAATTATAGAAGCGGATGAATTAGTACTTCCGCCCGCTATAAATCTGTTACCTTTAGTATCTATCGACTTAATGGAAAAATTAATGATTTTTTCAATCTTAAGTTCACCAGAAGAATTAAGCACGAACATAAAATTTCTTTGGAATACCAAAATACTGTTATCATTGAAAATCTTTATCGTCAGAGGAGGCATCGTCGATGGAAGGAAAAATTCATCAAGTTTTTCACCATTAGAATTCAGCTTAATAATTTTGTCATTTGTGCCGCAGAATATTTCACCTTCAGCGTTATATGATGTACAATAAATATTATTTGAATTGTCAAATATCCATTGTACATCTCCTTCATAATTAATTTTAATAATGTTTTTTCTCGTATTAAGTAAAAGGAAATTTCCCGGTAATTCAGTAACGGAATAATTAACAGTAAAACCTATATTATTCTCAAATTCTTTCTGCCATTTAACCTCTCCGGAGGAATTATGCTTAATAAATTTTATTTTCTTATCAGCAGAATTATATTGTATCGTAAAAATATCACCCTCAGACGTGGACATAATAAAAGGATATGTCGTAAAACTATTGTCCAGCGAAAATTCTTTTATCCACTTTGTCTCAAAATTTGAATCAATTAGAGCAATGCTGTAATTGTTATCTGTCGCGGAAGGATTTGTAAATAATATTAAATATGAGTTCTGTGATGCAAATTCGGACGATAATAGTTTGTAATCAAACTCATTAAAAATTTTATTGCTCGTTTTATTCCCGGCAGCGTCAAGCTCAATAGTTTGAAAGCTTCCGTTTACATTAAGCAGAAGCGAGTAACTTTCATTATCATTTAACCGTACCTTTGTAACTTCACTATTTATGCTCAATTCGGTAAAAACATCCTGCTTGTAGCTTTGGGGAAAGATGTAAGATATAATTACTAATTGCGCAAAAATAAACGCAGATATTTTCATAATTAACCTATTTTATTAAAACCATTTTGCGTGTTTGTATAAATTTACCGGCTGATAATTTGTAAAAATAAATACCGCTGGAATATTTTGAAGCGTTCCATGCCACACTGTATTTACCTGGTTTTTGTTTCTCGTTTACAATTGTGCCTACTTTACGACCGAGTATGTCGTAAACAATTAAGGAAACTAATTCCGGATTCCTGTTTCCGGATTCAAAACCTGGAATCGTATATTCTATTGTTGTTGTCGGATTAAACGGGTTGGGGTAGTTTTGAGAAAGAGAAAAATCTTGAACAATTTGTGGTCTTTTAGTTATAGCATCAGTTATCAAATTATTCTGCCATAAATTTTGTATATACTGAGCATACTCTTTTAATTTAATAATTCCATTCAACCTGTTCTCGCCTTGTGCAACAAGTATGGCTATAACAACATGCTGTGTATCGCCGGGTTGAAAATTGAACGGTCCGGAAGACATTACAAACCTTCTGTCTGCAGGTGTCAATTTTTGAATTGAATCGGCTTCACTACCCATAAACCAGCCTTCTTTATTTACAGGATCACCGGAATACATAAATCTGGTTTGTTTATTGATTGCAGGATTTATTATTGTACTTCCTAAATTATCTAATCCTCGTAAATAATTATAAAAAGTTTCGGTTCCTCGATAATCGTGTAAGATTGGGTCACCTAAATATGGGATACTTTTATTAATATTAATAAACGCGGTCATTTTAAATGTTGTATCCTGAACGTTGTTGTAAGGACCTTTCAAAAACATATGCCCTACAGATGGAATATTATCAAAATAAGTATCCTCATCAAAATCGTCGCCATTATAAGTGTACATCATGCTAAGTGATGTATCGCAGCCTGAAAAGTCATCCCCTCCAAATCCGAGATCATCATCAGACCAATATCCGAAAAACATATCTTCAATTGTTTTACCGCTTTTATTAATTATTGTATAATCTTTAATAACAAAATTTTTCTTATCTTCATCGGAGGAAGCATAAACCAGAGTTCTGAATTCCAGTCCAATCGGATCAGAGCCCAGTGAAGAATTACTTAGTGCTGTATCGAGATCATTAGCTACGTAAAATAATGTCTCGTCACCCATAAATTTGGGTTTGTCTACTCCTTTTGTATATAATCCGTCACTATCTGTATCTATCCACGGAGCGCCCAGTTCAACAGGCCAGTTTTCATAATTGAAACGATACTTATCTTTTTCTTCGTTCTCAGGTAATTGCTGCCAACCCTTTTTTATTTTATAAATTTTATTTCTAACACTTACCGGATTATCGGCTAATCCCGTGGAAAGGATGGATCCCGGTTGCAATCCATCTTTGTAGTAATTTCCGTTAGCTTTAAGTTGTCCATCTATTATGCCGCCCCATACTAAACCATCCTTAAATATTAATGGATTTACAGCCATACTTCCGCCCGGCCAGAAAAATCCGGAGTCATCATCCTTGGGATCATGACTTCCCATACCATTATTTCCGACCCACATAAAACACTCATTTGCAGCTATATAATCATATGAATCATAAACAACTATGTTACTGGGAAAGTCACTAATGTCATAAAAATCTTGATTATCAGAATCGGAAATTTTTATAAGAAGGGATGAAATGTTTTTATAAGGTAAATTCCAGAAATAATATTTTTTTTCGGCTGATACATTCTGCTCTATCAAATTCCAGGTAGTTCCGTTATCGGAACTGTAAGAAATATCAACAGAATTAACTTGTGTACTGAGCCACAGAATTGCTATATCTTCATCTGTTGTAATCTGCTCTGGAAAATTCGGAAAGAAAATTTCAATACCTTTGGGCAAATTTCCATTATTGTCGGTAGCGGTTATACCGAAGTCACCTTTAATATGATTATTATAAACATTAAGATTATGCGAACCGGCCAATAACAAACGACTACCCGAAATACCCTTAATAAAAGTTATATCTTGGTTAATGTAGAAACTGTCCGTTTTTTCACCGGACAGATTA
>PGYT01000112.1 GCA_002839805.1 Ignavibacteriae bacterium HGW-Ignavibacteriae-2
TTATAAAAGATGTTTCTCCCGCAAATCCAGGGGCCAGTTACGCAGCGCTTAAAATATCAGCCAAAACTAGCGCCGGTGCGACTTTTAAATATTGGGAAGTTTATTATGATGGTGTAACATCGGAATGGACAAAGTTCTCGAATATTCAAACTATGCCGGAAGGTACTGGTTTAGTTCAGGTTGTAATTGTAGTTCATGGTGCTGATGCGGCACCGGAAGCAGCTTATGGTTTTGACGATGTAAAACTTGAATTGATTGATGAAAATCCGCCTAAGTCTTCAGATTATAATTTCCTCGCCAATCCCGGTTTTGAGAAAGGGGATACTGACGGGGATGGAATTCCAGATGGTTGGATTGGATATGCTCAGACCGGTGCGAAAATGGAGTTCGTAAGTGATAATTTAACGGCTAATAATGGAAAATACTGGGCCAAATGTACAACTACTTATGGCAAATATTATCTACTATATCAGCAAACATTCCCGGCCCGCGAAGGACAGGTATGGAAATTCAGTTCCTTTATAAAAGATGTTTCTCCTGCTTATCCAGGCGGTCATTATGCAGCATTAAAAATATCTGCTAAAAATAAATCGGGAGCTACCTTCGTTTATTATGAGGAATATGCCGAAGAAGTAAAATCATACTGGAAGAAGTTTTCAAACATTAAAAGGATGCCCGAGGGTACAGAATACATACAGGCGGTTCTTGTTGTACTCGGCAAAAGCGGCTCTGCAGAAGCAACTTATGGTTTTGATGACGTTTGTTTAGAACAGTTGCACGAGTTGAAAGATAATCCGGGTTTTGAAAACGGTGACAGTGACGGGGACGGAATTCCAAATTTCTGGTTAGGCGGCGGAACTTCCGATACACATATTGAAACTGTTAAAGACACTACTGCTCATTTTGGCGATTATTGCACTAAAGTAACTGTTGATAAAGGAAATGGATGGTATGTACTTTATCAAAACGGATTGCCGGCAAACTCAGGTGAATTGTGGAGTTTACATTCATTTATTAAAAATGATTCTCCCGATTCATTAGGTGATTTTGCTTTCTTGAAATTTACAGCAAAGGATAGTTTAGGCACAAATCTTAAGGTATGGGAAGTTCTTCAGGAAGGAGTTGGCCGAAAATGGAAAGATTATTCGATAACTGAAAGAATGCCGAAAGGTACTTCTCTTATTCAACCCGTGCTTGTTGTCAAAAAACAACTTAATGATGGCATAGCTGCTTCGTATTCATTTGATGATATTAGAGTAATGCGATTAGGTGACTCTACTTTAACAGCTTCACCTGATGATATACAGGGAGTTGTTCAAAAGTATGAACTGAAACAAAACTATCCGAATCCGTTTAACCCGGCTACAACAATACAATATAGTGTAAAACTTGCGGGCATTGTATCGTTAAAGGTATATAATTCTATCGGTCAGGAAGTAGCATCATTGGTAAATGAATATAAAAATGCTGGATCTTATCAAATTAATTTCGATGCATCCAGATTGGCGAGCGGAGTTTATATTTATCAATTACATTCCGGCTCGAACATCTTAGCAAAGAAAATGATATTACTCAAATAAATTGGAGCCTTAGGAGCCCAATAATAAATATTGGGTTCCTTTAATTAAATATGAGAATTCTTAGTATAGTTTTAATCTTATTTGTGTTATGCGATTCAACTTTTGCTCGAAATAATAAATTTGAGAGTAGAGGATGTTATCTTTATTCATCTCCATTTTATCAGTATATAAACAATTACGATAGCCTTATAGACCAATTTGAAAAATTGGGAATCAAATCGGTGCTTCTTAGTACTGACGCAAACTTGTTGGATAATGTTAGCTCTAATTATAGAAAATACGTAAGAGACTTTATAAAGATTGCCCATCAGAGAGGGGTTTTTGTGCATGCCATGCATCTTCAAAGCTATCATTTTATTGATGGTTATGCCGGGGCTATTGATAGAACTAATAAGATTATTGACTACAATAATAATGTTGAAGATTTAGAAAAATTTGATGGTGTGCATTTAGACGTTGAGCCACACACACATCCTAATTGGACCTCACCAAATGGATATCTACCCGGCAGTAATGCAAATGAAACAATAATGCGCAATTTTATCGGGTTGCTCGATACTCTAAGGTCAGTCTTAGATCTCAGTTTATCGAACGGAGCTGATACTCTAATAATATCAGCCGACCAAACATATTGGATTCATGATAAAGCTGTTGCGGGGGAATTAAATACGGGGCATGTTAATGATTTGCTGAAATATATCGATTTTATTACACTATTTGATTACACGGATAATGAGAGCAATCTTATTACCCATGTTGACGATGAAATTTATGCGGCGAATAGGCCAAAATCTATTGTATTGGCAATGGATACAAAATATGATTTGGAATATCCATCAATAACATTTTATGACGAAGGTTATTTTGCTTATGATAGAGGAGACAAAATTCTTCATCAATATTTTGGTAAAGAGCCCAGTTTTTTAGGCACTTGCGTATTTAAATATGAGTCAACACAATATCTCTATGATAACAGATACTCAAATGGTTTAATAACATCAGTTGAAGAAGATCTTTTTGAGTTTGATGAACCCAAAAACAGCAGTTCGGGAGAATGGACAATAAATGGCTCTTCCATAACTGGCGCAGGTATAATCGATTCAATTCAAACGGCTTTTAATGGAACCAAGTCATTTTCTACTACTGTTGATTGGAAAGCTCCCTCCGAAAATGTGATTATTCGATATCAACTGGGAACCGCCTATCAAAATGGTATTCAGAATTGGAGTAATACTCCGATAGTTTATTTTTATTTGAAAGCTCAATTACAAACTTCCGCAAAAATATTTTTCGGCGTTATTGAAGAAGACGGGGATCATTGGAGATTAAAGAACCCTGTAACATTTTCAACTAAATATGAAAAAAATTCTGTAAATCTTTTTGAAGAAAATTTAGTATTAATTGATAATGCAGGAGGCGGGGGTTTCAGTTTAGAGAAAATTAAATTTATTGAATTCTATATCGAAGCTGATCCTAATTTAGGTGAAAACATTTATTATTTCGACGATATTTTAGTCGGTGAGGTAATTGAAACATATCCGGATAATGTGATTACTTCAATCGAATTGGATAAGTTTAGTAATACAGGACCTTCCTCAAGCACTCCGGGCGAGTGGACCCGATACGGCACAATTCTTACAAGTGCCGGTATTACGCTCGAAAGCCAGTTTGTCCATTCCGGTAAGCAGGCAATATTTTATGGGGCTGACTGGAATAACGGAACATTCGGAGGTCTTAGATATCAGCTGGGCGCTCCAGGTCAGAAATTGATTCAGGACTGGTCACATTCAACAGAACTCTATTTTTATGGAAAAACAAATCTTCAGAATAACGCTCAAATTGAATTTGAAATTATTGAAGAGGACGGTGATCGCTGGAGAATGAAAAATGCTTTTAATCTGACAACTAATTATGAGCAGTACACCGTTAACCTGGCAGAGTCCAATTTTAATGTTGTCGAATCCAATGGCAATGGTGTATATGATCTTACGAAAGTTAAATTTATTAGTTTTACTTTCAGAAAAGGAAGTGATACAGGAAAATATAAATATTACTTCGATGATTTTACTAGAAATAAAATAACCCGTGTAAATCAAGAAAACAGTTTGCCGGATAACTTTAAACTAATTCAAAATTACCCTAATCCCTTCAATCCAAAAACTGTCATTAACTATATCGTAAATAAAAATACTAATGTAAAACTCACAATTTATGATTTGCTGGGAAATACCGTCGATATTCTTGTGGATAAATTACAGGGGAAAGGAAATTATCAAATAGAGTACAACGCATCTAATTTGTCATCGGGTATTTATTTCTGCGAAATGCGTGTGGATAATAATTCCCAACGATTAAAGATGATGCTCTTAAAGTAAAAACATTTTTATAAATGTATTTAGATAAAACTTTTATTTAATAAAAATTAGCGTGTTTGCTATGGCCAATCACTTATTTAAGAAAAAGATTATATCTCTTAGCTTAACCCTTCTGCTCCTTTTTATATGCGGAACATTGTTCGCCGGTAATACAGGTAAATTATCCGGTACAATAAAAGATGCGGATACGGGCGAACCTTTAATAGGGGTTAATATTATACTAGAAGGAAGCAATAAAGGAACCGCTTCCGACATCGAAGGCAAGTTTTCGATTATAGGTATTCCACCCGGAAACTATTCGGTAAAAATGTCTTATATCGGATATCAATCTATTATTGTAACCGATGTTAAAATTGTGATTGATAGAACAACTTCTGTTGATTTCGAAATGAATAAGACATCCATCGAATTAAAAAATGAAATTGTTGTAAATGCTAAAAGACCTCCAATTGCTATGGACGTATCTTCCAGCAAGCGTGATATTGAAATATCTGAAGTTGCTGCAGTTCCGCTATTAGATTTTAATGATATGCTGAATTTACAGCCTGGTACAGTTTTTAGGACAAGAACAAATGATAGTCAGGAACAAATAACTACTGAATTATCAGTTAGAGGCGGAACCGGAGTTGGTGTTTTTGTTGACGGATTAAATATAACCGAAGCATTGTCCAGCGGTTCGTTGACAAATTTTAATATGAGTTCTCTTAAAGCCGCGGAAATTCTTACGGGCGGTTTTAACGCTGAGTACGGCAACATTAGATCAGGGGTTATTAATGTTGTTACAAAGGACGGTTCTGACAAATATAATTTTAGCGCAGATGTAAAGTATAGCCCCGCTGCCAGAAAACATTTTGGCCCTTCGATTTTCGACCAAAACTCCGCGCCCGAGTGGATATTATATGGGCATGATGATGCTCTGTTCGGCCCAGATGGCATTCATGATGCCGGAAATATTGACAGCTATTGGGAGATGTGGTCAAAGAGGGATACCGTTTATGGATTTTCGCCGGAACAAGCTCAGGAAGTGTGGAAATATCAGCATCGTGAAAGAAAGTACGGACATAAGCCAGACTATATAGTTGATGCAAGTTTGGGCGGACCTATTCCGCTATTGAATTATTTAACAGATGAAAACTTTGTTACTTTTTTTACGAGTTTACGTTTTGAACAAAATATGTTTTCAATACCGCTTTCTCGGGATCATTATGACGATTTAAATTGGTTCTGGAAATTAACATTTCATCCCGGTGAGGCAATGAAATTGAATGTTCAAGGAACTTATCAACAAAACTTTTCGAGTACTACATACAATACTCCTCAAGTTTCTGTCGCGACTCCGGAACAGGCAATTTATAGTATGCAGTACCCATTGACTAAATATTATCAGGGTATGAGGTCGGTCGCGGATCGTTACAGAAATCAAATCGCTATTAATTTTACTCATGCTCCATCGGAAAAAACATTCTATGATTTTAAAACTTCATATTTATTAAGGCGTTCCTTTGTTAACCATGCTGATTACAGAAGCGATGATGTTGGAATTACGGTTGGCGGATATTCCTTTGATACAGGACCCAACGGTTACGTTGACGCACCGACTGTTTACGACTTTGGAGGCAAGGAAGGTGACTTTGGGTGGAAAACAAAAGGATTTTCGTTTCTTTTTGGAGGGCATGGTAAAGAAAGAGATTATTCAAGGGAAACATTGTTTAACACCCGTTTGGATTTGGTTAGTCAGGTTACCAAAAATCATCAAATTAAAAGCGGAGCTGAGTTCAGTTACAATGATTTAGACATGGATCACGGTCTTGTCCAAATTTCACCTCCTTTAATTAAACATGATAAATTTAGAAGAATTCCAATAAAAGCAGCTTTTTATTTTCAGGATAAAATTGAATTTAGCGGAATGATCGCCAATGTTGGGCTAAGATTCGATTATACAAATAGAAGAGGCACTTACTATACTGATATGTTTTCCGATTACTTTACTGTGGATAGTTTGAGTTTAGTGCCGACCAGTGAAACAAAACCCTTTTTGTATGTTAGCCCCAGAATCGGTATTGCTCATCCTATCAGCAGTAAGAGTAAATTGTTTTTCAACTACGGGCACTTTTACGACGAACCCGGCGTGTTGTATTTATATAATAAACGGGAACGATATGGGGGATTGTACGATAGAGTTGAAAACTCAAATTTAAGACCTCAAAGAACTATAGCCTATGAGCTAGGTTTTGAACAACAGATTGGCGATGAGTATTTGTTTCATTTATCGGGTTATTATAGAAACATAACAAATCAAATAATGTGGGTCGATTACTATTCCGATAGAGGTGACAAAATATCTTCATACAATAATGGTAATTATGCGGATTCAAGGGGTTTGGAAGCCATTTTTGAGAAAAAGTTCGGTCACTTCTTTACAGGAAGTCTGAGTTTTGATTATCTAATAACTTCTTCGGGTAATTTTGGTAATGCTGTTTATTATGAAGATGTATTAAAGACTCCTCAGCAAAGCAGCAGCAGTCAATATACACCGGGAGCTTCTTATACTTTTCTGGCTAATGTAAGCTTTAAAACTCCACCAAACTGGGGTGCTGATGCTCTGGGTGTTGATTTGTTAGGTGATTGGATTCTCAACTTCACCCATGAATATAGAAGCGGACATACATTTACATATAATCCAAAAGGACTTCCTGGTGTAAATAATAACATGCGCTGGAGACCTCATCAATCTACAAATATGAGACTGTCTAAAGGCATTAGTCTTGAGGGTTTCTATTGTCAGATCTATATGGAGGTTTATAATTTATTTAATGTAAAAGAATTGAATAGAAACTTGCGATCACTTTTACTGCCATATCTAAAGTTGTATAATGATTATTTAGACTCATTAATTTTACCTGAAGAGGGTGGAAAAGACCAACCGGGTGATTATAAGGCCGACAATATTAAACTGCCGGATCCGGGCGACTTTCCAACTCAGTTGCTATTTAATACACCTAGAGATATTTATTTTGGCATTAAGATAAATTTTTAATTTGGAGCCGTAATGAAACGTGGTATCATTTTTCAAATAATAATTTTATTACTAATCGCTTCTCAGGCTATTATTCTTGCTCAGTCAAAGTACGAACATCATATTAATAGATTAGCTAATGAAGTAAGTGAAAATGGAGCTTTACTCTATAGGAAAAACAATATCCTTTATTCTACATGGCCTTATGATTCCAGATACTTTAATTTTTCCGCAAGAAAAAATTACCAGGAGTCCTGGGGAGTATGGATGGGCGCTAAAAATTTTATAGGGGTAAATGATACAGTTCCCCAAGATGGTTTTGTAGCGTGCGGAAATTTTTATTTAAGTCTAAACGATATTGTTCCGCTACTTTTACAAAAAAGAATTCGATATAAATATCCCAGCGTAAAAGTAAATGATGGTAGTGGCAAAATTAAGACGGAAAGTTTTGATAACGCGACTTTAGTAACATCCCTCATTTGCGATGAACAGATTGAAAGCGTTTGGACAACTTCATTGGGATTGACGGCGCAATTAAAAACTTACGCTTATAGCATAGAAGGGCACCGTAATTATATTATTTATGATTATAAATTTATAAACACAGGCAATGTCGATAAAAATACTTTAACAAAAGAATTGTCAAATCCCCTAAATGATGTTTGGTTTGGTTTTTCTTACTCAACTGATATTAAACCAAAGTTCGGTGGTAAAGAACTAGATGACAATTATGAATATTATGGTGCGGATTATGACAAATGGGTGAATGGTGATAAAGATTCTGATTCCGCCAGAGTTCTAATAGTTTGGGATGGAAATCAAGGCGCCGGCAATTTCGATCCAGATCCGATTACAGCGGAACCAAGAGTGCCTGGATATTATGGTGTTGGAATTTTACATGTAGATAAACAGGCGGTGGATGATTTGGAATCTGGTTCGTCCGACGATCCAGCGCAGCCTAAAAATGTTACCGACGCTTCTGGGCTCGAATCAAGCGCAAGCTCGCAAATACAAAAAATGTCTCAAGGAGGCAATAAAAATTTTACGGGCTATGGTTCGGAGAATTTCCTTATAAGCTGTGGTCCATATAATATTCCACTGAATGAGGATGTCCGTATAGTTTTGGTTCAGATTATTGATGGTATATCCCGTGAAAAAGCAAAAGAACTTGGATTAAAACTACTTAGCGGAGAATTAACAAAAGAAGAATATGAAAATGAGATTTCAACGGGAAA
>PGYT01000113.1 GCA_002839805.1 Ignavibacteriae bacterium HGW-Ignavibacteriae-2
GAAATTTGAGATAAATCGTGAGGGGAGTCGCAGCCATCAAAGTGTAAAAATTCAGTTTGATGCGAGTGCTGAGAGAGAAACCGGTCAGCACTAATTACTTTCGAATTGAGTATTTAAAATGAATATTACTTGGCAAAAAAGTTATTGTCAGGAAAGATCCTCTTCCATAAGTTTGGCTGACAACTATTCATTTAGTTGTTTTGTTTTCATGGCAGCTCAAAAAATTCTGCAATAGTGTTGTCACCATTCCTATTTGGCGTTGGCTAGTTTCGGCTGGAAGTTTAATGTTGCATCAGTTCCATTGAATTAAATAATTTTTTAATGCGGCATTTATTTTTAATTGCATCATTTGAGTGTTCTGCTAAATTGTTGTGTGGGATTTTTTTAGTTGGTTCGGGTTGAGCTGATAGATATTAAACCAAATTATAACCAGCAGCTCAAAATCGACCGCGAGTGTTATGTTGTGTAGACCGGACGGATTAGGCACCGCACCGTTAGCAGTAATGGATATTTATTTGAATAGTTCTGAATGTGAGCCTGTTCTTTCTAATATTAAAGAATCTTTAGTTTATCGGTATATTATAATCCAGTCGGGATCGATGTGACAATCTCGATGATTTTTCCATTTTCTACAAAGAATGATCATCGTATTGTGCGGCTAATTTTTCCCCACTTAATAGAGTTTAAATTATACTTTCTAATTTAGAAGTATCCTTCTCATGACTCGAAACTCGTTTGAAATCTTTTTTGAATTGAGTAGTATAAATTAGATTCAATTATTGAGTTCGTTGAAAAGTTGGGTTTTGTCGGGAATAATGTGTAAAGCTTCACCATTTTCAGATTTTATTAAAGTTTCCTCTGTTAATTCATTCGGGATTCTAATCTCAAACGGAACTCCTTTATTCAAAGAAACTTGAGTCAAGAAAATTGAAATTGCTTCAGACATAGTGTTATTCAAATTATTGAGAATTTACTGAGCTTCATTCATAATACTCGGATCAATTCTTGCTTGTATTGTGGCTGTTTTGTTTATTTTAATCTTTTTATGTATGTAGTGACAATCGCAATACAATGCTATTGTAAAAAAAATATTAATCAAGGAAATTATTAGGGAATTTCAGTTAACTAGAGTCACAAGCGGAATGCTTAAGCCGGCCGTGATATTTCTAGTTCGGCTTGGTTTTGTTTTTCCCAGGAGATAAGTAACTAAATAACATCAAAACTAAAACCTAATATTTTGCGGCAGAAACATTTTGACATTCGCTTATTCACTTAGCCGTTATATGGCTAAGTAAAAGGCAGAGGAATTAACGGACCACTTATGAAAAGAATTTCAATATTTCTTCAAGTAGTACTCGTGCTCATCGGCGTCGGCGCTCTTGCCTTTATGCTTTGGGAACCTCACGTCGAGGGCAGGAATGTACATTCCACACTCTTTGAGATTTACTTCAATGATCCATTTCTTGCGTATGCATACATAGCGTCTATCCCGTTTTTTATGGCGCTCTATCAAGCATTTAAGGTTATTGGATATGCCGGACAAAATAAGGTATTCTCGCAAGCAGCAGTAAAAGCTATGCGGACAATAAAGTATTGTGCGATATCCATCATTGGTTTTGTTGCTGTAGGAGAAATATTCATTATGTTGGGAAACAGTGATGATCACGCAGGAGGGGTTTTTATTGGCGTCCTAATAACCTTCGGCTCGGTAGTGATTGCCACTGCAGTATTGATGTTTGAACGGTTTTTGCAAAAGGCTGTGGATATAAAATCCGACAACGACTAATCAGTATATCGTGACCAGCATGGTACCCATCATTAACATAAACGACATGTTGGCGAAGCGGAAAATAAGTGTCACCCAGCCTACAGATAACTTCTGCATCACAATAAATTCGGAAACAGCCGGTATTCTGATACACCATATAACTTGCGCCATTACACCGACCGTAAGTCTATTGTGGGGATGGCTATTTTTTCAAGTGAAAAAGAATTACGCGGCAAACATTGTAAATGTTGTTTCACAAAATAAAATAAATTTATTATTTGGTGGTTGTGTTTCAATCAGTTCTTGTAATTCAGGGCGACTGGAGAAAAACCACACCGTTATACAACAAATAAAAATATTCTGCTGTTGATAGATTATGCAAAACATAGAACGTTTAGATGCACAGAATACAATTAGACAAAGACATTCAACTACTTTCAGAATTTTGTTCAAGAGCAACTTTTCATTTTAATAAAGTTAAAAAAACGAATAGACCATTAGTAGCGACGCAAAATGGTAAAAGTGCTGCAATTTTAATAGATGTTTCAGAATATGAATCAATTGTTGACAAAATCGAAATATTGAAGAGGATTAAGTTAGCAGAATCTCAAATTAATGAAGGTTTAGGAATATCAATTCAAGACGTAAAAAAAAAGATTTGCTAAGGTGGTATAATTATTTGAATATAGCGGCCACCTTTGGCTGTAGACCGATTGGAAGATATCCTTTAAATTATTTCAAAAGAGGTTGAAGCTGCGGCACAGAAAATGATTACAAATATATTCAAGCGAGTAGAAACTTTATCCAAACACATTGAGAGAAGAAGAAAAGTTCAGAAGGTAAATAGTGAAAAAATTGGAAAAATTTTTTAAGTTGAATATGAATAATTTATCGAATCGAACCTAAAAAAGTAGTTGTTCTAACTAAAAAATATTAAAACAACTATTACCGGATTAAAGAAATAAAATAGTTGTTGTATAACCAGCTTTTTCACCCGACAATGTTTTAGCAAAGCGGAATTTTGGAAATATTAGGGTTTGGTGAAAAAGTAATAATTGCCTGTGACATTCCTCCGGAAGCGGACAAGTGTTCTATTAAATAAAATTGCTAAAAGTTATTGATGCAGTTTTTTATTTTGGCATCGCTGTTTTAAGCTGCCGGTTAGCGGAAACACCGTTGGCAGAAATTCAATAAAAGAGGGCAAAACAAATGACAGACATTATAAAAATCCTATTAATAATAGTAATCTCTATAGCAAATTTAAATTGTAGCTCTCAAAAACATGCCGCGTTCAAACCTGAAGAAGTTTACAAATCCAATGATTTAATTATAACCCAAATTTCCGAAAATTCTTTTGTACATATCTCATTTATTCAGACCAATGATTATGGAAATGTTCCGTGTAACGGCCTAATCGTTAGAAATAATAATGAAGTAATTGTTTTCGACACACCAACCAACGACAAAAATTCAGAAGAGTTAATCAAATGGATCAAAGAAAAGCTTCAGTGTAAAATCAACGCAATTATTCCAACACATTTTCACGATGATTGTTTAGGAGGATTAGAAGCATTTGATAAAAATGATATTCCCTCTTATGCGTATTACAAAACAATTGAACTTGCAAACGAAAATAATTTTGTTACTCCCAATAATAGTTTTAAAGATTCACTTATTTTGAGAATAGGAGATGAAATCATTAAAGCTAAGTTTTTCGGAGAAGGACATACAAAAGATAATATAGTTGGTTATTTCCCAAGTGAAAATGTGATGTTTGGAGGTTGCTTAATTAAAGAATTAGATGCAAGTAAAGGCTATTTAGGCGACGCTAATGTTGCAGATTGGTCAATCACAGTTGAAAAAGTTAAGAAAGAGTTTCCAAATGTGAAAATTATTGTTCCGGGACACGGAGAATATGGAAACAAAAAATTAATTGATTATACAATTAACTTATTTAAAACTCAATAAAAGAAAGTTTGTTAACAAGCGCCTCAGAGCCGACCCATATATAAGTTCGGAGGTTTTTAGATTTTTGAAATTGTGTTTTGGTTAAAGATTTTTTTCAGGGTGTTCGTTCAAATAAACATTTATATGAATAAAAGTTGTCACAACTTTTCGGCATTCTGGTCCTGCTAAATTTAACGACTTTTGGATTTGAGAAGTTGTGAAAATCTGGGGAGAGATGGATGCAGATTACAAAATGGTTTACCCAAAGAAATAGCCTTGGGATTTGCTGTACCATTAGATTGCAATAAAAGTTCTCTTATTAGAAAAAGAGAAAAGGTGTTTAATGGATAAATTAGATGTTATTCTAAAGGTAGATTCAATACTAAAACAATTTGGAAAAATTACAGCTGTAAATAATCTTTCCTTTAATATAAATAGGGGAGAAATATTTGCACTACTTGGCCCAAATGGTGCCGGAAAAACTACTGCTGTTCGGATGCTGATGAATATAATTAAACCGGATGAAGGAAAAATTGAATTTTACTTGAAAGAAAATAAAAGCTCCCATATTCCGCTTGCCTCTGAACTTGGTTATTTACCCGAAGAGCGAGGATTATATCAAGAAATTCCGATCATTAAGACTTTGGTATTTATGGGTACAATTAGAGGAATGGAAAAAAAACAAGCTCAGAGATCATCCGAAGAATGGCTTGAAAAACTTGAATTGCTTGATAGAAAGAATGAAAAACTAAGTACACTTTCCAAAGGGAATCAGCAGAAAGTTCAGTTTATCTCCTCCGTTCTTCACAATCCATCATTTGCTGTACTTGACGAACCTTTTGCTGGTTTCGATCCGATCAATCAAGAAGCATTTTTAACGATAATAAAAGAGTTGAGAGATAAAGGAAGCACAATTCTATTAAGCGCTCACCAAATGCACTTAGTTGAACGGATTGCGGACCGAGTTTTACTGTTAAACAATGGAAAAAATATTGCTTATGGAACCGTTGATGAAATAAAGAAAGACTTTTCTACCGGAGAAAAAATAATAATCAAATTTGAGAGCAAACCGGAAATATCATTGCTTCTAAATGATGATGCGGTGGAAAAAGTTGAATTTATAAATGATACTGAAATTAAAATATTCCTAAAGCAAAACAAATCACTATCGGGATTGCTAAACAAAGCTGCTTCAAACTATAAAATAACTTCTGTAAGGACTGAACAAGTATCTTTGCACGACATCTTTATCGAGAGAATTAGTAAGGACAAAGGTGACGGTAATGAATAACGGGAACATTTCTAAGTTCAAATTGACTCTTGAAGTTGCTAAATGGGAATTCAACAGATGGTTCAAATTAAAAGATCAGATCATCACACTGTTGATTAGTGCATCGATTAGTCTTTTAATATTTGGAGGAAAAGCTTTTATAGATAAATTCAGTGATGATAAAGTTGAATTAGTAATTATCAACAGCCGCGTTCTTCCTGTCATATTAAGCAATGAGAGTAAAATCAAACTGTTAAAAAAAGAATTTGATGAGATAGATGAACAGAAGAAGTTATTGACGGGAAAAGAAATAAATGGAATACTAATATTATACGATGTTGATAATATTGAATTAATAGTAAACAAGGAACCCTCCTGGTTCGGAGAATTGCAGCTGGCACTTACTTCGGCACAGCAAAAAATCAAACTTGAGAAATCAAATATTACTCCGGAACAGTTAAAAAATATTTTTCAGCAAGCTCAAATAAAAATGAACTACACCGAAACCAAAAGAGAAGGTAGCAGTACCGCCGAGAAAGTTTCAGCCGGAATATTTATTGGATTAATGCTGCTTGGAATTTTCTTGGGATTGTCTTATCAGTTTGTGGCTATAACCGGGGAGAAACAACTTAGAATAACTGAAGTAATAGCATCTGCTATTAGTCCGATTACTTGGATAGATGGAAAGATTTTAGGTTTATCATTGCTGTCGCTAGTTTTGCTTGTAACATTTGCTTTAAGCACAGTTGTGTTTATTCTAGTTTCTTCAATTTTCGGCAGTGGTTGGTCTATACCGCTTTCAGTAACCAATCCACTATTAATAATTGCATTGTTTGTCATATCAGTTAGCGGTTTTCTCTTTTGGAACACTTTCTTTTCGGCAATAGCCGCCACAATTAGCGACCCGAATACTTCAGCGAGAAGTTCGTTAATGATGGTGCCAGTAATACCTGTGGTTATTGCATTCTACGCTCTTGGTAATCCGGATTCCTTAGTGATGAAAATATTATCTTTGTTTCCACTCACTTCTTCGCCGGTTCTATCAGCCAGACTGGTTCTAACAGATGTACCATTTACAGAGATATTAATTTCTTTGGTCCTTCTGTTTATATCCATTTGGTATTTGCGGAAAGCAGCCGGAAAAATTTTCTCACTTTCAATTTTAATGTATGGTAAAGAACCATCCTGGAAAGAAATATCTAAATGGTTCAGAGAATCAAAGAAGTAGAAAGATAAATTTTAATTAAAAAATTAACTAATAAACACACTAAAAGATCGGCGGGCAAGTTATTGCCCTGCTGCGGCTAAATTAATGGTGGTATCTTTTCCCCGAGTCGATCCCCATTTGGATTTACAACGTCGAATATACTGATTGATATGTACAAGATACGTTTTGGGAGATATTTTAGAGTAATACAAAAAATAAATAATTCTGAAAAAGTATAGAGAAAATAGAATTAATATACGTATCAAAAAATTTTCCGATTATTGTAATTATTTTTTATAATCAGTCTTTGATAAATTTAACTAAAGCACAAATTAATGGGCGAATTAAATACCAATGTGACGTATTAAAAGTTAATTGATAATCTTGATGCATGTGAACTTGAATTTCAAATTATTTTTAGGCTATTATATTCTTGAAACACCAAATTAATGAGGTAATGTAAAAGTATGAACAACATAAATAACACAAAAAAAGAGTTGTCTGCAGAACAAATCCAAAATCTGCTTCGAGTGCTAAAAGCTCGATTTGAGAAAAACATGAACCGTCATAAAGGTCTCAAATGGGCTAAAGTACAAACAAAGCTGGAAGCCAATCAAGATAAGTTGTGGTCACTCAATGAAATGGAAGTAACAGGCGGAGAACCTGATGTTGTTGGTCAAGATAAAAAATCGGGCGAATATATTTTTTATGATTGTTCAGCGGAAAGTCCTAAAGGCCGCAGAAGTCTTTGTTATGACCGCGAAGCACAGGAGTCAAGGAAAGAGCATAAACCACAAAATAACGCGATTGACATTGCTGCTGAAATCGGCGTTGAGCTATTAACAGAAGAACAATACCGGGAGCTGCAAAATCTTGGAAACTTCGATCTGAAAACATCGAGCTGGGTGAAAACACCTGCAGATATTAGAAAACTTGGCGGGGCCGTTTTTTGTGATCGCCGTTATGGTACCGTCTTTTTATATCATAATGGGGCTGAATCCTATTATGCCGCCAGAGGTTTCCGTGGGTCGCTCCGGGTCTAAATTATGAATAGATGGAAGCGGTGTAAGATTTGTTGCATTTTTCAAAAAAGTAATCTATTATAAAAATATATAACAAGAAATTTTCTCTAGTAATAATACTTGGAATTCACCTTCCGCTTAATTTAAGCGGCATTCCGGCTAAATATAACAGACTCTTGATGTATGATGGGGGATAATTGTGATGTGTTTAAGCTTAGTGAATCAATAAACTTTGCTAAATATGGATCATAAAAAGGAGTCCATATATGATCAACAGGGTTGCATAGGCGGATTTAATGCAAATGGCATCTCCATGGGATACTCAGCATAATTTTACAATATTAATGAGGTAGATATGAAAAGTAAAAATATTGGGGTTATTTTTATTCTTTTGTTCTTCATTGGTTGTAAATCAGTTGACATTCGTGAATCTGTTAAATCAGCGGAAGATTTCAAAGAAATGATTATCAATCAATTAAAAGATCATATAGATGCTGATTCTTTAGCCGGCAGTATCGGTTGGGGCGAGTCATATAATTCAACATACCTATTACCAATCAAAGATAGTAATTACCTGCACTCAAGCACATATAAGACCTGCCTGAATGTACTTTCTGCTTGGGAGAAAAAATATGGCTTTAATGTGGTTTCCGCCGGTGGAGGTGATAATTATTTTCACATGAGCTACAACAATAATTCCATTCAAATTTTTATTGATATAATTAGTTACAAACATGATAATGGTAAAAACACAATTAATGTTTTTATAAGAGCTCATTAGCGTAGATTATTGAAACAGCGACGCGGTTCCGGTTTCTTTAATTCTCTTGTAAACAAGACCTAAAAATCCGGGGCGATAATTATTTGCCAAGTCGTTGTGTTGATGAAACCAG
>PGYT01000114.1:0-8022 GCA_002839805.1 Ignavibacteriae bacterium HGW-Ignavibacteriae-2
ATGTTCTTTTGAATTTGCGGCGTATTTAATATCTTTGTTCAAAAGCTGGGGAATTTATGAGTAACGAACTATTATATCATTTTTTTGACGATGACGATTTTCTTCTTATATCGGATAAGATTAAGGAAATGGAAAAAATTACAGCGGGCGAAATACGCGTGGCTATTAAAGAAAACAAAACATTTGCCAATAGGAACAAATCTCTTAAAGAACTTGCAGAACAGGAATTTTATAAATTGGGTATGAACGACACACGGGACAAAACCGGGATATTATTATACATATTACTCGAGCAGCGAAAGTTCTACATACTTGCGGACGAAGGTATTCACAAAAAAGTGGAACAGAAAATATGGGATAATATTGCCTCCGAAATGCAAAATGATTTTAAATTAGGGCATTATTCCGAAGGCGTTGTAAACACTATTGAAAAAGTCGGGCAGATATTAGGCGAACATTTCCCTGTTAAAATTGACGATACAAACGAGTTGTCTAATAAAGTGGTTTTATAAGGGCTAAAAACCTAGAAAAAAATATTTACCGAATAATTATTAATTGATAAAACAAATTGATTTGGGAATTTTTTTGATTTATGATTTGTTTAATAATTCATGGGATATGACAGAAGAAAATTTATAAAAAAAGGTTTTTGGGCAACATTGGCGGCGTTTTTTATGCCGTCGCTGTTAAACGAAAACGATGCCATTGCCGCTGCAACAATTCTAAATTACAAACCCGAACCTCATACCTGGAGCGAAGACGAAATAAATATCGCCTGGCTCGGTCATTCCACAATGCTCATAAATATTTACGGAAAAATAATTTTAACTGATCCCGCATTGTTGGAAAGAGTAGGATTATATTTTTTGGGAGGAAGTATCGGACCTTCAAGATTAACGCCCCCCGCGCTTTCCGTAAATGAAATCCCAAAACCCGATATAATATTGCTTTCGCACGGGCATATGGATCATACCGACTACCCTACTTTAAGCGCTATAACGAAAAAATATCCTAATCAAATTGATGTTGTGGTCGCTTATCTTACAAGTGATATTATTGAAGATCTTCCGTGGAAATCTATTACAGTATTGGACTGGGGCGAAAAAGCCGAAGTTCAGGAAATTTTAATAAAAGCTTATGAAGTTGAACATTTTGGATGGCGTTTCCCGTGGGAAAAAGACAGGTCGCGGGGTTACATGAAAGACGGCAGAAGTTATAACGCTTATACAATTGAGTATAATGGCAGAAAAATATTATTCGGCGGTGATACACGTTATTCCGAAAAACTAAATATACTTAAAGATGAGAATGTTGATGTTGCCCTTATGCCTGTAGGAGCTTACAATCCCTGGAAACATGCGCACTGCAATCCCGAAGAAGCTCTAAAAATGTCCGAAAATTTTAACGCGAAATATTTTGTGCCAATGCATTGTAAAACTTTTCAGCAAGGGCAGGAACCTTTCAACGAACCTATTGACTGGCTTAAAAAATCGGCGCCAAAATATAAAATTAAAATCGCTCTTGAAGAGATAGGACAGACATTCAATCTTTCTTAGACTAATCCATATATATCGTTTTTATATAAAACAAAATTAATTAACAGAGTTCCGGTTCCTATCAATCCAATATGCCCAAATAATTAAAAGCCATTGAGATTGCCCGACGATTGCTATTGCCAGTTGATCCGGTGGTGGAGAGCCTGCTAAATTTGATATATATATTATTATTAAAAAGCCAAGTAAACTCCATAATCCGATTGAACCTTTTTTGTTTTCCGCTTTCGTCGAAGTCAAATAAAGATACGAACCGGCAGCGAATATAAATCCCTCTATAATTACAGTAAACAACACAGAATTCCATAATCCAAAACCGACTTTAAATTCGCTCCATGGCAAAATTGGCAGATCAGGGATGTGCGTAAATAAATCCAAAATCCAGTGACTAAGAACCAGAGCGCCCAAAATTATTGAGCTTTTAATGCTCTTTTTAAAAAAGTAATAAACTCCGCCGAACAGAACCCCCCAGATAATAACACTGAACAATCCGTGCGAAAATGGATAAAAACTAAAGTTGAGGGGAGTAAACGCTGTATTCCCAGGCTCAACTTTTACGGTTTCAATTCCTAATAGTAAAAACGTTGGCCAAAGCAAATCTATAAATTGTGAAGCTAAAAACATTGTTCCAAGTGATGGTTTCGAATCAATTTTTTTTGCGGCTAATCCTAAGCCAAAATGCCCGATGAACATTTTCAGGTGCTCCCGATTAGAATAAAATAATTGTTTTTTAGAAATTTTAGAAAGAAATTAAATAACAGGACACAATATACTCATTTGGCGAATTTACTCAAATATTTCACTAAAATTATTTCTTTGAAAAAATCCCAAACATTTTCCCGAAGTTAAGGTGCTGAAGAGAGATACCTCCGATAATAAAGCCTAATCCAATTATTGAAGAAAATAACAGTGGTTCGCCTAAAACTAATGCTATTACAGCTAAAGACAAAAATGGTGATAAATAAGCAAGTGTTGATGTACGCGCTTTGTTGGTGCTTAACTCGAGTCCTTTAAGCCAGAAAATAAAACCGAAGCCCATTTCAAACAAACCTATATATACCGCGCCCAAAATTGATATAGGTTTCTCCACGGAAAAACTATCGAACAGTAATACATAGATTGTAACTAAAATAGTACCGTAAAAAAAAGCGTTAAATAATTTTTCGTAATCTCCGCGTTTATCGAGCAAGTTCATTATCCAGTAAGACGCCCATACTATTGAACTTACAAGGGCGAGCGATATTCCTAATGGGCTATCGAAGCTTAGATCAAATATATTTCCTCTGGTGCTTATTATGATTACACCTATAAAAGCTACGAGCAATCCGGCGATTATAGTTTTGTTCTTTTTCTGATTTAAAAAAATCCAAGAAAATACCGATATGGCTATTGGCCAGGTAAAATTCAGAGCCAGTGCTTCCTGGGCTTTAAGCAGACTGTAAGCTTTAAATAAAATAATGTAATATAAAAACGGGTTAGCGAAGCCTAGTTTAATTCCAGATAGAATTTTTTCTTTTTTGAAAAACGACTTTAATGTAGTATGAGTTTTGCGGTAGTAAAAAAATCCCAGAACTATTGTACTGATAAGCGAGGAATAAAATAACAACTGAATGTTGTTCATCCCGTTAAGCGTAAGTTTAAAAGCTGTTGCGCTCGTCGACCACATAAGCACAGTACCTAATGTATATAAAGTGGATTTTAATTCTGTTTTCAATTTGTGCCCGAATTTTTAGATTTGTTATTTAAAGATGCTAAATTAATAAATAACAACTCAATTTTAAGATACTATGCAGAGAAAAGATTTCGATAAAAAAATACTTCTCGAACCGGAGAACATGCTGCATATGTATGCCCGCGGCGCGTTCCCTATGGCTGATTTGAATGGTGAAATTGACTGGTATATGCCCAGAACAAGATCTATAATTCCTTTGGATGGATATAATTTTCCAAGAACTCTTCGGAAATTTATGGAAAAATCAGACTTTGTTTACGAGTTCGATCTGAACACGATTGAAGTTGTTGAACATTGTGCGAGCAGGCAGCAGACCTGGATAACCCCCGAATTAGTGCAAGCCTATAAAGGATTATATTCTATGGGAAATCTGCATTCGGTAGAAATATACAAGGATAATTTGTTGGTAGGAGGTTTGTACGGCGTAACATATAAAGGAGCTTTTTTCGGCGAGTCGATGTTTTCCTATGTATCGCAGGCATCAAAAGCGGCCTTAATAAAACTTATTAAAAGATTGCGGAAAAAAGGGTTCGTATTACTCGACATCCAGTTTACAACTGATCATCTTAAAATGTTCGGCTCAAAAGAAATATCATTTACGGAATTTGAACGTTTACTGTTAAACGCCTACAGAAAGGAAGTGTCATTCTAAAATTGACCGCACACTAATTTTCATTCAACGCTTTTAACTCTTTTTTTGTTAAGCCTTTCACTACAAGGTCGTAGGAATGATCCACAAGTTCAATAATAAAATTTTTTTTGAGCGATCCATTCAGTTCAACAGTATTCCAATGTTTTTTATTCATATGATAGCCGGGTTTAATTTCTTCGTATCTTTCGCGTAATTCCAGCGCCTTTTCGGGTTCGCATTTCAAATTTATACTAATGGGATTATCTATATCGGTTAAACAAAATATTTTATTCATCACTTTAAACACAAGCGTAGATTCATCAAAAGGGAGTGATTCGCTAACACCTTTTTTCTTCAAGCAATAATGCCGCAGGAATTCCAAATCCATAACATCTTCCTTATTTTTATTGAATACGGATTTTATTGAACCTCAATTTTACAAAAAATATTGTTAAGTTTGCCAGGGAACAACTTAGGAAACATTTTTGTTTAGGTTTCTGAAACAAATTTTTCACTCTAATGTATGATAGCTAAACTTAATTATGGTTTAATCATGAAAAAAATATTCTTACTCATTATTCTCTTTCTTACGTCCGGTATATTCGCTCAAACCGATCATACGCAGCATGCCGTAATAGATAGTAATCTGGTTTTACAACCTGAACCTTACCACTCAAAAGTTAATCAGGTTATAACCTCAATACTCACAAAATATCATTACAAAAAAACCGACTTGAACGACTCTCTTTCAGTGTTGATATTCGATGAATATATTAAATCGCTTGACAACGGTAAATTATATTTTTTGAAATCGGATATAGAGGAATTCCAAAAATATAGACTGGTAATTGATGATTATTTAAATGAAGGAAATGAAACCTTTGCTTTTGATGTGTTTAACAGATACAAAGTAAGACTAAACGAACGTATGACATATATATTGCATAGGCTTAATGAGGAGTTCGATTTTACGATTGATGAATATTATGTGCCCGACAGAAAAGACGAAGATTGGGCGAAAACAAAAACAGAACTTGACGAAATTTGGAGAAAAAGACTTAAAAACGACGCGCTTAACAAAAAACTCGCGAATGATCCATGGGAAAAAATAAGTGTTGATTTGAAAAAAAGATATCAGAGTTTTCATAAAGTAATATTACAGTATAAACCCGAGGATGTATTTCAGCTTTATATGAATACTTTCGCTTCAGTTATAGATCCGCACTCAAATTATTTTTCACCGGTTACAAGTGAAAATTTTAATATTACAATGAGCCGCTCGCTCGAAGGAATCGGCGCTCAATTGAGCACTATAGACGACTATACTACAGTCGCAAATATTATTCCCGGAGGACCTGCCGATAAAAGCAAAAAACTATTTGAAAAAGATAGAATAGTTTCTGTTGGGCAGGATACCGATGGAGAAATGGTAGATGTTATCGGCTGGCGTCTTGATGATGTTGTACAGTTGATAAGGGGTAAAAAAGGGACAACTGTTCGCCTTGAAATTTTACGGGCCGATAAAACACCCGATATGCCAACTGAAACAATAATAATTGTAAGGGATAAAGTTACTCTGGAAGAACAATCGGCTAAATCCGAAATTCTATATCTCAACGAAAATGGAACCACATTTAAAATAGGCGTGCTTGATATACCGGCATTCTATATAGATTTTAAAGCAAGATCTGAAGGTGATGCTAATTATAAAAGTACTACCCGTGATGTAAAAAAATTGCTTATGGATTTGAAACAAGAAAATGTTGACGGAATTATAGTGGACTTGCGCTCCAATGGGGGCGGATCTTTGCAGGAAGCTATTGAATTGACAGGACTTTTTATTAAAGACGGTCCGGTTGTTCAAGTTAAAGATTCAAGAGGAATTGTTGAAGTTGATAAAGATCCCGATGCATCAATTTTTTACGAAGGTCCGATGGCGGTATTATTAAACAGATATAGCGCTTCGGCTTCCGAAATATTTGCCGCGGCAATTCAGGATTACGGGCGCGGTATTATCATCGGCGAACAAACATTCGGCAAAGGAACTGTTCAGAATCTTTTGGAACTCAACAGAATGATCCGTTTGGGTGATGCTGAACTGGGCAATGTAAAATTAACTATTGCTAAGTATTATAGAATTAATGGAAGCAGCACACAAAAGATAGGAGTTATACCCGATATAGAATTTCCCAGTGTGATGGACCGGGATGATTTTGGCGAAGCATCATATCCAAGTTCGCTTGATTGGGATTTGATTAATTCGGCCGAATACAAAGAGTACGATAATCTAAAACCGCTGATTCCTAAACTGACTGAAAATTATAAAAAAAGAATAGCTGACAACATTGAGTTTAAATATATGCTGGAAGATATGCAGGAATATAAAGTTAATAAACTAAAAAAATCTTTCTCGTTAAATGAAGAAGTACGAAAAGACGAACGTGAAAAAAATGAGTCTAAAAGAAAACTCCGCGAAGAAATGCGCCAAAAAGAGAGTGATATTAAAGTCGTAAATAAAAACGAAGTTTCTCCCGAAGAAAGCGAAGTTGATGACGCTCAACTTAGAGAATCCGGCAGAATATTATCTGATCTTATTGTTCTTAAATTCGGTTGATTTTTCTTTAAAATATATCAAAATAAAAAATGCCGGTTTAGCCGGCTTTTTTATTTTATCAATGTTAAATTCATCTTGTAATTTCCAACCAAAAACTGTCCCAATTCTAAAACAAATATTTTTATGACGAAGTAATTAGTGTCAGACAATTACTTTATAATTTTGTACTCAGATACACGAAATAATCTTTGTAGTTCATATAAAACGAATAGATGAAAATTGAATAAAAATAAGCTATGTTTGCGCAGTGAAAATTTCACCCGTTTAATAAGTTTTTGGTTCGTAATAAATTTTTTTTGATAATTTCTCGCATAAAAAGATCAATTTGGGATAATTGGAAAATTAATTATGAAGAGCGAATTACTCTTGCTCAGTAATACATACAGGGTGTTAATCACATTTCTTTTTATCGGCGTTTTATACGCTTTGCGTATTATCATAAACAAACTTATAAATGCCAGAGTAACAGGGTTAAAAAAACGTTACATTTACAGACAATTCAACAATTATTTGCTTCTCGGAATAACATTTACAACTGTAATAATTTTTTGGCTTGAGTGGTTTCAATCGATACTGACCGTTCTTAGTATTGCCATCGCGGCGATAATAGTAATCTCGAAAGATTTTATCCTAAATTTAATAGCCAACGGCGTTATTATAACAAGGGAACTTTTTGAAGCCGGCGATAGAATTCAAATTGGCGAAAATGCAGGAGATGTAATTGAAACGGGCCCGATGTTTTTTACATTATCGGAGATAGGTAAATGGTCTATAAGTGATGATCCGACTGGCAGAGTTATTAAAATTCCGAATAGTTTGGTATTAACTCAGCCGCTGGCAAATTATTCTCGCGGTGTATCTTTATTGTGGGACGAAATCCATCTTGACCTGACAGTTGATTCCAATTGGAAAAAAGCAAAAGGAATTGCACAGGTTATTGCCGATAAATATTCTTATAAAATCACTCAAAAAGAAATTAAGGAATTACAAAAAAATTCCGAAGAAGTAATGTTTGTGCAAACAAAAGCTTCTACAATGATTAATTTAAAAGAAAATAAATTAATTTTAACTGTTAGATTTATTTGCAAATATCATAAACGAAATTCAACAGGTCAGCAGATTACTGAAGAATTACTCGACGCATTGATGGTTGAAGATGATATCTTATTAACAGGTAGTTCTAAAAGGGAAACTTAAAATGGAAAACAACAATGATGCTCTTGTTCTTGAACATTCTGAGAAACCTTACGACCTTATAGACGGAGCCATAGGAATCGGTTTCGAATTACTGCAGGATGTTGAAACAAAAAGAAAAATGATTCTCGATCTTTCATATCCATTGGATGAAAGGTTGGAAATTTTTGAAGACATAATAGATTCTGAAGTTGGAGATACCTCTCTTTACCGCGCCCGAAATGTTGAACGTGAAGTAGGACTAAGACAGTTATACCTGAAATTCGAAGGCGGCAACCCGACGGGAACACAAAAGGAT
>PGYT01000114.1:8073-12948 GCA_002839805.1 Ignavibacteriae bacterium HGW-Ignavibacteriae-2
GAAACCTATCATACAAAACGTGTTAAAGAAATGACTGACCTTGGCGCGGAAATAATTAAAGTAAATGGAGATTACGAAAGATCCGTTGAAGTCTCTTCGGAAGATGCAAAAGCTAAGGAGTATTACGATGCTAATCCCGGCGGCGATAATATAGTTTTACAATTACAGTCATACGGTGAAATAGCGTACGAAATTTACGACGATCTGCGGGATGCTCCAAGAATTGTAGCTGTTCCGGTTTCAAATGGAACCACAATCGCTGGAATATATAAAGGATTTTTAAGTCTTTACAGAAGAGGTAAAACTTCCCGTATGCCTACATTTATAGCCGGATCCTCTTTCAAAAAAAATCCAATCGTGCAGGCTATTCTTCTAAATAAAGAAAAATGTGAAGATCTTAAGCCGGAAAAAATAAAAGAATCAAAAATAAACGAACCACTGATTAACTGGCATTCAATTGACGGTGATTTTGCTTTGAACGCAATCCGCGCTACTAACGGTTGGGCAGCGGATGCCACCGATAAAGAAATGCTTTCTTATTCCAAATTGATAAGAGACAAAGAAGGAATGTCTGTTATGCCGGCGGCCACGGCGGGTTTAATAGCTCTTATCGAACATCACAAAAAAGAGTCTATCGGAAGCGATAGGTTTGTTGTAATTTTAACAGGGAGAAACTAAATGAACGCAATGCCTGAAGGAAATGCAATTATTTACAGTGAAGGAGCTTTTAATACACCCAATGGAAAAACAGCTCATGGGTTAGTACGCTTTACACTCAGATATAATGTTGTGTGCGTAATCGATTCGAAATACGCAGGGCAGGATGCCGGTGTTGTTCTGGATAACAAGGAAAAAAATATTCCTGTAGTTGCTAATGTTGACGAGGCACTTAAAACTGCCGCTGCAAAATCACTTAAAGCTACACACTTTGTGATAGGTTTGGCTCCGGACGGAGGTCGTTTGAGTGACGCTGCGCGTAAAGATGTGAAAAAAGCCTTAAAACTCGGGCTTAATGTGGATTCCGGACTTCACGATTTCCTTACGGAAGATTCGGAAATGGTAAAACTCGCAAAAGAATCGAAGGCTGTTATTCGTGACGTCAGAAAAACACCAGCTCGTAAAGACCTCCATTTTTTTACATCTAAAATTGAGGAAGTAGATTCATATGTAATTGCGGTTCTCGGTACAGATTCTGCTATAGGAAAAAGAACTACGGCCTGGATAATTGTTAATGCTTTGCGTAAAGAAGGATTTAAGGCTGAGCTTATAGGCACAGGACAAACTGCATGGATGCAGGGGGCGAAATACAGTATTATATTGGATTCTCTTATCAATGATTTTGTAGCAGGTGAAATTGAGCACGCGGTTTGGTCTGCCTGGAACAACGAGAAACCAAATTTTATTGTAATAGAAGGGCAGGGAAGTTTAATGAATCCAGCATATCCCGGCGGTTTCGAAATTTTGGCAGCTGGCAGACCCGATTGTGTGATTCTGCAGCATGCGCCGGCACGTAAGGAGTATGATGGCTTTCCGGGTTATAATTTGCATCCGCTTTCCAAACAAGTTAAAGCTATTGAGTCGATTTCGGGAAAACAGGTTATTGCTGTTACTTTAAATCACGAAAATCTTACTCCTAAAGAAGTTGAAAAACATTGTACCGATATTTTAAAGCTTCATGATTTGCCCGCGTTCGATGTTTTATTGAATGGGCCGGATAAATTGATTAAAACTATTCTTGCGCACAAAAAAAATAGTAAGATTTAAGGTTTTATCTAATGTATTTTTACTGAAGGTTTATAATGAGTGATGATTTGTCTTTGAAACAGTTGATAGTGTTTGATTCTCTTGAAGTTGGACCGGTGGTTTTAGAAAAAAGAAAACTTACCGCTCCATATACTTTGTTTTATAAAAACAAAAAAGAAAGTATAGATTTAATATTCAGCTTCGAAGAAGATGTTTTTGATCCTACTGATAATTCCAATATAAACCTCGCCTCAATGATGGCTGTTCAAGTGGCTATCAATTACGGATTATTCTGTAAAAAAATTGTGCTTAACGGACCTTTCGACAATCACGACAGATCCGCTATAAAAGAATGGGTTGAAAACACTTCGCGCGAAATATACGTGAAAAAATTTCTCGAGCACAATCCTTTTCTCGTCGGCGAGGTTGCTAACCTGCCGGTTGTTAAGTTGAAAACTTATACCAATGCACAAATTGAATTTAAGGATCCCGACTCGGACCCGATAAATACAAGTTGGGAATTTTGGAAGACCGAAAAAAGCAGGCATTGTATTCTATCCAGCGGTGGAAAAGACAGTTTGCTTAGCTATGGCTTGATAAATGAAATGGGCTATGATACTCATCCCATTTTTGTTAATGAATCCGGACGCCATTGGTTCACCGCGCTTAACGCCTACCGCTATTTTAAGGAAAAGGTTCAGCACACTTCGCGTGTGTGGGTTAATTCCGACAGGGTATTTAATTTTATGGTGCGTAATATGCCTTTTATAAGGAAGGATTTTGCCAATGTGCGCTCCGATGAATACCCGATTCGATTATGGACTGTTGCCGTATTCCTTTATAGCGTTTTGCCTCTGATGCGAAAACGAAAGATAGGGCGACTTATTATAGGAGACGAATTCGATACAACTGAAAAAAATAATTATAAAGGAATACCCCATTACAGCGGATTGTATGATCAAAGCAGATATTTTGATGAGGCGATGACAAGATATTTTATGAAGAAAGGATGGGCCATTTCACAGTTCTCAATTTTACGCCCTCTATCAGAATTACTTATTGAAAAAATACTAGCAAAAAGATATCCTTACCTTCAGGAACATCAGGTATCCTGCCACGCGGCTCATAAAAAGGATGAAAAAATTAGACCTTGCGGTAAATGTGAAAAATGCCGGCGTATAGTAACTATGCTTAAAGCTATGGATGTAGACCCTAAAAATTGCGGCTATAATGATTTACAAATCAAAGAATGTTTAGCGGCAGTTACAAAAAAAGATCTGCATCAGGAAAAGGCAGGGAACCAACAATTGATGCTTCTGCTTAACAGTAAGGGTTTGATTACTCTTCCTGAAGAAAGATTAAAAAAAATGAAGGAACATCCTGAGGTATTGCACATCAGGTTTGAACAGGAACGTTCTCCAATGGTTTGTATTCCACAGGAATTACGGGGACCGTTATATAAAATTTTTCTTGAATACGCTGATGGAGCGTTAAGAAAAGTTTCCAGAAAGTGGGTCGATATAGACCCATTCACAGATCAGTCCTTCGAAAAATCTTATCCGTTTGAGCTTGCCGGGGATCCAAAATCAGGTAATGGAGTAAAACGCAGGAAAAAATTTTCAGCAAAATATTTATGGGCTGAACTGACGTGGCCGGAAGCCGAACAAAAATTAAACCAGGTAGACATAGCAATTCTGCCTGTCGGAGCAATTGAGCAGCATGGACCCCATCTGCCGCTCGACGTGGACGCCTTTGACGCTGAGTATTTGGCTGCAAAAGTTGCCGAAGCCTGCAGCGATCCAAAGCCGCTTGTATTGCCTTTACTTCCTTATGGTGTATCTTATCATCACGATGATTTTAAGGGAACAATTAGTGTTACTAACGAAACTCTCGCCCGCATGGTTTATGAAATTGGAATGAGCATCGCTCGTCAGGGCATTAAAAAAATGATAATAATTAACGGTCATGGCGATAATTCACCTACAATGAATTATGCGGCTCAAATGATTAACCGCGACGCTCAAATATTTGTTGCTGTGGACACAGGAGAAACAAGTGATGTGGATCTTGATGAACTGACAGAAACACCTAATGACGTTCACGCCGGCGAAATTGAAACCAGCACTACCCTGGCAATCAGACCGGAACTCGTGCGTATGGATAAAGCAACCAACAGTTCACTTAATTTTACCAGCCGATATTTAAATTTTAGCTCGCTTCGTGGTGTTCCATGGTATGCAAAGACAAAAAGAATTTCAGACTCCGGCATAATGGGTGATCCCACAAAAGCAGATGTTGAAAAAGGGAAAAAAGCATGGGAAATTATGATTGCCCATCTAGTAGCTTTTATAGAGGATCTTAAAAGTTTATCACTCGACGAAATTCATCAGAAAAGATATTGACTTGAGTATTTAATTACATTTATAGAATTTTATTAATTGCCGTATAATTCGATAAAATTATTTTATTACGAATCAGTATTCTCGTAGTAATATGTATATCCGAATATATCAGTTCTAAATATTTCAGACCGGATGCTAAAATGAAGATAACAAATGTATCATTTTTTACGGCACATCTTAAATTAAAAGAACCATACACAATTGCTTATGAAACAATTTCTAGCGCTCCGAATATTTTCTTAAAATTAGAAACAAATAACGATATAACAGGATTCGGTTGCGCCGCGCCCGACCTTGCAGTAACAGGTGAAACTTACCAGAGTGTTCAAAAAGTTATAGAAGAAATAATTAAACCGACTTTAATTGGAGTTGATCCGCTTCGTTTTACATATCAGTTAAATAAATTAAAACCCCACCTGCTCAATCAGTCCTCTGCAATGGCGATGGTGGATATGGCTTTGTATGATATTTTAGGCAAATACGCGAGGCTGCCTATTTATAAAATACTCGGCGGTTTCAGGGATAGAATTAAAACAAGTATTACAATTGGAATATTGAGTACCGAAGAAACTTTAATAAAAGCCAAGGAATTTACTTCGAAAGGTTTTAAGATCTTAAAAATTAAAGGTGGTTGCAACGTTGATGAAGATATTGAACGTATGATTAAAATACGAGAAACCATTGGTCCTAATATTGATCTGCGCTTCGATGCTAATCAGGGCTACACTGT
>PGYT01000115.1 GCA_002839805.1 Ignavibacteriae bacterium HGW-Ignavibacteriae-2
TTGTTTTTCAATTTCGCCAGTAGAACTATTTACGATGAGTAATTTTTTATTAAGGTCAGATTGTATTAAAACATTATTAAATACAATTGGGGCTGTTCTAAAAACTCCGTTTGTTTTAAACTCCCAGATAGTTTTTCCATTCTCAATTTCAAAACAAAACATATCACCGGACAAATTACCTGCATAAATAAAACCTTTATCATCAAAAACAGGTTCACTTACTATTTTTGCACCAGTTGATTGCACCCAGTTAATTTTATCTTTAATATAATCGTAACTAAAAATATTTCCTTCCGTATCACCCATAAAAACCGTATTACCATATACTATGAGATTGGATTCAAAACTGGTCGATAATTTTTTCTGATTTTTAATTTTTTTTGATTTTACATCGACAATAATCAAATCCCCGGAAAGTGAATTAAAAAAAATACTATCTTTATAAAGAAGCGGACTGGAATAAGTAAGTGTATTCGTGTTCAGTTTCCATTCCAGATTACCGATAAGATTAAAAGAATAAATTATTCCGTTCTGTGTAAGCAGAATTATTCCGTTTTCTGTTGATATTAATTGATTAGTGCAATTCCCATCAATTTTTATTTCTTTGTAAAACTCACCTTGTTTAAAAAAATAATAATATAGGGTGGAATATTTTTCTTTGTAGTTGTTAACAGCATAAATTAATTTATCGCGAGCCAGTACAGGAGATACGGCAATTTCGCCTTTATGCTTAAGCTCTCCAATTTCTTTACCTGATGAATCACTGAAACAATAAACTCTTCCGGCCAAATCCGAGGCGAAAATATAATTGTCATAAACTATCAAAGATGCAGCGCCGAAACTCCCCTGTGTTTGTGTTTTCCAATTCAATTTTAGATCGGTTGAAATATTTATATCATAATAAAATTTTTGTTCCAAAGAATTACCATAAGAAACGACCCCCTTTTTATTTAGTCCTATTTCCCTCAATAATATTGGCTTTGAGCAGCCTGCCGCTAATAAAACGAGTAATCCATATGTCAATATTATTTTCACTAAAAATCCCAGCCAAAAAAGAATTGATAAAATAAACCATTTTGCATACTCGAGAAGTTATCCTCTATCCTTTTGCCAATATCGTATCGGAAAATGATAGCGTTTAGAAAATTCATTCTAATACCTACGCCCAAACTACCCATAGTGGAAATATATTTAGTGTCCCATGCTGAACCTGCGTCAGCGAATAAAGCGCCTCTTATATTAAAAAATCCTAAACCAAAAAAGGGGAAATTAATTATAAATCTGTCTATTAACGGATATCTAAGTTCAATTGATGACAGCCACATTTTCTCCCCTCTTATCGAAAACCTCTTGTATCCGCGCAAGTCCCAACTGCCGCCGGCAAAATAACGACGTGCTTCTTTTCCATGGTTATAAAACAGAGAAGCTCTAGCGGCTAAACTTGTTCGTAATCCGAGTCTTAAATAATGTCTGTAATCACCTATCATAGAATAATAATTTACATTACTATATTTTACATCACTTGTGTAACCAAGCATTAGTCTAAATCTTGATCCATCCAACGGGCCTGTTGGCCCCCAAATTGAATTATCATGAACGAAAGAAATTGTATTTGTAACTAACAAAGCTTTTCGGCTGCCCAAATTGTAAAATAATTCCTTATCCGAATTAGCAATACTAATATCTGTTTCTATTCTTTGAAATTGGGAGAATGGAAATACTAGAGAAAAATAGCCGCCGTAACTTCTTTCGTAAAAGAATTCATCTGACTCGCGGATATCGTACCTTCTGCCGCTAAAATGAAAAACGCCATACCCATAATTTGTTCTCAATTTAGAATTCACCCTTGAGATTGCGACGTTAAAATTTTCCAATATTTCGCTCTGCACTTCAGCCGTATTAAAAATAAGGAACAAATATTTGTCATCACCAAGCATATCACTTAATGTTAATAAGGCCCCGCCGCGCGTTCCAAAAACGGGATCAGTAATTACCTGGCTTACTGCGTAATCAAGTGTATATTCATTTTCGTAGATAAGTCTGTCGCTCTGAGTCTCTAATGAAAGTTTTACCGGATTCCATTTACCGGAAGCAAGTGTAAAATTGAATGCTGTGTATTTATTATTAGTAACCCTGGATTCATTTAAATTATAGAGATAGAATTGGAATGAAAATTTTTCAATTGCCGATGTTAGAACTGTATTGGAATCTATAAATAAAAATTCAAAAATAGGGGTTATAAAATCTGTTACTTTACTCATTCCAATAGGATAATTATTTTCATCGTTTACAAGTTTCCAAATATTTTCCACACCGTCGTAATCACTTGTAAAATATATTTCACCGGTATAGTGGTTTATAGTAGGTTCGGAAATATTCGCATCAATATATGTCAGATAAGTAATTTCTGAATTAACAAAATTGTATTCAAATAAATTGTGTGATTGTTTAAAAAGCCCCTCTGTCCTGTCTGAAATAAACAATAATGAGGAATCGTTTCTGGAAAATACGGGTTCACTTTCGCTGTAAAAATCATTGGTTAATCTTGTGTAAGTCATAGTTTCAATTTCTATAATATACAAGTCATTATAACCTTTCGAATCAATTCCAGTAAATGCGAGTGTTTTGTTATCATTAGAAAAAGCCGGTGCTTCAATTGAAATAATTTCCTCTGATTGAAAACGTTTTATTATTTTATCCTGAGTTGCGGAATAAAAATGGAGCGCATCAGTTGCTCCCGATTTAGTTACGAACGCCACAATTCCATTGTTAGAGACCGCCAATGAAGGTTTTAATAAATGAAATGATTCGAATACCGATTCTTTTTCTCCACGAACAACAACTTGAGCCTCATCAATAGGATGATTTGTTGAATCAAGGTCAATTCTGTAAAGTGAAGAATAGCCGTCCATATTTCCAACAAAAAAAACAGAATTATTATTTTCATCCTTTAACAAGCCTGGCGAAAAATTGAATCCTTCTTTTGTAATTTTTTTCCCCTGCAAATTATGGGGAACTTTATTTTCATATAACGGAAAATAAATTTGTTTAAGAAAGTAGGCAAATTTGTAATTTATCTCCTCAATCTTCTCGTTTAATACAAATTCAATCAAATCATCAAATTTTTCGAAACGCCAACTGTTATCTATTAAAGCTAATATTTTATCTTCGCCATATTGAGATGATACGAATTCAAGAAATTTTTGGCCTGCTTTGTACATGATAAAAGATCCGTAAACTTTGTACATATCCTGAAGATCATTAAAAATTCCGTTGAGTACTGCATCCCTCATCACCATTTCGCCCTGGCTATCCCAGGTAGTTGACCAATATTCTGCCAACCCTTCAACAAACCAAAGTTCAGGAAACCTTTCCAAAGATATTCTGTGCGTTGTATAAATATTGTAAATTTTTGTAACCATAAATACATGAACAAGTTCATGTCGTATTACATGTTCGAATTGTGACAGTGATCCCATGTAGGGAATAACTACTCTTCCCTTTAAAAATTCAAAAAATCCACCCACTCCTTCTGGAATGAAGCCGGGTTGTGTATTTGTTTGTTGGAAATGTATATGAGTGTTATAAAATATAAGCGGAATTTGTTCGGAAACTACATGATTAAATTTAACTTTATATTCTTCGTACGCATCTTCGGCATATTTAGCGCCGATCTCCGCCATCTCTTCAAACTCTCCGTAATAATAAATATTAAAATGATCTGTCTTAATTACTTTCCAGTCGAAATCTTCATACTGAACTTTATTTCGGCCAAAAAAATAAAATTGCGCATTTATCATCGATGGGATTATCAATAAAAGCAGTGTATATTTAATAAAGTTGGAGATCAATAATTTTTCCGAAGTAATTGTATGTCAAAAAAAAAATAAAACTTAAAATACTATCTGACTATCAATAAACAATGTAAAAAAATGACCCTTTATAATAAATCGAAAAGAAAAAAATCGTTTGAAAATTTGCTAATTCTGATTATCCATTATTTATGAATTATAGAATCACTGTTTAAATAATAGATACTATCGATTATTGTTTTCAAAAATTTTATCGACAAATTCTGTAAAACGTTCCTTGTAAAATTTTAATATCCTTGATTTTATTTCATCTTCCGTCGTTAATTTTAAACATTCTTTTACGAGGACTCGGCATTCTTTGAAAGATAAATTATTAATAATTTTTTTTATGTATGGGATTTCGGAAGCGTTTACACTTAAAGCATGGAATCCAAGTCCTATAATTATTGGCACGGCATAATGATCCGCGGCCATTTCTCCACAGATGTTCATTGGTGTGTTCGTAATTTTTGCCTCATGAACCATAAATTCCAATGCACGTATAACAGCCGGATGAAATTCCTGATACGAACTGCTCACAATTTCATTTCCTCTATCAACTGCCAATAAATATTGTATCAAATCATTTGTACCAACACTGAAAAACGAAACGCATTTTCCGAAATCACGTATCATTAAAGCGGCTGACGGCACTTCTATCATAATGCCAAATTCCATATTCGGGTTAAACTTCAATCCTTTTTCTTCCAGTTCTTTTTTACACTCATCAATCAACATTTTTGTCTTATTAACTTCGGCAATCGAGGAGACCATCGGTATCATAAATTTTACATTTTGATTTACAGAAGCCCTAAGAATGGCTTTAATTTGAGTTTTGAAAAGATTTTGATGATCCAGTAAAAACCTGATTCCACGCCAACCCAGCATTGGGTTAGGTTCTTTCAGGTCCAAAGGTAAAACTTTATCGCCACCTATATCAAAAGCTCTAATTGTAACTGAATGAGGGTACAATTTATTGGCTAAATCGCAGTATTCTTTAAATTGTGTCTCCTCATCAGGAAAATTTTCCAATACATTATATAATTGTTCCGTTCTTACAAGTCCAATTCCATGTGCTCCGTTTTGTATTACAAACTCAATTTCTTCATTAACATCCAAATTGGCTTGAATAATATATTTCTGTCCATCAATTGTTACTGCCGGTTCATCTCTTAGAGTCAACAACTCTGTATCGAATGTAGCAAGACGTTCAATTTTATCCTGATAATATTCAACTTGTTTCTCTGTGGGATTAATTATTATTTCACCGTGATAACCATCCAAAATAATTAAATCGTTATCTTCTATTTTGGCAGTCGCTTCGTGAACTCCCAATACTGCAGGTATTCTTAAAGATCTGGCCAGGATGGCCGCATGCGAAGTAATTCCACCAAAGTTGGTTATGTAACCCTTTACATTAGCCCTTGTAAACAAAACAGTATCTGCCGGAGTTACATTTTCGGAGACGACTATAACATCATTGTCAATCTTCGATTTCCATTTTTTATTTTTTAAATTTCTTATAATTCTATTTTTTATATCCTCAATATCCTGAGACCGTTCTTTCATGTAGAATTCAGTTGAGGCGTTCATTAGATTTTGATATTTAGTTATTTCGTCGTGAACTATGTATTCCGGCGCTTTTTTTTCTTTGTCAATTCTATTTAATAAAGTATCAATTAGAATATTATCTTCCAGAATCATCATTTGAGCTTCAAAAATTGCCGCGCGTTTCTCGCCAAGTTTTTTTACTGCTAATTCAAATATTTTACCCAGCTCTTTTTTTGATTTTTCTATTGCTTCTTTAAGAGATATTTGTGCCTCAGCGATATCATTAATCTCTTCAGAGGAAATTGATTCTATTTCTTTTCTATAAAGAAAGGCTTTGGCAATTGTTATGCCCGGGGCGGTCGCAATACCTTTTAATACATTAGTTTTTTTCATAATCATAATTTATAGTTCGTCGAACCCTCTATTAAAATAAGAAAGGATATCCTCTGCAATTTCATGCTCATCTTCACCTTCAAAGGTAAGTACAAGGTCACTACCTTTTGCGGCAGCCAACGTCATTACTCCAATAATACTCTTGCCGTTAATACTTAATCCGTCTTTATTTATATAGAAATCAGATTTATATTTAGCCGCAATTTTTACAATGGTGGCAGCAGGTCTGGTATGTAAACCAGCGTTATTTATAATTTTAACATTCTTTTCAATCATCACTTATTTCTATTTAATAATGAATTAGCGAGCCAAATTAACATTTCCTGAGCTTCAAAATCTTCAATCTGTTTGGCGGAATTCAATGCCCGCTTTGTAAATTTTTCAACTTCGTTTTTCGTATCCTCAATAATATTCAATTCATGGTAAATATCTCTGTAAATTTTAACCTGATTTTGTTCTATACCGCCGTTTTTTATTACGTTTTTTAAAAGTTTTTTGTTCTGTCCTTTAGCTTTTTGCAGCGCTTTCAAAAATAAATAAGTTTTTTTCCCCTCTACAAGGTCACCACCAACTTTTTTCCCAAATTTGTCTTCATCACCAATTATATCGAGCAAATCATCTTGGAGCTGGAAAGCGATACCCAAATTTCTACCATAATTTTTCAATTTATTTATTTGTTGAACTGTTCCGCCGCCAATCTGAGCTCCTATTGAACAACACATTTCCGAAAGTGCCGCTGTTTTTTTCTGTATCATAATCATATATTCGTCAAGAGATACATTAACACGCGATTCAAAATCTTTATCCAGACTCTGACCTTCACATACTTCAATTACTCCTTGAGTAAAACTTTTAAATATATTTCTCGAATCGGCAGGGCAATCCTTAAGAAGATTTAAATACGCGACAGCAATAAGATTATCACCTGTTAATATTGCAGTACTCAAATCGTATTTAACGTGTAAAGTTTGCACACCTCTGCGTTTGTTAGCGTTATCCATAATATCATCGTGAACCAAAGTGAAATTATGCAATATTTCAACCGCTGCGGCAGCATTATAAGCTTTTGAATATTTTGCTCCTACCGCTTTAGCCGAAAGCAAAACTAATATAGCTCTTATCCTTTTGCCTCCGCTTTTTAATATATATCTGCACGGTTCATATAAAGAATTCGGTTTGTCTTTATCTAATAGCGAAAAAAGCTTTCTTTCAATTTTTTGCTTTTCTTTACTATATATTTTAGCGTGATTCAGCTTCATAATTTCCTTTTTCAATATAAGTCCTCTTGTTTAATTAGATTAACTTTACTGAATTCTCTTAAATTAGAACAGCCTGTTAAGTACATAATATTTTTAACGTTTTCAAACAATTGAGTTATAAAATTTATTAATCCTTCAATACCTTCAGAATTTAATTTTTGAAGCATCAACCTTGCAGAAGCGGTTATATCACTTCCTAAAGCAATAGCTTTCGCTATATCATCAAATGATTTAATACCACCAGAAGCGATTAATAAAAAATCATAATCTTTTTTTAATTCTTTTACCGTTCGCACACAATAGGATGTTGGAAGGCCCCAGTTCCAGAAATAATTTTCTGAATTTTCACCTTTTCGCAGCAATTCCACCCCTGCCCAGCTTGTACCTCCCGCGCCTGCCACGTCAATACCTTTTACACCAGCATCTAAAAGTTTTTTGGCCACATTTTTACTTATTCCCGCCCCGACTTCCTTAACAATAATTGGTAAATCTATCTCTTTTGTAATCTTTTCAATATTTACGAGTAATCCAGAAAAATCAGGCTCTCCCTCCTTTTGAAGCAATTCCTGTAAAGGATTCACGTGAATAACAAGTGCTGATGCGTTTACAATATCAATTATTTTTTTTATTGGATCATTACTTTTTAAGCACGCTACCTGAGCCGCGCCAATATTACTTAAAACAGGAATAAAATCAGCAACTTTTTTGAATATTTTAAATGAATCTAAATATTGATTATTCTCAAGTACTTGCCTTTGACTTCCCACGCCAATGGGAATTTTTAGGGCTTTTGCTACCTCTGCCAAATTGCTGTTAATATTAAGAGCTTCCCCGGTTCCACCGGTCATGCAAGAAATTAAAAAAGGATAACTAATTTCTTTACCATAAAAAGAAGTTTTGAGGCATATTTCATCGTATTTTACTTC
>PGYT01000012.1 GCA_002839805.1 Ignavibacteriae bacterium HGW-Ignavibacteriae-2
TTCGTTTCTAAAGTGTTTTCGATACTACTCATTCTTCATTTCCTCGAGTTGACTAAAATCATAAGGTTCGTGAGTAACTATTGGTATTTCCTCAAAATTCTCCAACGGAGGCGGCGATGTTGTATGCCATTCAAGTGTAACACCGCCCCACGGATTTTGTGTGGATTTTTTGCCATGAAAAATGCTATAAACAATATTCCAGATTACTATAGTAAGAGCAATAAGCATTAACCATGAGCCTATTGTTGAAACAAGTTGCCACCCGCTAAATTCTGGCAGATAATCATAATATCTTCTCGGCATCCCCATATAACCCAAAATAAATTTCGGGAAATACAACATATTGAAAGCAATAAAGAAAAGCGCTACACCAATGTTGGCGACTCTAATATTGTACATTTTACCAAACATTTTTGGAAACCAATAATATAAAGCTGCAAAGAAAATGGTACCCGTTCCGCCGAACATAACATAATGAAAATGTGCAACAACAAAATAAGTATCGTGCAAATGAATGTCGGTAGCAAGTGAACCTAATACAAGTCCAGTTAATCCGCCTATTGAAAACAGAAAAATAAAAGCCATTACCCATAAAAATGGCGGTTTAGGATCTATTGAGCCTTTATACATTGTAGCCACCCAATTAAACACTTTCACTCCGCTGGGTAAAGCAACAATAAACGTTAATAACGAAAAAATGATTCTTGCCATATCGCTCATTCCGCTGGTAAACATGTGATGCGCCCAAACCAAGTATCCCACAAACGCGATAGCCAAAGATGACATTGCGATTGCCCTATAACCGAAAATGGTTCTGCGGGAAAAAGTAGGAATAATTTCCGATACAACACCCATTGCTGGTAAAATCATTATATATACTGCGGGGTGAGAATAAATCCAAAACATATGCTGGTATAAAATTGGATCGCCGCCTAATGCAGGATCAAATATTCCTACTCCGAAAAATCTTTCTATGATAACAAGTAAAATTGTAATTCCAATCACAGGTGTGGCAATTATTTGAATCCATGCAGTAGCATAAGTGCTCCAGACAAATAAAGGCATTTTAAACCAGCCCATTCCTGGAGCTCTCATTCTATGGACTGTTGTAACAAAATTTAATCCGGTTAAAATTGAAGAAAATCCAAGAATGAATGCGGCGAAAATTGCCAGTGAAACGTTTGATCCGGTTCTTACAGAATATGGTATATAAAATGTCCAACCTGTATCAATTGGGCCGCCCGGTAACACTAAAGAAACAAGTACAAATATCGCTCCTATTATGTAAATCCAGAACGATAAAAGATTTAGTCTTGGGAAAGCAACGTCTTTAGCTCCAATCTGTAGTGGTAAAAAGAAATTACCGAATACCGCGGGTATGCCTGGAATAATGAACAAAAAAATCATAATTACACCGTGAAGTGTAAAAAGACTATTATAAGTTTGCGCCTCCATTATGGTTTTGCCGGGGGATATCAATTCCAAACGCATAAAAATACCGATAATCACCGCAACCGAAAAGAAAAAGGCTATTGCAGTTAGATACATCAAACCTATCCTTTTATGATCGGTGCTTAATATCCACGCAAAAATTCCGGACTTGGCTTTTGTAGTACCTTCTTCGTAAAATGATTTTCCATTTAAGGCAATAGTGCCATTAGCCATTTATTAAAACTCCTATTAACATTTTTATTTTTTCTTTTTTATTAAAAGAAATACTAGAAAAACTCCAATTCCCAGCAGCATTACAGAACCCACTATTCTTGTTATATTAATAGTGTAGGATCTGCCCGCAGGGTCGTAACTGAAGCAAAACTGCAACACCTTGGAAATCGTTGGATTTGTTTTACCGCTCTGTGCATCAATCAATGCCATTTTAACATCGAACGGATTAAATGTTGGTCCAAACAGATATCTTGATATTTTCCCTTTTGGAGTAACTGTAACAACAATACCGGCATGCACAAAATTTTCATCGTCGGGTTTAAAATAAAATCCAACAGCGTCTGTAACTTTTTTAATATTTAAGCTATCCCCGGTTAAAAAAAGCCAATCTTCAGGAGGAAATTTTTTCCTCATTCCTTCTAAATAATTTTTTTTCCACTTTGCAGCAATGGCGGGAGTTTCATGGTGATCGAAACTTAAAGAAATTATTTTATAATCAACCCCTGGTACCAAATCCACTTTGTTTGCCACCCATCCCAACTCAGTCTGTAACGGGGAGCATATTCCGGGACATTCATAATAAACCAAAGCCAGCAAAACGGGTTTGTTCAGTAAATCATACAAAGCAACTGTATCGCCTTCGGAGGTTATAAAAACCGCATCAACGGGGATGTAATCACCAAGTTTTTCATCCACTCCAACTTCTATATGCTCCGACTGGGGCAATAGAATCATTGGGAACAAAATCAGGTAACTTATTATTAAACAATATCTTAAACTGCTTTTCTTCATTTAGCATCTATTTGTTTATTCAGATTTGCTATTTGGCGTAAATAGGTGAATAAATTTTGCCAATTCGATTTATCCAGCGAAATAATTGAAGAATTAAATCCCCTTTCATTAGGAGCAAGACTCACCGATTTAATAAAATCGTCAGTCGTCGATTCAATTTCGCCATAAAAAGTGGATTGTGCGACTGCCGCAGGATCAAACGAATATTCCTTTAATAATCGTGCTCCCGGTAATTCTGAGGTTTTTTCCAAATAATTAAATAAACCTGCTTGTGACTCAGAATTTTTAAATTCTTTTATTATTAAACTTTCGGATTTTTTTACTGGAATCTGATTTGGAACATTTGTGCCCTCAGATAATCGATAAGCTAAATCAACTTCGGAAATCTGCTCTTCCGTAATTTCCGGATACTCCGCTAATGTTCGCATATAATGAATTATGGAGATTCTATCTGCGGGTGAAAGATATTCGTATGCAGCCATTCCATTTTTTATAATTCCTTCCTGCAATGTTTTATACAAATCCTGAAAATTACGACCATTTGTCCAACCGGTTTCCTCTTGAAAATTTCTGGGTTTAGGATTCAGCGCCACTCCAGCTGGTCCATCGCCCATTCCCTGCGCTCCGTGACACGATAAACAATTGGCGTCGTATAATTCTTTGCCCTTATCAATAATTGTTTGATCTGGGGATTTAATTTTGCTTAAATCCACGGCAGGCATTATTCCACCTTTTTTAAGGGGAATATCTCTTTCTACATTCAACGAATCAATGTATGAAACTGGAATTGTATTATATGAAATTGAATCCAGATTTTTTACGTAAAAAATACCAATCAAAATAATTACGATAAAAAAATACGGATACACAATTGCGAATAATCTAAGTGGATTACTCAGCAATTCTTTAAAATTAATTTCGTCTTCAACTTTTTTTCTATTCATTTATATACCGATACTATAATCTGAAGTTTAAACCCCTTTTTAATTTGGGGTCGCCTATTGGAATTAAATTTTGATTTTTAGATTTAAATGTGAATATTAATATCAATAAACCGACCGCAAGAATCGGGAATCCTAATTCTATCCATCCGAAAACTGCATAACCTTTTCCATAAGTTGGCATCACTAACCAATATAAATCATAAAAGTGAGCGAATAAAATCCAAACCGACATAAATTTTAATCTTTTCGGATCCATTTTTGATGGCTGGGATAATAAACCAAAATATGGCACAATAAAATGGACAATAATAAGTCCTATTGATACGAACATCCAGTTCCCTTCCCACCTGTGGAGAAACCAAAAAGTTTCTTCCGGAAGATTCGCATACCATATCAACAAATACTGGCTGAAGGCTATATATGCCCAGAAATTAACAAATGCGAACAACAAGGCACCTAAACTATAATAATGATCTCTAACCATACCCTTAACAAAATATCCTTTTTCCACTAAGAGAACTATTGCGAGAGTTGCGGCAGCCAAAGCTGCAAGTACAGTCCCGGAAAAGTAATAAACCCCTAATATTGTAGAGAACCAATGAGGCTCCAAACTCATTATCCAATCAATTGCTGAAAATGTAACTGTAAGAGCAAAGAAAGGCATAAAAACAGCCGATATTTTTATGTTTTTCGATGTAAGCGATTGGTCACCCGATATATCCTGCTTTTTAGAATTTCGGGTAATTACAAAATAAAAAGTTAACCAAATAACAAAAAAAGCTATCATTCTAATTATAAAAAAAGAGACGTTTAGATATCCTGATTTAGATTTAAGTAACGTATCCGATTGCACAACCTCATTGTGTGTCCAATGGAAAAGATCGTGCATATTAAATAATAAAGGCAAAGCTACAATAGGGAGGATAACTAAAGTAGCCGCGAAAAATTCGAGCACTCTTCGGAAAGGAGTACTCCAAACAGCACCGGCTAAATATTCTAATGCTACAAAAAACAAGGATCCTAGACCGATACTTGTTAAAAATAACAATAGAATCAGATTGTTAAATGCCGCTCTTGTATGATCAATAAAAAAGGCAGATATAACAATTACCAAACCGACTCCGAATAGCGCGAAACCGAGCTTGGTTAAAATGCCGGGTAGATCTTTTTTCGAATAATCGATATTTGTTTGGTTAGAACTCATTCTAAATCCGACTCCTTAGCGTTTAGAGATCTTTGTAAAACTCTTAAATATAAAATTGTCGCCCATCTTTCCTTTCTCGTCATTTGGCTCGCGTAAGAGGGCATAATGTTTTGACCTTCCGTTATCACATGATATAATCTTCCATCGGTCCAAGTTCTAACTTTTTCTGAATGAAGACTCGGCGGATTTGGAAACTGTCCTCTTAAACGGCTATCTCCTTCTCCATAATATCCATGACAAGGGCTGCAATAGATATCATATTTTTTCTTACCCAAATCCAAATTCTTTTCAGTTGGCAGTAGAGTATTTTTTAAATATTTACCTGCTGATTCAGGATCACCTTTAAATTGATAAGGCATGTTTCCCCTTGCAACGGTTCCCTCTATAGGTGTGCGCATTGCTTTGCCATCCGAAAAAAAGCTATTATTATCCTGAGGAATAATTTTCGACTGTTCCATCATCCAATTGAATGGTACCATGAACATTAATTTATTCAATGCAAAATAGGTCGATCCTGAAACTACAACCGCAATTATAATGAGCAGAGAAATAAACTTCGGTTCAAAAATTTTGTGTTCTGTAGAAATCTCAGCTTGGTCATAATATATCGCCGTAATGTCTTTTGCTCCAAGTTTGGCGAGTAATTCCTTTGCTGATTCTTCTGTAAATTTTAAGTCATCCGCTTGTAATAGAATTCCATATTTATTAGAAGAAACTTTTTTCATATACTCGGTATCATGCAGTGGATGGCTAATATTCGGAAATTTAAAAAACAGTGCTATCATAGTTACAACAGTAGCAATTGAAGCCGCTAAAACCGTCACTTCGAATATTATTGGCACGAATGCTGGAAACGCGAAAAAGGGTTTGCCGCCTATCACTATAGGGTAGTCGAATACCGATAAAAAATACATTAAAGTTACCGCGGAAATTGTACCCGTTAAACCGAATATGAGAGCTGCGTAACCCAATTTTGACACTGGCAGTTTCATCGCATTATCCATACCATGCACAGGATATGGAGTATTTACGTCAAATTTTTTGTAACCATCTTCAGCGACTTTGTTGGCCGCTAAAATAATTTCATCTGGTGTATCGAATATTCCGGTATAACCGTATAAAATTTTATCACTCATTATTAATGATCTCCATGTGAAGGTTGAGATCCTTCAACAACTGCTTTTACTTCGGCAATTGAAACAACTGGTAAAGTTTTAGTAAATAACAATAACCATGTAAAAAAGAACCCAAAACTACCTAATAATATAGCACCGTCTACTAACGTTGGCGCATAATATGCCCAACTCGATGGTAAATAATCCCTTGATAATGAGGTAACAGTTATCACAAATCTTTCGAACCACATACCGACATTAACAAGCACGGCAATAACAAACATAATGGGGATACTTCTTCGTATTTTTTTAACCCAGAACAGTTGCGGAAATATTACATTGCATGAAACCATTATCCAGTAAGCCCAGGCATAAGGACCGAAAGCTCTGTTGATAAAAGTAAATTGTTCGGGTTGAACACCGCTATACCATGCTATAAAAAATTCCATGGCGTAAGCGTAACCAACCATTGATCCGGTAAGAAGAATAATTTTATTCATTCTTTCCAGAGTATTTAAAGTTATTATATGTTCGTAATTGAATATTTTTCTGATAAAAATCAAAACATTTTGAACCATAGCGAAGCCTGAGAAAACGGCTCCTGCTACAAAATATGGCGGAAATATTGTTGTATGCCAGCCGGGCATTATAGAAACGGCGAAGTCGAAACTCACTATTGTATGTACAGATAGAACCAAGGGAGTTGCAAAACCAGCTAGAATAAGATAAACCATTTCGTAATGCTGCCAGTGTCGGTTGGAATGTCTCCAACCCAAACTTGTGACGGAATAGATTAATTTTTTAATTTTATTTGATGTTCTGTCTCTCAGAGTGGCAAAATCCGGTATCAGCCCAACATACCAAAAAATAAACGAAACGGTAAAATAAGTTGATACAGCAAAAACATCCCAAAGTAACGGTGATGTAAAATTGACCCATAAGGAATGTTGATTTGGATAAGGGAATAAGTAACCTGCCAGCCAGGGACGACCAACATGTATAAGCGGAAATATTCCGGCGGTCATTACAGCAAAAATTGTCATTCCTTCAGCAAAACGGGCAATTCCATTACGCCATCTTTGTCTTAATAAAAATAAAATTGCTGAAATCAATGTTCCTGCGTGCCCTATCCCGACCCAGAATACAAAATTAACAATTGGCAAGCCCCATCCTACCGGATTGTTGTTACCCCAAAGTCCGGTTCCGTAATAGAATGAAAGCAAAAGGGCAATAGCTCCTATACCCGTCATAGTTAAAGTAACAGCAAGAGCTAAATAATATTTTTTGTCAGGCTTAGTTTCGAGAGGTTTAGCAATAAGATCATCAATTTCCCTTAGAGCGGGTCGACCTTCAATTACAGGAATCTCTCGTGTATAATCAATCTCGTTCACTAAGCTTCCTCCGAATGAGTATTTCTAAGTTTGGCTAAATATGTAACATTTGGTTTAACATATAATTCTTCCAATACATGGTAACCTAATTCGTGTTCACGGTATTTTGATATCTTGGATTCTTTATCATTAGTATCTCCGAATACAATAGCATCTGCAGGGCAGGCTGATTGACAGGCTGTTTTAACATCGCTTCCTTTTAACTCCCTGCCCTCAGCAATGGCTGTTTCACGAGCTTCCATAATCCTCTGTACACAGAAAGTGCATTTTTCCATAACACCTCTTGATCTTACTGTAACTTCAGGATTATTTACTAATGAAGTCAACTCATTCTCGTAGTAAGCATCTGCAAAATGATCTCTGAAATTATAGAAGTTGAATCTTCTAACTTTATAAGGACAGTTATTTGCGCAGTAACGTGTACCCACACAACGATTATATGCCATTTGATTAAGTCCATCGGGACTGTGATTTGTGGCATTCACCGGACACACATTTTCGCACGGGGCATTATCACAATGCTGACACAGCATGGGCTGTCCGCTTACTTCGGGATCATCGGGAGTCCCCGAATAATATCTATCGATTCGAATCCAGTGCATTTCCCTGCCGTTTGCAACTTGATCTTTTCCAACAACCGGAATATTATTTTCTACATTGCAAGATGTTACGCAAGAAGCACAAGAGGTACATTTATTCAAGTCAATAGACATTCCCCACTTAACGCCTTCGTATTTATGTTCCCGGGTTATACCTATTAAATTATGTTCGTCTTCGTGAAGAAACTTTGAATTCTTTTTATATTCTTCTACAGTTCCTTCCTGAATGATTTTCCTTATTTTGTGGAAGTCTTTTACAGAATTATCATCCAAAGGATGGTGCTCCTGAGTAGAAACTAATTTATATGAGCCTCCGGGTTTTGTAACGGCAGCGTTTGTTAGCAAATAATTTGAAACTTCTGTACCAGACATTAAGACGACGGCATTAAAACCCGAATTCTTTCCGGCGTCTCCGATCACAGTTCTTCCGTAACCAAGTTCGATACTTAATAGTTTGTCGGCCATTCCTGGTTGAAGCATAACAGGTATTTCGAGAAACTTTCCGTTAACGACAACTTTTACGTAATCATTATTTTCTACTCCCAATTCTTTGGCAGAATTAGGAGAAAGCGCCGCATAATTATCCCAGGCTACTTTCGAAACAGGATGAGGAATTTCCTGAAGCCAGCCGTTGTTAGCGAATTTACCGTCACCGATAAAATAACTTTTCTGCAATTGAACTAAATATTCACTGGTCGTTTCAGTGGATGAAATTTTATCAAAACTGCTCTGATTAAACGAATATTTTATTTGCGCTGAAGGTATTACTTTAACAAATCCATCATGTAAAGCATTGTACCAGTAACTTTTAAAATCTACGGGAGAGTTTTGCAGATTATAAATATCTTTAAAATTTTCCATCACAAAATGATGGATTGCATCCATAGAATATGCTTCAGCGCTTCCGTTTATCCAGGTAAGTAGAATATTTTCTTTCTGTCTTGTATTAAATATTGGAGCGATAAGTGGCTGCTGTAGTTCGTAAATATCTGATCGCACATAATTATCGCCCCAGCTTTCCAATTCGTTGCTAGCCGCCAATGTATATGTGGATTTATCAGATGTTTCATTTTCACTTTCAACAATGCTAATTGTATTTGGTATTTTTTGGAATGCTTCCTCTAATCCTAATTCCTTAGGCATATTAAAAATCGGATTTATTCCAAAATTTATAAGTACTCCAATATTTCCTTTTGATGCCGAACTAACAAGTCCTTTTAATTCATCAGATGTACTCATTGGATGAAAATCCAGGTTAACAGAATTATAATCATACAGAGCGGAATTACCCAAAACCTCGTTTAACATAATTACAGCAGAATGAACGTCAACAGGTAAAATCTCACCGGCGAGAACGATGGATTGACCCTGATATTTAACAAGATCGTCTACTAAATAGTTGATCTTAATCGAATCCAGTTTATATTTGTTTATAAAATTTTTGAGCTGGTATTTGGATATTAAAGATTTTATAGAAGCAGTAAGAGTAATTTGCTGAACATTCTTTTTCAGTACAATTTCGTTGAGCAGACTTAAAACAAATTCCAGTTGAGCGTCCGCGCGCAATCTTATCCTATAGTCCGAATTAATTCCTGTTAAACTCATTGCTCCTTCAACTGAATAAAGCCTGTTGAAGTTATTGGAGTTCATAACATCTTTTCTTTGTGTAAACAATCTAGTATTCTCAATTGTATTACCCTCTCTGCCCAAAAAGTCACTTTCCAGTGAAAGAATTATTTGAGCCTTATCAAGTTTAATACTCGGAACATTGCGTGATCCGTAAGAAGACTGCCAGGCAATTCGTTTATTTTCATCGCCAGATGATTGGTAACTGTACCATTTTGTTGTAGGAAATTTTTCTTTAAAATTATTAATAAGTTTTAATGTAGCTGGTGAAGCAATTCTATCTGTAATAATTGCGATCTCTTTATTCTTTACAACAGCTTCGCCTAATAAATCTAAAATTTCCGAATCGGCTTTTTCCCAGTCAATTTTTCTCTTCTTTTTGTAAGGTTCTTTTAGTCTTTCCGGGTCGTAAAGATTTAACAACACTGCTGGAGATTGAGCATCAATTTTGCCCATATAGATCGGATGATCGGGATTTCCTTCAATATTAATAGGTCTTCCCTCACGCACTCGTACAAGAACACTTTTACCATTTACAATTGTTGCGTAAAAATTCGGCTTCCCCGGCAATACACCTTCGGGGCGTTTGGTGTATGGGATAATTTCCCCCTTGTCTTGATAATCCGAGCAAGCCGTTGCTGCAAAAGCTGCGGAAGCAGACAACAAGGCGATAAATCTTCTTCGCGAAACTGTGTTTAATGTATCCGGATTAAATTCATCCGTTACCCCGTCAGCAAATTCGTTAGCTTTCGCTTTTAACACTGCTGGATCGTTGTAATATTCTTTTAAATTTTTCCAAAAGTCTTTTTTTTCTACAGTTTTTTTCAAGCTCATTATAGTTAGACCTATTTATTTCTCTTAACGGCAGATGGATGAATATTTAATGTAATTTTTTTTTCAATTCCGTTTTTGTTGTTGTTAAAATATTTTAGTGGAGTGTTATTTAATAATGTTAAACCAAAAGCACTTAAACTGGCTGTAACAAAAAACTTTTTCCTATCAATTTTATTTTTCATTCTTAAAATTCCTTTTATCGGTGACAAGCCGCGCAATTTTCCGGACCAACTTTTACATTTTTGAGATAAGGTAACTTCTCCTGCGGATTTCTGTGACAATCCAGACAGGCGGTCATTGTAAATGGTTTTATCTGACTTACTTCCTCCATCTCTCTAACGTTTCCATGACAACTTTCGCAATCAATTCCTTTATTTACATGTACGCTATGATTAAAATATGCATATTCAGGAACTTTATGAATACGTTTCCAGGGTATAGGATTACCTTCTTCATAATATTTTGTTAGTTTTATAATTTCAGGTTTATCTTTACGTGCAACCGAATGGCAATTCATGCAGATATTAACTGAAGGAACCAGGGCATGCCTGCCTTTTGTAACCCCTACATGGCAATACTGACAATCAATGCCCATTTCACCTGCATGTAATTTATGGGAATAATTAATTGGTTGCAAAGGCTTATACCCAACACCATCGCGCTCCGCTCTGGAAATATAAAATGTGACAACAAACGCCGCGGCCGCGATAAATAAAATTAACGGTAGCCTGAATTTTAGAGTATAATCAAGAACAGTTTTTTTCATTTCTTCCCTAAGTATAACTTTTCTGTTTCATTACTGATATGAATCTAGGATAAATCTGGTTCTGATGCTTTCAGGTCTTCTATAACGTATACTTTACAAATAATCATGCACATAATCGGATACGATATATAAATATTTTTTTTATTTAAGCAAATTATCAAATTATAGTAAAAAATGAAAATTATTTTAAATAAAAGTATAAAAAATAAAAGATCTTTTATATGCTATTTAGTTTTTTCTAGAAACAACAAAATCAACAAGAGATTCAAGCGAAGTATAACTTTCGGATGACTGAAAAATTTTAAGAGAATCTTTCGCTTTCTGAGAATATTCAAAGGCTACTTTTTCTGCGTATTCGAGACCGCCATTTTGTTTCACAAAATCGATAACTTCTTCAACTTTCTTGTTTTTTTCACCGTCTTTTACATAACGTATTATTTTTGAGGATTCATTTTTGTCAGCATTTCGAAGAGCATAAATCAGTGGAAGGGTAATTTTTTTATCTTTAATGTCGCGTCCTGGATTTTTACCAATAATTTTAGAATTTCCGATGTAATCCAATATGTCATCCCTTATTTGAAAAGAAAGCCCCAAATATTCTCCGAAGTTTTTAAGCGCTGAAATTTGGTCGGCATTATTGGTTGAACTAAGCGCTCCAATTTCGCAACAGGTGGATAATAAAGAAGCAGTTTTATCGCTTATTATTCTAAAATATGTTTCTTCATTGATATTTAATTTCCGTGTTTTACTCATCTGAAGAAGTTCACCTTCGGACATTCTTTTTACTGTATTGGTGATAGTTTTCAGGAAATCGAAATCGTTGTTTTCTACTGCAATCATCAATCCCCTTGAAAGCAGATAATCTCCCATTAGTACAGCAATTTTATTTTTCCAGATAGCATTAATTGAAGGAAAACTTCTTCTTTTTTCGGCTCCATCAACAACATCGTCATGAACAAGTGTGGCAGTGTGAAGCAATTCCACAAGGGCCGCACCCCTATAACTTCTTTCTGTGATTCCACCAGCTAATTTCGCTGAAAGCAGAACAAGTATAGGTCTTATTCGTTTCCCTTTCTGTTTTATGATGTATCTGGCAACCAGGTCAACTAATATTACATCAGACTTTAAATTATTCTTGAAAACAGAATCGAAATGCGATAATTCTTCGATTATGGGTTTCTGAATGTTAGAAAGATTTAGTTTATTCAATGCTTTTTTTCGAGAAGATTTTTGAAACGAATATACTTATTTCGTATAATAAAACCAATGGAATAGCCAAAAGTACTTGAGCAACCGGATCAGTGCCCGGAGTTAATATCGCGGACAATATCATAATCGTTACAATAGAATGTCTTCTGAATCTGCGCATTATTGAAGGATTTAATATTCCAATTTTTGAGAGGAAAAATGAGAGCATTGGCAGCTCGAATACCAATCCTGCGGCTAGCATTACACTAAATATTATCGAGAAATACTCGTCAATAGAAAAATTATTCTCTATAATTTCAGTCCCGAATTGGGCTGCAAATTTTAATGTAAATGGAAGCATCACATAATAAGCGAAAACAATACCGGTCAAAAAACAAATCGAGGAAAATAGTACAATCCATACCACATATTTTTTTTCACTTGATTTTAAAGCAGGCGAAATAAACTTCCAAAAATGGTAAAAGAAATTAGGTATGCTTAATATAAAACCCGCTATAAAAGCGACTTGCAGATAAATAAATAACTGACCGAAAGGTTTGAGATTTTGCAATTGAATTTTTGCTTCACTCGCTGGAAGCAGTAGAACTTTTTCTACAAGAAAGTCAATAAAAACCCATGCCACTACCGTAGCAATTACAATACCTATTAAAGAATATATTACCCGCCATCGAAATTCCTCCAAATGCTCGAGGAATGTCATTTCCGATTCGCTTGTATCAACTTCTTTTTCTTCTGAAATAATCTCTTCTGAACTCACAAAAACCAATAACTTTATAATAGTTCTTTATATAGTGGAAATTTAGAACAAAGCTCATTAACATCTTTTTTAACTGAATTTAGGATATCTTCATTTTCATTATTTTCAACCGCCTTATTTATCAGTCCGGCAATTACATCCATCTCATTTTCTTTCATTCCGCGAGTGGTAACTGCGGGAGTTCCTATCCTTATTCCACTGGTAACAAATGGACTTTTAGTATCGAAAGGAATCATATTTTTATTTACTGTGATACCGGCTATTTCTAATGCTTTCTCGGCTTTTTTACCACTAATATTTTTATTGGAAAGATCTAAAAGCATAAGATGATTATCAGTACCGCCAGAAATAATTTTAAATTCATACTCTGAAAGTTTATTTGAAAGCTGTTTCGCGTTTTTAATTACTTGTTTGGCATAAGCATCAAACGAATCGTCCAAAACTTCTCCAAAAGCTACTGCTTTAGCCATAATAACGTGCATTAAAGGTCCGCCTTGAATACCTGGCATAATCATGCTATCAAATATTTCAGACATTAGTTTTAAACGATCGCCTTTAAGTGTTTTTATTCCAAGCGGATTCTCTTTGTCTTTACCTATCAGAATCATACCACCGCGAGGTCCGCGTAATGTTTTATGTGTAGTTGAAGTTACCACATCACAGTAATCAAGAGGACTATTTAATAAACCTTTGGCTATCAAACCGGCCGGGTGCGACATATCACAAACCAAAAATGCGCCCACTCTATCGGCTATTTCCCTGAATTTTTTATAATCCCATTCGCGGGAATACGCACTGGCACCGGCAATAATTAATTTTGGTTTCTCTTTTACAGCCAAATCCTCAATTATATTATAATCGAGTGTTTGTGTTTCTTTGTTCAATGGATAACCAACTGCTCTGTAAATTTGACCGGAGAAATTTACTGGAGAACCATGTGTTAAATGTCCTCCATGATCAAGACTTAAACCAAGAATTGTATCCCCGGGATTTAGTAAAGCCATAAATACGCCCATGTTGGCTTGCGAACCGCTGTGCGGCTGAACATTTGCATATTCTGCTTTGAATATTTTTTTTGCTCGTTCACGGGCAAGTTCCTCTGCCATATCCACATATTCGCAGCCGCCGTAATATCTTTTACCCGGATAACCTTCAGCATATTTATTTGTCAAAACGGATCCTGTTGCTGACAATACCGCTAGACTTACAAAATTTTCGGATGCTATCAGTTCTAAATTATTTTGAAGTCGTCCAATTTCTAATTTGGCCACTTCTAAAATTTCAGGATCCGAGTTCAGATAATTCAGCATTTTATTTCCTACCTAATTTTTATTTACGGAACAATTATACTTTTATTTATCCAGTTATAACATTTTCCTTGAATTTTAATTTCGGTTCCGGAAGATAATTTACGGAAGAAATAATCTTCCTGCTGCGGAACTGAATTGGACAAAGCTTTTATTCTATCTCTTGCAGCACCAGATTGTGAACCGTTCAATTTGGCGGCTTTAGCGTAAGTATCAACTGCTAATTGGTAAACACATTTATCATCAAATTCAAAACCACAATCCCGTGCAGCTTGTTCATATAGTGAGGCTTCAACAAAAATGGGCAGATCCCATGGTTCGCTGCTTGCGTTTGAGGCTTTCTGTAAATATGAACGTGCCACCGACAATTGGCCTAAATCTTTATAAATTAGGGCAACGTTAAAATAATTATCCCTATTATTTGGTTCTAATTCAATTAATGTTTTATAAGCGTTTATTGAAGCGTCACTTTTATTAAGCTTATTATAGACTAAAGCAAGTTTTCGCCAATAGTTTATTACATCTGTCGATTTCTTCGTTAAAAACTCGAGTGGTTCAATTGATCTTGTATAAAACTGATAATTAAGGCATGTTTCAGCATAAGCATAAGCTTTAGATAAATTCTCTTTGTCCAGTTCCCACGATCTTTTCATAATATCTGCGAGTTCTTCAGGATTATCTGCCAACGATTTTAATCTTGTATTCCATGTATCGTTTTCAGGATCTTCTTCTGCCAATTTAGAATATAACTGCAGAGCTTTCAATTTATATCCATTTTCTCCATCATCATTCTGAGAATAGAGAATTCCAAGTCTATCTTTATAAAAAGATGGTGCATCGGGATATTTTTCTAATGCATATTCATAAGCGGCTATAGCTTCATCTGTTGGGGCATTTTTCCATACTTCAATAGTATATGCTTTTTTAATTATAAAATAATCTGAGTTTTTGGAATCGTACTGAACAGCTTTATCATACAATGCAATCATTGTATCTGCGTACATATTTTTATCTTGCTCAGTAGTAGCGACACTGTCTCTGAGAAAAATAATAATGTCTTCCATTTTTTTAAATGGTTTATATTGTAAATAATTGGTTGGATTATCATTAATTACATTCCAGCCATGATCGTAAGCAAATTTATAATCTTTGGTTTTATAAGCTTCCCAAAACAGACTGAACTCTACCATCAGGCTGTCTGAAGATGTCGCGCTGATAGTGGCAATGTTTACTTTAGCTGATACTGAAGAAAATCCAGTAGATAAAAGTAAAACAAAGACAAATAATAAAACTATACGTGTTTTCAATTTCAACTCCAAATTAAATTTATCTATCCTGTCTAATAAACCAAAGTTCGCCGAAACTAATTGATACGTTTGCTCTAAGAATATTTTCTTTTATCAATTGAGAATCGGTAGTACCTCTTATCCCATATTCAAATCCAAGATCAATTGTGTTGCCAATACCCAGCGGAAAAGAAAAACCTGCATGAGCTGAAATAGTTTCTATTCTTGTACCATTGATCTCATATTGAGTCTGTTCATATCCAAAGCCGCCGCGCAAAACTATATCATCCCAAAACGAAGTCCCAATTCTACGAGTATCACCGGAATACTCTAAACTTAATACGGCTTTATTCAAATTTTCTAAGGAACCAGAATTTATTCCATCGAAGGAATACTCCGACCATGGTTGATATAAATAATCTACTAAAATTAGGTAATTTTTATTCCAAGTTAAACTAGCTCCAACACCAATTTTATAAGGAACTTTCGTCTCAACTATACCTTTATCTTTTATTATGGTTCCAATTGATGTGACGGAGGTCAAACTTGTATCGGTAGTTAAATTTGTTCCTAAATTATAATAAATGGCTAATTTAAAATTTTCAATTTTTTCACTGCCGAATACTGATGACAAATCACTTGTAATAAGTCCAAGTGATCCGCCCGCCCCGTAATAACTTCTTTTATTAATGTATTGCAAATTACCATACTGCGAATCATTATAATATTCCAGAGTTGAATTATAATCAATTTTTCCTGTATAATAATCAAAAGTACCTCCCAAAATAAAATTAAGGGGAAGTTTGTAAGTTAATCCGACAAATATTTTAGAAAGTCCTCCATCTCCGCTATATTTAAATGAGGAACTTGTCGTTTCCTGGCCCGCTCCGCTTGCAGTAACACTATTAGTTTTAACATTATAACTAACGGTGGAAACTGGCAGCAAACCTAATGATCCAACAATTCCGTAATCCTTTTGCAGAGGGAAACCGATTGTAAAACCGCTGAAACTATAATTTGAGTAATATTTTGAGTTTTTTGAGTCCGTTAACAGCATACCATCGTAGTTAAGCCCAACTTCAAAACGTGTAAGATCCAACTTATACAATCCCGCGGGATTTATACTGCTCAAATAATCTTTATCTACAGCGGCAAAACCAAGACCACCCAAGCCCATTCGGCGGGCTGAATGAGTATAAATATTATCTCCAATTCCATTCCTTGAGTATAAGGATCCGCCCTGCCCAAAAATATTAGAGACAGTCCATAGAACAATTAAAGTAAAAACGATTTTTGTAATTTTCATTTTATATCGGCATATATTATTTGAAGTCGTGGTTTAAGTGTAACATCTTCTACCTTGCTGCTATACAGTGCAATTTTATTGACTGATTTGTCATCATCAAAAGCACGTATTTTAAGTCCGTAATTCATTTTTCCTTCAACCCAGTGCTGAACCAAAGCGCTAATGTTAGCTTTGAAAGTGTCACCGGATTTTACCATTAAAATAGAGCTGACTGAAGTATCAATGGCATGTTCCATTTCTCTTTTGATTAAACTCACAAGTAATGAATCATCATATGTGGAACCTTTTACTGCCTGCAGTGGGTCTTCAACAAATGAAAGATTAGCTTCAATAATAATAGCATTTTTAGGCAGAGACGATAAGTCAAATTTTACAGTACTATGAACAGGGATACCACCTTGAACATACATAAAGTTCTCATCATCGCCCGGCATTGAACCTGTTACACCAAATGCGTCGTAAGAGGGTGTTGCCGAAAGAGTATCCAACTCACCGCTTGTGTCCATAACAATAAGATAAACAGTTGGCAATTCACTTGAACTTGCAGCGCTTGTTAAAGTCGGAAATCCGAAAACTTTATTTGACTCCGGAGTAGGAATGTATAAGGCTCCGTAATTTTTTATAGTTGTATCGACTCCTGAACGTAACCAATCGAATACAATTTCTTTGTTCAAATCTATTGTAAATAAAGTATCGTCATTAGAAAAAAAGTTACTGCTAAAAGGAGTTGAGTTATACTGAATTTTTTCAAGGTTTTCTTTCTTGAATTTTTCAAAATTCCAATCCGCAGTTATTTTGTGAACGTTAATCCCAAATGCATTATTGGCTGCACCTATAGAATAATCAGGTTTTAGAGTAACATATGCATTAACAGGAGTTAGTTCATTATTAGTTATTTGGGTTTTTAACGCCGATGAGATTGCAAATCCAAACTTAATTACTCCCTTAGCCGTTAATTGTTCGGTTTTGCCAATGAGAGTCCTGTCGGATAATCCAAGACTGAGTGTATCGATGTAGGAACTACTGCTTTGTTCTAAATTATCAGCTTGAGAGTCAAGTGTATGAATTGATGTTAAATCCTGGCCGGCTAATAAATCCTCACCTACAGAACTTGGATCTTCTTCGCAGCCAAAGATTAGGGCCGCAAAAAAAAGTATTAAAAATAAATTGATGAACTTGTTCAATTAGAATCTCCTAAAGAGTCCGAAATAATAAAATTGACAACAGCGTTAAAATTTGAAGCTACAAAGTTGGGAGTTTTTCCATCCTTTTTCAATAGATTAATTAAATCCTTGTCTTGATTATAATTAATTAGTATGGGTTTCACTCCGGCATTTATTGCACATTCAATATCAGAATATTTATCCCCGACCAAATAAGATTTTTTAAGATCGAGTTTTAATTCTTCTGCTGCTTGTACAATCATATAAGGTGAAGGTTTCCTGCAAATAGTTTTTTCCGGCGGATCGTAATCCGGATGGTATGGGCAATAATAAAAAGCGTCGATAGATGTATTAAATTCACTAAGTATTTCGTTTATACGATTATGAATTAAATCAACTGTATTGTTAGATACCAAACCCCTAGTAATACCGGATTGATTTGAGACAACGACTATCTTAAAATCGCAAACAGCTTTAAGATTAGCAATTCCTTCCGGCACTCCAGGAAACAATTTTACCTCGGAAGGATCATTCAAATAACCTGGATCAATATTTAACGTATCGTCTCTATCGAAAAAAACAGCTCTATATAACATAAAACTAAGGACTCAAAATTGTCTTATAAAGCTCAACATAGTTCTTGGAAGAGTTCAACCAGGTGAAATTAACTTTCATACCGGCTTTCATTATTTTTGTCCAAGTTTTATTATCGTTCTTATAGATTGAAAGTGCTCTGTTAATTTCTTTCATCATCTCGTTACTATCGTACTTCTTAAATGAAAATCCTGTGCCTTCGCCTGTTTTTTCATCAAATCTTACAACAGTGTCGGCCAGCCCTCCTGTTTCCCTAACAATAGGAACAGTTCCGTAAATTAAACTGTACATTTGATTCAACCCGCAAGGTTCAAATTTAGAAGGCATTAAGAACATATCTGAGCCGGCTTCTATTAAATGCGCCAGTTCATCATCAAATCCCAAATAGCAGGAAAATTTATCCCTGTATTTCATATAAGCTTCTTCAAAAAACATATGATATTTACGGTTGCCGGTTCCAAGAAGAACAAATTGTATATCAAGTTTCATAAGGTCTTTAAAAACTTTTTGAATAAGGTCAAACCCTTTATTATCCTCGAGTCTTGAAATCATTCCAATTACAGGAGTATTTTCCTTAAATTCAAAGTTAAACTTTTCTGAGAGAGCTTTTTTATTGAGTATTTTATCACTAAGGTTCTTTACAGAATATTTTTTAGCAATTTTTTTATCCTTTTCCGGATTCCAGATCAATGGATCAATTCCGTTTACAATACCGTGTACGGCATCCTTGCGGCTTTTTAGTACTTCCTGTAAACCTGATGCGATTTCTTCGTCTTTACAAATTTCTTTGGCATAAGTTTCACTAACTGTATTTATATAATCTGAATATTCCAGCCCGGCTTTTAGATAGTTAAACTTATTATTATGAAGAATATTACCTTTTTTAACAAGACTATCCGGTAATCCGGTTTTATTGAAACTCGATTTTGGAAATACACCCTGGTAGCTGAGATTATGAATAGTAAATAATGTTTTAACGTTTTGAAATAGTTCATGTTCACTGAACATTGTTTTGAGATAAACAGGCACCAATCCACACTGCCAATCGTTACAATGTATGATATCCGGCACCCAGCCTAATTTTATAACTAATTCGAAAATAGATTTAGCCAATAAAATAAATCTTTCATCATTATCAGGAAAGTCCTCGCCTGTTAGAGGATCAGAGTATAAACTATGTCTGCTCCCGAAATATTCCTGATTATCCAAAAAATAAATCTGAACACGTGCTTTGGATCCAATAAGAAAACTTGATCTAAGAGAAAATACAACTTCCTTATCACCGATTTGTGTGGTCAAATCTTTTAGCCTAACCACTTCGTGAATCTTATATTTTCTTTCATCTATAGCTCCGTACTTGGGCACAACTATTCTAACCTGGTGGCCAAGTTCCTGCAGTTTCTGTGGTAAAGCCGAAGAAACATCGGCTAAACCGCCAGTTTTAATAAACGGTACAACTTCTGAAGTAACAAAAAGGATTTTTAATTTTTTGGATGGAGGCATTTTTTACTTGTCCTTTTATTTTTAGATTACTAATTTAATAAAATCTTAGGTTTTAAACAAAAAATCCATTTTTCACTGTTCTCTCTCCAATTATCTCCATAAGTTTATTTTATTTAAAATAATTTTGTGATCACATGATTTATTTATTCGAAAATGCCGCACAGATAATCACCGTGGATACCGGTGGGATTAACTCAAAACCGGGTTCTCAAATGAAAAATATTGGGATACTCACAAATCATTCTATAGTTGTTGAGAATGGAATTATCAAAGATTTTGTGAAATCCGGCGGAAAGAAAAGGTCGATTGATAAAAAAATAGATTTGAGAAAAAAAACTTTAATGCCCGGTTTTGTAGAATGTCATACACATACTGCTTTTGCGGGATCAAGAAGCAACGAATTCCGACAAAAACTTAGCGGAGTTGGGTATGAAGAAATCGCTAAAAATGGCGGTGGAATTAATACTACTGTAAAAGCTGTTCGAAACTCTACATTCGACGAATTATTGCAAATTATTCAACCGCGTATAGATTATTTTATTTCGCAAGGTATAACCACTCTCGAAATTAAAAGCGGTTATGGATTAAGTTTTTATGATGAAATAAAATTATTACAAGTTATTAACCAGTTGAACAGAAACAATCCTATTGAAATTGTGGCTACTTTTCTAGGCGCCCATACTTACCCAAACGAATATAACAACGACCATGTTAAGTATAACGAAATTATTATTAATGAAATGCTGCCCTATATAGCTGAAAATAAACTGGCTGAGTTCTGTGATGCTTTTTGTGAAGTTACGGCATTTTCCGCCGATGAAGTTGATAAAATTTTTTCTGCGGCGGCAAAGCATGGATTAAAATTAAAATTACATACTGAACAATTTAACAATATCGGCGGATTAGACGTAGCCCTCAATCATCAGGCCGTTTCGGTGGATCATTTAGAGGTAATATCCGATAGTGACACAAATAAAATGGTCGATACAAACACAGTATCCGTTCTGCTGCCGGGTGTTTCTTTTTTTCTAAATTACAATTATGCCCCGGCCAGAAAACTGATCGATAAAGGTGCTACGGTTGCTCTGTCCACAGACTTTAATCCAGGCTCATCTCATATTTCAAATCTTAATTTAATTATGAGTCTGGCGGCGCTTAAAATGAATATGTCCATTGAAGAAACAATTTCTGCCGTAACCATTAATGCCGCAAAAGCTATTAATCGTAATCAGAGCACAGGCAGTTTGGAAATTGGGAAAAAAGCTGATTTCTCAGTATTTGATACTGAAGATTTTTCTGATATTGTATATCAGGTCGGTAAAAATCTGAACTGTATTACGGTGAAAGAAGGTGAAATCATCTATTCGAGATAGAATTAAATAATACAATAGGTTTTTAAATGAAAATGAAAAACATTTTTATACTTATGATATTCTTTTCAATTATTTCTGCAGCTCAAGTTATAAAAGTAAAATCGGGAATTGAAGTTTTACGAGAAAATAATTTTAAGCTGCTCGAGGGTAAACGGGTAGGTCTTGTTACTAACGCTTCAGGAGTGGATAGTAAATTAAAATCAACAATTGATATTCTGTTCGAAGCTGATAATGTTGATTTGGTAGCGTTATATGGACCTGAACATGGTGTGCGCGGTAATATTGAAGCCGGTTTTAAAGTTGACACATATACCGATGAATACACAAAACTTCCGGTTTACTCTTTGTACGGTTCAACACGAAAACCGACCGAAGAAATGTTGAATGATATTGATGTAATAGTTTACGACATTCAGGATATTGGCTGCAGATCTTACACTTTTATAAGTACTATGGGTCTTGTTATGGAAGCCGCTTCACAATTTGATAAAGAAGTGGTAATTCTCGACCGCGCTAATCCGTTGGGAGGTATAAGAGTTGAAGGTAATTTGGTGGAAGAAGATTTTATATCATTTATCGGGCAATTTAAAATCCCTTATGTTTACGGATTAACTTGCGGAGAATTAGCGATGCTCCTTAATGAAGAAGGAATGCTTGATAACGGCGTAAAATGCAAATTGACCGTTGTACCAATGGAAGGTTGGAGCCGAGATGTATCCTTTGAGGAAACAGGACTACCCTGGGTGGCTACTTCCCCGCATATACCGCATAATTATTCACCTTACTTTTATGTTTGCTCCGGTATTGTAGGAGAGTTACGAGAAGCATTTTCAATTGGAGTTGGGTACACAATACCATTTCAATCTTTTGCCACTCAATGGATTGACGGGAACAAACTTGCCGAGAAAATGAATTCGTATCAATTACAAGGAGTAATTTTCCGTCCGATTTATTACATGCCCTATTATGCATTTGGAAAAGGCGAAAATCTTGGCGGTGTTCAAATACATATAACGGATTATCATGATGTAGAATTGATGCCTATTCAATTCTACTTTCTTCAAGCGGTAAAAGAATTACACCCCGACTTTAATATTTTTGAATCTGAATCAACTTCACAATTCAGTGGATTTGACAAAGCGCTTGGAACAGATAAAGTTAGAAAAGAATTCAGTAAAAATTATAAATTTGATGATATAAAGGATTTTCTTAACAAAGATGTTGCCGCTTTTAAGGAATTAAGCAGCAAGTATTATCTCTATAAATAAGACTTATTGCATAAGTATAATAGGGTAACTGTAAGAATTGGAAATTGTAGAATAATTATTTTTTAAATTTCAGATCTACATCACCAACGGGCCATCGCGCACCAAGTTTTAGGGTGTCAGGATAAACGGAAAATTTTTCGGAATATTCGAACGGTTTTACTTTTCCATAGTCAAATTTATCGTTAACATTTTTATCAACATAACCCCAAAGTATATATTTGCCCGGGCGAACCCTCTGAAAATTAAAAACTTGCGACTCTTTAATCTTACTGTGGTATTTTACTTCTGGAAATTCGACATTTGCAATTTCAACTATTACTCCGTCATCTTCAGTTTTTTCCACCTTACCGCTAAGTCCTGAAAACTCCATTTCATTAATCGTTATTATATTCGACTTGTATGTTGCAGTATCCAGATTATTACCCGCCGCATCATTAATAAACTTGTACTTGAACTCAATTTTATAATCTTCTTTGGACTTTAATTCTTCATTAATATTTATTCTAAATGACGCATCATCTATTTTTGTATGACTAAATCCGATAACTTTTTTATTCTTATTCTTTATAGATATGGATTGGGATAAATTACCATCATCAATAGCGTCATCAAAATTTAAGATAAAGTATGGGTTTAGAAAATCAATAGTTTTTCCGGGGTATTCGGTTTCCAGCGATTGAATTGTTGGAGCAGTGGTATCGGGTTTAACAGATACTGTGAATGAATATGACTGATTTGTTAAATTGTTACCCGATTTATCGAAAATATTTTTTACTATCAGGTAATTTTCGTTGGCCAGTACCAATGAATCGCTGAATGATAAAAAATACTTGCCCGCTTTATTTTTCCCTTTAAATAAATACCTCACATTATGCTGAATTGCCGAAGTCGAATCGAAAATAGAAAAATTTTTCGCGCTCAATTGGCTGCTGTCAACAGGTTCCGAAAATTCGACAAGTATATGATTTTTATCTGTCATTGTAACATTAGAAACAGCCGGAGCTATTGTATCTTCAACAGACAATCTGAAATTTAGGGATGTATATAAAGAATCTGATTTAGTAAGCGTTATATCTGAAAAAGGACAAGCGTATTTATCGTCACCCGCGTTATAAAGCATATCCCTAAAAGAATCGTTAACGGCAAATATTCTATAAGTAGAGGGCGCCATTCCAGATATCTTATAATTGCCTCGTGCACCAACTTGCGAGATATATTCCGGTTTTTGTGTAATTGGATTTGGAATTGTATCGGTTAACTGATAGGCGAAAATGAAAATACCCAATGGATTTTTATCGTATACTTTTCCTTCAATACTGCAAAAATCTATTTCAGGACCTGTTGAGAAAGTGAAGGAATAAGCCTGCGCCAGATTATTACGATTATTCAAATCAATTACATCTGTGCCAACTGTAACAGTATAAGTAATGTTCTTTCGTAACGAATCTTCAAACATCAGTTCAACAGAAGTTCCACTCCAACTATATTCTATTTTGCCTTTAACAGATGGAGAAATAAATATCGCATCTTGTACCGATCTTTTGTCAACATATTCGGAAAACTCTATTTCAATAAAATTTTCTCCATAATTTACAGTTTTATCCTTAGGATAGATGAATGTAATTTCGGGAGGAGTTTTGTCAATTTCACCACCGGAAGGGCCTATCTGGCTTGCGCATGACCATATGCCAAAAATCAGCATAAAAAATAGTATTGTTATTTTTGCGAATTTCGCCATCGTCTGTAATTACTCACGTTTTTATTATGATCACTTAAAGATTTCGAAAATACATGCCCACCGTTCCCGTCTGCTACAAAGAATATATAATCATTTTTTTCCGGAAAAATTGCGGCCATTATTGCTTCTTTGCCAGGATTATTTATCGGTCCCGGCGGCAAGCCAGCGTAAAGGTAAGTATTATATGGTGATACAATTTCAAGATCTTTAAAATAAACTTTATTTTTTTTATTCCTATGTCTAATTAAATACTGAACTGTAGGATCGGCCTGAAGAAGCATATTTTTATTGAGGCGATTATGATAAACGCCGGATATTCTTTTAAATTCCGAAACTACATTTGATTCTCCATCAATAATGGATGCAAGAGTTAGAATCTGATGTTTTGTCATATCCATTTTTTGCATTTGATCAATCACAGACTGAGTTTCAAAAATTTTATCCATCTCCATTTTAAGCTTGGTAATTATCTCTCTCTCGTTATTATCATCATAAAAATAATATGTTTCGGGAAGCAGATAACCTTCTGCCGATTTAGCTTCAATTCCAATGGTAGTTAAAAATTCTTTATCCTCACTTAACTCCATTATTTTAGCGGAATCGAGGTTAAATTCCTTAGAGATTAAACTGGCAAGTTTGAACTGCCAAATGCCTTCAGGAATTGTAAGCCGTTTTTGTTCTGCAGGGGTGCCATCAATTAAAATCTCAACCAATTGGAAATAATTTAATCCGTTGGGAATATTATATTTACCCGCTTTTACTTTTTTTTCAGCACTGTAAAAAAAAGCAGCTACACGCATAAATGTTTTATTCGGAATTATTTTTTTTTCATACAAAGAATCGATTACTACTGTAAGTGGCGATCCCTGCTTTATTTCAAACTGGTATGAAGAATTGTTTTTGTTATAATTTGGCGCGTAAAAAATAAATAGCAGCAATCCAAAAATAAATCCGAAAGCTGAAGAAATGAAATAAATTTCATTTTCTGAAATACCGCCTTTGTCTTTAATATTGATAATGTTGTTTTTCAATTGATTTACATTATAATAAATTTATTAAATAAACTCATCCCCCTTTAAGGAGGGGTAAGCGTTGTAATTTAATCCGAAATTTTTTCCGTTTTTGAACAATTGCATAGCTCTATAAGCAATCATGGCACCATTATCTCCGCAGAACTCAATATCGGGAACCACAAATTTTTTCTTATGTTTTTCCGCAATTCCCGCCAAACTATCCCTTATATATTTATTGGCTGCGACTCCCCCCACAAGCGATATTGAGTTTATTTTATACTGCTTCAAAGCTTTTTTTACACTTTTTATTAAACTATCTGAAACAGTTTTTTGGAAAGAAGCAGCTATATCCGGAAGGTCTGCATCAGGTATATTTTTTATATCCTCATAATTATTTTGGATATAACGTAATACTGATGTTTTTAAACCGCTGAACGAAAAGTCATAGGGTGTTTTTAACTGAGCAACTGGAAATTTTATAGCGTCGGCATTACCCTTTTCGGAATATTTCTGGATATTAGGTCCGCCCGGATAACCCAAGCCAAGCATTTTGGCAACTTTATCGAATGCTTCTCCGGCTGCGTCATCAATAGTAGTTCCAAGTTTTCGTATCGTCATCTCGTCTTCAACTAACAGAAGGAGTGTATGCCCTCCGGAAACTGCGAGGCATAAATAAGGGAACTCCGGTTTATCATTCATTAAAAAACCTGAATAGATATGCCCCTCGATATGATTAACAGGAATAAATTTTTTACTGAGTGAAAATGCCAAACCTTTTCCGAATGTGAGACCTACAAGTAATGCCCCTATAAGACCGGGACCGGCTGTAGCCGAAATAACATCCAGTTCATTCACATTAATTTCTGCAATTTGCAGCGCCTGTTTTACTAAAGGCGTTACCATCTGCAAATGAGCTCTGCTGGAAAGTTCGGGCACAACACCTCCATATTTAACATGGAAATGCTGAGACGCAATTAGGTTTGCTTTAATAATTCCGTCGGATAATAAAGCAACCGAGGTTTCGTCGCAGGAGGTTTCTATTCCTAGTACATTCATCAATTAAAAGAAAAAATACTTTTAGTTATGTACCAGGCCAACTGAGGATTTTCCTGAAGTCTTCTGATTGAATACGCATACCACTGCATACCAAAAGGAACATAAATTCTAATTTTATGCCCATCGGCATTAATTTTGTCACGGGTTCCTTCTTTTACTCCATAGAGCATCTGGAATTCATATTTATCTTTAGGTATCTTTTTATCAGCTAGAAGTTTGTAAGCTCCTTTAATAAGTGGATCATCATGCGTAGCAATTCCGACATAATTACCGTTGTCAAGCATTAGTTCCAAAGCTTCAAGATATTTATCCCTTACTTCTTCCCTCTCTTTATAAGCAATTTCCGCAGGTTCCACATAAATACCCTTACATAATCTGTAATGAGCTCCGCGAGAATTTAATCTTTTTACATCATCGATATTTCTTTTGAGATATGCCTGAACAACAATACCAACTTTGGGATAATAGTTTTTTGCTTTTTCATATAATTCAAAAATTGAATCCGTTACTGAAGAGTCTTCCATATCGATACGAATAAAATTATCGTATTTCTTCGCTCTGTCCATAATTTCGCACAATAATTTGAAACAAAAATCTTTATCAATAAGCAAACCAAGTTGAGTAGGTTTTAATGAAAGATTTGCCTTTAATTTGTGTTGTTCTATGGCATCAAGAACTTCCAAACATTCCTGTTTCGCCATTTCGGCTTCTTTTTTATTATTTACCGATTCGCCAAGAACATCCATAGTAGCGTAAATCCCTTTTTCATTCAATTCTTTTACAACTCTAATACCATCTTCTAATTTTTCACCGGCAATGTATCTGCCTGCAAAAAGTTTAACAATTTGTTTAGGAAGCATTTTAACAAAAGATACGATGAGATTGTTAATAATTTTCAATGTCAACCTCGTAAAAATTTAGTTACAAAATTAGTCCGCTATTACTTCGAAATCAATCTTCCAGATTATTTTCATTTGTTTTACTAACTGCAAGTGCATTAAGCAGATGTAACACAAACTTTGTTTTATTTTCAAGTTCATCGAGCGATGAATTATTTTCTATAACAAAATCGGCTCTTTTTCTCTTTTCTTCTTCATCTAGTTGCATAGAAATTCTATCTTTAACTTCTTCTTCAGAAATATTTAATCTTTTTGTTGCTCTTTCTATTCTAATATTCTCTTGTGCATAAACATGAATAATATAATCGAACATTTTGGCTCTTTTAGCCTCGTAAATCAAAGCGGATTCTACAAAAGCAATTTCTTTAAGAATTAGAATTTCATCAAGTTTTTTTGAGATAAGACTTAATGTCGCGGGATGAATAATTGAGTTAATTTTCTCAACATTTTCTTTTGTAGAGAAGGCAATTTTGGATAAGAATTCCTTATTAGGTTTGGCACCGTCAAAAGATTTTGAACCAAAAGCGTCAATAATTTTTTTTTGAATTTTCTTGTCGGTATATAAAATATCTTTAGCTATTTCATCAGCATATAGAACATCATATCCGGCGGCCGAAATTATTTTGGAAACTTCGGATTTGCCAGCACCAATTCCCCCGGTTATAGCAATTTTTAGTTTATTTAGCATAAAATAAACCCGATATAATTGATTATACCGGGTTAATAAATTTTATTTTGCGTACGCGATTTTTCTAACTTCGCGAATCACTGTTACTTTAATTTGTCCAGGATATTCCATTTCTTCTTCAATTTTTTGAGCTATTTCATAAGCCAAACGATCTGAAAAATCATCGTCGGCTTTATCGGGTTCTACAATTACTCTAACTTCTCTTCCTGCTTGAATAGCGTATGTTTTAGCAACACCCTCAAAAGTTTTAGCAATACCTTCCAAATTCTCCAATCTTTTCACATAGGATTCAAGAGGTTCTCTTCTGGCACCGGGTCGGGCACCACTGATTGCGTCAGCCGCTTGAACTAGCGCGGAGATAGGGTGTTCCATCTCTATATCTTCGTGATGGCTGCCTATGGCGTTAACAACAATATGATTTTCTTTGTATTTTTTTGCAAGGTCGTAGCCCAGTAATGCGTGAGGACCTTCAATACTTTTATCAACTGTTTTACCTATATCGTGCATTAAACCGGCTTTTTTTGCTATATTGGTATCGAACCCTATTTCAGAAGCCATAATACCTGTCAGATATGCCACTTCAATACTATGCTGTAATAAATTTTGTCCATAACTTGAACGATATTTCATTTTACCAATATGTTTAACAAGTTCAGGGTGAATGCCGTGAAGCCCAAGCTGAATAATCGCGTTCTCACCCTCTTTTATTACTTCTTCTTCAAGTTCGGATTGAACTTTTTCAACAACTTCTTCAATACGAGCGGGATGAATTCTTCCGTCGGCTATTAAACGTTCTAGCGAGATACGCGCGACTTCCCTTCTAAACTGATCGAAAGCAGAAAGAATAACCGCTTCCGGCGTATCGTCTACAATAACATCAACTCCTGTGGCCGCTTCAAAAGCGCGTATATTTCGGCCTTCTCGTCCTATGATTCGTCCTTTCATTTCGTCATTTTGAATTTGCACAACAGAAACCGTAGTTTCCACTGAATGATCGACTGCGGTCCTTTGAATTGCCTGAACAACAACTTTTTGGGCTATTTTTTTTGCTTCGGCTTTGGATTCGTCTCGTACTTTTTGAATAAACTGGGTTGCATCTGTTTTTGCTTTATTAACCATATTTTCCATAAGCATTTTTTTAGCTTCTTCGGCGGTTAGAGAGGCAATTTTTTCGAGACGCACATTTTGTTCTACTACGAGTTTATTAAGTTCATCTTCTTTTTTTAGAAGTAAGTTTTGTCTTTCAGAAAGATCTTTGTCAAGAATTTTATTTTCTTTTTCTTTGTTGATTACAAGATCATATTTTTTCTCAATACTTTCTTCTCTGGTCTCCAGTTTCTTTTCCAGAACTTGAATTTTTTGACGTTTGTTATTTATTTCATTATCAAATTCTTGTTTTTTCTTGAACCATTCGTCTTTTACTTCCAGTAATTTTTCTTTTTTAATACTTTTAGCTTCTTTTTCAGCATCGGCGAGAATTCCTTCCGCCTTTTCTTTAGCGATATTTAAGTTATTACTACCGATTTTGGAATTAAAAAACCATCCTAAATAAAAAGCGACAATTACCAATACGATAGCAATGGGTATTACGTACAAGGGATCAAACCATTGCATAACTTCCTCCAATAATAACAGTCTATATAAAAACCGCAACTGCCAGCGCAAAAAAGAACCCTTTTCCAAATTCACGGTGGGTAATTGCCCGACGCTTTTTACGTCCACTGTCCTAATAAATTAGGAACCCGATTTCTCGAGTTGAGGCCTGTAATACACGCCGTAAGTCAAAAACCCTCTTGGTTTAACTTAATAGTTCTATTATTACTGGCAGTGCGGAAACCTTTATGATGGAGAGGATGATATGCTGTTTTCGTTTAGAAGAAGCTTTATTTTTTTGACTTTATCCGTTGCCTGAATACTGAATTCTCTAAATCTATTTTTCTCTACAAATAAATCATAAGCTATGTTTAACGCCGCAATTACAGCTACCGTTTCAGTCGGCTGATCATGCAATTCTTCCTGAGTCTCTTTCATCACATTGTTAATATACTTAGCTAATTCAGCAGCAATTTCTTGATTTTCTACTAATAAGGAATATTCTTTATCAAAAATATTTACTTTAAGCTTCTTTTTTTCCGACATATTATTCTAACCACCATACAACAAACAAATTAAGAACGTAAATGATTATCTAATTTAGAAATTAGTTCACCAATCTTATTTTTAATTTCTTTTCTTTCCTCCGGACCTAACGAAGATGAATCAAAAATATCTTCCTGTTCCGGCGCATTTGAAAAGTGATCTTCAATCTCTTTTATTTTATTTTTTAACGCTTGATTCTCCTGCTCTAAACGCAATACAGTATTATTAAGTTCAATGTTCTTATCGAACAAATCATCACATTTTTGAACAAATAACCCCACAAGTTTTTCGAGTGAGGATAGTTCATCCATAAAAAGATCATATTTGGATGATTCGGACACTTTTACCCTCGTAATTGAGCATTAAAATCCTTTTTTACAATTTCAATCGCATTCCAAAAATCTTTGTTAACTTCCTCTTCAGTTAAAGTTCTGTTTTCGTCATAAAACTCTAATTGGAAAGCCATACTTTTTTTATCTTCGCCCAGACTTTCACTTTCAAAAATATCGAATAACTTAACATTTTTCAATAACTTAGAGTTAATCGCAAAAATCGATTTAACAACCTGCCCATACTCCACCGATTTGTCGAGTACAATTGCAAAATCCCTAATAATTTTGGGATATTTAAGCAGTTCTGTAAATCTTTTTTCTTTCGATTCAACTTGTTTAAGAACATCAAGATTAATATTAAAAGCAAATACATCTTGTTTTATATCGAACAATTCGGCGATATTGGTTTTTACCTTTCCACCAAATCCAACATGAACATCTCTAACAAAAAGTTCAAAATATTGATCAAAAAAAGAATTATTCTGTTGATTATACTCATAACGTGAATCTTTGTCAAGCAAATTTTTAGACAGGAAATCTTCAACATTTCCCCGAAGATCATATATATCATAATTTTTTGTTTTGGTGTACCATTGATCTTCGTCCGACTTTCCTGTAATCCCCATCAATAAAAATTCATTTTCAAAAATATCATCGAACGATTTTATTTCACCTTCCGATTTTTTTTCGAAAATATGCCCTACTTCAAAATACTTTAAGTTATGCTCTCTAACTTTAATGTTTTTGGAAAAAGTTGAAAGCATTCCCGGCAGTAAAGAAGGTCTGGTGTTGGCCATTTCGTAGCTTTGAGGATTTAGAATATTTATAGCATTACCGAATTTTTTGGCCGTTTCTTCATTTAGAAGAGAATTGGTAATTATTTCCCTGAATCCTAGCGAAGCCAGAGAATATCTTATTTTTTCACTAAATCCCGATTGGTCAGTTTTAGGATCCAAAGTAATACTGATTTTTGAAACAGAAGGAATATTATCGTAGCCATAAACCCGCGCTATTTCTTCAATTAAATCAATTTCTCTTTCAATATCCGGGCGGAACAAAGGTATTTCGCAGAACAACGTTTCCAAATCTTTATTAAGTACATTGATGCCTAATTTTACGAGGATATTTTCAACTTGTTCATTAGCGATTGAATACCCCAAAATTTTTGAAATTCTTGAAAAACGTAAAGTCACATTTTTCTTAACAATTTCTTTGGGATATACATCAATTTCGCCTGAAGCTATATTTCCTCCGCCCAATTCTGCTATCAGCATTGCACATCTGCGAGCCGCGAAAACAACTATATCAGGATTACAACCTCTTTCGAATCTATAAGAAGCGTCAGTGGATAATCCGAGTTTTTTTGCAGTTTTTCGCACTGCCGAAGGGCGGAAATATGCGCTTTCAATCAGAATATTTTTTGTATTTACTGTAACCTCGGAATTTTCTCCCCCCATAACGCCTGCAATTGCGACACCTTTTTCACCGTCACAAATTAAAAGATCATCGGCCGATAATTCCCTTTCTTTGCTATCGAGTGTAACAAATTTTTCTTTATTTACCGCCGATTTAACAACAATTTTATTTCCGGCAAGTTGATCAAGATCGAAAGCATGTAGGGGTTGACCTAATTCGTGAAGAACGAAGTTAGTAACATCAACCACATTATTAATTGGACGAAGACCCAAACTTTTTAGTCGGGTTTTTAGCCATTCCGGGGATTCTTTAATTTCCACACCGGTAACAACTTTTGCCGCGTATCGCGGACAGTCAACTTCATTTTCAATAATTATATCAGCATAGTCAGAGGACTTTTTATTTTCTTCGGTAAATTTTAATTCAGGTTCGATTAAACTACGATTTAATACCGCGGAAAGATCGCGAGCAACACCAAAGTGACTTAGTGCGTCGGCACGATTAGGAGTAATATCTATGTCAAAAATTACGTCGTTCATTTTAAGAGCTTCACTAATATCGGTTCCCTCTTTAAGGGAGGCATCGAGCACCATTATTCCATCGTGATTATCGCTAATACTAAGTTCACGTTCAGAGCAAATCATACCTTCGGATTTTTCACCGCGTAATTTAACCGGTTTAATTTCGAATCCGCCTTCAGGAATTACAGCGCCTATTTTGGCAAATACAATTTTCTGATTTTTATCAACATTTGGAGCGCCGCAAACAACTGAATAGTCGGCAACTCCGTCGTTAATTATACATAGCGATAATTTATCGGCGTTAGGGTGTTTCTTTTTTTCTTTAACAAAACCAACAACAAAGTTTTTATACAACTCTGTCTGGTTAACCATTTCGTCTACTTCTAATCCAGCAGTTATCAAACCGTTAACAACGTCGTCTACCGACAAATCATTTAAATCGATGTATTGTTTCAGCCAGTTAAGAGAAATTTTCAATTTACATACCTCTTAGAATTGAGTTAAAAACCGTTTATCGTTATCGAAGAAAGTACGGATATCAGTAATTCCGTATCGCAGCATAGCTGTTCTTTCAACTCCCATACCAAACGCGTATCCAGTATATTTTTCTGGATCAATATCAACGTTTCGCAGCACATTAGGATCTACCATTCCGCATCCTAAAATTTCGAGCCAGCGTCCCTGTTTGCCTTTTGGTTCCCACCAAATATCCACTTCAGCGCTCGGTTCTGTAAACGGAAAAAAGCTGGGGCGGAATCTGTATTTTACATTTTCACCGAAAAACTGTTGAGCAAAAGCCACAAGAGTTCCTTTTAACTCGGCGAATGTTACGTCTGTATCTACGTATAATCCTTCTACCTGATGGAAAAGGCAGTAACTTTTGGCACTAATGGCTTCGTTACGATAAACCTTGCCCGGCATTATAGCACGCAAAGGCGGTTTTTTACTTTTCATTAGCCGAACCTGCACAGGAGAAGTATGTGTTCTTAATAAAAAGTTTTCATTTATAAAAAATGTGTCCTGCATATCTCGGGCGGGGTGATCCGCAGGAAAGTTGAGCGCTTCAAAATTATTAAAATCCGATTCAAGTTCGGGTCCTTCATAAACAGAAAAACCTAATCCTTTAAATATTTCCTTCATCTCGTAGAGCGTTTGAGTTAAAATATGCAAAGATCCCACTTCGTTCCTGCGCGCCGGCAAAGTTAAATCGACAGTCGATTTTTTACCGCTCGCATTCATTTCCAAATTATTTTTTACATCGTCAAACTTCTGTTGAACTACATTTTTAAGGATATTGAGGGTTTTACCGTACTTTGGTTTTTCATCCGAGGGTAATTTGCGGAAATCTTCAAACAATAAAGGCACAAGTCCTTTTCTACTGAGATATTTTAATCTGATTTCTTCTAATTTTTTAATATCATCAACAACTGCAATTTCGTTGTCGAAATCAGTTTGTATACTTTTAATCCTGTCTTCCATAATTAACCGGTTATTAGATTTAAAACAATAAACCCTCTTATGACACAACTTATATTGTGATATTAAGAGGGTGTAAAATTAATTCATTACAAATTTAACAACATCCGAAAAAGCTTTAGGATTATCAACTGCTAAACTGGCAAGAATTTTTCTGTTAATATCCACACCCTTTTTATTCATCGCGTCAATTAACTTAGAATATGTTGTGCCTTCCTGACGAGCTGCGGCATTAATTCTAACAATCCATAAACTTCTAAAAATTCTTTTCTTATTTTTTCTATCTCTATAAGCGTGTTGCAAACCTTTTTCAACTGTTGTTTTCGCAACGGTGTAAACGTTTCCGCGCGCACCCCAGTTGCCTTTGGCCATATTCAGTACTTTTTTTCTTCGTTGCTTTGATGCTGCATGGTTAACTGATCGTGGCATGACTTATACCTCTACTTTATCATTATTGAATCATTTGTTTAACTCTTGATAAATCAGCTTTAGACACTAAAGTTGATTTGCGCAAATTTCTTTTTCTCTTTGTACTTTTAGTAGTTAAGATATGAGATTTGTACGCTTTATTTCTTTTAATTTTGCCGGAACCTGTAACTTTAAAAGATTTGCTGGCTCCTCTGTTGCTCTTCATTTTAGGCATCTTTTCACCTTCTATTTATTTCTTCTTTTTAATTTTAGTTGGCGCTAAAATAGCGTGCATCGTTCGACCTTCGAACTTTATTTCATTTTCAAGTTTAGATACGTCTTCAAGTGCTTCTATAAATTTTTTCAATAATTCTTCGCCGTGTTCTTTATATGCCAACTCGCGACCTTTGAAAATAACAGAAACTTTAACTTTGTTTCCTTCTTCAAGGAAATTATTAGCATGCCTAGCCTTAAAATCGAAATCGTGTGTATCTGTATTCGGATGCATTCTAATTTCTTTAAGAACAGTTACATGTTGTTTTTTCTTCTGTATTTTGTCTCTTTTTTGTTGTTCGTAAACAAATTTTCCGAAATCAATAATTTTACAAACCGGTGGTTTCGCATTTGGTGCGATTTCTACCAAGTCTAAATTGCTTTCTTCCGCTAATTTAATGGCTTCTTTGAATGATACAATTCCGACCGGATTACTTTCGGCATCAAGCAGTCTTAGTTCTTTCAAGTCTCTTAAATCTTCGTTGACTCGAGTTTTTGGTTGCTTTGCGATATACTACCTCTCTGTTAGTTGTTTACTTTGTTTTTTATCAATTCTAGAATTTCATTTGTAAAATCAGTTACGGATTTAGCTCCTAAATCGCCTTCTTTATGTTTTCTAACACTAACGGTGTTAGCTTCAACTTCTTTTTCACCTACAATCAACATAAAAGGGACTTTCTGAGTTTCCCAATCGCGAATTTTATAACCGATCTTTTCGTTACGTAAATCTAATTCGACTCTAATTTTATGTTTTTTTAATTCATTTTTTACTTTTTCTGCATAATCCATAAAATGATTGGAAACGGGCACAATAGCAACCTGAACCGGAGCGAGCCAAACAGGAAACGCACCGCCGTAATGCTCTATTAAAACGCCCATAAATCTTTCCAAAGATCCCAGTAAAGCTCTATGCACCATGAACGGTCTGTGGTCTTTTCCATCCTCGCCTACATATTTCATATCGAAACGTTCGGGCAGATTAAAATCGAACTGAATTGTAGTCATCTGCCATTCCCTGTTAAGAGCATCGCGAACTTTCAGATCAATTTTAGGTCCGTAGAACGCACCGCCGCCTTCGTCTAATTCGTAATCGTATCCTTCTTTTTCAAGCGCGTTTTTAAGAGAAACAATTGCTTTATTCCATAACTCGTCTTCGCCTACAGCTTTTTCGGGTTTAGTGGAAAGGTAAAATTTAATATTCTCGAAACCAAATGATTTCCACATATACATACTGAAACGGATTACTTCTATAATTTCAGCTTCTACCTGTTCCTGTGAGCAGAAAATATGCGCGTCATCCTGAGTAAAACCTCTAACACGCAGCAAACCGTGGAGAACACCGCTTTTTTCGTATCTGTAAACTGTGCCTAATTCGGCCCATCTTAAAGGTAAATCCCTGTATGAATACATTTTGGATTTATATGTCATTATATGAAACGGACAATTCATCGGTTTGATATAATACTCCTGCTCGTCAATTGTCATTGGAGCGTACATATTCTCTTTGTAATTTTCCAAATGCCCGCTGGTTTCCCAGAGCCATGATTTACCAACATGCGGAGAATAAAGCATTTCGTAGCCGTTTTCATAATGGGCTTCTTTCCAGAACGATTCTATTATATGGCGAACTCTGGCACCCTTAGGATGCCAATAGATTAAACCAGGGCCGGCTTCTTCCTGCACACTGAACAATTCCAGTGCTTTTCCTAATTTACGGTGATCACGTTTTTTTGCTTCTTCAAGAAGTTCCACATGATCATCAAGCATTTTTTTCTTAGGGAAAGAAATGCCGTAAATCCTTTGCATACGTTTACCATGTTCATCGCCGCGCCAGTAAGAACCGGATACGCTTAGTAATTTTACAAACTTAATTTTTCCTGTGGATGGAAGATGAGGTCCTGTGCATAAATCCGTGAAATCCCCTTCTCCATAAATACTGATTATTGTATTTTCACCATCAAGTCCTTCGATCAACTCTAATTTATATTCGTCGGCTTTTTCTGTAAAAAATTTATTCGCATCGGCTTTGCTGAGCTCTTTTCTTACAAAAGACTGATCTTTCTCAGCCAATTCCATCATTCTTTTTTCAATCTTAGCAAGATCATCTTCGGTAAGTTTAGTTCCTATTTCAAAATCGTAATAAAATCCGTTTTCAATAGCAGGACCAACGCCGAATTTAGCTTCGGGGTATAAAGACTGAATAGCGTGAGCCATTAAATGAGATGATGAATGCCAGTAGGTTTCTTTACCTTCTTCGCTATCGAAAGTAAATATCTGAACCGAAGCATCCTGAAAAATTGGGGAATTAAGATCTGTATTTTTTTCGTTTACTTTAGAGACCAAAGCTTCTTTGGCTAAACGACCGGAAATAGATTCCGCGATTTGATATGCTGTAACACCCTTTTCGAATTCCTTAACGGAACCGTCAGGTAGAGTAATTTTTATATTTTCCATAAGCGCTTCTTATTTAAAAAAAAACGGAGCTAACTCCGAGTATTTGTGGGTTCTAGAGGAGTCGAACCTCTGACCTTCTGCACGTCAAGCAGACGCTCTAACCAACTGAGCTAAGAACCCTACTAATGTAAAATCATTCAGTAAGTTCTGCGCAAAAAATTAAAATAAATTTTACATTTGCCGAAATCTTAGAACATGATGGGGCCGCATCTGCCTGGCTTAGGGAGACAGATTCGAACCACGTTTAAACTTTTTATAAAGTTTAATTCTGCTTGTCCAATACTTGTACCGAGGGCCGGACTCGAACCGGCACGGGAGAATACTCCCACAGGATTTTAAGTCCTGTGCGTCTACCAATTCCGCCACCCCGGCGTAAGAACAATTACTTCTGTAAATCGAGCAACAAATATATAGTTTATACTTAATTAACGCAAGATATTAAAAGAAGAAAAATAATAATTATTTTCCCCCAACCTATCATTGAAAAATTATAAATCTAATAATAAAATTTTTTGAAATAAAAATAACTTATAATATTAAATAAAAATTCATTCAAAATATTTTTCACTCTTATTGCTTTAGATGAAGTTTAGTATTATTTTTGGTGTCCGGTTTTATCGGGGCCTGTAGCTCAGCTGGTTAGAGCATCTGACTCATAATCAGAGGGTCCGCGGTTCGAGCCCGTGCAGGCCCACATCGGTTAGTCCTAATAGGACTAAAAAATAAAGCCTCTTTCGAAATTCGAGAGAGGCTTTTTTATTTTCCAGTGTGACACAAAATGTAACACAAAAAAAGTATAATCCTTCCTAATTACCAAATTCAGTATAAAGCATAACAATTATAATATCAGGTTCGCCGTTTGATGTCAATGAGATATTCAACTATGAAGCTGAAATGTGGCTCAAAAATTTTGAAGATAAATTTTTAGGTAACCGCAATAACCGGTTTCAACTTTTTCATTCTGTCCTTTCCCAATATTGTTATCCTCAGTTAATTTTTCAAAAGTTCATTTAATCAATTAACCTGGCTGCTCCCCTTCCGATACATGCGCTATAAAGGCCCTAAAGATTTTCTTTCTGACCTTTAAGTTCTTTATCGATTAGGAGTTTTGAAACGGAGTTTAATTATAGTCGGAACTCTACAATGAATATGACTTAACTCAACTATTGCGTCTGACATGATTCAAACTTGAATTGAGTAGTTATTAAGTCCAAATGAGGAGAATATTAATTATTCTGTCGATTCCGATGGTGAAAGCGCTAATACATATTAAAAATTCAGGTCGAGCGTGAACGGGATGAATTACTAAAGGAATTGAGATAGAATAAAATCTGTTGTGCTTGAAAAATAAATTATATAATTTGGATTTATAATAATTAAGCTGACGCAGAAAATGGCAAGTTTCATTATTTCTACGCCGGCTAGGTTTAACCTCCCATTTAACGATGGAGCGTCTCAGGCAAATATTTTTCAATCTCCTGTATTTCATTTAACATCAGATACAGCAGATCACTCGCCGCATAATTGTGACCTTTTCTCTCTAAATAATCTGAAGCTAAATTAAGGTTTACAATAATACCCAAAATGTAAATCATCAGAGGCATAATTTCGGACATGTGCGTCCCCAATATTTTGAATAGAAATATTGCATCTGAATAAATCCGTAGTATTAGTAATAATACTGAGAGGTATTTTTATAGAAATAGGGAAGATTCACAAACTTATTAGAAGTTTAATAAAATTAAACATTAGTGGAGCGAATCCGTGTAACTTTATGTTAGCCAGTAATAATATCCTGAGTATAAAATGAAACAGATTATTTTGTTTTCAATCGGATTATTAATTCTAATTTCGTGCAAGTCGGAGGACCCAAAACCTCAGATTATTCGCATATCATTTTCAAATGGAAAGATATTTTGCCAAGGTAAGCACATATACTCATCAGATAAAAAAGATACTGTTAGAACTGGTTCCTGGAATTTTTATTATCCGAATGGGCAAAAAGAAATTTCATCAGAATACAATGAAGATGGTGAAATTATTCGTTACAAATCTTATTCTTTTGAAGGTATCTTAATTGAATCATATACAAAAAAAGATGAATTAGAATCGTATTCAACATATTATGATTCCGGAAGTATTAAAATTGAATCAATAATTCAAACAAAAAGTATCGGAGAAGACGAAACAGAGGAGAAAGCTTTTGTAAAAGAATATTATCCGAATAATAAAATTTATCAAGAATACCAACAGATTGATGGCATAAGAGATGGTATTACAAAAATATGGGACGCTGAAGGAAATTTAGTCTTATCAGTTAAATATGTTAATGGAATAATTCATAAATGAAAAAGCGGTCATTCAAAAATATAATCTCTCTGTCAATAATATTACGAATAGCTTCTATAATAATGTTATTGTGGGCATCCTCTCGACATAAATATGATTATTATACAATTATGCGCTTTCTTGTTACTGTAACATCCTTATATTGTACATTTTTATCATTTAAAATAAAAAGTGAATTATGGATTTTTCTTTTTCTTGCAGTAGCGTTATTATTTAATCCTATCGCCCCTATTAAATTGTCAAAAGAAACTTGGTTAATGATTGATTATGCTATATCATTTTTATTTGTAATATCAATTAAATATATAAGAGAGATAAAAAGTATTAATTAAATACTGGCTAACCAGCCCATCAAACCGACCGCCGAAACGGTTTGGGTTGTGTACAATTTTAGTGTTTAGTTTTTTCGTTCGGCATTTTGTTCTACGTAGTTTGTAAATGTGAGTTAGGTAACCGCCAGTGCGATGAAATTTACTGGCGGCTACACATTATAAACATTCGTTGTTAGTTAAGCATTGCTGTTCTGGGCTTCGGCTTAGGCACAACGCCGTTAGACATTTTTGTTAGTGGCGACGCAAGGATGTCTTGCTTTCACAAAAACGAACAAATAATTATTGCTGTTTAAGTATGGAGAAATTATGGAATATAGCACACATACTAACACAAACTATGGCTCTTACAATAATACCACACCTCCACTAATAGTCCTTTTCTATGTATTGGCTGGTTTATCATTACTCGGTGGAGTTATTCTTTGTGCTAAATTATGGCCAGGTGACCCAGGTTATGGTAGCGAATGGAAAATAATAGCCTATACTCCATCATTTACATGGTTAACGGTTGGCATTGTTGAATTTGCCTTTTTTACAGCAATTGGTCAGGCACTTACATATTTAAAACAGATAGCTACAAATACAAGAGAAAGCAAATCCTATGCAACATCTAATTCTAAAAATTTTTCAGATGACTCTGTTTTGTTGTCTGAAGTAAGCAATAATTCATTATATATTGATGAAAAATCATATGACCCAAAAACAAAGAACTATTTTGGGAAAATCGTTGAAATTGATGTTCAACAAAATAAATGTATTGTAAAAAAAGATGTTGGCGGAAATATTGAAAAAGGATTAAACGAAATAATGGTATACAAAATTATTTAACGACTTTTTAAATACTATGCCTAACAAGCAGCTCAAAGCGACCGCTTCTCTGACGCAGTCGTTTGATGTGGTTATTGGGTTTAGTATTTCAGAGTTGGGCTGTCGTTATAGTGGATTTGTAAAACGAAATTGATTTTAAAACAAAAAAGGTAATTGAAAAAAGCGTCATTGTAGTGTAGGGCAGACGGGTTAGGCGCAACACCGTTATACCTCTAAAAAACAATATGAGTTTGAGAGAATTATATACAAATGAAATTAGAGAATTTGTGGATTCAATTACAGTTCTTGTAAACAACCGAGAATTTCCTCGAGCTATTGATCTAATTAATCGAAAATTAGATACTATAAAAGAAAATAAACTAGCAGAGGATTATTTCCTAAAATTCGAGTTGGCTGGTTTCTTAATAGATATTGGTCACGATTCTAGGAGAGAAGAACCTGTATTACAAGGTTTAGAAATTATGTTAGCTGAAAAAGACGAAGTGATGGATTATATCTGGATTGGAAGCATTGAGTACAATTTAGGGAATGCAAAAGACACACTTTTTAAAATTCAGCGTGAGAAGGATAACTTTAAGTATATTCCCAAAAATATCACGTACTTACTTGAAGCAAAAAATCATTTCTGGCGTGCTTACAAATTTGAAATGGAAATTAAAAAAGAATTTGTACCACACCTCATTACCAATTTGGCAAACTCTCTTAGTTCTTGTGGAAGAATTGCTGAGTCATTACAATTCTATGATTTAGTTCTTAAGAAATATCCCGAATTCCCGCAAGCCAATGCATCAAGATCGAATGAACTAATTTGGTTAAAAAATATTTCTCTTGGTCTTACCCAAAATCTTGTATATCAAGCTAAGATTGGATATGATACTGCATCAAAAGCAACAGATATTCCTGGATGGATGATAGAAATCTGGAGAAATAAAAGTACTTTCTTAGCAAATGTTTTAAAAGAAATGGAATTTGATGAATCATCAATTCATATTGATCTCGAAGAGACTAAAAAAGAACGTGAATCCCACTCAGACTGTAGAATATTTAGTATTGAAAATTATCTAACATTATCTGAACACGCCCTATATTGTGCTTGTATTCGCGCAAGACGCGATGAACTAATGATTTGTATTCCACATTCACCATTCTCAGCTGAATATATTCCACTTATGGAGAAAACTCTTAATAGACTAAAATCAGAATTCTCTTTGGCAAGATTATTTTACTTTTTTTCAATTTACGATACATCCAATGCTTTTAAGACTTACGAAGCAGAAGTTATGTTTTCAGAATTATATGACAATGAATATTTAGGGACAGACTCAGAATTATTAAGAACAAGCTTTCGGTTATGCTTTGGGATACTTGATAAAATTGCTGTCGCTATTTGTAGGCTCTTTGATTTATCAGATAAAAGAGAACCAATATATTTTGAAAAATTTTGGAATCCTAAAAATAAAAAATCACAAAAACAATCAACTCGCTGGGAAAGAATCAACAGTGTTGAGAACATTTCTTTACTAGCACTATATTCTCAAGCTATGGATTTAAATTCTGAGCAAGGTGAATGGAGCCTTTTTAAAAGTTGGAGAAATTCTCTCGAGCACGGTCAGTTAATACTGATAGAGGATGAAGACTTTGAGGATAAATTTAGCATAAACGATAACCCGAATTTAGTTTTAGTTTCTAAAAAATATTTTATTGAGAAGACTTTAATGATGTTACAATTTACTCGTTCAGCTATATTTAACTTTGTTTTTATGGTTAGAAACGAGGCAAATAATTATAAACCTGAAAAGGAAGGTGAACCCTCAAAGCACACATTTAATTTTAAAAATGATTCCGAGGTATAACAAGCCAATCGAGCGGACTCCGTTTTCGCATTTGGCATTTTCATAATTATTGGCTTTTTGATTGAGAGTTAAGTTTCATTGTTTTGTATTACTGTTAAATAAATATTTTACTAATTATAGGTAGTTGTTCTTTAAGCGGTATCGCTATTCTGGGCCACTGCTTATCGGCAACGCAGTTAGCTAGTATGGAAAAAAAGGAAGAAGAAAAATACTTTCTCTTACTATTTAAAAAACTTTATGATCGTTTTCCTGATGGAGAAATCATCTCATCTGAAAAACCGGATTTTATTGTCAAAACTGAAAACAGCACTTATGGAGTCGAACTTTCAAAAATATACCAAAAAACTAAAATATTTAATTTATCACCACAAGCATCTGATTCCATTGGCTATTCAATTGTAAATATGATATTAAATAAGTTGAATAATTATGAAATCTCGTTTTTAGACGTACTTATTGATTTCACTTTTCAAAAACCCTACACAACAAAAGAAAGAGAAAAAATTAGTAATGTAATAGTGAAACTGATAATTGACAATATACCAGATGAGAATGAATCATTAAGAATATATAATGAGTTTGAGAATGAAGCACAAATACCATTCGAAGTAAGCACTATGCGTATTTTAAATCATCCTTTTCTTGAGCGCAATTCAGTTTCATTCCCAAGATATGGTTTCTTTCAACACAATATGATTAATAACATTCAGGAAGTATTAAAGAAGAAAGATGATAAGATAAAAATATATAAACCATATGACGAGCAATGGTTATTAATTTATGCCTTGGGAGGTAATTCAGGTGGGTTTTTTGACCCTTCCGAAGAAACAATAAATCACAAATATCACACTAAATTCGATAGAATATTTTTATTGATTTCACTTGATAACAAGGTTTATGAATTGAAGAAAATTTAGCTAATCAGTATTGGCTACGAGTATTTTGTGCTATTGGCTTTTCTTTCTTGTTGAGGAGAATCAAGTGGATTACTTTGCAAGTATAGTTTTAAATAATAAATTTTTTTTATGATTTGGCGTTGTGTTTCTATTCTGCATCCCTGTCCCGCCAAGGTACCGGCGGTTAAATCTGGGGCGGACGGGTGAAAAGCCACGTTGTTATGTTTTTAATTAATAGGAATGTAAAGGATGAATAAATCAGAAAAGTTTTGGGACAAGGTATCTAGTAAGTTTGATAAGCGGTCCCAAAAATTTGATAAGACTGAAATACGAACTCTTGTAAATACTAAACAATATCTCAATGTCAGCGATATAGTTTTAGATTATGGATGTGCTACGGGTACAATGGCTATCAAAATTTCTGACAAAGTAAAAAAAATTTACGGCATTGATATCTCGTGCAAAATGATTGATGCTGCAAAAAGAAAAGTGGCTGAGCGGAAAATTGAAAATATAGATTTCGCACAATCAACAATATTTGATGAGAGATATAAGAGGGAGTCATTTGATGTGATTCTGGCTTTAAATATTCTTCATTTTATAGAAGATCCAAAGAAGGTTATGACAAGGATAAACGAATTATTGAAACCGGGAGGATTGATTATTTCTGTAACACCTTGTTTGGGTGAGAAGAAGTCATTATTAAATATTCTTTTATTTCTCCTAGTATTCCTCCAAACTAAAATGGGAATAGTCCCTTATATACGATTCTTTAAAATCTCTGAATTAGAAGATTCACTTACTAATGGAAATTTGCAAATACTTGAAACTGAAAGTTTGCATAGTACAGCTGAACAGTATTTTATTGTGGCAAAAAAGATATAGAAAACATAACAAACCAATCAAAACGGACTCCGTTTTCGCATTTGGCATTTTCATAATTATTGGCTTTTATATCAAGTGTGATGGTTCTTTGTTTAGTATTACAGTTAAATAAATATTTTACTAATTATAGGTAATTGTTATTTAAGCGGTATCGCTATTCAGGGCTGCCGCTTATCGGCAACGCCTTTATGTGTGTAAATTAATAATATCATCTATGGAGCATGGTTAATGAGAAATTCAATGAAACGAATACTAATATCGGCAATTGTAATAATATTAGGTTTGAGCAGTTATAGTTTTGGGCAAAAAGAATTTATGACAGTGAACGGAAAGAAAATAGAGGTTTTTATTTCCGGACTGGAAAATAATCAACCTGGTAAACCTGTAATTGTCCTTGAAAATGGAATGGCAACTAAATATGATTATTGGGAAACCATAGTTAATGAAGTTTCCAAAACCTCGGTTGTTTTTTCCTATAATCGACCAAGAATTGGAGAATCTGAAAATGACAGTCTGCCTCCAACAGTAGCACATATTAATAGCAACTTAAAATCAATGCTTTTAGAGAAGGGTCTTAAGCCGCCATATTTGTTAGTTGGGCATTCATTCGGCGGTGCATATATAAGAAGTTTTGCTTCAAAATACCCGGAAGAAATTGCTGGACTAATTTTTGTTGATCCAATTGACTTCACTAAAAAAGGAGATGACGGTGATCTTCCATATTTAGAAATTGGATTAACAAAGCACCAAATCGATTCTATGTTTGCAAAACCGTATACAAAATTCAAAGAAAAGCTTTATGAAGAAATGCCGAATTTTTATGTTGAGGAAGTGAAAATATCCAGTCAATTAACCAAAAATGATTTTAAAGATTGCGACAGCATACCCCTGCCTGATGTTCCGGTTCATTTTATCAAAGCCGGTGAATATCCTAAGGGACCCGATGACCGGGGAGAAACTAGTTTTGATAAGAAGAAATTGTTTAGGATCAATAATAATATTCAAATGAAACGTTGGATTGAATTATTAAACCCACTCAAATATGGAAAGCTAATTTATTTGTCAAATTCGGGGCACTATATCCCCAAAGACGATCCTGAAACAATTATCACAAGCATTAGGCTGGCTCTGAATGATTATTACAAAATTCAAAAGGAAAAAATAATTAAGGAATAGTATAATCACACATAACACGCCGCTCAACACGGACAGCGTTTACATTATGGAATTTAATAATTATTAAATTTGGTTTTCAAACCCAAGATTCTTTTGGAGATAGTTTGTTCTCCCGAAGGGGTGCTTTCGTAATTAAGAATTATTTTTTATAAATAAAAGTTAGTTGCAATTAGGTGGCATTCCTGTCCCGCCAAAGTACCGGGGGTAAATCCGGGGTACTGGTTAGTTGCAACGCCATAATACCGCTGCAGTTTTAATATCTCTTTATGCAAATAATTACATACTTTAAGCATCCATATTGGATTTTGAGATTTTTACCTACGTAACTTAATTTATTAAAATTGATTTTGATTACAATTATTATCCTTAATATCTTCTATCTGGATCGTAGTTTGAACAATGTGAAGAGTCAAAGCAATCTCAGTAGTGCTCATAGCCCAAATATGTAAATCGTGAACTTCTTTTACTCCTTCTAATGAACTTAAATACACTTGATTATTTCCAAATCGATATCTTTAGGTACCGTATCCAACGAAAGATGTAATGAATCTTTTAATAGTCCCCAGGTTCCGATTGTAATTACGACAACAATAACAAGACTTATAATCGGATCGAACAAGTAAAAGCCGGAAATATTAATAAGAAATCCGGCAGCAACTACACCAAGCGAAACTCCTGAATCAGCAGCCATGTGCAGAAATGCGCCTTTAATATTTATATCTTTTTACCCGCTCTTTCAAAAATAGTAAAGCAGTGAATGTGTTTATTGCAACTCCCACTCCTGCAACAATTATCATAGTTGTTCCACCGACCGGCTAAGGGTTTATAATTTTTCGAATAGCTTCAATGCTTATGGCGCCCACAGCAATCAACAAAAAACAGCATTAAATAAAGCCGCAAGGATGGTAGATTTTCTTAATCCTAAGTTCTGCTTTTTGTAACGGCAGATTGTGCAAGGCAAGCTCCGCCCTTAGCTAAAATTAAACCAAGAACATCGCTAAAATTATGCCCGGCATCTGCTAAAAGTGCCGTCGAATTAATTATAAGTACGTATGCGACTTCAACAATGATTTAAATGATATTTAATGCAATACCAAACCAAATGCTCTGTTCTAATTTTTCACATTGAGTGAATGAGTATGTTCATTTGACATAATCTCTTCTCATCACTTTACAATTTTTAATATTCTAAAAGCAAGGAGTTGATGCTGAATATCGATACTTAGACAAAATTTACCCATTATGGGAATTTGACTAACAGCCTCTGATTTTAGATCAAGACAAGCAATATGATATAATGTCAATAATACTTCCTGATGGGTCTAAAAAAGATTTGGTTTGAGATTACTGAGATTAGCAAACTTGGATAAATGAGCCATTAATATTAAAATAAAATCGATTTAATAACAGAGAAATTAGGTTCCCTACCCTGCCCCTCTAGCTGACCAGGGCGCGCATACATCCAGAATTCGAAGTCGGTTTCTGTCTAATAGAAACAAAGTACAAAAGGGGAGCAAAATCAGTTGTAAAATATTTTTTTGATAATTTTCTAGAAAGGCTATAAGCAAAAATAAAACCCGGCTACTTATGTAATGGAGCTGAACCCTAACAGAAGGATTTGGAATATCCTTAACTGTTAGCCGCTAATTTTATTTTCACAAAATCATCTTCTTGGTTTCAACAAAATTACTGTTTTGTAATTTATAAATGTACATCCCGCTTGAAAGGTTCAAGGCATCAAAGTTAATGGAATGTGTGCCTGCTTTCATATTTGCCTTAACCAGTTCAACTATCTCTTTTCCCTCCGTATTAAAAATCTTTAATGAAACAAACCCACTTACAGGTTGTTTCCAACTGATTACAGTTGACTGATTAAGTGGATTTGGATAATTCTGATTCAGTTCAAATGTATCTGGTGGAGAATTTTCATTTTCCACATTTGTCGATGCATCAATCAGAATGTTAAGCATCATTCCGTCATCTTCGTGCTCAAGATAATGACAGTGCAGCAGATAAATTCCAGAGTCATCATTGAACTTAACTAACATCTGAACAGTTTCATTCGGGTTAACAAGCACGGTATCCTTCCATCCCTTATCATTCGGAGGAATATTTGGATTTCCATTCCTTGAATGAACCTGGAGTAAAACTCCATGAACGTGCATCGGGTGAAAGTTATTTGTACTGTTAATAAATTTCCATTCTTCAAGTTGATTATAGGGAATTGTCTCGTCAATTCGATTCATTTTATAAGTTAATCCATTAATCCTGTGCATCCCAATTTCCATCATTTCCTGGGTTAGTGTAAAATCGCGCGTTCCGTTTATATCAATGATATCATAATAATTAATCGGAGGGAGATTTTGCGGGACTATTCCTCCTGAAGATAAATTACCAATATTATCGAATCTTAAAAGATCCATTTGAGTTCCCTGGCTGCCAATTCCACTGAATGATTGTGATTGTAATGATATGGAATTTCCGATGGTGTTGGGGAAGAAATCAAAAAGAATATCATGTCTTTCACCCGGAGAAAGATAAGCACTATTCATTTGAACAGCTTCATCCTTTAATCCGCCATTTGATCCAATAATCCAGAATTAAGAATTATCTGAGAACCCAAAATTATAAACCCTTGCATTGGAGCTATTGACTATCCGGAATCTATAAAGTGTTTTTTGAACTTCGAAGAAAGCATCGAATGTTCCATTTACAAGAAGTACATCACCGAGATATCCCAACATCCTATCCATCATATTTGGGGCATAATTAAATTGAGGTTGATATACTGAATGTCTATCATGAATTAGTAGCGGAATATCATATACACCGGTCGGCAGACCGTACTGAAGTTCTTCATCATCCTCAATAATAAAAAATCCGGCATATCCTTTATAAACATGTTTTGCAGTTAAATGATGAGCGTGAGAATGATAAAAATATGTCCCTGCTCTTTGAATGATTGGGAATGAATAAGTGTAGTTAGTACCAGCTTGAACATCATCCTTCGGCTGCCCGTCCATTAATTCCGGTACAAGTAAGCCGTGCCAATGGTTTGTTGCTTCTTCAGTAAACTGGTTTTCGAATAATACGGAAAAATCATCACCTTTTTTTACTCATATAGTTGGACAAGGGTATGAATTATTCAGAGCTAAAATCTGGGTTGTTGTTCCAGGTCAAATCTCTACATCAGCTGAGTTAAAAATTAATGATTCCCTGATTGTAGAACGCAAAGGGTTGCCCACTTGCAATTTGGTGATTTTACTACTTTGCGAAAATATATTTGGAACCGCGGCTAAAGTTAAACTAGCTATTGATGATTTAATGATAAAGTCATGTCGCTTCATTTAGTACCTTCATATTCAATTTGTAGAAAAATTCAATTAATAGTCTTCTTATACTAATCAATCAATTCTGATTATATTGTTGGATGTTCATTACCAATTTAAATTTAAGACTGGTAATATAGCCCTTCATACTGCTTGACAGTTTCCTTATCCGCTATCTTCAATTCGAATTGTGTTTAATGAACTACATCTTTTTTCTTTCTTCACCATAGCTCAAATGTTTTCTCTTCTAAATAATGTGTAAACATAAGGTCTTTTACTACCGGATGGAGTTATATAAAGATGATTCAAATATTTAATCAATCCAAAATCATTACCAAGGAATTCAGTAATCATTTTATGATCATAATTAACAACGTCGAGACCGCTGCATTTATTCGCTCCCTCAAGAGAGAACACAGCAATAATTACATATCCGCCTTTTTTTACAAATCGTTTTAATGTAGCACGATAACCGGCTTGTTGTTTTTTCTCAGTTAAAAAATGAAGCACCGTTCTGTCGTGCCAAAGATCAACCTTTAAAGTATTATCCAGATTTTGTGTGTTCGTAATATCATCAACTATCCATTTTACAAGCTCTGAATTTTCTTGTGATAATCTTGTTTTAGATTTCTCGAGTGCAATTGTACTGATATCGGTTGCTATAATATTTCTATACCCTTGCTGAATTAAACCGTCAATTAGTGTAGTTGCGCCGGAACCTACATCCAATATTACGGCATTCTTATCGAGTCCGCATTCTGAAATAAAATCTAGCGATGGCTTCGGTATTTCCTCATACCATCCTAAGCTATTCATATTATTTGAAGAATAAACCTTATTCCAGTGTTCTTTGTTATTAATATGACTTTTGTCGTAGACTTTCATTTTGTATCCTTCTTTAAATTCTAATCCCAAATTTTGCTAAGAGAGCAATCATTAAATAATAAAGCAGTGCTGTTACTCCAGATGCCAAAGATAAAGCAAGATAAAAATTTATTTTCATTCTTAACAAGAGCGGGAGAATAATAAATAGTCCAAGTGAAGGAATCACCATCCAAAATACACTTGTTGAAAATTGTGAAATCTTTGCAGCATCCTTTGTCTCAACGTATAACAAAATCATTGCTAACACCGAAACAAGGGGAATGGAGGCAATGATGCCTCCAATCAAAGAACTCCTTTTTGATACTTCTGATATAGCCACAATTAATGCAGCAGAAATTGCAACTTTAATTATGTAGTAAAACATATTTATTTTCCTTTCCCAAATCTATGAAACAAACTCGGCACTACAACCATATTTAATGCAGTCGAAGTAAATAGACCTCCGAGAATTACAATAGCCATCGGAGCTTCAATTTCTTTACCCGGTTCTCCGCTTCCAAGAGCAAGTGGAACTAAAGCAAGTCCAGCTGTTATTGCGGTCATCAATATTGGATTTAATCTTTCTATCGATCCTTGAATTACTGCTTGAGTGAATTCTACTCCTTCTTCGAGCAGATGCTTGTAATGTGCTATCATTAATATCCCATTTCGAGTTGCGATACCGAATAATGTTATAAACCCAACGAGAGAAGCAACGCTTATTATACCGTCAGTAAAATAAACCGACCATACACCGCCGATTAAAGCAAGCGGAAGATTAACGAGGATAAATAACGAGTACTTGAAATTACCGAATTGTAGATACAATATTAAAAATATTGCACTTACAGAGACTAAACTAAGAAGGGTAATAATTTTGGTAGCTTCCTGCTCGCTTTCAAACTGTCCGCCAAATTCTATAAAATAACCTTGAGGAAAGCTGACACTAGTTTGGATATTTTTCTGCATTTCATCAACTACGCTTCTTAAATCTCTGCCTGAAACATTTGCCTGAACAACTATTTTTCTTTGAACATTTTCCCGGCTTATTCTATTGGGTCCTTTCTCATTTACCACTTCCGCTAATTGAGACAGCGGAACTTTCGCCCCTATTGGAGTATCAAACATTGCGTTCTGAATTTTATGAATATTGCCTCTATTATTTTCATCATAACGTACTACAAGATCAAAAGTATTTTGCCCTTCCCTAACCTCAGTAGCTGTTACACCATTAAGGGCAATATCAATCGCATCGGCAAGCTGTCCAACAGTTATGCCGTAACGAGCCATTGCAGTGCGGTTAAATTTAATTTTGGTTTGCGGAACTTCTACTTCCTGGTCAACGGCGATATCAACTGCTCCTTCAACCTTCTCCATTTCTTCCTTAACTGAAGCCGCTATTGAACGAAGCTGCTGAAGATTTGTGCCGAAAACCTTTACGGCGATATTCGCTCTCGTACCCGAAAGCATATGGTCTATTCTGTGTCCAATAGGCTGACCAATTGTAACATTTGTACCTGGTAAAACAGTGAGAGAATTTCTTAAATCATTTATAAACTTTTCCTTGCTTTTACCGTTAAGTTCAAAACGGATGTCCAGTTCGGCAGCGTTTACACCTTGTGCGTGCTCGTCAAGTTCAGCCCTTCCGGTTCTTCTTGCCGTCGATTTTACTTCCGGTTGAGATAGAATAATCTCTTCGGCAAGGTTGCCAATTTTATTGGATTCATCTAGGGAAGTACCCGGAAGCGTTACTAAACTCAGTGTTAGAGAACCTTCGTTAAATTCGGGAAGAAATGATCTGCCCAAAAACGGGATTACTGCAATTGTAATAACAAGAGCCGCTAACGAGGAAATAATAATTGTCTTGGGATGTTTTAAGGTGAACTTCAACGTTTTTTCATAGAGCACCTTTAGTTTCGCTACCAGCCAGGTATCACCCTCATTCTTCATAAAATCTGCTTTTGAGAGCAGATAATATGACAGTACAGGCGTAACGGTTAAGGCAACAAATAAGGAAGCGAAAATAGAAGTTATATAAGCAAATCCCATTGGTCTCAAAAGTCTGCCCTCAACTCCGCTTAAAAAAAACAGTGGAAGAAATACAACAACAATAATCAAAGTTGCATTAACCATCGGTGCTCTAATTTCTTTCGATGCTTCGAAAATTACAGTTAGCGGATTTTTTCTTTCACTATCAGGCAGTGATTTATTCAGTTTCATTCGGCGGAACACATTTTCAACGTCAATGATTGCGTCATCAACAAGTGCGCCTATTGCTATCGCGATTCCGCCGAGAGACATTGTATTTATCATAATATCGAATAGTTGAAAAATTATTATAGTAACAATAATGGACAAGGGGATAGCAAGCACGGAAATAAATGTAGTTCTAAAATTCCATAAAAAGAAAAATATCACAATGATTACAAGTATTGCCCCGTCTCGTAAAGCTTCAATTACATTGCCGATTGAAGTGTTTATAAAATCGGACTGCTTGAAAATATCTAAATTGATTACGATTCCATTTGGCAAAGTTTTTTGAATCTCATCTAATGACGATTCTATTTTTTCTGTCAATTCAATTGTGTTTGTCTGCGGCTGTTTTTGAACTGTTAAAATAACTGCCGGTTTAGCGTTTGAAGAACCGTCACCTATTTTAATTGCCGGACCAATTTTAACTTCAGCTACATCCCTCATAAAAATAGGAACACCATTCTTTGTTGCGACAACACTATTGGAGATATCTTCAATTGTCTGCACTCTCCCTATTCCGCGTATTAAATATTCACTGCCGGAATCCATATAAGAACCGCCGGAAGAGTTTTCGTTTGACTCCTCAGCAGATTTTAATATTTCGTTAAGAGATAAATTATATGCATGAAGCTTTTCAGGTGAAACTAAAATTTGGTATTGTTTTACTGCCCCTCCTATAGGAATAACTTGCGAAACTCCATTTATGGAAAGAAGTCTTCTTCTTATTTCAAAATCGGCAATTGTTCTTAAATCCATTTCTGTAAGATTATCGGAGTTATTCTTCTCATCAATGCTTAAACCTAGGAGCATTATCTCACCCATAATAGATGAAATAGGCGCAAGCTGCGGATTATCAATTCCTTTTGGCAAATTCGCAGCGGCTGTCTGGATCTTTTCATTGACCACTTGTCTTGCAGTATAGATATCAGTTCCCCAGTCGAACTCTACCCAAACTATAGAAATTCCTGCAGCGCTTGATGAACGAACTCTTCTTACATCTGTAGCGCCGTTAACAGAAGTTTCAATTGGAAAAGTTACCAGCATTTCCACTTCTTCGGCTGCCATACCGTGAGCTTCGGTTATTATAGTAACGGTTGGTGCAGTTAAATCCGGGAATACATCTACAGGTAAATCCAAAGTAATGTATGTACCTAAAATCAGTAAAAGCAGAGCTGATATAAGTACAATCAACCTTCGGTTAAGTGAAAATTGAATTAATTTATCAAACATTTTTTCTCCTCAAACTTTTAATGAACGTGACCTTGACCGATTGCTGATTCTGGCGATAGTGCCGCAAGCCGCACCTGATATGCACCTTGAGTAACTACTCTTTCACCTTCATTCAAACCTTCAAGTATCTGTACATAATTTCCATCGGTTATTCCGGTTTTTAAGATTCTTTTCTCAAACGCTTCTCCTTCAACTTGAACGTAAGCGGTATGAAGACCGTCTTCGTCAATGATAGCGCTATCTGGAATTGCTATATATTCTTCTCCTTGACCTTCATGAATATAAACTTCCGCATACATCCCTATCTTTATTTGGTTTTGAGGATTTGTAAATTCGAAATATACCGGTATTGTTCTGTTAACGGCGTCCAAACCTATAGCAACAGATATTTTTTTACCATTAAGGTCACTGATGCTAAATTCCCTATTTATACCTTCTATTGAAAAAGAGGCATTCTTAGAATTTACAGCAGCTTCTATTTGTGTTGAAGGAACGTTTACTTTTAATACTAATTTTGATGGATTTATTATTGTAAACAACTCTTGTCCAGGTTTTATCTGGTCACCAAGATTAAAGTTTATCATTTCAATATATCCATCAATCGGTGAAATAACAGAGTAACCGTTTTCGGTAATCTTTATTTGTTCAGCCAAAGAATTATAACTTACCTGCTTTGATTCAAAATCAAATTTTGCTTCATCCAAACGTTTTTGTGATACAGCCTTTTTTTCAAATAGTTTTTTAGCTCTTTCATATTCTGATTTGGCAAGAAGATAATCATTTTTGATTTTCTGAATATTTGCGCTTGCATCGACAGAAGGAGAAATGTTTAATAAAACTTCCCCTCCTTTTACAAAGGTGCCTATTGATCCTAAATTCGAGTTATTTTTATTCAAAACGATACCTGCTATTGGCGATACAACTTTTGAGAAATACTCTGGTTTCGGTTTAATTTCTCCGGTCGCCAAAACAGACTTTACCAATTTTCTTTTTATAACCGGTTCATTTGCAAAATCAATTTTCCATTGCTGTTCTTTGAGGAAAGATATACTTGATGATTCAGTTTCCTCTTCATGAGGAATTTCATTTTCGTTTGAATATACCTTTACATCGTTAACAATAATATTATCTGATACTTGTTCTCCTTTGAGAGTAATATTCATTATATAATTTCCAGGTTCTGTAAATTTTATAACCGGGGTATAAATTCCGTCTCTTACGGGTTTATCTTCAGTTAAAGATAATTTTGCTCCTCTGCCGTTTGTGAATTCAACAGTTAAAATTCCTTGAGTTACAGCCTTGAATTTTTTTAAATCAGTTAAATGAACAAGAAACTTTGCATCCTGATTTACGACAAGAGCAGGATATTCCAGAAATATCTCTGTTGAATCTGTATATTGAGTTACTGATGTGCCGCCGTGTTCATGAACTTCCGCTTCAGTTTCATGTTCATGTGAACAGGCACCGAGGAAAGTTAATGCAACTGCAAAAATTAAAATATATGTTGTTCTGACCATTTTATTTGCTTTGCTCCTTATTATTTCTCAAGATTTGTTAAAGAAATTCCCACAGCTTTTTCAAGCTGAGAATAATATCTATGAAGATTTATTTCCAATTCGCTGCTCAATATTGATCCGTCTATAAAAGCATTTATGCCGTCGATAAACTCGACTAATTTTATCTCACCATGTTCATAAGAATAAACTGCTGTGTTTAAAATATTATCCATCCGAATATTGTTTCTTTCGTCGTATAATGATTTGTTCACAATATAATTTTGATACGCTTCAGATACTTCTGTTTTGATTTTATTAATTAGGAATGCCGTTTCCTTTTCAAGGAGGTTTGCTTCAATTTCCGATTGCTGAATAGCCGTCTGGTTGCGATTAAACAGAGGGACTTCAAAATCTATTTGGAATACCGTTCCTTTTAGGTTGTCGGTTTGTTTTTTGTACCCGGCTGATAAACTAATATCCGGTATTATTTTCATTCGATTGTGTGAGACAAACGAATTCTCACTTTCAATTAACATCTCAAATGATTTAAGATCATTCCTGTTTTTTAGTGCAACGTTTACAAGTTCTTCTTCGGAAAATTTTAAATCTGTGTTTGATTCCACGGACCCTGTTAGGATGTTTTCAGATGAGTTGAATCCGATAAGAAGTTTTAAATTATTCTCTGATTTGGTTTTTAAAAATTCTATTTCTGAAGCTGTTGCTTTTATTTTATTCACTTCAATGAGTATTCTCTGTAATTCATACTCAGAAATGTCGCCTTCATGCAAACGGCTTTTTGCAGCCTCTGCTAACTCGGCTAAATGGGTAATTGTATTATTTAGTCTGCCGGATAAATCAGAATATTTATTAAAAGCAAAGTAACTTTCACGAACACGCGCGGATACTTTAAACTTTAGAGCATTATAAAGAAGTTTCTGAGCTTCAAGAGATTTTTCTTTTGATTCTAAATTGCTCCAACGGTTCCATAAAAAATTTAACGGAATTGAACCGGATGCAATCCACTCCTTGTAATTAGTAGAACCCGAATTTAAGTCTTCGCGTGTATATGTGAACATCGGGTTCGGGAGCCTTGCCGATTCTCCCAATGCAACATCTGCGTATTTTATTTTCGCAGATTGTTTTTGCAAATCTATGTTGTTTTGATAAGCTAACTTAAGGGCTTCATCAAAAGATATTTTTTGCTGAGCTATTATAAATACACAAGGTATAAATAAAAGTAAAACCAAGAGACGAAATAGCCTCATGATACCTCCTATTGAAGATTATTATAATTTTTTTAAAACTTGGTTTGGTTTAAGCTAATGGGGGAGAAACGTTTGCGGCGCGATGGACATACTTTTCCCATTGAAACTGAAATTCGGGATCGGAAGTTGCACATCGGATTGCATCTTTTTCGGAACTATCTTGAAAGTAAAATTGATTAGTGTAAAAATTACAAACAATGTTTATCTTGAATCCTCTTGAAGGTTTGATACTGAAAACGGAGTTTAATTGAATAAAATGATAGTGATTGGCTTCGTCAAACGAAAAATGGTTTTTATCTTCAGAATTGTGTGTGTCAGAATTATGATTCAACAGATGTGAATGAATTACTGTTTCCTCTACTTGGTCAACCGAAACTTCATTGTGATGGTGGTGAAAAAAAGGTGAAAATAATAGAAAGTTCACTAACAAGAGTGAAATTGCAGAACTAAACAGCCAATATTTTTTTCTGAAAGTAGTCATAATTAAAAATGTTGCGTAATATAGTAAATAAATTCTTTTAAAATCAACGTGTTTAGGTTTAGCTTTTTACTGTAATTAAAAATTAGTTTTGGTCGCAAATGATTCTCTTAATACAAAAATTTACAATGAGAATAATTACGATCATAAATTTACCTCTTCACAAACCCGTCCTTAATTAAATTCAATATTTTCCTCTTTCTATTTTAGTGATCCATTTACGGTTTTATTCAATCAAAACACAGAACCGTCAATATTCAAGGTTTTGATATTCTGTTTCAATTAGTTCATTCGTAAAAAAGTTGACAATCGTTTTCCCGCTTTATTTTTCGTTTTCATTATGGAATTTAATTATTATTAGATATGGTTTTCAAACCCAAAATTCTTTTGAAGATAGTTTGTTCCCCCGAAGGGGTGCTTTCGTAATAAGAATTATTTTTTATAAATAAAAGTCAGTTGCAATGAGGTGGCATTCCTGTCCCGCCAAAGTATCGGGGGTAAATCTGGGGTGGCGGTTATACCAAAGGCATTCACATGGAATTTGCCACACAGTTATGCGTCAAGAGAATAAAATGGATACTGCATTACAATTAAGGATAGCATACGATTTAAATCAATCAGTATCTTCAAAAGAAGCTATTGGTTTATTGTCGCAATCAAAACTAGTCAATAAACTTACATCAGAGTTTGTTCCTAATAATACCTATTCAGTTTGGAGATTATTAGCACTGTCTGAAATACCATTTGCTAATAATTTAGATTACACAAAAAAAGTAATTGACTACGTAACAAAAAATATGGGTACAGCTTATGGCTTCTCTCTATTTGGTAGCATAGAGGATTTATTGCCCTGTTATAATTCGATGTTAATTGAGGCATATAGCAAGTTAGGGCACTCCAATCATATTCTCGTTAAAAATGGTGTGGAGTGGATTCTGAAATATCAACCAATCAATAGGACATCAAAATCTGATTGGAACCAAAGAGGCACTAAAAAATACGGCGGGTGTTTCAATGACATTCCTTGTTATATTGGAGTGGCAAAATCAGTGAAAGCTCTTCAATCATATATAAAACATTCAAATAATCCGAAGAATTTACGGATAACTGAGTTTATTGAAGAAGGGACAGAATATATACTCTCTCATAATTTGTATATGCGGCAGAGGGATAACAAACCAATATTTAAGGATATCCTTAGTTTATCTTTCCCCTATAATTACAAACTAAATATTCTTGAGCTACTGGAAATAGTTAAGGAAGCAAATAAATTAAAAAGCAGTAATTGTAAATCTGCAAAAGAATATCTGAATAGTAGAAAACTGGAAGATGGTTTCTGGAAAATAGATTATAATTATAAAGCGAAAGGATATATCTCTTTTGATAATAAAAGAGGCAACAGCGAATGGCTTACTCAT
>PGYT01000116.1 GCA_002839805.1 Ignavibacteriae bacterium HGW-Ignavibacteriae-2
CTTATGGATCAGGTAGCCTGTGCTACAGGTGGAATTGTAACCATCGATTTTTTCGACAGCGACAATCCTAAAATAGAAAAAATCAATTTTAGTTTATCCGATTATGGTTATAAACTTTTAGTATTGGATACAGGAGGTACGCATCATAATCTTACGGAAGATTATGCGGCAATACCTGAAGAAATGGAATCGGTGGCAAAATTATTCAATAAAAATATTTGCTCCGAGATTGATTTTAACTTATTTATTAAAAATCGGAATAAATTACGCGGTGCTGTTTCAGACAGGGCCATTCTAAGAGCATTTCATTTTTTTAATGAAAATAAAAGGGTAGAACAACAAGTTTTAGCTCTTAAAAACGATGATCTTGATACATTCCTGCGACTCGTAAATCGTTCAGGTGATTCATCATATAAATACCTGCAGAACTTATATTCACCTAATAATGTTGCGGAACAACCTTTATCTCTAGCTTTAGCATTCACCGGGAGCTTTCTGGAAAGTAAAAAATGCGGAGCAAGCAGGGTACATGGAGGCGGTTTTGCCGGTACAATTCAGGTATTTCTACCCAATGAATTTGTTGAGGAATATATTGAATTTATGGAGCCTATCTTTGGAAGAAATTCAGTTACGGTACTCAATATCCGTCCATATGGAACATTTGTTTTATCGTAAATGGTGTATTAAAGATTGCAGTTGAGTTCATATTATCAAAATTACGAAGTTGCGCTAAAAGTGTAACTTCGTAATTATATTTGTCTAAACAGAATTACAAAAAGAAAATTCCACCGCCATCATAGAGAAAATTATTTGTTAGACATATTATTTCAATATCAAATGATTCCAAATGTTTTCTTAAATCGATACCGTTTTTGTGCAGATCAATATTCCCGGTAAAAAATATTTTATTATTATACATCCCATTTGTACCCCCAAAAAATCCATTTTTATGAGTGACAATATTAATTTGATCTGCAGAAAAATAGAAACAATTCAGTCCATTATTTTTTAATGCTCTTTCAATTCCCCTGTCAGATGTGATATAATTATCATCTGTAATGTGTGTAAGACTGCACCTTGTGTAGGCCTGCGGAACAGGCACAAATCTTTTTTTTGAATTCAACCGAAGTATAGCGTCGTCTGTGAATCCGGATTTATGAAACAAATATTCATCCGTGCATAAGCAGTTATAAAGAACAGATGAGCGTAATTCTTTTCCGATACCCTTGTTCCCCAAAATATATTTTATTTTGTGTTTATTTAAAAATTGGAATAATTGTTCGGGTGAATTTGGGGCTATAATCAAATTATCAGGATCCTTAAATATAAATATATCTGGATGACCGGAGATAGAATTATAGGTGATATCAAAGGAATTAAACAATAGTATTTCATCTGCGTATGAAGCTAATTTGTCTATAGCCTCAGCAGGTGTCCTATAATCAATTATAGCTAACATCAATTTTATATTTTGGTAAACTGTAATCTGCAATAAAATTAATTGTTATTCCTTTGCCGCTAAAATTAATCTTGTTTTTAGCCTTATAACCGATGCCAAAATTTAATTGAGAAGGATTTATTCTTATTGTAGCGCTGGATTTTTCGATAAGTTGTAAATGTGATAATAAAATATCATTCCAAATTTCTGTCATAACCAATTCGGTTAAAGATTGATGATATGGACCGGCGATTAATGATTTTCCATCCTCAAATTCTTTAGATGGATGCAAACCAATTCTAAGTATTCTTACTTCGTGTTGTTCAAATAATTTTACAATTTCTTTTGCCCATTGAACAGTCTCTTCAACGGTTAGCGGTATAAATTTTCCCGCATTGTAAAATTGTTCTAACATCGTTCCTTTAATAACTAGCGTAGGGTATATTCTGGTGCTTGTGGCGCCAAGTTTAATAATATCAATTGCAGTCTTATATGAACTCTCGAAAGAATCACCTGGTAATCCTAACATCATTTGTAAACCTAGTTCGAATTCATTCTCGAGAATTAATTTCGAAGCGTTTTCAGTATCTTTAACTGTATGCCCTCTGCCTGACTTAAGGAGTACTGATTCATTAGTTGATTGAGCTCCGAGTTCGATGGTTGTAACTCCGAAATTCTTCAATAAATCAAGTCTTTCATTATCTATATAATCGGGTCTGGTTGAAATTCTTATTCCGGCTACGGTTTTATTTTGTACAAATTTATAAGCTAAACTTAAATACTCCTTCTGCAATTCAAATGGTATACCGGTAAAATTACCGCCAAAAAAAGCTATTTCAATTTTACGACCATCTTGCATAGTATTAACATAGGTTTCTATCATTTCTGAAATTTTATCAGGATCTGGTATAGTTAATGAACCGCTTATTTTTTTCTGATCGCAAAAAACACATCGATGTGGGCAGGCGAGTTCGGGTACAAAAATTGGTATGTTAGAATGTTTTTTCTTTTGCATATTATTAAATTTGTAAAAAGCAAAAATAGCTACAATTCGATCGAAAACAAACGCCAGCACATGATTAAGAATAAGAAGTAATTCTATAAATGTACCTGATATTAAATGAATATATTAACTATCGATCATTAACTAAAATAATTTTTGAATCCTCAATTTTCAGTTTACATATATCGAGAAACAACACTTTACAACGGTCCTTTTTTTACATGTAATTCGACGGAAGTAAATAAATCCTAAGATAAAATCAGCTTCATTTCACATTTATCGCAGTCAAAAATCAATCTATATTTTTTATTATTGTTAACTAAGTAAAATGGTTCTTTAAATCTACTGGAGTTGTCGGGATTGCATAATCCCAACTCATCTTTAATGCAATATTTACAATTCATTAATATCTTATCTGTATTATTTGTTTGTAATTCAAATCCGTCTTCAATTTCTATCGCGCCGAGATTTGCATAAAATTCATTAGAAAGGATGTTTGTTATATTTGTTTTGTAATCCAACTTACTTTGAACAGATTGAGGAATAGATTTCCGAGATTTTCGTTTTTCAATAATATGTTTTTCAATTCTTCTGTTTTCCAATTTTAGCAAAAAATTTCTACGAAATTGATTCAATAATTTTAACGGAATAAAAATTGGTTTTTTAATATTTACGGTTACATTCTCAACTTTAAATATTGTATCGCCAGATTTGGAAAATTGTTTAAGAATATTTTCAAAAGCCATTTTTTTATTTACAGCTGCTACCTTTTCAACAGTTTCATTTATATCCACAGATATTCCATCTTCGTCAGTTGCTGAAATAAGCACACCGTTTTCTGATTCATCTATTTTTACCGTCACCTTAATTTTTCTTATAGATTCTTTTTTTAGTTCATTTTCAAAGGTATGATCATAATTACGGTAAATTTTTGCTCCTATTTTTAGATTCACGGGTTTATCAGTGAAAACATTATTTGATTCCACGCAGCTTACATTCATACCTGTAAGAGTTGAATCGTCATCAAAAAAACATAATCCATCACCATTTACAATATTTTTATCAGTTTCAACTGTAAAAAAAATATTATTAATCTTGGAAACTTTCCCAAGATATTGACCCAATGATTTGGGTGTATCCAACGAAGCGAGATCCAATCCTTTTCCGTTTATAAAATAATCTGTAAAACCTCGGTTGAACGATTTTTCCGGATCTGGAGTAAAATGAATTTCACTTTTCCCGGTGGAGGATTTAGACAACGAACTGTTAGACTCAATAATTCCATCAATTTTATTTCTGTAATATGCCGTTATGTTTTTAACATATCCGATATCCTTCAATCGTCCTTCAATTTTAAAGGACGAAATACCTGCCAGGATTAAATCATTTAGGTAAGCAGATAAATTAAAATCATGCAATGAAAGCAAGTGTTTGTCTTTAATAATTATTTTATTGTCACTATCAATTAGATTATATTTTAATCTGCAAGGCTGCGCACATTCTCCACGATTAGCACTTCTACCTAGCATAGCCGCGCTCATGTAACACTGGCCGCTCATCGAAACGCACAAAGCACCGTGCACAAAAAACTCCAGTTCTGCGTCAACATTCTTGTGAATCTTAGAAATTTGTTCAAGTGAAAGTTCACGCGCCAAAATAATTCTTCTAACGCCACTGGCGTCCAGTAGTTTTATTCTTTCAATCTCATAATTATGAGTCTGAGTTGAGGCAAATAATGGTATCGGAGGAATATCCATTTGCAAAAGAGACATGTCCTGAAAGATTAATGCGTCTACTCCTGATTCGTATAACTTATTTATTAGTTGTTTTACGTCATCAAGTTCTTCGTCATAAATAATAGTGTTAAGTGTAACATACACCTTTGCCCAATACTTATGTGCGTAGATAACCAGTTTTTCTATATCCGAAATAGAATTTCCGGCCGCCGCACGTGCCCCGTATTTTGGGCTGCCAATATATACGGCGTCTGCGCCGCAGTTTATTGCAGCAATTCCACACTCTAAATTTTTAGCGGGGGAAAGTAGTTCTAATTGTTTTATCGCCATTTACATACCGAATAGATTAGCATTGTTAAATACAGAGCAATTATACTTATGACAAATTGTGTTTATCTTAATATTTATCGGAAAAAGGATATACAAGTTAATTTAAAAAGTAATTAGAATAGTTTAAAAAACTCATTTCAAAAATTTAGATTGTTTACCGAAACTTCTTTCAAGTAGGAAAAAATTATCTTGGAAAATTATAATTCTTATCAACTTTTTTAAATTGTTTTAGAATTGGTTTAAACCCGGTTCTTTCGAAACCTTCGACTTCAAAAATAGATTCAAAATAAACCGGAGATTTTGCGGTAACTATATATTTTTTTTCGAAATTATTAAGAAATATCTTATCAATAAAAATTTCGACTGAGGAAATATGTCCGATATCATGTGTAGAGGCAAAAATAATAATAGTATTTGAGTTCGGACCCGGCAACTTTGAAACAAGTGTATAATCTTTTAAATAACCGGTTTCAATGTTTTTAGGCGCGGAATACGTGAATATGGAATCGGAATTTTCATCATGAAAAAAAATAGCGTTTGGGCTAATTCTGTAACTGGAATTTAAACCGTTTGTTATGTTTTCCATTATATTCAAACTTTTAAATGAACCAATGAATATAATGTTGTATTTGTTAAGGTCTTCCCAACTTAATTCAGATGAAAGTTTAATATCATATACTTTATCCCACCCGATTATAACCGGTAAAATATCGTTCAGACACCACAGAGCATATTTACCTAAATAAGTAATCTCGGTTAATAAGTATTTATTTTCTATATCGTCGCTTTTAATTAATTCACTAAAATCTTTAACTGAATTTACCCTTACATCCCTCAAATATTTATTACCGTTTTCAGTTTTTTCTTTGTAAAAAAAATAATCTCCTATTACTAAAAGGATAGGAAATTTACTTGTAGCAAATTCCTTCCAAATTGGGTCAGAACTATCCACTTCTTTAATATTTTGATATTCAGTGGAATAAAAATTCCATAATGTTATATTTAGTAAAATTATAGTAACGAAACCGATTAAAAGGTATGTAAACAATTTCCGATTTGTGCCTTGCAGAATTTGTTTACTAAAAGTAACTTTATAATGTTGACCTTTAGAAATTGATAATTTTAACTCGTCCGTTTTGCCCTCAGTCATATAATAACTTGCAAGTTTTTTTCGCAAATTATGTATGTACACTCTCACACTTGTGTCGCTGGAAATATCAAAATCACCTTTTTTACCCAATCCTTCCGAAGCAATTAAATTTTCACTTAGTTTTCTCCCATCTAAGGCACTGTTTACAAGAAATTCAAGGAGAATTTTATAACTTTTGGAATCTTTGAATTCCTGACTCACTAAAATTTTCTGCAGATATTCTTTCTTGATTTCGTTGTTCATAGGTATAAAACTGGCGAATATAATTTTTTAATTATATCAAACTAATAAAAATGGAATTAAAAAAATAGACGTAAGTGTATCGTATTACCGAACTAAAAAATGGTAATTATGCAGATTCGAATCAGTCCGGATTAGTAAATTCCAAGTTCTGCGAGGATATGAAAATTACTGGTAATATTGGGACAGATCTCAAAAAAATCTCGGAGATTTACAATTTAAACCCAGATCAACTTAAAGTAACCTGGGCTGCTAATAGACTTGGTTTCTCGCATGTTTTGTGCATGGATAAAGCAACTCGAAACGCAGAGGCAGGTTGTATAGATTTAGTGCCGGAACATATTCGAAAAATAAACTTAATTTATTTAAAAAATTTTGAATCGACGGAACAAGTTGTTTAACACAAATTCTGATCAGTAATTTTATTTATCCGATTTAAAAAAACGATCATCTGGATAATCAATAAAAATAGGGAGGCCAAACAACTATCGCAAAGAAGCCACGAACGCAAATGATTTTTTAAAGTATCTTCTATCCGCACTCCGTGGGGAAGTGTTTTACCACAGTAATGGAACAGAAAGATATCTCTCGCAAAGACCAATCTGATTCAAAGACATATCAACCGCCGACCAGGTGCTACACATTAGCAAATGTTAATATTATTAACAGCTCTTAAAATATTTCTGCATAGTTTATTAACCCTGGCAGATAATTCGGAAGCAACTTTAGCAGGCTAGTAAATTTCGAACACCCTTTGTTATTTAATATTTTATTTAACGATAGATCAAAAAAATAAAAATTAGGCCATATTCATTAATATGTCGGCAAGTAAATATTTAAGGGTTTTGTAAGAATAATTTTGAATAAATTTGTTATAATCAACAGTTTTAACTGCGTAATATTCTTTCAATTCCACCGAAAATAATACAATCTAATGTTTATAATTTGACAGCAATTAATTTTCTCATATAAATATGAATTAAATATTTAAACTCGTTTTTATATCAGAATACATTATTTGGAGATTCAAAAGCAATAAAAACTATAGTCCAAAAGTCAGCATTGAAATTCTCAACAAAAATATTAACTTTCACAAAATTCTTTAATTAGCTCCTGCGCCCGTTTAATCAAATGGGTAGAGGCGTTTTGCATTGAATCTTCTATTGAAATTCCTTCCATTTTTATTGGTTTTATAATGGAGGGGTAAATGTTTAATAAATCATATTCCGTTAGAGATGTATCGCCGCAGACAATACCCAAAGGCTTTTTATTTAGATTGCATCTGTTGATTACGCCCATTACTACCTTGCCATCAAAAGTTTGTTTGTCCAAAAAACCTTCTCCGGTAATTACCAAGTCACTTTCATTTATAACATTGTCGATATTCAGCAAATCCAATATTGTATCGATACCACTTTTGATTTTCGCACTGCAAAAAACCATTGCACCACCTCCAACACCTCCTGCAGCTCCGCTTCCAGGAATATCTGATACGTCGATACCAAATTTGGATTTAAATATTTCGGATATATTTTTTAATCCGTCATCCAGTATAGTTATTTCATCCGAGTTTGCTCCTTTTTGTGAAGCGAAAATTCGTGCCGCACCGTTACACCCAAAGAAAGGATTATTGACGTCCGTGAGTACATGAAAATCAATGTTAGTAAGGGATTCCGCTTTTCCAGCATAAATGCTTTTAATTTTTATTAGGTTTGAGCCTACCGGATCAAGCGTTTTATTATTTTCATCTTTAAAAACATAACCTAAAGCCGAAGCGATACCGATAGCGGCATCGTTCGTAGCGCTGCCCCCGACAAACAAATATATTTTGTTTACTCCTTTGTTTATTGCATCAAGTATTAATTCACCTGTACCAAAACTGGTAGTGCGCATTGGATTACGTTCACTTTTGTCCAATAACTGCAA
>PGYT01000117.1 GCA_002839805.1 Ignavibacteriae bacterium HGW-Ignavibacteriae-2
CTCAATATTTTTTGTATGCCTACTATCGGTAGCACATAACGCAAAGCAGTATAATTTTTCAGATTATTTTAAAGACGCCGCAATGAGAATAGATTATTTTCATATTGGTAATGCTGCCGAAGAATTTTTCACGATTGATAAAGTATATAAATACTCGGTATGGGGAAGAAGCAAAATTAACCTTATCGATGATTTTAATAATGGACGATACTATTTAAAAATTTACGACGTCGATTCTGGAGAACTTATTTATTCAAAAGGATTCGACAGTTACTTTGGTGAGTATCAAACTAGTTTACCCGCTATTCAAGGAATTAGAAAAACATTTCACGAATCGGCGATAATCCCCTTCCCTATAAAACCCGTAAAATTTGTGATAGAAAAACGAAATTTAGACAAGGAACTGAATGAGATTTATTCAACAGTTATAAATCCGGCGGAGGTAAGTATTATATCCGCTAAAACTAATGATGAAAATGTTGAGGTGTTCGAAAGTTATAAATCGGGCGACCCGGGAAAAAGAGTTGATATTGTTATTCTGGGCGAAGGTTATACTAATAAAGAAAAGAATAAATTTAAGTCTGACATAGAACGTTTTACTGAAATATTTTTTTCACAGGAACCTTACAAATCTTATAAAGAATCGTTTAATATATATGGCGTATTAAAACCTTCCGCTGAAAGCGGTGTTGATGAACCACGCGCTAACAGTTTTAAAGAAACAACTCTAAATGCTACTTTTAACTCACTTGGTTCAGAACGTTATTTGTTGACGGAAGACAACAAAACTATGCGTGATCTGGCCGCTTATATACCATATGACGCTATCTATATAATGGTAAATCATTCGCGTTATGGAGGCGGCGGAATTTATAATCTTTATTGCACATTTACTTCCGATGCGCAATACTATAAATATTTGTTTATTCACGAATTCGGACATTCTTTTACTGGCTTAGCGGATGAATATTATACATCCTCAACTTCGTACAATGAATTTTATCCAAGTGGTGTTGAACCTGTCGAACCGAATATAACAGCTCTGTTAGATCCCCCAAATGTTAAGTGGAGTCATTTACTTAGTAAAGGAATAGAAATTCCTACACCATGGGAAAAGTCTGAATTTGACGCTATGGACTCGATTTGGCAATTAGAGAGAGCCAAACTAAACGATAATATTGCAAGGCTTAAACGCGATGGTGAATCTAAAGAAACAATTTCTCGGGCAGAAAAAGAATACGCGAAAAAAGACAAAAATCATTCTGAAAAAATTGATTCTTATTTAAGAGCGGGTAAGTTCTGGAATAAAGTTGGAGCGTACGAAGGAGCCGGATATTCTTCAAAAGGGTTATACAGACCAATGCCTGATTGTATAATGTTTTCTAAAGGCGATAAACCATTCTGCAAAGTTTGCGAAGAAGCGATTATAAAGGTGATTAAATTTTATTCCGAATAAAGTTTAATATTCAGAGGGAAGTATTTTTTTTAAGGTAGTTGAGTAATTCAACCAGATACTTCCCACTAAATTTTTCAATAACTTTTCTCAACCCTCCACCATAAACTGGATTTGTATCTGAGAGCATCATTTTAGATATTAAATGAGCAGTTTTATCATTTACACTTTTCAAGTATAAGTAACTTATATAATGACAGCTTCCCTCTTTAAGCTGATCTGTTTGATTGTTTTTCGTGTTTTGATGAAGCCATACATGCATAAGCTCGTGTGCTAATGTGGCTTCGATATATATTGGTGGGATATTATCCAATACATAAATCGTAGTGTTCTCTTCTGTAAATTTTCTGCCGTTAACACTTCCCGACCCGCTACTAATTTTACAAAATCCTTTCAAATTGTCCGAATACATTGCTCCGGCGGCTGATTTTAATCCTGTTCTGTCAACAGGTATTATAGATAAGTTTTTTGTATCGATATTTAATCCTAACCCACGAAGCCGGTCAATAAGTTTATTCAAAAGGAATTTGTAGGAACTGTTACTTTTGACCGAATTCTCCAAACACAAGTTGCACAAATTTCTACCGTCATTTAATTGTTTTCCGCCGCCTGTAATGTTTTCGCAAATTATTCTGTCGCAATTGTCGCAGCGACTATTTTCTTGCAAATGTTCCGGATGATATTTGTTTCCGTATAAGTCCACAAAATATTCCCCCTCAAGCGTCGCACTGCATACATCGCACTTTGAATGAAAAATCTTTTTGTAACAAGAAGGATGATAAAAATTGTCAGCATTTTTAGCATAACTTCCTTCTATTTGTTTCTTGCATTCAGCGCAAAGAAAATGTTCTGGGTGATAATAATCGCCTTCAACTTCTATAAATTTTGAGGAGATACCTGTATCGCAATATTTACAAATATGTTTTTGAGCGGAACACACCTGGGGAAGCAGAATTAGTAACAGAGCCAGATAACTAAAAATTCTTTTTATATTCACATTAATAGAGACTTTTATTTTAGAACAACAATAATTATTTAATCGGTAAAAATGTAGTAAATTTTAGTATATAAAAGGAAAGCATAATAACAATTGAATTTCATTGAACATATCAAAGAAACGTTCAAACTAGCTTTGCCCGTGTCTATCGGATTTTTGGGGCATGTTATGTTAGGCGTTGTCGATAGTATTATGATCGGCAATTTAGGAGCTAAATATCTTGCCGCTTCCTCACTCGCAAATAGTTTGTTAATTCTAATTCTTGTACTTGGTATAGGGCTTAGTATTGCTATAACTCCATTGGTTGCAATTGCTTCCGGATCAAAAAATAATGATGAATGCGGAATAGTATTGAGACAGGGATTATTGGTTAACATGATCTTCTCTATCCTGCTTGTAGTGTTATCATATTCTACCGCTGAGCTCATAGTTTATTTAAAACAGCCGGAGGAGGTGGCCCACTTAGCCGAATCCTATATGAAGATTTTAAGTTTTTCGATGATTCCATTTATGTTGTTTCAAACATTTAAACAATTTATTGAAGGATTGGGATTTACTAAACCCGCAATGTATGTGAATATAGTAGCTAATTTTGTAAATGTTTTGGGCAATTGGATTTTAATCTATGGTAATCTTGGATTTCCCAGATTGGAATTGGATGGCGCCGGATATGCAAGTCTTTTAACTCGAATATTTATTGCGGTAGCTCTCTTTGTTTATGTTATAAAATCTAAATACTTCAAAGAATACGATGCCTCGCTGAAATTTAAAAGTATAAATTTTAGAATAATTAAAAAAATAATTGGTATTGGTGTACCTTCTGGTTTACAAATGTTATTTGAAGCCGGGGCTTTTTCCTTTTCAGCAATTATGATAGGCTGGCTGGGAACAAAGTATTTGGCGGCACATCAGATTGCCATTAATCTTGCTTCAGCGACATTTATGATTATTTTGGGGATTAATTCTGCTGCAACTATAAGGGTTGGATTTTTCCTCGGAGAAAAAAACTTTAGCGGCATGCAAAAAGCTTCATTTTCAGCTTTAGGAATGTCCATTCTTTTAATGGCTGTCTTCGGAATGATTTTTATAGTATTCCGAAATTTTTTACCCACAATTTATATAAATGATTCCGAGGTAATTTCACTCGCTTCCGCATTATTAATAATTGCCGCTATCTTTCAAATTTTTGATGGTACACAAGCTGTTGGTCTTGGAATATTACGCGGAATGACTGATGTTAAAATTCCTATGGTAATTTCTCTAATTGCCTATTGGGCAATTGGAATTCCTCTTGGTTATTATCTTGGTTTTATAAACGATTTAAAAGCTGGTGGGGTATGGATAGGTTTAACTTCTGGACTAATAATAGCTGCGGTATTTTTTACGATTCGTATCAAAAACAAATTAAATAAATATTATTCAGAACTAATGTAATGGTATAAACATGTCTAACAGTTTTATCGAATCATTAAAATCAAAAAAAACGTTAATCGGAATGATACATTTATCCGCCTTACCCGGAACACCTAAAAACAATAAAGGCACTAAAGAAATTATTAAAATCGCTTTAAACGAGGCCGCAATTTACAGAAAAGCAGGTATACAAACTGTAGCAATAGAAAACATGCATGATGTTCCTTATATTAATAAAAAAGCGGGTCACGAAATTTCATCTTTAATGTCAATTATTGGTTATGAGATCAAGCAGAAACTTAATTTGTATTGCGGTATTCAAATTCTTGCTGCGGCTAATAAACAGGCGCTTGCCGCCGCGCATTCAGCCGGTCTTGATTTTATTCGCGCAGAAGGATTTATTTTTGGTCATTTGGCGGATGAAGGTTTTATTGATTCCGACGCGGCTGAGTTATTGAGATACAGGAAATTGATTGGCGCAGAAAATATTGCCGTATTTACAGATATAAAGAAAAAACACAGTTCTCATGCAATAACTTCGGATGTTTCATTGGCAGAGACCGCTAAAGCTGCTGAATTTTTCCTAAGTGATGGAGTAATAGTAACAGGCAGCGCAACAGGCGAAGAAACAGACCTCGATCAGCTAAAAACTGTAAGGGAATCAACAAAATTGCCGGTTCTTATCGGTTCTGGAATTACTTCTAAAAATATTTTAAAGTATTTCGATTTTGCCGACGGATTTATAGTAGGATCTTATTTTAAGAAAGCCGGTAAGTGGCAGAATCCATTGGATAAAAAAAGAATAGAAAACTTATTTGATAAATTCAAATAATCATTTATAATGATTTCATCAAAACGATGAGATTTTCTTTTTTAATAGTAGCTTCTGGAGAATATTTCTATTTATTCGTTTAAAATCTAATTCGGGTAAACATTATAAAATTTTTATCCGATAATTAGGATACTGTGTTTGCCAACAAATGATTCTTGATATGCGAAAAAAGTTGAATTTTAGCGCCACATCATTTAAGACAAAACTAGCATTTATAATTATTTTCATAATAATTATAATTTCTTCTTTCATTGCTATTTACTTCCCGAAACAGTTTGAAATCTCCAGAATAAAAGCTTTAAAAGAAAAAGCGGAATCTATAACAAAAATAATTTCAGTTAGTATTAGCGGGCCGCTTTATTTTTCGGATCAGGAGGCTTTAGTGGATGAAGTCGGTTATTTGAACGTAAACAAAGATATTGTTTATATAGTAGTAATAGATGTATCCGATTCTTTAATTTTTGCCCAAAACTTGCCACTGGCCGAACTTAATAACTATAAAAGTCAAAAAGCACATGAAATTACAAGCGGTGATATTTACAATTCTTTCGCTAACATTGATATTGACAATCAAATCATTGGAAGTTTATATATAGGATTCTCATTACTCCCATTGCGGGAAACGATATCGGAAATGCGCAATAATATTTTGCTTATAAGTCTACTGATTTTAATACTCGGTGCCATTTCGGCATTTATTATTGGTAAATTTATTACAAAACCGCTTCAGGATATTGTAGCAGCCGCAGGAGAGTTAAAAACCGGTAATTTTTCAGTTCGGGCTAAAATAACTTCCAACGACGAGATTGGATTTCTAGCTCAGGAATTTAACGACATGGTGGAAAAGTTGAACGCTTTTTATCAGAACCTTGAAAATATGGTCGCTGAAAGAACTCTGGAGATTAATAATGTTAATATAAAACTTCAATCCGAAATTGATACTAGAATTAAAGCTGAAAAAGAAATAAAAACATCCCTGAAAGAAAAAGAAGTTTTGTTAAAAGAAATACACCATAGAGTAAAAAATAATCTTCAGATAATTACAAGTCTTATTTATTTGCAGTCCAGAGATATAAAGGATATTGAAGTGCTAAAAATGCTCCAAGACAGCCAGAACCGCATTAGATCTATGGCGCTTGTACATGAAAATTTATATCAGGCCGAAAAATTCGATAAAATTAATTTCCAGGAGTATACTTCAAAATTGTGCAGGTATTTATCCACTTCAAATGGAATCCACTCAAGTGGAATTAATATCAATTTGGATATGGACCAAATATTTGTTTCACTTGATGCGGCAATAAATTTAGGACTTATTATGAATGAAATCATTACAAATTCATTCAAATATGCTTTTGAAAACTACGAGCCCGAAAATGAGTCCAAAACAATATCTGTTTTTTTACAAAAATCTGATAGAACCATTCTTGTTTTAAAAGATAACGGTAAGGGATTTCAGTACCCTGAAAACCAATATAAAACTAATTCGTTGGGACTTAAATTGATTGGCAGTCTTAACGAACAATTAAGCGCAAACTTACGTGTAGAAAATAATAATGGCATGGGATTCTATTTGGATATTACCCATCTTATAATTACGTGAAAAATTATTAAGATATTTCCTTTATTTTTGAATTTTTACACGAATCCACAATAATTTTCTTTTTGTTTTTGAGAAAGAAATCAATTCCCTTCTTATTATTTAAAAATCGTTAATAATTAAGCCGTGTTTAAGCTGCTGGTGAGTTAAAAACACAATAAATTTTTTGGCAAACGATTTGCTTGTTAATAATCTTATATTTGTTACAGTATTTTTGATCTTTATTTTTTGAATCGGTATGTATCAACTTTTTCAGCATCAAATTTATTTCATATACATATCCCGCTTCGAAAAGTAAATGAATGAATTATATATTTTCAGGAGTTATCGGAATGGAAAATCAAGTTAAATTAACTAAGGAGTTTAAGCTGAAAGGTGACTTTACCCCCCCCTCTTTTGATGAGTGGAAGGATAAAGTTATAGCAGATTTGAAAGGCGCTTCTTACGAAAAAAAATTAATTACAAATACATACGAAGGTATTAGCCTCCAGCCAATTTATACCCGAGCAGATATTGAAAATCTGTCTCTTGTAGACGGCAAACCGGGATTTACCGAATATGTAAGAGGGACAAAAGCTTCGGGCTATTTAGGAAATGGTTGGGAAGTTTGCCAGGAAATACCTTATGGCGATGCGGATGAATTTAACTCTGCTCTTATAAGCGATATTAATCGTGGGCAGAATTCTATAAACGTTATTCTGGATTCGGCAACTCAACTTTTAATTGATGCGGACTATGCGGAAATGAGCAAAGTTGGGGATAAAGGTTTATCAATTTCGGGACTCAGCAGTTTCAGCAGGGCATTTGATAATGTTGATATTGAAAAATATCCGCTTCATATACAAACTGGTTTTGTTGCTCTCCCAATGTTAATGATTCTATCGGCTTACGCTAATAAGACCAGTAAAAAATTGAATAATATAAAAGGAAGTGTTGAGGCCGATCCGATTGGATATCTTGCAACCGAAGGAAAATTGCCCCTCAATTTTAACTCAATTTTAGATAAAATGAAGATAGCAATAGAGTGGACACAAAAATACGCTCCGGGAATAAGAACTATTGGAATTAGCGGATTACCTTATAATAACGGAGGAGCAAGCGCCGTTCAGGAACTTGCTTTTGTTATGTCAACTGCTGTTGAATATATTAACAGTCTTTTAGACAAAGGTGTTAATGTTAATGATATAGCCAATAACATGCGGTTTACTTTTGCCATCGGTCCAAATTATTTTATGGAAATCGCAAAACTTAGAGCCGCCCGTGTAATCTGGTCTAATATTCTGGATTCTTACGGCGCCGATACAGAGTCAAAGAAAATTGTTATACACGGACGTACATCGAAGTTCAATCAAACAATGTACGATCCTAATGTAAATATGCTGCGTACGACTATTGTAGGCGGCATTGATAGTCTTCACACAAATACATATGACGAATCTTATAGTGCTCCTGGTGAGTTCTCAAGAAGAATTGCTCGAAATACACAAATAATATTGAAGGAGGAGGCGCATTTAAACAATGTAATTGACCCCGCCGGAGGCTCCTATTATGTAGAATGGCTTACAAATGAAATTGCTAATAATGTCTGGCAGCAGTTTAAACTCATTGAAGAAAAAGGCGGTATGCTATCCGCGTTAAAAACGGGATATATTCAAGATGAGATTAATAAGATCGCCGATGTAAAAACAATGGATATAAGAAAACGTAAAAATGTATTGGTAGGAACAAACAGTTACGCGAATACTAAAGAGAATAAACCCTATTTTAAATTTCCCGACTACAAAAATCTGTTTACAAAAAGAGCAGAATTCCTGCAGAAATTTAGAGTTTCGGGAAATTCGGATAAACATGCGGCTATATTGGATAAATTAAATTCAATGGTCGATTTAAACACGCTGGAGATAATTGACATTGGGACAGAAGCTGTATTAGCCGGCGCAACTCTTGGAGAAATATCCCATTTTGCACGAATAAATACAGAAGAAGCAGAATCTGTAAAACCATTAAATATTTATCGCGCAGCAGAAGTTTTTGAAAAAATTCGTAATTCATTATTCGACATAGAGGAAAAAAACGGTTCTAAACCAAAAGTGTTTTTGGCAACTATGGGCTCATTAAAACAATTTAAAGCCCGTGCGGATTTTTCTCGTTCATTTTTTGAACTCGCGGGTTTCGACATAATTTATCCGAATGGTTTCAGTACAACCGAAGCAGCTGTTGACTCAGCAATCGAATCCCGTGCTGACGCCGTAATAATCTGTTCTACTGATGACGAATATCCTGAAATAGTACCTGAATTAACCAAAGGTGTTAAGGATAGAAACGGTAATACACATGTTATACTTGCCGGTTTCCCGAAAGAACAAATTGAAGCATATAAACAAAGCGGTGTGGATGATTTTATTTATCTCGGCTGCGATGCTTATGGAATATTATCGAACTTGATTAATAAAATCTTGAATAAATAATTGTAATTTTTTTATAAAGTTGAATCTAAAAAATGATAAATAAACTGTCAATTTTACAAAAACATAAAACATTTACTTTGTCTTATAAAAAAGAAATTTAATAGTTTTAATAATTCTTTACGGAATTATAAAATCAATGGAGTTCTTAAAACGTTAACATCTATAGAAAAACAAACAAGGAAATCTTTGAATAGGCAAATAAATATTAGTAATTCAAATTTCCTTCAACGGAGTATATATGAGTAGAATAAATTTCAGCGAAAAAGAGTTAAAATTCGACTCGAATAAAATAAGTTATGATGAGTGGAAACAAAAGATTGAGACTGAAACAGGGAAATCGTTTGAAGATTTTATATGGGAAACGATGGAACAGATTAATGTAAAACCACTTTATACCAACGATGATATAAAAGATTTAGAGCATCTGGATTATTTATCGGGTATTGAGCCATTTTTGAGGGGACCTTATAGTACAATGTACGTTGCCCGTCCATGGACGGTGCGTCAATATGCCGGCTTTTCAACCGCTGAAGAAAGTAACGCTTTTTACAGAAGAAACCTCGCACAGGGACAAATGGGACTGTCTGTTGCGTTCGATCTTGCTACACATCGCGGCTACGATTCCGATCACAAAAGAGTTGTAGGCGATGTTGGTAAAGCAGGTGTCGCTATAGATTCTATCGAAGATATGAAAATTTTATTTGACAGTATTCCTTTGGATAAAATGTCAGTATCTATGACAATGAACGGCGCGGTATTACCAATATTAGCATTTTATATAGTTGCTGCCGAAGAACAGGGTGTTAAGCAGGAATTGCTTACAGGAACTATTCAGAACGATATTCTTAAAGAGTACATGGTTCGCAATACATATATTTACCCGCCGGAAATGTCAATGAAAATTATCGCGGATATATTCAAGTTCACGTCACAGAATATGCCCAAGTTCAACAGCATCAGCATATCGGGTTATCATATGCAGGAAGCCGGCGCAACAGCCGATCTTGAAATGGCTTACACTTTGGCTGACGGTTTGGAATATGTTAGAACCGGTGTGAAATCCGGAATGGATATAGATTCATTCGCTCCGCGTCTTTCATTCTTTTGGGCTCAGGGAATGAATT
>PGYT01000118.1 GCA_002839805.1 Ignavibacteriae bacterium HGW-Ignavibacteriae-2
GAGTGTTTACGTAAAACAAAACATCTCCTAAAGAGATGTTTTGTTTAGTCTATAAATTATTTTTCAATTTTATCCGCCGGCATTTCTCTGCCGTTCTGCGTTAATATTAATTTGTCCGTCATCCCGTCTTCATTTCTGATAAATTTTATCTGTGCGTTAATATCTTTCAAATAAAATTCGGTTTCTGTTTTAGGAAATATTTCCAATTTAGCCTGTCCCGTAGCCTGCGCAAAAAGTTTATCCCCTTCTCTGCTTATAGTTAGTAAAAATTCGGGCGCTAATTTATATACCCCAATATATTTTTCTAAAATTTCAGCATTGAAAACAATTTCCTCAGTATTGTATTCAACGCCCATTTCTTTTAGTTTTAGTACGGCATTAGAGTTGCCCGGATTAAGTTCGAGTGAGGTTTTATAAAAACGAATTGCGGAAACATTGTCCCCTTTCTTCATATAAGCCTCTCCCATACTATCATAAGTATTTGCGCTTTTGGGATAAGCCTCAATGTTTAGCTTAAAAATTTCTATCGCTTCATCTGTTCTGTTTTGGTTAAGCAAAAAATATCCTAAATTGTTTAATTCGTTCTCCCGAAAATTAAAAGACTCCTTCTCATTATTTTTTAACCGATTGTATGTTTCAATCGCTTCATTTATTCCATTATCCTCAATAATTGTATAAATATAATCGGCGATAGAATTTTTAGGAAGTTCATAATCTTTATCGTAAAGAATGTTCATAATTCCTGTTTTAATATCATTAAGAGGCGCACCGCCTGTATTGTTTAGAAGAATAATTAGTTTGTCCTCTTCAATTACTCTATATATCAAAGTATTAAATCCGTTTATTCCACCGCCATGTTGATATACAGTAAGATTTTGATTATCGTTAAAACTAACTTTCTGCACAGCCCAGCCGTAAGCATATCCATTCAAAAATGGAGTATACATTTTAGTTGAATTTTCAACCGAAAGGAGTTTGCCGGTTCGCAAAGCCCTGTCCCACTTATACAAATCGAGCACCGTAGAATACATTGAGCCCGCGGCATGCGGCAAAGCCATATCCAGATAATCCGCGTTCTTATATCCATTAACAATTTTTTCGTAACCGGCAGCTCGTTTTTTAATAATCTGTTCCGAATAATCGTATCCTGTATCGTTCATCTGCAAAGGATCCAGGATAAATTTACGCAATGCTTTTTCATAGGTCATTCCGGTTACTTCCTCAATAATCCCGCCTAGTATTACATAACCTGAGTTATTATACTGGTACTTTTCTCCCGGTTCAAATTCCAGGTCGTCGCTGCAAAGTTTGGTTATCAATTCTTTAGTGGATAAATATAATTTGCTTTCTTTCGCAAAAAAGTTCGGTTTATTTGTATAACTCGGAATGCCTGAAGTATGGGTAAGCAAATGATGAATGGTTACTTTGTCGCCGACATCTTTTCTGTAATACGGAAGATATTCGGATAGTTTTCCATCAAGTGGTACCTTGTTCTGCTGAACAAGCTGCATTATAAGCATCGAAGTAAATTGTTTTGTAATTGATCCAAGCCTGAATTTTATATCCGGTTCATTTTTAATTTCATGCTCAATGTTCGCAAAACCGAATCCTTTCTTATAAATAATGTTTCCATTTTCAGCCACCAACGCGGTTCCCATAAATTGGCGGGCATCGTGGTACCGGTTCAACAAGTCGTCAATTTTTTCCGGTTTGGATTGGGAAAAAGCAACAGAAAATGTAAACAACAGAATCGAAAGAGTTATTAAATAACGTTTCATTAGTACTCCCAAATAATTGATTTAATTTATTTCGTTACCGAATGGATTAATTCTGTTATTACATTTCTGTCATTCACAAATTAACCCATCCAGAATCCTTTTCTATGACTAACGCCCAAAACTTTTTTACACTCACTGCAGAAATAAACGAACCGAACGCCCAACATCGATTCTATACGGCGCGCTAAAATTTCGACAACTTGTTTTCCGCAATGAGGGCATATTGGTTCAATACTTTCTGTTTCTTTTACTCTAATCATTTTAAACTCCTCGTTTTGACGAATTATTATACATGTTGGTTACATTTTTTTATTTGTACACAAAACATTAATGAATATTCAAATAACAATTTATAGCTTACTTTTTAACAGTCCACTACAAAAAATGGCTCTGTTGTAAAATTTGCCGTTGAATGTAATTGACACGGTTGTCTCATTTAATTAGTTTTACATTTATAAACTAATCTAGATTGGAGACGTAATGAAAAAATCGGTGTTGTTAATTCTTATAGGTAAAAGAAAAGAAGAAGCCGTTAAAGTTCAGCAGATATTAACCGCTTGGGGATGTATTATTAAAACAAGACTGGGAATTCATGATGGCGTTCTTGAAAACTGCAGCGATGAAGGTTTGTTGATTCTTGAATTATACGGTACAGAAGATCAGAAACAGGAGCTCGCCAGAAAAGTTTCAGTTCTGCCGGGAGTCGCTTCAAAATTAGTTGAACTGGCGGTTTAATCAGTATTAGTCCTCACAAATAACAACTTCGCCGGACTAGTATTTCCAATTTACTTCTGGTTAGAAAAAATCATTTAAAAAATCGGAAGAAAAAGATTGTTTCTTCTTTCTTCCGATTATCAGAATACGTTTATATTATTTAATTATTTACAGCAGCCTATATACTATTCCAATTTGTAAAGCTTCTTTTAGCTGAGTTTTTCTTGTTTGTGAAATTTCATGAATTAAAATAACTCCCAGGTTTACATTCAGCCAGCTGTTTACTTTTGCGCTGATTGCATTATCCCATCTTACGTCCCAAACATCAAGGCTTTGGAATCTTGTAAATACTCTTAACTTTGTTGTATAAAGAAGATTATCGTCTAACTTTAATTTAGCATCGGTTACACTTTCCATACCCGTGTCAAATTTAAAGTCTTCAATTTTGTCTTTTGTGTCAGGGTCATCGGAATACTGGTTTAATTTATTCGTAAAAGTTTCTTGAAAAGCTATACCTAAACGTGTTTGAATTATTTCTGACTTGTCATAGGTAAAGCCGATACTTTGAGTAATATAACCGGGATCAAATAAGTCGGCAATTTTAACCGCGGGAACTTTAGAGTAATCGAATCCATCAGTAATAGCTGTTCTTACAGAATTACTTATAAAAGGATCAACTGCCCAGCCGATGTTGAGTGATAAAACGGTTTCTAAATATATTTCATTATCCGTTTGTCTAATATCGGCATCGCCCAATTTAGTTTTACCAAATGCTGTTTTAACGTAATTTTTAAATCTCCATTTCTCTGTTTTATATTTTAACGAAAACTCTCCCATTAAAGTAAACGCCAAAGAATTATCGCCGCCCTGAGCCCAGTTGCTGAAAGATATTTGACTTATATTTAACCCCGTAACAAGTGAAGGCACCCATTTGCCTAAATTAGGATCTGTTTCTTTCTCCTGCGCGGAAATTACAGCAGCAAAAACGATCAGGAAATAAACAATAAATTTTTTCATCAACTCCTCATTTTTTATATGAATATTATGCCCACAAATTTACTGATCTATACTAATATTTATAAGTAATTGAAAATATATTTTTCTTGTAGCATTATTTATTATAGAGGGTTTAGATATATTTAACATTTTCGATCCTGTTTTTCATTATTTTGTGAAAATAATTTTATCTTTCACTGAATAATTTCAAAAATAAACAACAATAAAAACATTTTTAGAAAGGCTTATTTATGCAAAAATATATTCTTCCAGCGTTGGTCCTGGCAGTTATTGCGCTTGTTTACTTTAGTTATTTTTCTCCAACCGATGAATTAGGTTCATTTGCTTCTTTTGATACAAACAATAACGCCAGCAAAGAAATTATTGTAAAGTTAGTAAAAGAGAAAGGTTTCGAGCGCGACATAGCCAACAACAGCACATATTTTTATGTTGTTGATAAATCCGGAAAAGAAGTAAAAGTTTCTGCGCCTTCAAACATGCCTCCGGGAATTGACGACGCTAAAACAATAGTTCTAAAGGGGCATTTACACGCGGATTATTTTCACGCTTCTCAGGTAGTGTTGCGATAAAAGATGAAAAACTTTCAATTAGTTTCAAATTATAAACCTTCCGGCGATCAGCCCCAGGCAATCAAAGAACTTTGTGACGGTTTGGAGAACGGAGTTGATCACCAGGTTTTATTGGGAGTTACCGGCAGCGGCAAAACATTTACAATGTCGAATGTTATCGAGAAATATAACAAACCTACTTTAATAATCTCGCATAATAAAACACTTGCCGCTCAGCTCTACGGCGAATTCAAATCTTTTTTTCCTAACAATGCCGTCGAATTTTTTATCAGTTATTACGACTATTACCAGCCGGAAGCATATGTAGTTAAAAGGGATCTTTATATTGAAAAAGATTTTTCGGTAAACGAAGAGATTGACAGGCTGCGCCTTAGAGCCACTACCTCATTAATTGAAGGGAGAAACGACGTAATAATAATAGCGAGCGTGAGTTGTATTTATGGCATCGGCGCTCCCGAAGAGTACGCAAAACAAATAATATTCCTTAGAAAAGGAGACGAAATAGACCGCAAACAACTTATGCGGCAATTAGTTGATATTTATTACGTTAGGAACGACATCGAGTTTACACGAGGAACATTCCGTGCAAGGGGTGACGTAATTGAAATAATTCCAGCATATCAGTATGAAGAAGCTGTAAGGGTTGAATTTTGGGACGATGAAATAGAAAGGCTCTCAATTATTGACTCGATTACAGGAGAAGTAATTCGTGAAGTGGACTCTACCGCCATTTATCCGGCAAAATATTTTGTTACTACAAAAGATCAGGTTAACCGCGCTATTAAAACCATTGATGAGGAATTGAAAGAACGGCTAAATTTTTATTGGTCCGAAGAAAAATATCTGGAAGCACAAAGGATTGAACAGCGTACAAAATATGATATTGAAATGATGCGTGAAATAGGATACTGCGCGGGAGTAGAAAATTATTCGAGACATATGGAAGGAAGACCTCCGGGTTCGCGCCCTTCCTGTTTGTTCGATTATTTTCCAAAAGATTATTTATTAATTATTGATGAATCGCATGTAACTGTCCCTCAGGTTAGAGGAATGTACAACGGCGACAGGTCCCGAAAAGAAACGCTTGTGGAATATGGATTCCGTCTGCCATCGGCGCTTGATAACCGTCCGCTGAAATTCGAAGAATTTGAAGGTCTCACAAATAAAATAGTTTATGTAAGCGCTACACCAGGTGATTATGAGCTTGAAAAAAGCAAAGGTGTTTATGTAGAGCAAATTATTCGCCCTACCGGGTTGCTGGATCCGCAGATAGAAGTGCGTCCGGTTAAAAATCAGATTGACGATTTAATTGGTGAAATAAGAACACGTGTTATAAAACGTGAACGTGTGCTTGTAACTACTTTAACAAAAAAAATGGCTGAGGATTTATCAGATTATCTTGATAGGATAGAAATTAAAGTTCGTTACATTCATAGCGATGTTGATTCTCTTGAGCGAGTGGAAATAATACGTGATTTACGAATCGGCGACTTTGACGTGCTGGTTGGTGTTAACTTGTTGCGCGAAGGTTTGGATTTGCCGGAAGTTTCTCTTGTGGCAATAATAGACGCGGATAAGGAGGGATTTCTGCGAAGCGAACGTTCTTTGATGCAGACCGCGGGAAGAACGGCCCGAAACGTAGAAGGAAAAGTTATAATGTACGCCGATAGAATTACCAATTCTATGAAAAAAACTATAGACGAAACAAACAGACGCCGCTTAATTCAAGAACAGTATAATACCGAACATGGTATTACTCCTCAAACCATTTTTAAAAGTCGTGAGGAAATATTTGCGTCAACATCTATAGCTGAATTGCGCAAAAAGGATGATCAAAAGGAATATGGTTCATTTACCAAAGTGGCAGAACCTATAATTAAATATATGACCAATGAACAGAAGCATGATTTAATTGAAGAAATGACCGATGAGATGTTAACAGCGGCAAAAGATTTAGAATTTGAAAAAGCGGCTTTATTACGCGATGAAATTGAAAAATTGAAAAAATTGATAAAGTAGATTTATTAAACCACAAAGCACGTTAATACATAAGCAGGATATGTTTTATCCTTATACAAAAACCATAACTTACTACACTTTATAGAATGATGAATAAATAATTTTATCTATTCTATATCGAAAAAATTATTATTTAATTGCAAAACAACCTTTTTTTCGTTAATTAATCTCAAACATTTTCTGTTGTAATTACGTCTAATCTCCGTTGCCTTAATTAAAATAATTAATAATACACCCCCGGGGTAAAATGAAAAAATTAAATTCATTAACCATTATTATTTTTTTTCTTATCTCTTCATTTTTAAGTGCTTCTACAAAATATCAATCCAAAACAATTTTATCATTTGATGAAACGCCTATTTTTTTTCAGCACTCAGGTGCGGGTGACATTTCAATAGTTTTTATACACGGTTGGAGTTGTGATGGATCCTACTGGGAAAACCAAATGGATTACTTCGGCAAACAATATCGTGTGGTTGCTGTAGATCTTGCCGGGCATGGCTCCTCGGGAACCGAAAGAAAGGATTACACAATTCAATCTTTCGCTTTGGACGTAAAAGCGGTTGTTGAAAATTTGAACCTTGAGAAAGTAATTCTTGTTGGTCATTCTATGGGAGGTGCCGTTATTCTTGAAGCAGCTAAACTTTTAGGAAATAAAGTTGTCTGTTTGGTTGGCGCCGATACTTATCAAAATTTTACTGAAAAATTTCCTGAGGATTTACGGAATAAGTTTGTCGATGAATTTAAAATAAACTTCGTTGAACACACCAAGGATTTTGTGAAAAAAATGTTTCCGGAAAGTGCTGACTCTGCAATTGTAGAAACCATTTCTAAAGATATGTCTTCAGTTCCTTCTGAAGTCGCCATTAGCGCCATGAAAAATCTTTTTGATTATGATCCGATAGAAACTTTAAAGAATATAGATGCGCCAATCGTTTCTATTAATTCAGATTTTTGGCCCACAAATGTTGAAGCTAACAGGACAGCAGCTAAAAATTTTCGTCTTAAAATTATGGGCAACGTAGGACATTTTGTTATGATTGAAGATCCAGAAACTTTTAATTCTTTATTATCGGAAACAATAGATAATGTTTTAAACAACTAATTCTTTTCAATATAAAACTGAACCTAAATAGTGCCCTGCGGTACAAGATATTTTTTTTTTGAATTCGTGATTTTAATAGTATTTCTGACTCTAATTAATTTGAAAGGATAACCATGAGTAATAAATTAAAAATCGGATCCATCGGCTGGATGGATTTAACCGTTCCTAATGCCGAAGAAGTAAAAGACTTTTATTCAAAAGTTATAGGGTGGAAGCCTCAAAATGTATCAATGGGAGATTATAATGATTACAACATGACTTCACCAGAAACAGGGGAACCAACTGCGGGTGTATGCAACAAAAGAGGGGTTAACGCATCTCTTCCTTCTGTATGGATGTTGTATTTTATAGTTGAAAACATGGATAACAGCATACAACATGTAGAAAAAGAGGGTGGAAAAATAATAGTTAAACCCAAAAACATGGGGGGGCAAGGTCTGTACGCTGTTATTGAAGATCCCGCTGGTGCTGTATG
>PGYT01000119.1 GCA_002839805.1 Ignavibacteriae bacterium HGW-Ignavibacteriae-2
ATACTGATGTGGAGAATATCCTAAAACTTGTAAGAATAAAACTGAAAAATTAGTCCGGTGTTTTTTTAAAAAGCCACATCGGAAATATTGCACAATTAATTCTCCCGCCGGAAAAAAGAAGTTTTCTATTAAGTTAAAATAAATTGGCGAACTGATATGAAAGACCTTATAGAAAGCGTTGTCAACTCATTAGATGGTAAAAACACAGAGATGTATCCCTTTATTCCCTACTTGTTGCAGGATTTATGGGAAATGGGATCATCTTCCGAAAATGTTTTAAATATGCTTAACAAAAACGACGTTCCTCAAAAGTTTTCGCACTTAAATATATTTGATTTGGGTTGTGGAAAAGGCGGAATAAGTATTCCAATAGTAAAAAAATTAAATGCTTCCGTTACAGGGGTAGATGGAATGGCGGACTTTATAGCAGATGCTGCCGCTAAATCGAAAGAATGGGGGGTTGAAAATAACTGTATTTTTTTACACGAGGATATAAGAACTGCCGTAAAAAATTACTCTGATTTTAATATTATTATTCTTGGCTCAATCGGCAATGTTCTTGGAGACGTTAAACAAACCTTATCAATTCTAGAAAAATGTCTGGTTCCCAATGGATATATTTTATTAGACGACGCTTATATTCCGGATGAACTTAAACTTGAATCGGACAATTATCTGTCAGAAACAGAATTCTACAATCAAATTAAACAAAGTAATTTCGATGTGATCGAAATAATAAAGCATTCGGCGGAATCATTTGTTGATGAGAACAATCAAATGTTTAATAAAATAAAAAAACGGGCCGGGGAATTGAGAGTTTTTCATCCAGATAAAAAACATCTGTTTAAGTTTTATCTTGAATCCCAGACAAATGAAAATTTATTATTGGAAAAAAGCTTACAGTGTTTTACAGTACTGCTCAAAAAAAAGAATTAGTTTTAATCTGACATTTATATATGACATTAGTTTTTAAAAAAGCATTTTATATGGGCGATCTAACTTTTCATATAATTCAGGCAAACTAATATTTCGTGATTCTCTAATAGTTTCAATTCCTTCAAAATAAAAAATTATTGTTGGCACAGTGAAAATTGTGTTTTGCCCCGCAATTTCCCTCGATTTATTTAAATCCACATAACCGAATTTCACTTTTGAAAAATCGTCGTCCAGTAATTCAATTAGTTTTGGTTTTAGTACTTTGCAAACGTTACATTCCGGGGTGCTAAAATATACCACCGAAATAGGATGGGAATTTTTGAATTTTTCAAGCTCATCAATTGATTCTATTACAGTTTCTACCATAATGCTGCCTTAATTTTCACATTTTACATTGATAAATATGCCTAAAAACATCCATCATTAATAGTTATACTTCTATAAAAACCGATTTTTATAATTCTGAGTATAAAATTATCTTTGTTTTATTATTTAAGAGAAGTTAGATGAATATAGAATTTAATCGATTCATACAAATTGCCGGAATAATAGACGCCGCTGAAGCGGAATTATTAATTGAAAACAATGTTAACTATTTGGGTTTTCCCCTGCGTCTTCCTGTTAACAAAGAAGATATAACTGAAGATGAGGCAGCGCGGATTATAAGGAAGCTTTCCCCTCCTAATTACGGGATTATTATAACCTATCTTTCAGATGCCGATCAAATAATTCCATTCTGTAAAAAATTGGGCGCCGGTATAATTCAACTGCACGGGGATATCAAATATTTAGAGTTATTAAAATTGCGTAACGCATCGCCTGAGTTGAAGATTATAAAAAGTCTTGTAATTCGTAATAACAATTTAAATGAGCTAAAAAACGATGTGCTTTCATTACATTCATGTGTAGACGCTTTTATAACGGATACATTCGATCCCTCTACAGGAGCCAGTGGAGCGACTGGTAAAACGCATGATTGGAAATTGAGCAGGCAGCTTGTTGAATTATCTCCAAAACCGGTTATTCTTGCCGGGGGATTAAATCCGAAGAACGTATATAACGCGATATTAGAAGTTAAACCAGCTGGTGTTGACAGTCATACAGGCGTAGAAAATGCTTCTGGAAGAAAAGATATAAACCTTGTTAAAAATTTTGTATCGGAAGCGTTGCGCGGTTTCGAAGACATTCGTTGATTCGTCATTAAAAATTTGGAGTTATTTTGAGTTTAGAATACTACCGGGATGATCTTGTTATTTCCACGGATAAATCAAAGCTGCAGATAAACATAATTCACGGTTTTTTGCAAAATATGTATTGGTGTAAAAATATTCCCATAGAAGTGGTCAAAAAATCGATTGAACATTCTTTGGTTTACGGTATCTATGCTAAAAAAGATCAGATTGGATTTGCCCGGTTAATTACCGACTATGCAACTTTCGCTTATCTGGCTGATGTATTTGTAATCAATCAGTATCGCGGGAAAGGATTATCCAAATGGTTGATGGAGTGTATATTGGATAATCCGGAATTAAAAACTTTACGCACCTGGATGTTAAAAACAAAAGACGCGCACGGTTTGTATGCACAATTCGGATTTATCCGTACTAAAACTCCTGAACGGGTGATGGAGTTAAAATTAATAGAATCTTATTAAATGATCCAATCGAAATACCTTTTTATGGAGATTAGAAATGGCTAACTTTTGCACGTTAAAATAATTGAATTTATGAAAAGAGAATGGATTATACGCAAACTGATTTTATTGTAATTGGCAGTGGTCTGGCAGGTTTAACTTCTGCATTAAATGCATCCAAGTTCGGCAATGTTACTCTTCTCACCAAATCTTCGCTCGATGTAAGCAACTCGTACTGGGCACAGGGAGGTATTGCTGCGGCTATTGGAAGCGACGATTGTCCCGAGTTTCACTTCAATGATACAATAAAGGCCGGGGTTGGTTTGTGCAATCCTGAATCGGTTAAAATCCTTGTTGAAGAAGGAGTTGAAAGAATTAACGAATTAATTCAACTTGGAATGAAATTCGATTTAGCAAATGGCGCCATTGAGCTGGGGTTGGAAGGCAATCATACCAAACGAAGAGTTTTGCATGCCGGAGGCGACGCAACGGGGCGTGAGCTTGTAAAATTTGTTCTTCAGCATGTATTACAGAATCAAAGAATAAAAGCTAACGAATATTCGCTTGTTTTGGATTTATTAGTTGAAAACAACAATTGTTATGGCGTTCGTATTCACAATTGGGTAACCGGTAAAAGTGAAATAATTACCGCTCCTGCAATTATAATAGCAACAGGCGGCGCTTCGGGAATGTACTCGAGAACTACAAATCCACACTCTACAACCGGAGATGGAATTATACTAGCGTATAACGCCGGAGCAGAAATATCAAATATGGAATTCGTTCAATTTCATCCATCCTCTTTATTACTCGATTCCGATGAAACATTTTTAATAAGTGAAGCCGTACGTGGAGAGGGAGCACATCTTGTAAATTGTTTCGGGGAAAGATTTATGTCCGATAAACACGAACTTGCCGAACTTGCCCCGCGAGATGTAGTAGCTTACGAAATGCATAAACAGTATCAGATGGAAGGAAACAGAGTGTATTTGAAATTAGATCATCTCGATCCGCAAAAAATACAAAGAAGATTCTCTAATATTTATAAAGAGTTATTAAGGCATAACATAGATTTAACCAAAGATCTGGTTCCTGTAGCGCCAGCCGCTCATTATTTAGTAGGGGGCATTAAAACCGGTTTGTACGGTGAAACGAACATAAATAATTTATATGCTGTTGGCGAAGTTTCATCAACAGGCGTTCATGGCGCAAATAGACTGGCAAGCAATTCTTTACTCGAATGTTTGGTATTCGCAAAACGTGCGGTGGAACATTCTCTCGAAAATAAATTTTTTGTAAAATATGAACCTGTCAACTATAAAAAATATTTTGTAGATAAAACCAAGGAAGAAACATATTTGAGTTATAAAAACAAAATAGCTGTTCTGTTAAGCCAAAATGTTGGAATTATAAGAAATGAAAGTGATTTAAATAAAACTCTAACCGCTCTTAATGAAATTTACTCCAGTTTCTTATTTGAAGAAAATGAATACTATAGTCTGCGGTTGATGAGTTTAATTACTGTTGCACAACTTATAATCAAATCAGCATTAATTCGCAAGGAAAGCAGGGGCGGGCACCGGAGAGAGGATTATCCACAATTGAACGATCAATTTTTATGCGAAATTATTCACCGTGTTAACTTTGACCCACAAATAATCGGATTGCGATGATAAAAACCAATATCATATCGTTAACTGACATCAAATTAAATTTGGGTGATTCAAAGGAAGTAATATTACGCGCTTTAGTGGAGGATATTGCTCAGGGCGATATTACATCAAAAAATATTATTCCTGAAGATAAATCTATAAAGGCATTTATAAAAACCAAAGAAGATGGAATAATAGCCGGACTTGAAATAGCCAAACTCGTTTTTGATGCATTAAATGAAAATGTGAGTATAACTGCCAATTTTAAAGACGGGGATACTGTAAAATCGGGTGACATTATTGCCGAATTGAGTGGGTCGTACCGGGCAATATTAACGGGTGAACGCACGGCTTTAAATTTTTTACAGAGAATGTCGGGCATAGCCACCAAAACAAATATGTTTGTGAATGCTGTAAAGCCTTACGATACTAAGATTTTGGATACAAGAAAAACTGCGCCGGGTTTACGTTTACTGGATAAAATGGCAGTGCGTTTAGGAGGCGGTGTAAATCATCGTCTGGGTTTATATGATATGGTAATGATAAAAGACAATCATATTAAAGTCGCTGGTGGGATTAAAAATGCTGTAAATAAAATCAAACAGTCAATTGGCACACAATTCAAAATTGAGGTTGAAACTTCTAAAATAGAAGAGGTGATACAGGCCGTTGAATCCGAAGTGGACATAATAATGCTTGATAATATGACCACCGAAATAATGAGAGAATCTGTAAAACTAATTGCCGGAAGAGCCTTGACAGAAGCTTCAGGAAATATGACGTTGGAACGCGTTCAGGAAGTGGCCCAATGCGGAGTAGACTTCATATCAGTCGGAGCTTTAACTCATTCTGTTGAAGCTCTGGATATAGGTTTATATATAAGAGAGTAATTTTATTCCAATCAAATAAAAATCAATGAGAATTTAATATGACCGACCAGCAAATGATTGACGAGATACATAGATTAAAAAACAAAAAAAACGCTGTAATACTCGCTCATAACTATCAGATTGGACCCATACAGGATATTGCCGATTATGTTGGCGATTCTTTGGGTTTATCTCAGGTGGCCGCATCAACTTCAGCAGATATTATAATATTTTGCGGCGTTCATTTTATGGCAGAAACTGCGTCTATAATCTCTCCTAATAAAAAAGTTTTAATACCGGATACTGAAGCCGGCTGTTCTTTAGCAGCAAGCATTACTGCCGATGAATTAAAACAATGGAAATCTGAAAATCCTGAAGCTATTGTAGTATCATATGTAAATACAACCGCGGAAGTTAAAGCCTTAACTGATTATTGCTGTACATCATCCAACGCAGTAAAAGTTGTTGAAGCTATCCCTGAAGGAAAAGATATTCTATTTTTGCCCGATAGGTTTTTAGGAAGTTATGTTTCCGCGATTACTGGACGCGATATTAAAATTTGGCAGGGGGGTTGTCATGTACATGAAAAAATAGGCGAAATTAATTTCGACGACGCGAGAGCTAAACATCCTAAAGCCGACTTTTTAATACACCCCGAATGCGGGTGCTCCACATCCTGCCTTCTTAAATCTACAATGTATGAAGCTTGTAAAAACTTAAAAATATTTTCGACTGACGGAATGCTCAATTATGTTAAAGATGCTGAATCTAAGGAATTTGTTGTGGCAACTGAAGTTGGAATACTCCATCGAATGAAAAAAATTAAACCAGCGAGCGAATTTTATCCGGTAAGCCAAGATTCTGTATGCGAATATATGAAGATGATAACCGTTGAAAAACTTTACAATTCTTTGTTGCATGACAGATACGAAGTAAAAGTGCCCGAAGAACTTGCAGCTAAAGCACGTTTATCAATCGAAAGAATGTTAGAAATAACATAGTAAAAAAACCAGGTTTTTATTTTTAGTTTTTTTAATGCAGAAGAATCGTCCCGGACTTTAGCTTGACAACGAAGTTACAATAATTTTCAAGTCAGTTGTATATTATTTGCCGCATCCTGATCAACATCAAATATTTTAAATAGCTGATCACGTGTTCGCACTTCTTTTTCACAATAAAAAGTAACTTCATCGCCTTTATTTCCGAGTGTTATCTGTACCTCGTCTTTTACCAGCGATTTTACCCGGGTTTCAACACATCCGGTGGTATCACCAATTATATAAACAGGATCTTCCACTAATAAAGCTCCTGCCTCTAACCTTACATGGACTATTTTCGATTTTTTATAATAGTTAAGAACTTTACCTATATATGTTTTTCGTGTAGTGGCCATGCTTCCATATTTTTGAGCAAAATCCTGACCGTCGGGTGTGCCAAAATAGAATCCGGTTGAAAATCCCCGATTGTATACTTTACTTAATTCGTTATACATTTCTTCTTTTATTTCCTCGGTAAGCTTCCCTTCATAATAATAATCTATTGCTTTCCGGTAAGTCGAAATTACTTTTGTGATATATTCAGGACTTCTTTTTCGTCCTTCTATTTTAAAAGAGTCAATTTTTGCATCTATCAACAAATCGATAAATTTAATCGTGCATAAATCTTTTGGGGACATAACATAATCTTCGCCGAGTAAAAACTCTACTCCACCATCCGAATCATATATTTTATATTCTCTCCTGCAGGGCTGAATACATTCTCCTTTGTTCGCACTTTTTCCAAAAACCGAGTGGCTCATAAAACATCTTCCGCTTATTGCCACACACATTGCCCCGTGTACAAATGTTTCAATTTCAATATCGGATTTTGATTTGATCTCGGAAATTTTTTCAAGTGTACACTCTCTTGCAAGAACAATTCGTGTTGCCCCGAGCGCTTTGTACATGTTTACAGATGCAACATTAGAAATTGAAGCTTGAGTACTTATGCAAAAAGGCATTTGCAGTTCGCGGCATTTTTCAATTACTGCCATATCCCAGCATATTATCAAAGTAACGCCGGCGTTTTTTGCGGCACGCACCACTTCGTCCAAATAGATTAGTTCATCCTCGTGTACAATTGTGTTCAGAGTTAAATGTGTATCAACATTATTTGAACTGCAATATTCAACTATTTCATTTAATTCATCTATAGTAAAATTATTTGCTTTGGCTCTCATGTTTAATTTATCGACTCCGAAATAAACGGCGTCTGCGCCACTATCTATTGCGGCGCGAAGCATCTTCCAGTTTCCCACCGGAGCTAATAATTCTGGTTTATTCATTTATAACTTTCTAATTATTTATTATCCTGCAAATTTATGTAATTTTTTATGCTTGTCTAAATTCCAGTGTAAACGTAGTACCTTTATTTTTTTCGCTTTGAACCGTAATTTGAACATTGTTCAGCTCGCAATATTTTTTTACAAGAGCCAGCCCAAGTCCATTTCCCTCAAATTTACGAGTGTAGCCCTCTGTCTCCTGAGTAAAAGGATTAAAAAGACTCGGCAAAAATTCCTGAGAAA
>PGYT01000120.1:0-5165 GCA_002839805.1 Ignavibacteriae bacterium HGW-Ignavibacteriae-2
CCCGGAAACTGATACACCCGATATCCTAAAAAAATTTGCTTCTTTAAGAAACTTGGATCTCAACAACTGGTCATTTTTAACCGGTGATAAAAAAAACACCGATCAAATAATTAAAAAGGCTGGCGTGTTCGCCATCCCAAGCGACACATCTAAAACACCTTCTGGTGAAGAAATAGTTTTTTTCGTTCACACAGACCGAATATCATTAATGGATGAAGAGGGAAGAATTCGAAAAAATTATTTCGGCAGTAAACTGGATATTGAGGAGATAGTGGAAGATATCAAAAATTATTAAGGGGAAATATTATGATTAAAAAACTTCAGTATTTGACAGTTCTTGCAATTTTATTGATTTCATCAGGCTGTAGTAAAAATGATAAGCCTAAAATAACATCTGATGATATTAATGAGCAAATAACGGGTTCCGACCAATTACAATTGAAAAACGAATGGGTTAGGGTTTCCGGGGAAGGCATGAACACAGCTTTATTTTTTGACGCCGTAAATGGTACTGCTATTGCAGATACAATCCTTTCAGCGGAATCTGAAATAGCGCAGATTGTAGAAATACATGAAACCTATAAAATGGAAGGAGACATGATGGGAATGCGCCAGGTCGATTTTGTAGCAGTACCCCCAAACTCAACAATACAATTTAAACCCAGGGATTTGCACATAATGTTAATAAAGTTAAAACAGGATATTAATTTGGGCGATTCCGTTAAAGCTGTTATAAATTTTAAGCATGCCGGTAAAATAAAATTAATAGCTATTGCTAAAGAATTAATGATGAACAAGAAATAAATAAACATCCGGATTGTGGTCGTACTGATAAAAATAAATTGTTTGTTAAAGTATAAATCGACCACATTTACTCCTATTTTTTATCAATAAATTATCGTTATTATTCTCTTTAAACTAAATCCGCAAATTTTGTCTTCTATTTAGTAATGCTTATTTTTCATTTCATATTTAATTAATAATCTCCAGCTGAATGATCAAGAAAATTCTTATTTGGACATTTGCATTTTTATTTACAGTAGCCATTGCTTATTTCCAAAGAGTAACCGGTCCAACCTACCCATTAACTGGCAATGTTAATTATAACCAAAATGAAATCTCTTATAAGTTTTTAAGAAGTGAAAACACAGGCACTGATCTTCAAATTCAAATAGATTTTCCCGACACTGCTATAAACGCGGAAGTTATTTGGAAAAGATATAAGTCCAATGATAGCTGGACAAGAGAACAGATGTTAAGAAATAAGAATGGATTTAATACGGCTCTTTCATCACAACCCCCCGCTGGTAAATTGGAGTATTATGTAGAGATCCGTATTGACGAAAATGTGATTCGTTTACCTGAGAAAGAGAATGTAGTGGCGCGTTATAAAGGTAAAGTCCCGCTTACAATACTTATTTTACATGTTATTGCTATGTTCGGCGCAATGCTCTTTTCCACAAGAACCGGATTGGAGTTTTTTAAAAAAGAACCAAAACTTAAAAAATTAACATGGATTACTATTGGTTTGCTCGCAGTTGGAGGGCTAATTCTCGGTCCAATTGTACAAAAATATGCGTTCGACGCTTATTGGACTGGCTGGCCATTTGGTCATGACTTAACCGATAATAAAACCGCTGTAGCTTTAATAGGCTGGATTGTTGCTCTAACAATGTATAAGAGGTCAAAATATCCCAAAAGATGGGCGCTTGCCGCTGCAATAATACTTTTAGCGGTTTACCTTATTCCGCATAGCGTTTTAGGTTCGGAAATTGATTATACAAAGCAGGATAATAAAAAAACAATATCTAAAGAAATTACTAAGGAGCAGATTCCCCAAAAGCTTTGATTTTTTAGTGCATTTGGATTCTTAATCCCAAGAAGATAAACTATGGAGAAGATATGAAATTTAAAAATGTTTTAATTGCACTTCTAATCATCCCCTGCATACTCTTTTCGCAGGATTACAAACAGACCTTTCTTTCCCTTAACAATACCGGCGTAGCAGAATTCTTAAATACTCATCCGGAATACGATGGAAGAGGTACTATTGTTTTTATTTTTGACACTGGTGTTGATATGGGAATTGACGGGCTTCTTAAAACTTCAACCGGAGCTGTTAAAGTTATTGACGCGCAGGATTTTACTGGACAAGGCGACATAAAATATTATGAAGCCGATATTGATGAAGACAATGGCAAAAGTTTTTTCATTAATGAAGAACAAAATTTTAAAGTTTTCGGTGCAGATAAAATTTCATTAAAAGCCGAAGATGATAAGTACTACATTGGATTATTACCCGAAAAACTTTGGATGAATTCCAGTTCCGGTATAAAAGATATAAATGGCAACGGTAAAGAGGATGACAAATTTTTCTTTGTAACATTTAAATCCAAAAAAGATAGCTTAGTTCAATGGGTAATTTACGTGGATGCAAACTGCGACGGCGATGTTTCTGATGAGCTGGCTTTAACAAATTACAAAGATTGCCTTACACCCCTAATAATAAAAAACAAAGAAAATCTTCCGTTACTTACAATTGCAGTAAATATTTTTCCAGAAGAACAAAAAGTAAATTTCTTTTTTGATGATGGAAGTCATGGTACACATTGCGCTGGTATTGCAGCCGGTTACCAGATAGGCAATGAGTTTAACGGTGTGGCCCCAGGTGCAAAAATAATTGCATGTAAACTTGGAAACAACAACTATTCCGGTGGAGCAACTGTAACTGAAAGCATGAAAAAAAGTTACCTCTATGCGGATAAAATATCTAAAGAACGAAAAGAACCTTGTATAATAAATATGAGTTTTGGAGTCGGTTCCGTAATTGAAGGACACTCGGATATGGAATTATTTTTGAAAGAATTAGTCGATAATAATCCATACTTGTACATATGCGTTTCAAATGGCAACGAAGGTCCCGGTATATCAACAACAGGTCTGCCTTCGTCATCACCATATGTATTATCCAACGGGGCAATTTTAGCCTCGGAGGTCGGCAGCGATGCTTATGGCACAACACTGGATCACGATGTGATTTTACATTTCAGTTCACGCGGCGGTGAGGTGCTTAAACCGGATGTTTGTTCTCCCGGAGCGGCAATTTCAACGATACCTAACCATAGCGGTGGGGACCGCATGTGGGGAACCAGCATGGCTTCTCCTTATTCTACGGGAGTTTTGTCTTTACTTTTAAGCGCGGCTCAAACAGATTTCCCTGATACTAAAATCCCCTCATTATTTTTATATAAAATTGTTCGCGAAAGCGCATCAAAAATTGCCGGGTATAACCATGTAGATCAGGGTGGCGGATACATTAATGTAAACTCCGCATACGAATTGCTTAAAAAATATGTTAAAGCCGGTGAACACAAAAATTTTGAGACCTACACTGTAACTTCTTTTGCTCCGAATATGCCCGATCAGGAAGCGCCTGCTTTATATATTAGGAACGGTTCTTACTTGAATGGATCGGAAAGTTTTTCTTTTAACATTTCAAGAAATAATTTTAACAAACAACAGAAATTTTATAGAACTTATAGCCTTAAAAGCGATAGCGAATGGTTGGTTCCCGCGCAAAAAAATATTCATCTTCGTAATGAACAGTCGGCTTCTGTTGATGTTAGTTTTGATATATCCAAAATGCAAAAACCTGGAATGTATAATGGTAAAATTTATGCTTTCCGAGCGGACAAATCGCAAACTCCTGAATTCGAGATGATGGCAACAGTAGTAATTCCTTATCAATTTACAAACCAAAATTCTTATACACAGTCCTGGAAAGGAGTTGAAGTTGCCCCAGCGGCACATCAGAGATATTTTTTAAGAATTCCTGAAGGAACTTCGGATATCAAAATAAAACTTTCCTCGGATGCTGATAAATTTACACGTGTTAGATATTACCTGCACGATAACAACGGTGTAGATCAAATGTCAGGTGTTTTTAACGCCGGTTCAAAAGAAGAATTGATGGAAAAATATTATATAAATCCGGAGCCTGGTGTTTATGAATTAGTTATAGTCGGGTATTTTACAGATAAATTAAATTCTGTTTATAATTTAAGTGTGGATTTGAACGGATTAAATAGAGTGGGATCCGAAAAATTATCTCCAGAGAATAATGTTGTTCGTCTTGTAAATGTATTTGACGAAGTTAAGGACTATGTTGTTTCTGGTGAAATAAACGAATATCAGAAAGAATTTATTGCAAAGTTAAAAAGCGGACAAATCTACGATTATCCTTTTATCATAAAAAAAGGAGAATCAAAGAAAAATTTTGGTATAAAAATGACTAAAGAGAATTTTAATAAAGTTACTGATTTTGCCGTTTTGATTTACGACGAGAACGGAAAGGTATTAAATTCCGGAGGACTATCTTACGAAACAGGCGACATTAATATTAAAAACACATTCGATACAACTGAAACTAAATTAAAATTATCCATAGTTCCCGCTTTTACAAACTCAGATGATGAAATGACAATTAATATAAAGGAAATTACAACTGTTGAAAATGCCGTTGAGATAAAATTTAATAAATCAAAGATTTCTCTGTTTCCAACAAGTGTAAAAGACTTAGAATTAAAATTCTCCAAACCGGGATTTGATATACCCGCGGATGCATTACCAGGAGGAACACTTTACTTTAAGAACAGCAGTACTGGAAAAGTTGAAACCGAAATTCCACTTTTATTTAATTTTTAAGGAGCATGCTATATGAGTGAACACATCACAGATGCCAAACCGGTAGGACTTCCGGAAAACGCTTACCGGGAATTGAACCCGGGCGAAAATTATGTGCCGGTAATGGTTCCCGAAAAAGATTATCCTGAAGTAAATGCCTACACGGTAATTCTCGGATTATTAATGGCTGTGTTTTTTACTGCTGCCGCAGCTTACCTGGGATTAAAAATAGGGCAAGTGTTTGAAGCCGCAATTCCAATTGCAATAATTGCCGTAGGACTTTCATCGGCTCTAAAAAGGAAAAACGGATTAGGTCAAAATGTAATTATTCAATCTATTGGCGCAACATCAGGAACAATTGTGGCGGGCGCTATTTTCACTATTCCTGCACTCTACATTTTGGATCTTGAAGTCAGTTTTTGGCAGGTCTTTTTGGCTTCAGTACTAGGCGGTTTTCTGGGAATTTTATTTTTAATCCCTTT
>PGYT01000120.1:5205-12828 GCA_002839805.1 Ignavibacteriae bacterium HGW-Ignavibacteriae-2
ATCCCTTTTAGAAAATATTTTGTTTCCGAAATGCACGGAAAATTTCCTTTCCCAGAAGCCACTGCTACAACAGAAGTTTTGGTAGCTGGCGAAAAAGGCGGCAATCAAGCGATAGTTCTTGTTGTTAGCGGTATTGTTGGCGGTTTGTACGATTTTGTAGTTGCCACTTTCGGCGCTTGGTCGGAAGTATTTACAACCAAAGTTCTTGGAGTTGGACAGTTTCTGCACGATAAATTCAAACTTGAATTTAGAATAAATATAAGCTCAGCTATTTTGGGTCTGGGTTATATTGTGGGATTAAAATATACTGCAATTATAGCCGGCGGATCTTTTGTTGCATGGTATGTTTTAATTCCTGTGTTTGCTTTTGTAGGAGAATATATTGCTGTTCCTATCGGTGCGAATGTTGATCTGCTTATTAAAGATATGAGCGCTCAGCAAATTTTCTTCAATTATGTTCGACATATCGGTATAGGCGGAATAGCAATGGCCGGATTAATTGGAATAATTAAATCTTCGGGCATAATAAAAAAATCTTTCGTTTTGGGTTATCAGGAAATATTTAAAAAAACCGGTGTGGAATCTGAAAACACTCTGCGAACTCAACGAGATCTTCCAATGAGCGCAATTGCGGCCGGAATTGTTTTAACGGCTATTATAATTTTCGTTTTCTTCATGTTTGGCGTGGTAGACAATGTTGTACACGCTTTAGTGGGGCTAATAATTGCTCTTGTAATTTCATTTCTCTTTACAACCGTTGCCGCTACGGCAATAGCTATTGTTGGAACAAACCCGGTTTCTGGTATGACGTTGATGACTTTAATCCTCTCTTCAGTTATACTTGTATCTGTTGGTTTAACAGGACCGGCCGGGATGGTTAGCGCGTTAATTATAGGTGGAGTAGTTTGTACGGCTTTATCGCAAGCAGGCGCGTTTATAACAGATTTAAAGATCGGTTACTGGCTCGGTTCTTCACCATATAAGCAGGAAAGATGGAAATTTCTCGGAACTGTAGTTTCATCTGCAACTGTTGCATGGATAATAATGGTTCTAAACCAAACTTATGGATTTGTAGGGAACGACGCCTTAGTGGCTCCTCAGGCAAACGCAATGGCCGCAGTAATTAAACCTCTCATGTCCAATCAGCCTGCTCCATGGATGATGTACATTGCTGGAGCATTTATGGCACTAATATTAACAATGATAAAAGTACCGGCCCTTGCTTTTGCATTAGGTATGTATTTGCCATTAGAACTTAACACGCCGCTTCTTGCGGGCGGAATAATAGCCTGGTTTGTTCAATCTCGCAGTACAGATGAAAAACTTAACAAAGTACGCCGTGAACGTGGAACTCTTATTGCTTCTGGTTTTATTGCCGGCGGCGCTTTAATGGGTGTACTTAGCGCTATATTAAAATACTCGGAATTCGATTGGAAGATGGAAGCCTGGTCAGAAAGTCAAGGTGCCGAAATTCTTGCTTTGGTTATGTTCCTTGTTGTTTCGGCTTATATGATTTGGGATACGTTAAAAGCAAAAAAAGATGATGAATAAAATTTAATAAAACACCACTTTTAAAGAACCCGGCAATTTCGCCGGGTTTTTTTATTCCCCCAAAATTTAACTTCTCTTTTCTTTATAAAAAAATAGTTCAGTCTTTGTATTAGAATAGTTTGAATATTCAATAATTCTTGATTATTATTTTTTATTCGTTTATAAATAAAATAAATAAATAGAGATATATTTATATTCGATAGTAAATTTTAGCAGTTTATACTCTTTCTGGAAACATACTCAGATATACAATTGGGGTGATATGAAGCGGAGATTGCATAAAGAAAGTCGGATAATTTTAATTTTCGTTGCTATATCAATTATTATTTCTGTCTTTTACCTAATCTTTAATTCATCGAATACTCCTGTTAAAAAAGGAGCTGATCGCCTTACTGCAACCGGGGATAGCCTTGTTAAAGCAGCTTTATTTGATGAGGCAATAATTGTTTATAATAAAGCATCCAAAATATATAAATTTAATGGTAATCTTGAAGGTTATATAAACTGCATTGCTAACACCGGTTATTGTTACAGAAAAAAAGGTCAATTAAAATTATCGATCGAAATCTTCAAAGAAGCTGACTCACTTAGCAATCCCATACTTGATTTGAGTAATCCCATCAGATTAAAAATCTTTAATCAGATGGGAGCGGCATATCATTATTTAGGTGAATATGAAATTGCCCGAAAATATCTCGAAAAAACTCTGAAAAACGTTGATACTACCCAAATTTACGATGATGTTAAAGTAGCCGACCAACTTGTAATAGGTTATAATATAATTGCGATGTTTGATGCTGTGGAAGGTCAATTTGAAAACGCGCTTAATAATTTTGAGAAGGCTGTTAAAATTCGTAAAGTTGTTGAAGGCGAGGTGACCCCATTTTTACCGGATTTATACACGAACGAGGCAAATATATATTCAATTAAAGGTGATTACGATAATTCTTCAGCCTATTATGAAAAAGCTCTGAACGCTCAAATTGAGATTTACGGGGATGACCATCCCTTTGTTGCTTTAACATACATGAATATGGGGGTATTGTTCGGTGAACATTTGGGAGATTATGACCGGGCAATATTGCTCTACGAAAAAGCTTTATCTATTTATCTGAAAAAATACGGGCAAAAAAATATGGAAGTTGCTCGTGTTTATTTCAATATTGGATCCAACTATTACCGATCTGGTAATTTTAGTAAATCTCTAAGTTTTTATGACAAAGCTCTTTCGGTTTATTACGACGTTTTGGCAAAAGAATCTCATTCGGATGTTTCAATGTCTTATCACGAAATGGGTAAAGTTTACGAAAGTTTAAAGAATTATAAAAAGGCAATATCATATTATGAAAAGGCTTTGTCAATTCGTTTAAATGTATTCGGGGAACAGCACTCTGATGTAGCTGTAAATTATAACAGCTTGGGTATTACTAACAGAATTCTTGGTAACTACAATAAGGCAATTAAATATCATAAAGACGCGATAAGAATACTTAAAAAGTCCTATGGAAATATTCATCCTGAGATTTCGGAGAGTTATAATGATTTAGGCGCAGTTTATCTGGCCGAAGGAAGGTTTAAGGAAGCAATTCAAAACATACAGCAAGCAATAACAGCTAACATTCCTGATTATAACAATACTGATCCGGTTTTAGAGACACCGATACAAAAAGCTCTATCGGATCAAGTGCTGTTATCATCTTTGTCTCTTAAAGCCGAAATCTTTCAAAAGAAATTTTTTGCGGGAAGTAACAATAAAAATGATCTGATTATTGCTCTTGATAATTATAAGTTATTGACGAGGTTAATAGATAAAATAAGAAGGGGTTATAAAGCCGAAGGATCAAAGTTTTTATTCGCTCAAAACAATGCCAAAATTTTCGAAAAAGCCATAAAAACCAGTGTGAAATTATACAAACTTACTGGGCAGGAAAAGTACAAACAGGATGCATTCTTTTTTTCCGAACAAAATAAATCGGAAATTTTAAATGACGCCCTCGTGGAAACCAATGCAAAAAAATTTTCTGGGATTCCAGAAGAATTACTGAATAAAGAGAAACAATTGAAAATAGATCTTTCTTTTTATGATACGGAACTGCAGATGGAATTATATGAAACAAGGAAACCTGATAGTATTAGAGTAGCCCAGTTAAAAGGAACGCTTTTTAATCTGCAGAACGAATATCTCGGCGTAATTGAAACCTTCGAAAAAAACTACTCTAAATATCATGATCTAAAATATAAACGTAATATTATTTCGGCCGAAGAATTACAGAGAACAATTGACGGTAATACAACCCTGATAGAATATTTTGTCGGTGAAAAAACGTTATACACTTTTACAGTTTCTAAGAATGGATTGGAGGTTTTTGAATCCCGTATAGATTCTTCTTTTACCTCACTTAATGAAATTTTTTTCAGATCAATTAAAAAATTGAACAAGACCAAATATTTAATTTCCGCTAAACAACTTTATAACATACTTATAAAACCAATTGAATTAGAGATAGCGGCAAACCAGAATATAATTATTATACCGGATGCTATACTGCATTATATTCCGTTTGAGGCGCTGGTTAAAGAAAATAAAAATATTGATGAAAAGGATTTTGCGTCTCTCGACTATTTTATTAAACATCACGAAATATCATATAATTATTCGGCAGCGTTATATCTAAATGGAATTTCAAAATCAAAAGTAAAATCCAGTTCCTATGGTTATTTAGGTTTCGCCCCAGTATTCGACAATGAAGATAAAGGCGGTTTTTCTTTTTCAGAATTGTGGAATAGTTTGACTAAATCGTCTGAAAATTCTAACAATTCACGTCAATTTGAAGATAAACACTATAATCCTTTACCTTATACGGAAACTGAAGTTAATTCTATAGTTGCATTATTCAAAAAACATGGACTTGGAGCTAAAAGTTTTATTAGAGAAGATGCTAATGAATCGATTTTTAAAAGTCAGATCCGAAACTCCAAATTTATTCATATCGCTACACATAGTATTATTAACCCCGTAAAACCCAGCCTGTCTAGTGTTATTTTATATGGGAATAATGAATCCAACGTTCAAGAGGACGGTATATTATATTCAAGTGAAATTTATAATTTAAATCTGAATTCGGATCTTGTAGTACTCAGTAGTTGCGAAAGTGGAATTGGCAAGTTGATAAAAGGCGAAGGCATGATGGCCCTGACTCGAGGATTTTTATTTGCAGGTTCAAAAAATGTGATTACATCTCTTTGGAAGGTATTGGATAAAAGCACAAGCGATCTGATGATAACATTTTACGAAAATACTTTATCCGGAAAAAGCTACAAAGAATCCCTGCGTAATGCCAAACTTAAAATGATCAATAATAAGAAGACAGCTTTCCCGGTAAACTGGAGCGGATTTGTTTTGATTGGAGAATAAATGGAATTAATTAAGCGACAATTAAATTTGAACTGACATGCCGCTTTATTAAAATTTATTAGAAATAAATATTCGCACCTAAAATCACAGCTTCCCTAAACGTTATTTTTAATTATTGAATTTTCAAAACTTCTTCTTGATATTCCGGACGAAAATCAAAAAAATAATTTATTTCTTTTTGCCAAGTCTTTTTCAAAGCAAAATTCACAGTTTATTTATACGACATAAATTGGTGATTGTTTAAATAATTAAGAAAAATCTTGCTGTTCTTATAAGGTGTGTACAATTACATTGATATGAGAATTACAAAACTTTATTCAAGTTCCCCCCTGAAAGAATTGTAATTAAGTGATGTATCTAAAAAACAAAAAGTACTTGTTAATTAATTCCTGATTTTATTTAACGAAAAATTTGCCCACATATAATAAATTGTCCTTACTTTCTAATTTCCAATAATAAAGTCCGGCTTTATAATTATTTGCAACAACATCAAGCTCGTATTCATTATTAACTGGAGTGGACTCGGCTAAAAGATCCTCTTTATTACTAAGTATTTTAATAGTAAGTTTTTCTGATGTGGTGGAATTCCATTTAAAAGTCAGCTTGTTTTTAACTTCCTCGCCCACTTTAGGGGATAAAACTTTAAGTACTTCTTCCGACCTGAATTCCTGATTTATAATGCTTTCCAAATCGGGTGATTCAATAAAATTGGATGATAACTGTTCGGTTTGACCTGTATTTAAAGAATTTGCAGAGTCATTATTAAATGTTGTATTATAAATTGTTATTATTATTAAGCCCGAAAATGCGATGGCAAAAGCATAACTTAAACCCGGCTTTATCGCCCATCTAATGGAAAGAAGATTTTTTACATATTCTACCAAGCTAAATGTTTCTTTCGTTTTTGAGATGTGCAAATATTCCGGAAATAATTCTTTGCTTTCAGATTTAATAAATCCCATAAGCTGTTGAGTCAACTGTAATTCAGCAAAACATTTATTACAGTTTAGAAAATGTTCTTCAAAAGAATTCATTTCATTTTCCGGCAATTCTCTTCGAAGATAATTTTCGATCAGTTCACTTCGATTCGTTATTTTGCATTCCATTTCTCAAATCACCTTAATTTTCTTTTTCTACATATATATTCGCCGGAAAAACCGAAATCTGGAAAAATTTTAAAAAATATTTTCATTTTTATTTTCAGAAATTTCTTTTAACAGCAATTGTTTCGAATATTTTAGATAATCGCTCACTTTTTGGGGTGATATATTTAACTTATTTCCTATTTCTATAACGGATAAATCATCATAGTACCTCAGGAATAACACATTTTTATATTTGGGTTTCAATTTATTAATCATTTCTTTCCAGAATTTTTTATTCTGTTCGATCTCCTCATTTTCCTCAACATCTAACTTAATGTAATCGTACAGCTCTTTATTATCGGTAAATTCTTCGGAATAATTAACCTCCATTTTAATTTTTCTATAATATCTTCTATAATAATTCTGAATTTTAAAACGCGCTACACCATTAAGGTAACTTATTAATGTAGATTCTCTCTCATTTTCATATGAACCATCTCGTATTTTTAATATAACGGAGACGAAAATATCATTTATTATTTCCCTCCTCACCTCATGTTCGGCAACTCTCGATCCAACAATCATCTTAACTCTTGGATAAAGTAATTTGATTAATTCTTCTTCGGCCGAAGAATCACCCTCATGGATTCGATTTATTATTTCTTGTTCTTTGGCAATTTCCATATACGGAAAATATTATGATTGGAAACAAAATTAAGTAAAACAATCCATATAACAGCAAAAACTGTGAAAAATATAAGATTTTATGTGATTTAGTTTCCCCACGAAACGATACTGCAATATAATTGGATAACTGTTTATTATCAAAATACATTATCCTCGAAAAAAAAATCATTTTTTTTCATTTTTTTTTCCAGATTTTCATTTTTCGAGCGAAGTACACTATAGAATAAAAAAAAATATGTAAAATCTATCTCTTACTATAAGTACTGTTCTATACTTAATGGTGCAATCAAGCGAAAACGAAATTGAAACTGGGTCTTTTTCGTTTATATCGTTTGAAATCTTATTGTAACAAAATAAAAATGGGGACCAAAATGAAAAAACAACACATTACTCTGGTATTATTCGTACTCCTCTTTGGTACATTATTAGCGCAAACGCCAAATAATGTTGAAAGAGCATCTCGATTTCAAGTAGTGCAAGAGTTTGCGCTTCAGGGAGTTGCTGACAATTTAGGTTCTTCTGATATATCTTCTGTTAATAATGATATAACATTAAAGATATCTTCAGAAGTTGAAAATCTTGCCAGCAGATATGGTTACATCAGATCTAATTCTCAACTCGAAAATCTCGGCAGCAGATATGGTTTTACCAGATCTAACGCTCAGATTGAAAATCTCGGCAGTAGATATGGTTTTACAAGATCTAACGCTCAGATTGAAAACCTCGGCAGTAGATATGGTTTTACAAGATCTAATGCCCAGATTGAAAACCTAGGCAGTAGATATGGTTTTACAAGATCTAACGCTCAGATTGAAAACCTAGGCAGCAGATATGGTTTTACCAGATCTAACGCCCAGATTGAAAACCTAGGCAGCAGATATGGTT
>PGYT01000121.1 GCA_002839805.1 Ignavibacteriae bacterium HGW-Ignavibacteriae-2
GTGTTCAAAAACATATCTATTAAAACCACTAGACTTAAGGTAGTTCACATCATCATATAAACAAATTTCTATATGATCCTTTTTCCTCAGAGATGTCTGGTCTTTACTAGTTTTCATTCTATAAAATTAAATTCAATTGATTTGAAACAAAATATATTAAAAAAAAATGTGCCCTGCTTTATTATCCCTAATAATCATAATAGTATCTGAAACTTTTAATAGAAATAATTCATTTTAGTAAAAAAAAGCAAAAATTCTTCGATAATAATAACAGAACTAACCTGATACGGTTGCATGGGACAGAAACAAATTTTGCTTTTAATACTCGCAAAAATAGTTGTAATTTTTGCTGTAATTTATGGGATCCATTTATACGACTCTAACGCTATTGAGAGCAACAGAGAGAATATTATTCATGATTTGCAAACAATTGCTTCGTTCTCCCACCAGTATTATGGCAAGTCGAAAACGCAAAACGGGGGGGGTAATAATTTTACAGGATTTGAGATTCCCTCCAATTTAGTAAATAATCTTAATGGAACTTATACTATGATTTATGCACGAGAAGAGAGGGCGCTATTTGAAGGAATTGGCAGACAGGTTGCGGAATCGGGCATGGGTTGTAATGAATCTGGGTTAAAAATAAAATATCAGATATCAGTTACACCCGGGAATGCAGTAATTAATAAAATCCATTAAAAGTGAACAAATTGATTGTTTGCCGATCTTTAAATAATGCGAATTTTTATAAATAAAATTCACTCACCTGAATCAAATAGAACTTTAACCATTTTTCGAACTGAGTTACACAGAAATATTTCATCCGCTTCTATAAGATCATCCATAAAAATAGATTTTTCAAAAACATTATTGTTATTATCTAAAAAATACTGACGATAACATCCATCCAGAATCCCGGATGAAATAGGTGGAGTAAAATACTTGTTGTTTTTTTTTATAATTAGGCTGGAAATACAGCCCTCTGTTAACTCATTTTTTTCATTTAAAAAAAGAGCCTCATAAAAACCCGCCTTGCGTGATGATTTTAACTGTAAGTCGTATAATTCTCTATTCGAAGTTTTGAAATAAAGAAATTTATTTCCCGAATTTACTCTTTTGTCGGAAATTTGAACTCTGAACTCACCACAATAGATTTTAAGAGGATTAATTTCTAAACTGATTCTCCCCCATTTATTAAGTTTTAACCTCAATTTATATTTTTCGGAAAAATCTGAATTCTTAACAATCTCATCTATTTTTGAATTTATTTCCCGGCTATCGTATTTGAAAAGAAAAAAACGAGCGGTTTCCTCCAATCTTTTTAGATGATACTCCAAGAGAAAAATAGATTTGTTTTCCAACAACATTGTTTCAATTATTTCGAATAGTGGTTGAAGATTTAATAAAAACTCAGCTTTCAAAAGCATTTCATTATATTCTTCCACAGGATTACTATCCCATACAATTCCGCCGCCCATACCAATTAAACCTTTACCGCTCTCCAGATCGAGTTCAATTGTTCTTATAGGAACATTAAAGACGGTTTTATTATCCGCGTAAAATCCAATAGCTCCGGTATAAATTCCACGTTTACGATTCTCAAGTTCTTGTATTATTTCCATTGTTCGAATTTTAGGAGCCCCCGTAATTGAGCCGCACGGAAAAATATTTTTAATAATTTCGGAAAAAGTTGCTGCAAGCAGACGTCCCTCAATTTTTGAAGTCAGCTGGTAAACAGTCTCATATTTTTCCAGCTGAAATTTATTTTTTACACATACACTGTCCAGTTCACAGATTCTCCCCAAATCATTCCTCAATAAATCAACAATCATAATGTTTTCTGCTTTATCCTTGCCGCTATCAAGAAGTTTCAACTTATTTATGCTATCAGTTTTTAGATTTATGCCGCGCGGCATTGTACCTTTCATCGGTTTTGCGGTGATAATATTCCCTTTAACCGTGAAAAATAATTCGGGCGAAATTGATATTATAAGCTTGGGGAATTCGTTTATTATGGCTACATATTCCCCCGATTGATTAAATATTAGATTTAGAATCAGTCGCTCTATTGATCCTCTAAAATCAAACATTCCGGAACTTGTATAATTAACCTGGTAAGTGTCTCCCGCTGCAATATAATTTTTAATTTTTTCTATATCTTTAAGATATTTATTTTTGGTTGCGCTCAATTTAAATTCGCCGATTGAATAATCATTGTTCGGGTTATCATCAAAATTAATTTTATTTGAATTAAAAACTGTGACGTTATTTTTATCGAATAAATAAAATTTAAATAATGCTCCACCGGTTGAATTAAGAAAATGTTTAAATCTCTCTTCCAGCATGTATGCAAATTCATAATTAATTAATCCATAAGATGGAATTCCATCCGAAATACTGCTATCGATTTCGGAAAACTTTGTCGATAAGTTCTCATCATAATTAAAATCGATTTGCCTTAAACTATCCGTAAATAAATATGATTTGGAATCATCGTAGAAGGATGGAGTATAAAAAAAAGCATTTCCCTGCTTCTTTAGAACTGTTTTTATAATCTCACTGAAATTCATTTAATTTATTGTTCTTCAGTTATTTACTTATCAAATAATAATTTTTATTTATTAATCTATTAGGCACAGCTGAAATTTTAGATGAATTGAATAATCATATCTCATCAAATTACTTTAATAACAAATTTATCAGTAATTCCAATTAACTTTTAAATTGGAATTCAATTATACATAATTCACCTTTTTAAAGCAGTCTCTTAAGAAAATGATTATAATTGTTTTTTATTTTTTTAGTTCTATGGACCAACAATTCTAGGGAAATCCGATGGAAAAACCACGTTTAAGTTTTTGGCAGATTTGGAATATGAGTTTCGGTTTTTTAGGAATACAATTTGGATTTGCGTTACAAAACGCAAATGTGAGCAGGATATTTGAAACATTGGGCGCCAACATTGATGAAATTCCGATTTTATGGATAGCTGCCCCGGTTACTGGACTTATAGTTCAACCGATCATTGGGCATATGAGCGATAATACATGGAACCGGCTTGGCAGAAGGCGTCCATTTTTTTTAGCGGGCGCAATTTTGGCCTCATTAGCTTTAATAATTATGCCTAACTCTCCTGTATTATGGGTGGCCGCAGGTATGCTTTGGATTATGGACGCTTCAATCAACATTTCTATGGAACCTTTCCGCGCTTTTGTTGGAGATATGCTGCCATCTGAACAGCGGACTATAGGTTTTTCTATGCAGAGTTTTTTTATTGGCACCGGGGCTATTGTTGCTTCAGCTCTCCCATATATAATGACCAACTGGTTTGGTGTAAGTAATATTGCGCCAGAAGGACAAATTCCACTATCGGTTAAATTATCATTTTATATTGGCGGAGCCGTTTTCTTGCTGGCTGTAATTTGGACGGTTGTAAGTTCTAAAGAATATTCTCCGGATGAATTAAAAAAATATAACGACGAAGAAAAAATATCACAGAAAGAAGCCGGAATAAATTATGACGAATCGGAGATAGCAGGAGCTAAACTAACTTTTAAAGGATCTGTCTGGGTTGCTGTAGGTTTGGTGTTATTTATTATTTTTTACTTTTTTGTATATATGGATTACGGCATAGGTGTTTTATTTGGCGGTATTGTCGTATTTGGTTTACTTCAAATAATCGCGGGAATTTTAACCAATCGTTCTTTAACAAACTTTGGATTAGTTGTTGTAATAAACGATTTGTATAAGATGCCCAAAACAATGGTTCAACTTTCATATGTTCAGTTTTTCTCATGGTTTGCATTGTTCGCAATGTGGATTTACACAACTCCTGCAGTAACCCGTCATGTTTATGGGGCAACCGATACAGCTTCAGCATTATATAACGAAGGTGCAGATTGGGTGGGAATATTAATGGCAGTATATAATGGATTTGCGGCTATAATGGCATTTCTGCTGGTTCTTTTAGCAAAAAAAACAAGCAGAAAAACGGTTCATGCAATAAGTCTGTGTATGGGCGGATTGGGTCTGTTATCTTTTTATGTAATAAAAGACCCAATGCTGCTGCTTATCTCGGAATTAGGGATTGGTTTGGCCTGGGCTTCAATTCTTGCTATGCCTTACGCTATTTTAACCGGCTCTCTGCCATCTCATAAAATAGGCGTTTATATGGGTATATTTAACTTTTTTATAGTAATTCCTCAGATTACTGCGGCGGCTATATTAGGTTTTTTTGTAAGTAATTTTTTTAATGATCAGGCCATTTACGCTTTGATGCTGGGTGGCGTATCAATGTTCATTGCGGCGGCGCTGGTCTATTTTGTTGATGACAAACATTAAAAGATTTTTTATAGAAGTTGGGATTATAAATCCAGTTAAAAATATATTTAAAGAAAAAATATTCTGTTGGATTTTGATATTTTTAATTAATTCAACCGTTTATTGCCAGTTTACTTCATCAAAACATTTTAATGATGCTTTAGTTGATATTTCAGAATTTATTGCGTCGGATAATTTTGCTGAATTAAAAGCGAGTCTTCCCCCTTTTAAACTTGCGGACTCACTTTACAATAATTCATTACAAGCAGGTAACTCTAATATTTCCGAAACTTTATTAGCGCTCACATTCGCAACGCTTCCTTATCATGAAATGCCAATTCATGTTCCATTATTTAATAACCGTGTTAACATTCCCCTTCCTTCAACATCAGTCGAGTTATTTAAAAGAAAATTGAATAATCTTCCTTCAAATATTTTTTACTCGTCCGATGAATATGAGAGAGATAAAGATAAATTAACACATTTCTTCGGAAATGCTTTTTTAACTTACAACATCCGTATTTTTAATTTATCGAAATTTATGAGTATTTTCGTGGAGTTATTCGAGTACACATTTAAAGTAGAAGGCGCAGTAGATTTCCGAGATTTGTTGATCGATATACTAGGGGAAATATTTGGAAATTTATTATATGAGAATAAAAATACACAACCTTCGGAGGCGCTGATGTTTTACTACTTATTTTATACCACCATAAACATTTAACTTATGAACAAAATATTAATTATCGACGACGAACGCGAAATATGCGAAAGCATTAAAATGATACTCGACTATGCGGATTATTCCGTTGAGTATTGTACAGATTCTAAATCCGGCTTAAAACGTCTTGAAGAAGAAGAGTACAATGCGCTCCTATTGGATATCCAAATGCCGGGATTAAATGGATTTGAGATTTTAGATCAAATTCGTGATAAACAATTGTCCATTAATGTTATAATGATCAGCGCGTTTAGCAGTCTTGAAAACGCCGTAAAAGCGACAAAATTGGGCGCCTTCGATTTTATAGAAAAACCTATTGATCGGGATAAATTGTTGATAAGCATTAGAAACGCTGTTGAAAAATCAAACCTGCTAACAGAAAACAAAAAACTCAAAGAACATTTGTTTTTAAATGAAGAAATTTTGGGTGAAAGTAAAGTTATTAAAGATATTCTAACTACCATTTCCAGAGTGGCTAAAACTGAAGCACGAATTCTTATCACTGGTGAAAATGGTACCGGAAAAGAACTTGTTGCGAGAGCGATTCATAAAAACAGCGCCCGAGCTTCAAAACCATTGGTTGAGGTTAATTGCGCTGCAATACCTAATGAACTTATTGAATCGGAATTATTCGGTCATGAAAAAGGTTCTTTCACAGGAGCATCCAATAAACGAATTGGAAAATTTGAACAGGCTAATGGCGGAACATTATTTCTCGATGAAATTGGTGATATGAGTCTGCAGGCGCAAGCTAAAGTTCTAAGGGCCATTGAAGACGGTAAAATTGAGAGAGTAGGCGGAAATACCAAAATAGAGGTTGATGTAAGAATAATCACAGCAACTAATAAAGATCTTAAAGAAGAAATATCGAGCGATAATTTCCGAGAGGATTTATTCCACAGATTAAATGTTATCCCAATCATTGTTCCCCCTTTGCGTGAGAGGAAGGAAGATATTCCAATATTGATTAGAAGCTTTGCGAAGCAAATTTGCGAAAAAAACGGTTTTACACAGGTTAATTTTAACACAAGCGCAATAGAATTTTTACAAAGTTTACCTTGGAGCGGCAATGTAAGGGAACTCCGTAATTTAATTGAAAGAATTGTAATTATGGTTCCCAAACAAGAAATTGAGAAAAGTCATATTATCGATTTATTGCCGGTTTCAAAAACCAACAACGATGAATTATTCGACTCAACAAGCTCATTTCAGGAATTTAAAGAAAAAGCAGAAAAAGCCTTTATTGTTAAACAGTTGGATTTAAATGAGTGGAATATCAGCAAAACCGCAGAAATATTGGATATTCAAAGAAGTCATCTTTATAGTAAAATGAAAAAATATGATATTGAAAAAGGAAAAGTATGATGGGCACAACCATTTTCTCCAAAATTATTAATCGTGAAATTCCGGCTAATATAGTTTACGAAACTGAAAATGTTTTAGCCTTCAGGGATATCAACCCTCAGGCGCCGACACATATTTTAATAATTCCGAAAATAGAAATTCCGACTGTTAGAGAAATAAATGGTCGGGAGCATGGTCTATTACTAGGCGAAATGATAGACGCGGCCAATTTTATAGCTAAAGAAGAAAATATTGATAAAGAAGGATTTAGACTAGTCTTTAATTGTGGCGATAATGGTGGTCAGGAAGTATATCATCTTCATATGCATCTATTAGGGGGTAGAAAAATGAACTGGCCTCCGGGTTAATTTTTTCTCTTTTAAACTTTTAAAGATGCTTTATCAGATATGTCTGTTCTGTAATGCATACCGCTATAATTTATTTTAGATATTTCGTTGTAAGTTTCTTTTTTACAATCTGATAAATCACCATACTTATTAACGCTTGTAACACCAATAACTCTTCCGCCGGATGTAACTATATCACCATTATTTTTTCTTGTTCCCGCGTGGAAAACTATTGTGTTTTCTGATGTTATTTTATCCAATCCACTTATAACTATTCCCTTTTTGTAACCATCCGGGTATCCGCCAGAAGCAGCTATAACGCAAACAGCGCATGCTCCCGAATACTTTACAGAGGTTTTATCAACTTTGCCTTTAGCAGTTGAATAAATTAGTTTCAAAAAATCGCCTTCAATTATAGGTAAAACCACCTGTGTTTCCGGATCACCAAAGCGGCAATTAAACTCAACTACTTTTGGACCTTCTTTTGTGATCATAATTCCAGCGTATAAACAACCATTATATTTCCTGCCAATTGCGGAAAGTGC
>PGYT01000122.1 GCA_002839805.1 Ignavibacteriae bacterium HGW-Ignavibacteriae-2
TGGTAAGAAAAAAGTGGAAGATAAAATCAGTTATAGAGAATATGTTCTCGACAATAAATATCGAGTTTTTGTGGGAAGAGACAGTAAAAGCAACGATTTACTTACAGTAAAATATGCAAAACAAAACGATTATTGGTTTCATGCGCGAGGTTTACCTGGTTCACATGTAGTACTGCGCGTCGATAATCCGAAAGAAGGAATACCCAAAAATATCCTAAACAATGTTGCATCAATTGCTGCATTTTATAGTAAGGCTAAAACCGCTAAAATTGCTCCTGTTGCTTATACACTTCGAAAGTTTGTCAGAAAAAATAAGAATATGAATCCAGGGCAAGTATTATTATCCAAAGAAAGCGTATTGCTTGTAAAACCTGAAATTCCTAATAACGCCGTGGAAATTGAAGAATGAACAACAATAAATTAAGTACTAAAGATATTTTGCAGATAATTCTGCTAACTGTAATAATTTCTATTATTTACAATTATTTTTCGCCCGATGGTATTCCGTTGATAAGGCAATTTAAAGAGATAACATACTCAGAAAACAAACCGGACGAAAGTCATCCAAAGGAAAATTCATTATCCCAATTAGAGGGAATAAAATATAATGATGTTATTAAAATGTTTAATGAAAAATCAGCTGTATTTATAGATGCCAGAGATCAGTGGGAGTTTGGAGACGGGCACATACCAGGTGCGATTAATATTCCGGAATTCAGTTTTAACCCAAATGATAAAATTGTACAGAGTATGGATAAACACAAACGGTATATTTTATATTGTGACGGTGACGATTGTGATGTTAGTAAAAGGCTTTATGAATATTTGGAAGCAATTGGTTTTTCCAACTTATTTGTTTATACGGGTGGATACAAAGAATGGATTAAAAATGGAAATAGCTACGAGGCTGCAGAATGATTAAATCCACTATTGTAAGTAATAAGCATCTCTTATTCGCTTTAAGGTTAGCTCTGGGTTTTGTTTTTGTTTTTGCAGGCCTTGAAAAAATATCAAATCCGGAAAAATTTGCAGTAGCAATTGAGAACTATAAGATTATGCCCGTAATATTTATCAATTTTATCGCTATAATACTCCCTTTCTTAGAACTAATAACCGGTTTGTTATTAATATTTGGGATATGTGTTAAGGAAAATATATTTATTATAAATTTACTCCTAACTTTATTTATACTGCTTGTAGCTATTGCAATTTCCCGCGGGTTGGATATTGAATGCGGATGTTTCGGGACGAACGATGGTCAAAAAGCCGGACTGCAAAAAATCATAGAAAATCTATTTATGCTTCTTTTGGGTTTACTGATTTTCTTTTTCGATAAAAATCCTTTTAAAATTGGAAAATCCCTTTAAAATAATTTTGATGAAATTATTAGAACTACATAGCAGCCTCAAACGTCCCGTGATTTTGGATGGCGCAATGGGCAGTTATCTGCAAATGAAAGGGATGAATTTTAGCGATTCTTTATGGTCAACATCTGCAAATATTGAGAATCCGAAATTAGTTGAGGGAATACATAAAGAATATATTGATGCCGGCGCAGAAATAATTACCACAAATACTTTTCGTTCAAATCCAGCCGCAATAAACATGTCCCGTTCTAAACATAATTCTAATGATCTGGTTCGAGAATCAGTAAAAATTGCAAAAAACGCGATTTCCGATAGAGGTATTGTTTTAGCAGGATGCAATGCCCCCGCCGAAGATTGTTATCAAAATAAAAGAAATCTCGGCTCAAAAGAATTAAGATCAAATCATGAAAAACATATTGAGTTTTTATATGACGCTGGAGTCGATGTTATTTGGAATGAAACATTCAGCCACAAAGATGAAATTGAAATAGTGAGTGATTTTTGTCTAAATAATAACATTCCATACACACTAAATTTATTTATTACTACTGATTTAAGAATATTAAGCGGTGAAGAAGTAATAAATATTATTGAATATATTTCTGACAAAAATCCTGTGTGCATCGGTATTAATTGTGTGTCACCCGAAACTTACAATATATTTGCGCAACGTTATTCAATTAACACAAAATGGGGTTTCTACCTTAACTGTGGCGGTGGAAGTTTTACGGATATTTCTATTAGTACCGGCGTATCCCCTATTAATTACAAAAATTTTGTAAAACATTATTTATCAGCTAACCCATTTTTTATAGGATCCTGTTGTGGGTCAACGCCTGAGCATACAAAAAAATTAAAGGAGTTAATTCTTGAAGTCTATTAATATTAAAGCTCCGGCCAAAATAAATATTGGTTTAAACATATTGTCAAAAAGGCCGGATGGATATCATAATTTGTCTACCCTTTTTTACCCGCTTCATGATTTATGTGATGAATTAAGTTTCTATAAAAGTGAGGAAAATAAATTTATCTATGACGAATCAATAATTGAATTAAGTGGTGAAAATCTTGTATTAAAGGCCAAATCAATTATCGAAAATTATATTAATAAGGAACTTAAAGTAGAAATAATTCTTGAAAAAAGGATACCAATTGGTGCGGGTTTAGGCGGAGGAAGTTCAGATGCCGGAGCAACATTGATTTCGCTAAACGAACTGTTTGCTCTAAAATTATCCCATTCGGATTTGATGAAATTAGCTTTACAGTTGGGCTCCGATGTCCCATTTTTTATTAAATCGAAACCCGCCATCGGAAAATCTAGAGGGGAAGTATTAGCACCCCTTAATTTCCATATTACTTTTCCAATTCTTGTTGTAAATCCACTAATTCATGTTTCAACAAAAAAAGCGTTCAATCTTTTGAAATCGTTTTCTTTAGAGAAAGAAATTATAATTAATAGCCCTCAATCTTTTAATGATGTTAAAGAATTCCGCCATATTTTCTCTAATGATTTCGAACAACCAGTATTTGAATTATACCCTGAAATAAAAGAAATTAAAGAGGCACTTTATTCTCAGGGGGCAGGGTTTGCTTCCATGACCGGTTCGGGATCCACGGTATTCGGCTTATTTGCAAATGAAGAGCAGGCGGAAAAAGCACGGAATATATTTCCTGAAAAATATTTACGTTTTATAAGCCGCCCTGTAATGGAATTAATGTAGTTCCATCATCATCATCATCTGCCTGGTACGGCAGTTTAATTATTATACTGGTTCCAGGGTGAACCTCGTTTCCGATTCTTGAGGGAGATATCGCTTTTATTGTTCCACCATGTCTGGCGATAATTTCTTTAACTAAAGATAATCCTAAGCCACTACCCTCGGTTTTTCGGGACTTTGTGTTTGTTGCTCTATAAAACTGATCAAATATTTTATTTATCTCTCCTTCCGGAATTCCAATACCGTTATCAGAAATGTCAATGAATAATTGACTGTTAATATCTTTAACCAGTATATCCAATATACCGGAGTTCTCAACATATTTTGCCGAATTCGACACTATGTTAGATATTGCCAGTTTTAACAACTCTTTATCCCCAAAAAGAGGTTTTTTGATTTCTCTATCGTCAGTGAACTTTATTGATAATTTTATATAATCAGTTTTGTCTATATTTTCTTCAAGAAATTCTTTAATAATTTCATCAATTAGTATTTCATCTGTCTCTACTTGTTCAAGCAATTTAAGTTTCGAGATTTTCAGTATATTATTAATCATTATTAATCCTTCACCCGAACGTTCTTTTATTCTTAACAACTTCTTTTCTACTTCCTCACTGATTGGGCCAACGTATTTTTGAAGGATTATATCCACTATGGACTCAATGGCACTTATGGGCGTTTTAATTTCGTGCACTACTCCCATAAGATATCTTTGCTTCGATTTTTCAACTTCATCAAGTTGTATTAGAGTCTGGCGTAATTGTTCCTCCCTTTTAAGCAAATTTCGGGCTATTCTATTTGCGATAAAAACTGTTGAAATCATTATTGTAGCAAAAACAAGCAAAAATAAAACATCATAATTCAACGGTCGTGTTAAATCTATTGTTATACCGCGTATAAAATGAGATTCAATTAGATCTATCCTTTGTAGATATACAAGTAAGGAAAATATTGCAATTACAATGAAGCAGATTGTTTTTATAAGATAGCCCGGAAGTATTAAACTCCCTACAACCATATGTAAAATAAAAAACATGTAAAATGGAGATTCGATTGTGCCTGTGTAGTAGACTAATAACATTAGTACGGTAAAATCAAGTAATATTTGCATCAGTGAAAGGTGCATGGCATTAAATTCACTCGGGATAATACCAACAATAGATTTGCTGTAATCAATAATTACATTATATAAAATTATTGATAAACCGATCAGAATTTGAGCTTTTATTTGTAAAGGAGTGAAGTTGAATGATAATAAATTATGGCCTACAATGAGAAAACCAAAGACGGAAAGAGCGATGCAATATCTAATCTTAATAAACCAGATATTTCTTCGTCTGATGGTATTCCAAAACTCAGGATATTCATATGTCCACTTGGGCACCAATAGTATCATAAATCCAACCATTAAGTGAAAATAAATATGACACTGATTTTAAAATATATAACTATCGGTTAAATAACAACTATCCATTTTTTAGAATAACTGTAAATGAGGTGCCTGGTTTATTAGGTTTTGAAAGATAAGATGGGCTATTTACTGTTAGTGTACCACTATGAGCGGATATTATTTGTCGAACTACAGAGAGACCCGTACCAGTTCCCTCAATTTTATTCTTCTTTGCGTTTGATGCTCTGTAATAATCCTCAAATATTTTAGATAGTTCATTTGGGGGAATTCCAATACCGTCATCTGCAATAATTATTTTGATATCTTCTTTTAATTCAGTTAAATCTATTACAACAGTGCCATTTTTTGATGAGTACTTTATGGCATTTGAAATTAAATTTGAAAATGCTAAATGCATTAATAACCTATCGGCTTGGATTTTATACCTGTTTTTTAGTTTGTCGTTCAGTTGCAGGTTTAAATTCTTTTTTTGGATTAAACTCGCGGATTTTTCAACAATTTCCGAAATCAATAAATTAAGATCAATTTGTTCTTTCTCAATTCTATTGAGAAGTTTGAATTTAGACACGTGAAGAATGTTGTTAATATTTTCAATTGCTTCATTTAATCTTATTTTTGCTTTGTTAACTTTATCGTCAACGTCATTTGATATTTTTCCTACAAAACCCCCTGTTACTAATTCGAGATAAGATGTTGCAGCGGCAATCGGTGATTTTAATTCGTGAACCACAGCGATAATATATTTTTGCTTTGATGCTTCAGCTTGGTTTAATTCCTCCAGCGCATCTTTTAGTTCTTTTTCTCTATTATACAAATCACCAACAATTTTTTTTGTCAAATAAATACTTACAAATAACATCACTGAAAATGTAAAGAGAAATCCAAACAGAAAATTTGGATCCTGGAAAAAACTGTTTCTGTAAAATCCTTTTAATGATTGATGCGGTATTACATAATTATACTCAAGTAAACTGAGTGTGCTAAAAATAGAAACAAGAATAAACGCAATCGCGTAAATAATTTTATCGGGGAGAATTATACTGCCGATTATCATATGAAAAATAAAGAATAAAAATAATGGAGCCTCAATTCCGCCTGTTAAATAAACAATAAAACTAAGAGAAATTAAATCGAATATTATTTGCAATAATGAATATTGAAGTGCATAAGTTTTTAAAGATTCGCCATCATTTTTTGATATATAAAAATTGAAATACTGATTGTAGAAAAAAATAAAAACAGTAGTGCCAGTGATTCCAAATATTTGGAGTGTATTTAACTTAATCTGAAATAGAAATGAAATGCTTATTAAAAAAAGGACAAGCATAATAACGGCAAAGTTACGAAGTTTTATAAACCACTGATTATATGTATGTACCGATTGCCAATATCTGTCATAATCAAAAGTAATATCGGGTAATAGGTTCATATAACATCCAATAATTACAGCCGGTTATTTCTAACCGGCTGGTAAAGTATAAATTAAGCTATGTATTTGCCACGTTTCGTATAGTGAGTATGAAGTAATTTATGAGAAAGGTGTCCGCAAGGGCCTTCCGTTAAAAACTCCTCGTATAATTGAGCTACGTGAACGTTATCGTGCGATTTTCTAATTTCAAGTGATTCGTCCTCCGAATAAATCGCCTGAGCTCTTTTCATTCTTATCTCTTCGTTTGTTGGAATTGGTTGACCACCGCCTCCCAAACATCCGCCGGGACAAGCCATAAATTCGATAAAATGACATTCGCTAAATTTCCCGCCTGCTTTTATGTCTTCCATTACCTTTTTGGCGTTAGCAGTTCCATGGGCAACTGCAACTTTTAATGTTGCGCCTTTCAGCCAGTCCCAATTAGGAACAAGTTTTTTCACCAAATCAGGCACTGGACCAACTTCACTACCTATTGGTACTTCCATATATTTAATTCCTTCGAAACCTCTCACATCCAAAACATTAGCATTTTCAAATACGTCTTCAGCTTTTTTACCTGTAATGAATTCAACAACTGAACGAATTGCTGCTTCCATAACACCTCCGGTGGCACCGAAAATCAGTCCTGCGCCTGAGGCATCGCCAAACGGGTTATCGAAATGAGATTTCGGCATTTCCGGCAAATAAATACCTGCCTCTTTAATCATCTTCGCCATTTCGCGTGTAGTCAATCCATAATCAACATCTTTATATCCGCTATCAGCCATTTCAGGTCGATTACATTCGAATTTTTTAGCTGAACACGGCATTACAGCAACACTAATAATATCCTTTGGGTCAACCCCGGCTTTTTGGGCATAATGTGTTTTTATAAGTGAGCCAAACATTTGTTGAGGTGATTTTGCCGAACTAAGATTTGGGATGTACTCAGGATAAAAATGTTCAAGATACTTTACCCATCCCGGCGAGCATGAAGTAAACTGGGGCAAAGCGACTTCTTTCTTTTCAACTAATGCCTGATAAAGTCTTAAAATTAACTCGGTTCCTTCTTCAACGATAGTTAAATCTGCAGTAAAATTGGTGTCAAAAACTTTATCAAATCCGATTCTTCTAAGTGCGGTATTTAATTCCTGTGTCATGGATTGTCCAGGCTCTAAACCGAATTCTTCTCCAATAGCTGCACGTGGCGAAGGAGCAG
>PGYT01000013.1 GCA_002839805.1 Ignavibacteriae bacterium HGW-Ignavibacteriae-2
GGCGATAATTATTTGCCAAGTCGTTGTGTTGATGAAACCAGACCATTTAAATCCTTTACAAATTATGAAGAAATGAAGGCTCATTTTGATAACGTTTTAGACAGAAATGAACAAATGGCTAAGATTATTTCAGAGACAATTTTAACAAAAAGAGATAATAGAAATAGTTTGTTCATTGTAGGTACCGGACATGCTTATAAATCACCGGTTCCCGGTTTTGGTGTAGGAAAACCTAAAAGTAAATCAAAACAAACAGCCGCAGCTTAAATAGCAAAATTACTTTCTCGCGGAGAAGTTTTCTCGATTTTTCAGCATTGCCCAATTATAAGTAATAACGGTACAATCCACGGATTGATCAGGAACGGGTTTTTTGATTCAGTTTTAAAAAAATCAGAAATTCACCGATAGCTTTTAAATTGAAAGATAGTCCTTTTGGTGCAGAACCTTTTGATGGGCTTTACGAAATAACCTACGAAAAAGGAACAGGTGATTTTGAAAATAATTACGATGGATAAATTTTTTAGAACCATTGGAATCAGAACAAGGTGAATACCTGCTTTATGTTATTCTTACAGATGGATACATTAAGTAATTGAATAGACGTGCCATAATGACAAATACAAGTCTTGAAAAATGGTTCGGTGTAGAAGATGCCACTAAAGAAACGATTATAGATAAGTTTAAAAAAAGTACCTTCAATAAAAGGCGATGGAAAATTTAGTGAATTGTAATTTGTTAAAGAATAAGTTTATAACCAATAATTACATAGTAAATACCCGCTAATAAATTTTGAAGGCTTTATAATTTTTTCTCCCGTAAAATAAGGCTTTCTGCCAAACTGAGTTTAGGGGTTTATTTATTAGTGGTATCCTGATAAAAAAGTTATACAGAAGAAAATATAAATAGAAATCGGCAAGATTGAGGAAGGTTTATCGACATTGGAGGGAGATCGAGAAGAAAAGCATTTTTGATGTTTGCCTTACTTAATCAAATATTTATTATTGGTACAACTATTCTTGATTATATTGGGAACCAATTGGTAAATATTTGGTCCTGGATTATTATTTTTTGTATATGGTTTAGTAATTTTACTCGATGGTATTTAATTCTCTGTTCGGAGACTTCCTAATATTGGGAAAAATGTTTGAATACTTTTTTTCGTATTTATTAAAATAATTCGAACAATTTGGATGTTTATTCTTGCTTTAACTGATAGTGTCCCAAGTGACAATCAATATGCAATAATCCTAAAAATTTTTAATTCCATTTAGGTTAATAAAAATGATTACTACTTCATGCAAAAACAATTATTTTATCAATTAGCAATGTGCATTATGAATAAAATGTTAAGACTAACATTTATTCTGATTTGTTATAATTATTTATGCATAAACGTAAGAAGCAGATGGTGAGAAAGTGTTCTTGTTTTATAGTTAGATACGAGATTGTAATAAAACAAAAATTCCAGTAGAAATTTTTGCTAAAGAACATCAGATCGTATTTTTAAAATTATTTGTTATTAAAAAAAAATAAGGATTAACATATGGAAGAATCATTAACTAAAATTCTTTTTGATCCTACAATAGGTAGAATAATTACATCAATAGTTCTTGTATTGATAATAATTGCGCTATCAAAATTCTTCAGAAATAAATCAGTAAAAATGATTAAAGATGTAGATCAAAGATATCGGCTGAGAAAAATAATTTCATTGGTTAGTTACTTAGTTATAATATTAATTGTATCAATCGTGTTTAGTGATAAACTAAGCGGACTAACTGTAGCTTTGGGCGTTGCTGGCGCTGGAATCGCTTTTGCACTTCAGGAAGTAATTGCTAGCGTTGCCGGTTGGCTTGCAGTTTCATTATCAAATTTTTATAAAGTTGGGGATAGAGTTCAACTTGGCGGAAGCGTTGGTGATGTAATTGATATTGGAATATTACGAACAACTCTAATGGAATGCAGACAATGGGTTGATGGCGATCAGTACACTGGCAGAATTGTGAGGATTGCAAACAGTTTCGTATTCAAAGATTCGGTTTATAATTATTCTGCCGATTTTCCTTTCCTCTGGGATGAAATCAAATTGCCTATTAGATACGGAAGCGATGTTAATCTCGCAAGAACAATTCTAGAAACTTCTGCGAATGAAATTGTAGGTTCCTATATTGCAAGCGCACAAGAAACCTGGGATAAGATGCTTGAAAAATATCGTATTGAAAATGCGAATGTAGCCCCTACGGTTTTTATGATTGCAAATGATAACTGGCTGGAGTTTTCACTTCGGTATGTTGTGGATTATCAATCGAGAAGAATTACTAAAGATAAATTATTTACAAAAATTCATAATGATATTTTAGCTACAAGCGGGAAAGTTCAGTTTGCCTCCGCCACACATGAAATTGTAGGTATGCCCTCGTTGAATGTAAAAATTATGGGTGATTAATTCTATATATCGGTATAAAATAGAATTTAAAAAAGTGATTATTAGTAAAATTGCCGAAAATATTTAAACATGTTTTCTATAAATAAATCTTCAGGAATTTTTAATGGCAAGATTTTTAAAAAAAAGAGATAAAACTGCGGGACTGGTTCCAGGCTCAGCTGTTTTTATTGGCAACCAAAAAGTTGATGATATTAAAATCAGAATTATTGATTATGACAAATCACAACTGCACGAAGATGAACTGAAAAAAATTTCGGATGGAACGGAATTTAAAGAAAAAAACACAGTTACCTGGATTAACATAGATGGTTTGCACGATGCTGGGTTGATGAAAGAAATTGGTGAAACTTTTGATCTGCACCCGCTTCTTATTGAAGATATTATGAATACTGATCAAAGGCCAAAACTACAGGAATCCGATAACAACTTATTTTTAGTCCTAAAAATGCTCCGTCACGATGAATCGAATCAAACTATTATATCTGAACAATTAAGTTTGGTTATAGGCAAAACTTTCCTTTTAACATTCCAAGAACAGCCCGGTGATGTATTTGAACCGGTAAGAGAAAGAATAAGAAAACAGAAGGGAAGGATAAGAGCTACCAGTATAGACTACCTTTCTTATGCATTAGTTGATACAGTAGTAGATAATTATATTTATATAATTGAAAGATTCGGCGAGAAAATTGAAGATATGGAAGAAGTTGTCCTGGGTGATCCTGAACCGGAGATTATGGAACAGCTTAGTAATTACAGAAAAGAAATGAATTTTTTAAGAAAAAGTATACGTCCGGCCAAAGAAGCGATCACACAATTAGCAAAACTGGATAATGATATAATTAATAAGAAAACAATTCCGTTTTTAAAAGATCTTGAAGACTTAATGACACAGGCGTCTGAAGCAATTGATACATACCGGGAAATGTTATCCGACCAAATGAACCTATATAATTCCGCATTATCTAATAAGATGAATGATGTGATGAAAATACTGACTATCTTTGCCGCTATTTTTATCCCGCTCACTTTTATTGCAGGGATTTACGGCACTAATTTTGAGTATCTGCCCGAACTTCATTTTAAGTATAGTTATTTTATTTTTTGGGGAGTAATGATTGTTGTAGCTGTTGCATTACTAATATTTTTTAAACGTAAAAAGTGGATCTGAAATTATTTAGCATAACTATTTTTTTGATAAATAAGTTTTAATCTATAATATTCGCTTCACATTCGTAAAATCAGCAAGAACCGAAAGAAATATTAGCAAGCTATTCATAACACAAGAATTAAAAATATTGAATTACTCTGTCGCTGATTTGCCAGTTTTAAGTGATAAATTGTGTTCCAACAGATGGGCATCTAAGTCATCTTGGAAGTCGAGTTTTTGGTTGTGAAGCACTAATATTAACCAAAGCAGTAGTAAAGTATATCGACAGATAACGCCGGAATATGGAATGAGGAACTGGTAATGCTAAAAAAAGAATAATTGTATTAATAACATCCAAAACTTCATACCGCTGAATTCAACATGCTCACAATGGAAAGAAAACCCCTGCAAGAGAAATATGAAAGTTGATATGCCAATGGCGGCAGGCAGGTGCCGGCGACAAGCTAAATTAATTTGATGAAAATTACACGCAATCAAAAAAAAGAATTAGGATGATTATAGAATTGTGGTGTAAGTTCGTTTTAGTTTATAAACAATATTTTTTATCGATCATAAAAATATAATTGTGTACCTCTTTAAATACTTCGCAGAGGATTTTCCGCATAATAATCCCCACTTGATAATTCGATATTATCGACTCGCCATAGTTAAAAAAAATAAATATACCGGAAACTTTTATTAGTATAAGACGTCCTATTTCTTCAAAAATGGTGTATCCAATAAATTATTTTGTCCAAATAATGCTTAAAAAGGTTCAGAACTGTGTATCGAGATAATAAAAATATATTAATAATTGGCCTGATTTTATTCCTTACGAATGCCAGCCATTTCTCCCAATCATGGGTGCAAATTCAAATGATAGATTCAGTAGAAGTATATTCAATAACAGAACATAAAGGAGAACTGTTTGCGGTATCATCAAGTGATATCTTTAAGAGCATGGCCAGCGGTTCAGTCTGGTTAAAACTTCAAACTAAACCAAATGTTAACAGTTATTACTATACAATTTTTTCTTACAAGAATACGTTGTATATAGGAACATTTGACCGCGGCATATATAGAAGTACAAATTCGGGCGATAGCTGGGATGAATTTAATAACGGACTTTCATCCGACGCTTTAGGTATTGTTGAATTTGCAGGTAAAGGAGATAGTCTTTACGTCGCTACTGATGCGAGCGGTATTCATGTAAATAATTTGGAAAATCAGGTTTCCTGGAAAACATTTAATACGGGTCTATATCAAGTAGGTTCAAATGCAATTTACTCAACTGAAAATTATCTTCTTGCCAATCTCGGCTTATATTTATTTAAGAGAAATGATAAAGATGTTGAGTGGCAGAATATTTTTGTTGATTATAATCAGTCACAGAGACAATTTTACGATTTTATTGAACATGGCGAATATATTTTTGCTGGTACAGATAATGGAGTCTACAGAGGCTCCCTTGACGCGATGCATTGGGAAAATAAAGATATACTAGCTTTCCCCACCAGAGATATCAGCGTGCTAGCCGTCTACAATAATAGATTATTTGCCGGACTATTGTTTGGTGGACAACATTGGATTTTCTCGAGTGATAATTATGGCGAATCTTGGGAAATTCATTCACATGAATTTTCATATCTTTATGATATGACAGTACATTATAAAAAATTGTGGGCTGCACGTTCAGATGGATTATGGTATTTTGATATTAACATCCCAACAGGAATTAAAGAACCAAATTCTATAATTATAAACAAGTTTTCGCTTAACCAAAATTATCCTAATCCATTCAATCCAACTACGAAAATTAAGTTTTCAATTCCTTCGGATAATAATGTAGAAATTAAAGTTTTTAATGTGTTGGGAAAAGAAGTTGCTGCATTGTTAAACGAATATAGACAAGCTGGAAATTATGAATTAGAATTTGATGCAAGCAATCTTGCGAGCGGAACATACATTTACAGAATTATATGTGGTGATTATACTGAAAAAAAGAAGATGATATTGTTAAAATAATTTTGAATATAACCTTTGTTTTGAGAGCCGTTCATTTACTTGAATACTTCAAGTTAATCTACATTTTCAAATTCAAATAAATTTCATTACGAACTTTATTTACATATTAATAAATTACTATGCCGTTCAAAATCCGCTAATGTGAAAACAGCAGTGACAATGCCTCAAATGCCCAGGAGTATACAGAGTATTGAAATTATATAAATCTTATTTTATATTGACCAATGCTAACTTGATCTTAGTATTTATAACTGAGGCATCACAGCATTGAATTCTGATTATTGAATTAAAAATATTAATACAGATTCAAGGATCACTCCATTATTTGGTCATCATTTTTATATGTAAAATGCTTAGTATAATTGGCGGAAGAATATAATATTTTGGTGTAATGTAAGTCCCAAACTCAACATTAATATGCAATATTATATATTTTTTTTTAAGGTTTAATGCACATAGAAGCTACCTAAGAAAAAAAAATCAGTTAAAAAAATGACCAAAGAAAATCATGAGATTAAAAAATTTGGAACCTTTGGCGGGGTATTTACTCCCACTCTGTTAACTATTCTCGGAGTTATCATGTACCTTCGGCTGGGCTGGGTGGTAGGTAATGCCGGTCTTATGGGTGCATGGCTCATAATTTTAATTTCCTTTTTAATTACAATAACTACCGCATTATCCATGTCATCAATTACAACCAATATAAGAATAGGAGCCGGCGGAGCTTATGCAATTATATCTCAATCGCTTGGTCTGGAGGTAGGGGGCAGTCTTGGAATTCCTCGATATGTTTCTCAAGGTTTTGCAGTAACGATGTATATTTTTGGTTTTAGAGAGGGATGGCTTACCATTTTTCCCACTCATCCCGAATTTTTAGTTGATATTATAGTATTTGCTGTTATTTACGGTATTGCTTATAAAAGCGCCGACCTCGCGATTAAAACACAGTATATAATAATGGCTATTATTGCTGCATCTCTTGTAGTAATTGTTATGGCTGCTTATTATGGTTCTATGATGTACACAACAGCTGATGTGCTGACGTGGGGATCGTATGCAGGATCGGTTGAAAATAACTTTTCGGGTTCCGATTTTTGGATAGTATTTGCGGTGTTTTTTCCAGCAGCTACTGGAATTATGGCAGGCGCAAATATGTCGGGCGAATTAAAAGATCCCCGCAAAAGCATTCCCGTAGGTACACTTTGGGCTATTGCGGTAAGTTTTATCATTTATATGGGACTTGCATATTGGATTGCGAGATCAGCCAATAATAATGAACTGCTCGAAAATTATAATATATTAATTGAAAAGTCTTTTTTCCCTCCTCTAATGATTGCCGGTGTATTAGGAGCAACTTTTTCCTCTGCACTTGCATCGATGGTTGGTTCATCAAGAATATTATATGCTATGGGTGCGCACAGTGTTCTTCCCGCTAGCGGCTGGCTCGGACAATTAAACAAAACAGGCCAGCCGCGTAACGCAATGATGGTTACTGGTGCAATGGTTTTTATGGCTATGCTTCTCCGCGATCTTAATGCGATTGCTCCTTTAGTAACGTTGTTCTTTCTAATTACTTACGCCATGTTGAATGTAGTCGTAATAATTGAACAGAACCTCGGACTTATAAGCTTCAGACCGCTTTTTACAGTACCCAAGTGGGTGCCTTGGATTGGTCTGTTGGCTTCCGTAGTTGCAATGTTTATCATAAACTCAACTTTAAGTCTCATGTCCGTTGCGGTAGTTATTATGGTTTATGGGATTCTGTCGCAGCGAAAACTAATAACGCCATTCGAAGATGTAAGAAGCGGAATATTTGTTTCATTTGCGGAGTGGGCTGCAAAACATACTGCCATGATAACCCACCGGCAGGAAAGAGCGTGGAAACCAAACCTTCTTATACCTGTTAATGACGCGCAATCAGTAAAAGGTATTTTTTCATTCCTTAAAAATGTGGCATATCCTAAGGGATCTATTAAACTGCTGGGAATTGGTTCCGAAAGTATAAGCGGTAAACTCACTCAACAAATTAATGGATTAAGTTTGGCTTTTCAGCAAGGTGGTGTATTTTCGTCATGGGCTGTTATAAGAACCGAAAATTTTTCTGAAGGAGTAAACTTTGCCAACCAGGCTTATAGGGGCTCGTTCTTTAAACCTAACATTGTATTTCTTAATATGTCTGACAGGGAATCTTACGAAAATGATTTCATAGAAATAATCCGGGAATCGGCCAGGCTGCAGCTTGGAGTGCTTGTTTATTTTCAGCATCCAAAATCCGGTTTTGGGCAGAGGCAGATGATAAATATATGGATAAGAAATCGCGCGCCTAATTGGGAAATTTCATCAGATATTGGAAATCTTGATCTTTCGATACTTGTTGCTTACAAACTTCAGAAAAACTGGGGTGCCAGAATACGAATTGTTACCGTTGTAGATAATCATGAACAAGAAAACCAGGCGGAACTTTTCATCTCCGAATTAATTGATCTTGCCCGTCTTCCAAAAACTGAGAGATTGATTCAGGTTGGTATTTTCGATGAATTTATATTGGATGCGCCAAATGCCGATCTTAATATTTTTGGTCTTGTGCCTGAACCGGATTTTAAGTTCATGGAAAAAATGGTAACTAATACTCAAACAACCTGCTTGTTTATACGTGATTCTGGTATGGAAAATATTTTAGCCTGAAAGATATTTGCGTATTAAATTTACAAACTGCAATCAAAACACTATTCCTCAGAATTATTACTTTTATAATGAATTATCCTTCATCTGTAGCGGTGCCATTGCTGATATTTTTACGCAATAACAAAATTCTATTTTAGATCTATAGCCTAAATATTAAGCTTACGTTTTTATTCAATTTGTCGCATGGAAAATTTTAATGAGGACTCAATGTTATATTTGTCTTGTGGAGAAGTATAATTCAAAATGGTAATTATAAATTAGTAATCCAATAATTGATTATTTTAAAGAAAGTAAATTGGATGGGAAATTAGAATCTTAAGCCAAGTATTTTCGAAATAAATAATTGTTGGGATCAATTTTACAGGAATAATTTAAATGGATTATCAATTAATATTGCATGAAATATATGAAATTATCAGCGCACAAAAAGATAGGGGAGAACTTGCGTCATATATCCCCGAGCTTGCCAAAGTAAATCCCGATAATTTTGGAATATATTTAACTACTGTCGATAAAAATGAATTTGGTATTGGTGATTGTTATACAAAATTTTCTATTCAAAGCATTGCCAAAGTGCTTTCGTTAAGTTTAGCTTACAAAATATTGGGAGAAAAAATTTGGGTCAGAGTGGGCGTTGAACCCTCTGGAACTCCATTTAATTCTCTTGTTCAACTGGAAACAGATAAAGGAATTCCGAGGAATCCATTTATTAATTCAGGCGCTTTAGTTATATGTGATATTTTAGTCAGTCAATTAAAAAATCCTTTGCAAGATTTTTTGTCTTTTATAAGAGAAATATCTGATAATGCTAATGTTAACTTTTCGAAATCAATTATTGAATCTGAAAGAAGTGTAGGATACAGAAATATTGCGTTGTGCAATTTTATTAAATCATTTGGAAACATTATTAATGATCCGGACGAAATTCTTAATTTTTACTTTAGCATGTGTTCCATTGAAATGAGTTGTCAGGAATTATCAAAAACATTCCTGTTTTTTGCAAATAATGGATTTATAAACTCGGGCAATAAACAAATATTAAGTATTAGTCAAACCAAAAGGATTAACGCCATAATGCAAACTTGCGGGTTTTATGATGAATCAGGAGAATTTACATTCAAAGTTGGACTTCCCGGTAAAAGTGGAGTTGGCGGCGGTATTATTGCAATCCACCCAAACAACTATAGTATTGCAACCTGGAGCCCAAAATTAAATAAAAAAGGAAATTCATATAGAGGGATGAGATTTCTGGAATTGTTAACGACCAATACCCAATCTTCTATATTCTGAAATAGAGAAGTTTATGATTATTAAAATCAAAAACATTCCTTCAATAATCTGCAAAAATTTACCGGCGGTTAAAAAGAAAAATCCGCACTGATAAAAACATCTTTCGATCTAAAATTATTTTTTAATACGTACAGATTAAGAAATGAAATCCCTTTAAACGCAATCCCGTATTCCTGAAAATTCGATTTTAAAGGATTAATTCCGGTAATAGTACTCCGGTTTAAGGGTCTTAAAAAAGAATAATAAATACCGAATGAGATTTGAAAATTAAAAATGTTTGGGAAATGAAAAAGTGTTAAATCGCTTTTTATTTTAAGATAATTTTCCAATTGATATTCATAATTATCTAAAGTATAAAATGAAAGGGGATCTTCCGTGAAAAGGGTAGCTTGAATTCTGTTTACGAAATTTAATTTTTGAATATAATTTGTAATAGTTTGTTTATGCAGAAAAATTCTTAAATCGAGGCTGATAGGATTATATATTTCCTGATAACGCTGTAAATACATTCTCCAAATGGAAAGATTTTCGGTTGATCCCAATAATTTATCACTGCCGAACTCGTAAGAAGCTTTTAAGTTAAGAAATGACTTTCCTTTAAATGTTATAGGTTTGCTGCTCTTGTAATCAATATTTTCAATGTATTCAAAACTTATACCCGCTTTATGGTTATTATATTCTTCTATTGGCAGGTTAGGTAAATATTTGCGCGTCTTATAAAAAAAACTGAACTCAGTAAAACTCTCCGCGGGAAATTGTCTTTCAAAACTCAGAGTTGGAATAAAATAAATTTTTGATGTAACGGGAATTGTATATTTAAGAACTGCTGAATTGCTCCTATAATAATAAATATCATTGGTGTGATAAAAAAGTGCCCGAAGCGTTTGAAAAGTTTTGTTATAATTAAAATCACCAAGAATGGAAAATCCTCTATTTATATCCAGTTCAAAATGATTCCATTTCATTAAAAAATTAAAAGTGAATAATTTAGAAGAGAATCCATATCCGGCATTTGAGTATACTTTAATTCTTTCCTTATTAATAAAATTATATTCTGCCCCAAGATAATGCCCTTCAACTTTGTTAAAATGATACCAGTTAGAAAAATTATTCATGTTCAGTCCAAATATATTTGCCGGATAGTCGAATAGAAGAGAGGGAACATCTGTAAATAAGAACAACATAATCTTTCTGTAAAATGGCGCTTTATTAAAAACTGTATCAATTATATTGGTATGTTTTTCTTCCTCCAAGGTGAGCGGAACCTTAAAAAATTTATTTCTTCGGAATTCTATGTTGGTGCTTATATCATCCTTTTCAATAAGCGGAATATTGTGTGAAATAAAAGCTTCATTTTCGGGATTATTAATTTTGTAATTAATAAAAGTGTATTCTTGTTCAAAGTAGTATGGAAAGCCCCCGAAGTTCATCAAAAGTGAAAATTTTGTAAAAGAAGGCAGGGTAAAAAGGGAGTCTTTTATTTCGTACTTTTGAAATAAAACCAGGGAATCGCTTGTGGCGTCTTTTATTTGATTATTGCCTTTTAATTTAGCTTCAATAAGTTGATAATTTCTCTGGTTAAAAATCAGGTCTCCTTCGAACAATGGAAGATCCGGTAAAATTGGTTTAACTCCTACGGTTATAACAGTATCTTTATCAATCAGATCCTTTCTTATAAGTCGATACTCATAATATTTTAGGGCGTCATTGTTTAACGGACTTATAATATAAAAATTCTTAATCTTGGAATATTCGTTCAATAAATTGATGTTTTGATTGATAGCGATCGCGCGGTAAGGCAAATTTTTTATTTGAGGCGGCGGTTTGTAAGTCAATAAATTTTCAGTGTAATAATCTGGGTATTTATAGCTTATTTGAGATATCGCTTCCAATAATCCGAATATACCTAGGTTGTTTTGTCTGAATAATGTTTTAGAATATGCGTCCGCCACGTAATTTATAAGTTGTTCTTTCTGAACATTTTTTGCCTTTATTGCGCTTAACATAAACTGTTCTATCCAGGTAAGTCCGCTTACAACAACATAATCTAATTGATATGATAAAGGAGTTAAAAAAATATTTAATTTTTTATTTGTCGATTTTATTTTAACAAACTCACTTTTATAACCTATATAGGAAACTTTTATAGCATACGAAGCGGAATCGAGCGAAATGCTGTATTTGCCTTCCAGATTTGTAACAGTGCCGTAATTGGTATTTTGTACGGAAATGTTCGCGTACGCTAAAACTTCATTTGTTTCAGCGTTCATCACATTTCCGCTAATTGTTATTGTCTGAGAATACGAAGTAGTTAATAAGAAATTGATAAAACAAATAATGAATATGGTTTCCTTAAAGAAATTCATTCGCTATCCGATCAATTATTATTAAACTGAATTTTACACAAGTATAAAATCTAAAACGAGCACAAATAATCTAACTATGAATACTAGTGTTATGATAAATGAAAATAATCCAAAAAATAAGAACAAAAATTTCTTTTTAGTGCTTAGCTGATTGGTGTTTTCACCTTTTAGAAATAGTCCTTTAAGATAATTAAGGGAATGTGTTCTTAAATTGGGTGTTTCAAGAAAATCCATTATCATGTAGTATCCATCTAATTTTAAAAACGGATTAAGATTAAGAAATGCTTTTATCAAATAAACTGAGATGATTACTGAAAAATAATTAGCATAAATATAATCTGTAATAAAAAATGACTGGAATAAATAAAGAGAAGAAACAAATGCCATATCTGAGAACGGTCCGGCGAAAGAAACCATTATTCGTTTATATTTATTCTCCACGTGCCAAATATTAGTTGTGTCAACATAAAAAACAGGTGAAAATAAATATAAACCAAGACCAATACCCCTAACTTTTTGGCCGAAAAATCGGCACGAAACCGCGTGTGCCGATTCATGAAGAGCTATTTTTGTAAATGTGAGGGTGAAAAATAAAATTACAAAAATTGGAACATGCGCAAGTGTAATGTTATTGATTGTCTCAGAGTTAAAATGAATGCTGAAAGAAAAACCCGAATAAAAATAATGAATTAAAGCCCAAGTTATAGAAGTGGAATACAGAAAGGCAATTAGTAGTACCAAATTACCTTTATATTTTTCAGCTATATACTTAAAAAAAGTATCATTGCTAAAACTAAGCAACTTAATAAAAGAGATTTTTTTCAAGAAGGGTTTTTCTTCAGACGTCTCACATTCAAAATTTACAAAGATATTGTTTGCAGATAAGGTTACAATGAAATTGGATAAAGTATCTAATTCAATATCGTTTTTATCCTTAAGTAAAATATTAAACACATCTTGTACCGACCTTTTTCCATCTATCAAATCAAGAATATGTTTTCCGAAATCTGATATTTTAAACGGATTATTATCTTTACAATAAACGACATAAGAATATTTGTCGTCAAAAATATTCTTATAAGTCAATTCCTTTTTGATAAGGACAAGATCAGCACTTATCATTTTTTATTACCGACAGTCTGTGCCAGAAGAACAAAATTATCGACTCCATCAATATCTAATAACTTTTCAATTTCGGTTTCAATAACCCCGCCAATAGCGCAGCTGCCGAAATTCATAGATTCTGCGACGATATGGATATTCTGATATAAGGCACCGCAATCGATATGAGTAATTCTTAAAGCCCTTGGTCCATATTTTGACCGCAACCTTTCGAATTTAGAGATAAAAATAAATAAAATTGCGGCGTCCGAAAGTTCAGGCTGATACAGAATTTCTTCCGATATCTTTTCTTTGAAGTCACCTTTTTCAATTAGAATTATTTTGTGTACCATAAAATCATAAAAATAAAATCCTTTTGGCAAGTCTTTGATATTTGTATTAAAGAAATAAAGATCAACGGAGTTTAAATTCCCACCTGATGGAGCGGTTCTTTTTCTGGTGGGTTCCATTCGTTTTACCCCTGCAGAATAAAACAACAAAGTACTCAGTTCTTTAAGAGTTATTGGTTTATCGGAATAATCGCGCACACTTTCTCGTGATAAAATAACATCGGCGAATGATTTCATTTTTATCAGATTCTCATCTACTTTGGGAAGATCAAATTGTTCCAGGTTCGCATAAGTAGTGTAAGCGTATTTCGTTAACTTTACAATGTTCTCGCGATAATGTGTTTGATGTGCTTTTTTATTCTTTTTATAAAATTTTAGATTTCTAGAATTCAATAAATAAGTTTCTGCTATCCCGTCTCTCATAAATTTAATTCTCCTATTTATGCAAATGGGTGAGGTAAATTCGTTATTTTCTTATTTGAATAGTCGCTATAACCAATTTGTGGAAGTATGTCTTTAATTCTATTATTCTTCAAAAATCTTAAATTATGATTCGGCGATAAAACTACCAGATTGGGAGTAAATATTTTAACAAATCTAAAAATGCTGTGAGAAATATCGGAGGTTGTAATTTCTTTAGAAATTAGATGAAAACTTCTTTTCTTAAACTCGTCAATAAAATATTCCAAAACTTCCTGACTTTCATAATGTTCTAATTTCTCATTATTAGCTAATTCGTTAATATGTATTGTTTTATCATTCTTAATAAGAAAATCTAATTTGTTCTGCATTTTAGGTTTATTATACAAATAATAATGATCCTCGAAATCAATTACATTATGGAACTTATCATCATAGTTCTTGATATAGAATTTTGATTTATTATATAAACCAAAATTTCTTGTTGTAAAAGCCTCATCTAAAGCTCTGCAAACTGCTTCATCGGAATTTAGTTTTGCTGCAGCAGTAACTGTTATTTCGGGATATTCTGGTGATTTTATAACACATAGCACAATCGGAATATCGAAATCTGTACTGATGTCGAACAAAAACACTTCGGACTTATTTCTTTTATGAGCGTTAATTCTTTTTAAAATATCTTTATTTTTGATTGTATCTATATCAATTTTATTTCTGGGGATCTGATTTAACCATGTAATCATTATCGCGTCTCTTTCCAGAGCTTCAAGAATCGCATTAACAGTAGCTTTTTCCAATAATTGACCGCCTGCTGTACCGGTGGAATTTGGAGTACTAATTATTTCGTTTTTCTGGTTGATATTATGATTTAAGAAAATATACGAAGAGGGGACATAGATATCATTATCATTAATTAAATCTCTGCATTTGGTCCAATAATAAGATTGGTTTGAATTCGGTTTCGATAGAAAATTATAAAAATTTGAGTATTCCTCATCGAGACAAATAGGTAATTCTTTTACAGGGAATAGATTATTCTCAATATTCTCCGATTCAGAAGTATAAATGGGCACATCTTCAAAATATTTCATAACACCGCAATATCTTTCAAGGCCTTCTACAATTGCTCCAATTTCAGCCTGAGTTTTGTCCATGGATGCGCTCGTAGAACTTACAGGAAAATGAGGCATATTAATTATTCTTCCCATTTTTGCTAATTCGCACGCATATTGAAAATAATTATCTTCTCCCCAAATCCTTTTTCTAGAAACGCAAAATTTAATTATCCCAAGTTTAGGATTAACAAATTTCCTGGCCTCCGTTAGTGCGCTATAATTATTAGATATTATCATTGTTTTTCTCCGGAGAATATGAATCTGCTGGAATTAACATTTTTTGAGCATAACTTACACGATGGGCTTCTGTAGTATCTTGTTTTAGCCAATTTCGTATAAATAAAATTGTATTCCATTTCATTATCAACGGTTTGGGGATAATTTATAAATGTAGCTAAATTTACTATTTCCGCAACAAGCATTGAGATGTAAAGGTTTTTGTTATAATTGGTATGCGCGAATGGTCCTGTGGAAGTTTGATTTAAAAAACTATTTCTGATTAGTAAACTATCAAGATCAACAGTATTTGCGTGAATACGTTGTTCATAGCAGAAATAACATCCTGTCTCATCCGGTATAAAAGTCGGCCCAATAATAAATGATTTTTCAAGCAAACAACTGACTGTTAAATTTAATTTTTCTTTATAGGTAAACTCATTAATTTTTTGAAATAATAGAGGTATACTCCTATCCAATGCGCATAAAACGTGTAAATTTGGTTTGATCGCACTCGATTCCATTATGTTGGAAATTGAAATTTTGTTATTTAGAATATTCGCTAAATCTTCATTTTCTATCATAATAAGTTCAATATTTTTAAATCCCGCTCCCTTTAACTCATTTAAAATTTCAGTACTCAATTCAGAATTTCCGATAACAAGCAATGGATAAGTAGTAATTTTATCAATTACTTCATACCTGTTTGCTGAGTTTCTTGTAATATCTACGCAGCGTGAATAATATTTTAAATTACCATTATTATTATCGGTTCCATCCTTATCAACGATTTCATCATATTTTTCAAAAAGTCCTTTATAGTAAAGATATTTTAAAATCATCACTATGTGCTCTTTTTCATTTCCCTCGTAATTTTTCAAAATATTGGTAGTTGAATTTTTACCGTCTAGTATTGGCAATAATGTTTTTAAAAGAGATAATGAATTTTCACCCGAAAAAACAAGCGATTCTTCTAATCCATAAATATGAATACTATTTTCGTTTTCAATAATGTGGCAGTCTTCGGGGATTTTTGGATATTCGGGGACTATTAATTGTGGGTCAATTTTGATCTGCATATAATTAATTCCTTTTATTTATAAAACATTTAACACAAAACATATCTTTCTATCTGTACTAATAATGTTTATATAAAAGTAATATTCGGGAAATGGGGTACTTTAATTATAGACGACAATTATCTATCAACAGCAGCCGAAAGTACCGGCTGTTCCGGCACAACCACCAAGAGTACCAGCAGTACCAAAAGTTCCAAAACAGTCAGTTGGTAGGTCAAGATTTTGTCTGTCTTCAAATTGTTCTACATCCAAGGATTTCGATTCTAAATCAAATTGAATTTCATCCTTTTGATCATTTTTTTTCATTTAATTCCTCCTGTTTAAGTTGTTTAACAAATACTATTTATATCTGTTAATTGAAGGATCAACAGCAGCCAAAAGTACCAACAGTACCAAAACATCCTCCACCACATGCTGCCGTACCGAAAGTTCCAAAACAATCAGGCGGTAAGTCAAGATTTTGTCTGTCCTCAAATTGTTCCACCTCAAGAGATTTGGACTCTAAATCGAATTGAACTTCATCTTGCTTATCTTTTTTTTTCATTTAATTCCTCCTAATTAAATTGTTGAAAAAAAAGAAATCGTACCCCACTCCCGAAAATATCATTTAATAGAAACCTCTATAAAACAATTGTTATAAAATTTTTTTTTGAACAATTTTATTTCTGAAGTAAATAATGGGCAATTATTGTTCAATCTACTTTTATTCATGAGGAAATATTTTGAGCATCAGCCTTAAACCGCCTCCGGAAAAATTTTCCAACTGAAAAAGTATTTTTAGAAAAAAAAATTCAAACGGCGCATATTTTTAAAATGTTAACTCGTACCAATCAAAATTGGATAATATCGGCTGACGAAAAACAGTTTTGAGGTTTTTTGTATATAGAAATGGAATACTTAACAATTTAAGCCGCCGATATTTTACAGCGTGTAGAACAGTTAACAAAAAATTTTAGATTATCACGCTATCAACTTTGCGAAAACTTTACTAAAAATTTAGTATTGTATTTTTCCTATCATTTGCCAATGATGTTTTGTTTATTAGAACAACGTTAAATTAATGTCCCTTAACGATTTGCATTCTTTGTATATCAATTACATATTTTTCATTAATCTCATGATCCGTTATAGCAATTAAATCTGTTCGTTCTTTGGTATCATCATTAATTGCTGCGTGTCTGAGTTCATCAAGTTCATCAATACAATACCACCGCGTCCACTGATGCGGGCTTATTTTAATATTTTCGAGCAACGATTTTAAAATATTATTATAAAACTTATTATCGATATCAGCGTCTTTACTTGCCGCTATTTCTTCGATGGATAAATTAAAATGAGTTTCTTGCAGAGTTGACAGAAGTGTAAAAGCAATTGAGTCAGATTTTTTTAATAGATAAGGCAGACTGGTTCGTAAATAATATCGATGACCATTTAGAAAAGGAACGTCCCTAAGTTTTGTATTCGAATTTGTAAGCGACTTATTTTCATCAATGAATATTAAAACAATTCCTTGATTTCTTAGAATATTGATAAGTTTAAGAATTGAAGCGGTATCCTGTACTACAATAAATTCAATTCTTGCAGATGGATATTCTTTAAAGATCAATTCTTTGTAATACTGAATTCTATGTTGACGACTCACAGACAAAGTATCTACTACAATATAAATTGTTTTATCCAAATAGAGAGAAAGTAGAACCGGTACTAATTCGAAAACGCCAAAATGGAATGTTAAAAAAACATGTCCTTTTTTGCCAATATTATCATTCAGTTTTTCCAATTCTATCAGTAAATCCGTTTCCGAAGATTTTACCAATTTCTTTGGATGCATAAAAACATCCGATTCGATTCTATCAATAAATTTTAGACTTTCTTTAATAATTTTTCTGCAAACGGATTTGTCGCCATAATATCTTATTAAATTACAATATGCTCTTGCGATTGTAATTTTAGATAATTTTGATTTTTGTTGACCAAATGGAGATGCTGTATTTTTTAGAGCGCAGTATACGTCATTAACTGTTGAAATATTTTGCCAATCACTCAAGTTCATAATATTATGAATAAGTTAATTTATTCTATTAGTTATGCCAAAAATGGAAAGGATGAATCTTGATTAAAAATACCCGGGGAGGAGAATTTATTAACGAGTCAGAATGATTTTAACAGTAAAAGAATAATTCAGTACAGTATCAATACAGGATAACAGTACTTTTAATCTTTATATTATCAATAACATACATACAAAAAATAAATGAATCAAGAAAAATATTTTAATACTGAACCCTCTCTGCATGGATATAAGAAATGTTTTCATTTTATTGTTATTAATACTAAGATTAATATTATTCGCGAATCCCGAAATTATCATGATAACTTTGGATTTCTGAATTACAATTTTGTTTGCCTTTCAATTTCTAAAAAGAAAAAAATAAATTTATATAAAAGTATGTCCTTGTAATCAAATTAATCACGAAAAGATACTAACGAAAATCGAGTGGTATAATCCTTTTACTAATATTTCTAATAATTGGGTATCTTTAATTTTGTGTGATTTTAGAAGTTTTTTAACGACGCAATATTAATTCTGCAAATTTATTGTTTTTAAAAAAGTTTAAGATAAACTATCACAATACTTAAAAAATATTATTTTGTAAAACGAATCCCGAATATAAAAACGATAATATTAATTGTTAAGTAGTTGTATATTTTTTCAATTACATTTTTTATTGATATTAAAAGTAATCAGGAGAGCAAAAAATCCTCAATCTAATTTTCTATGTATAAATGTTCGAATGATTTATGTTTTTTTGTAAATTGTAGTTAAAACAAATAGGGTTCTTAAAATGAATAAAAGATCCGGGTTTTATACAATAATTATTTTTCTAATGTTGTTAAACTTTATTAATCACGCCAGTGTGTTGGATACAACAGGTTTAGATGAAATACGTGTACAAAAGTTAAATATGAAATTGGAGCCCGGCAGCAAAATTTATAGCGAAAAATTACTTCAGGGGGAAATAGCTGAAACTGAGATTAATCATATTATCATTGCCGGCCCATATACACATACCGAATCTTTATCGAAAGAATTCGACAATATATTTATAAAAGGACCAGGAATGCTTGCGGCGGGTGGACAAAATTTTAAAATTGAACCCGAAAGTATTTCTCTCTCCTCCATCACTGAAAATATCAAAATTCAGGTTTCAGAAAATGATACACTGCATTATTTGAATATCCAAAAAAAGTTGACTGCACAGGATATGGAAGATATTAAAGATTTTCCTGCGACAAATAGAGGCGAAATATATTTTATGAATTTTGACAGCTGTATTGCTTATACGGAAAAGATTAAAAGTCCTAATACAATTAGCCGAACAGTACTTCCAAAGAACTATGTGCCTCGAGTTGCAATGGGCACCGTGCAAACAATCGGTCCAGATGAAGTTGGGGCACATGAGCATCCGATGCTAGATCAGCTTTTCCTTGGATTAGCCGGAAACGATGTGATAGTATATGCTGATGATAAATCTGTGCATTTTCCAGAATTTTCAATTCTTCATATTCCAATTGGATCCAGTCATTGGGTTACTGTAGACGAAGGTAAAAGTATGTATTACCAGTGGATGGACTTCTTTATAGATAAAGAAGGAGAAGAGTGGTTAAAAACTCATAAACCGGTGAATGAATATAATAAGAAATAAATGTTTTGGCCAGATATTGTAACAGGTGATTAACTAATTCTATTTTGAATAAATATATTTCAGGAAGTACAAAAATGTATAAAAGTTTAATCTTTCTAAATATTTTGTTTTTTATGATAGGCTGCGGAGTTAATAAGAATAATATTGATAATATTGTGAGCAGTCCCGAAGAATTAAGAACAGCTATCCAAAACGTTAAAGCCGGGGATGAAATCATACTTAAAAACGGCGTTTGGAAAGATTTGATGATTCATTTCTACGGCATTGGCACAAAAGAAAAACCTATTATTCTTAGGGCTGAAACTCCCGGCAAGGTGTCATTAATTGGTAAGTCTTACCTGAAAATAGGGGGTGAGTTTTTAATTGTAGATGGTCTTTACTTTAATAATGGTTACTCGCCTGTAAATACCGTTATCGATTTTAAGATAAATAAGGATAGTATTGCAAATAACTGCAGAGTAACAAACTGCGTAATCGAGGAATTTACACAACCTAACCGGTACGATCCCGATCATTGGGTGGAATTCTGGGGAAGGTACAATCAATTGGACCATTGTTATATTGCAGGCAAATATAATCAGGGACCAACCATACGAGTTTTTTTGAGTGGAAATGAGCATATCCGAAATTATCACCAAATTATTAATAATCATTTCGGCCCGAGGCCAAGGAAAGGAGGGCCGAAAGCGGAAACTATTCAAATTGGCGACAGTTATACTTCTATGGCACCATCTTATGTGAAAGTGGCCAATAATTATTTTGAAAATTGTAATGGCGAAGTCGAAATAATTTCAAATAAATCAAATTATAATGAATTTAAAAATAACATTTTTTTTGAATGTGAAGGTTCACTTGTAATGAGACATGGGAATTATTGTTTAATAGACGGCAATTTTTTTATCGGGAATGAAGCGTCCCGGTTTATGGGCGGAATTCGAGTTATCAATACCGGACATTGGATAACTAACAATTACTTTTATAATTTGAAAGGAGACGAATTTAGAAGTCCGCTAGCAATAATGAACGGAATCCCAAAATCTCCACTTAACAGATATAATCAGGTAACAGATGTTGTAGTAGCTTATAATTCATGTATAGATTGTAAATCCCCCTGGCAATTTAGTGTGGGTGCAAACATGAACAAAAAAGATGTTCTTCCGGAAAGTGAAATCCGTTCCGCTCGTCCAGTAAGAGTATTAATTGCAAACAACCTAATTTATAATCAGCAGGCTGATTCATTACCTATAAAATCCTATGACCAAATTGATGGGGTATTATTCGAGAAAAATATTATTGACAACCAAAATATTAACATCCCTCAAAAAGGAATTATAAATAAAAAGTTAAGTATGAATAAAATTACCGATTGGATTTTTGTACCTTCTGATACAAATACTCAAATTGAAAACGTATATAATGGATTTGGTTTTCAAGACATTAAAGAGGATATATTTGGAAATTCCCGATTACAACATAGTAAAATTGGTGCAATTTCGGGAAACTCTTTAAAATCTAATAATGAGTTAAATAAAAAAAACTACGGTGCTGAATGGTTCGCGTCGGAAAAACCACAATCTCCATCAAAAATTTATAATCTATCCGAAAGTACAAATGATATTTCAAAAATAATTGCAGAAGCTAATTCAGATGATATTTTGGAATTGAGTGATGGTGATTATCAAATTGAAAAATCATTAATCATTGACAAGAAAATTAATTTCAGAGCCAAAGATCAGAATCTTAACGTAAGGTTGATTTTTTCAGGTAAAAATAATACGGCTTTATTTGAAATACACCCAAAAGGAAGTCTTGCTCTAAATAACATTTCTTTGATCGGTATGGATCAGCAGTACGCATTTGCTACTCTTGAAAAGAACATGTCGCACTCATTTAAATTATTTTTTGACAACGGTAAAATTCAAAATTTTGAGAATGTTCTTAAAGTGTTTAAAGGATCATTTGCTGATTCAATCTCAATTTCAAATTCAAAAATTAGTAACTGCAAAATTGGTTTACAATTAGCCGCAGAGAATGATGACCTCGGTGATTACAATGCCGAATTTGTGAGTGTTAAAAACTGTATTTTTGATAATATTCAAATGGATGTAATTAATTTTTATCGCGGCGGTTATGACGAATCTACTATTGGTGGGAATCTAATCGTACAAAACAGTTTGTTTAAAAACTGCGGTAAATTGGAGAGTAGCAAGATATTATTAAAAACCAGAGGTATTATTAATGTTAATATTTCAAATAATTCTTTCGAAAACAATCATGTTCAGTTAATCGCATTGTTGTGGGGGGAAAAGAATAACCGTGAATATGGTAATAAAATAATTGGTTCAGGAAAATTTCAAGTTGATAAATATCTAAAACAAAAACTTGTCTATTAAGAATAAAAATGCTTACAAAAAGGTTTTATGCTGAAATAAATAATTCAAAAAAAAATTATTGCTAAGAAGGATACTTGAATCGAACGACTCAAGATATAAATTTAGTTTCAAAAATAGCTCAGAAATTTAGGTTTGTTAAGAATTAATGCTTGGGGAAGTTTGATATGCAAAAAGTCTCCTTATTTGTGGACGTTCAAAATATTTATTACACTACAAAAGAGTTCCATAATTGTCATTTTAACTACAATATATTCTGGGAAAAAGCCACTTATAAAAGGGAAGTTGTTAAAGCTGTCGCGTATGCAATTGATAAGGGGGATGAAAAACAGGAAAAATTTCAAAACATTCTAAGATGTATAGGTTTTGAAATTAAACTGAAACCTTTTATACAACGAAGCGATGGTTCGGCAAAAGGGGATTGGGATGTTGGAATTACTCTTGATGTGATGGAATACGCAAAAAAATCTGATGTAGTTGTGCTAGCTTCCGGCGATGGTGATTTTGACCTGCTGGTAAATAAAGTGAAAAAAGATTTTGAAATCACTGTTGAAGTTTATGGTGTTGCTAATCTTACAGCGGCATCATTAATTAATGCCGCTTCAAAATTTATATCGATCGATAATGACTTATTATTAAAATCGAATACAAAAAATAAAATAATAGACTAAATAATAGGTTTTGATTAAACAAAGCTATTTTATCAGATTAAGCCCCAATTTTAAAAACAATAGATGCTTTTTATTTGAGGACGAAAAGTATGAGTGAGAATCAGAAAAATAATCCATTGCATGGAATTACGCTTGAAACCATACTCAATAGACTTGTAGAATTCTATGGTTGGGAAAAATTGGGTAAACATATTGATATTAATTGTTTCAACAGTAATCCTACTATCAAATCGAGTCTAAAATTTCTGCGTAAAACCGGCTGGGCACGCACAAAAGTTGAGAACTTCTACCTCAATTACGGGAACCCACCATGGAAAAATAATGATTATAATGGATGAATTTTTCTCTATCCGGCAATTATCCTCTTACTGTCATAAAAAGAAAATGAATTTAAGAATTGACTATGATTTTCTAATAATACTTGTATCTTATAAATAGATCTATTTAAGCAGACTAAATGATAAAGGTTTTTCTTTATTATCACAATTGATGTATGTAATGTTTTGCTTTTATCAAATATTTAGTCTCAGTTCATTGTACTGAAAAATTATTTTTAATAATTAGTTAGTAACTTATGAGTAGATTTCATTTTTAAATAATAAAATTTCATCCATTCCATTTGAGAATTAAGCAAGTACTTCACCTGTAACTAGTCAAACAACTGCTTCCTTATTTCTATTATTAAATTTTAATTTCTAGGGAAAAATCAGAATAAATAAGTGATAAAAATCACTCATAGTAGAATTTAACAATCTGTTCATAGGATAAAAAATAAAATAATTTTATATTTGACAGCCAAATCTTTTTATATCCTTTGTTTTTTAGTTACAATTTTAGCGTTGGGTATAGAACGCATTTTTTAGGGTTATTTAATGCCCGTTTTGTCATTTTCACAACACACTGTGATAATAATTTTGTGTTGAATGTGGAAAATTTTTTAATATAAGAGCATAATGTCCTAATTATAATTGTGATGAAAAAATCAAATAATCTTTTTTCGGCAATTAGTAACATAAGTATTTGCTGAACTGATAAGCTTGTGGTATACCGGAAGATTTAGAGTTGACCTACAATATGAATGAACTCAACTAAATTCCAATTTATAGAATAAATTGTTTTGTTTCTCTCTCAAAACATTTGACATAGAACATAGTACTGTTATCAAAATTGAATTAAGTATATCTCGTGGATCATTTATGTCATTTTTTAAAATTAGCAGTTGTATACCTAAAAATTAAAGAAATCAATTTTTGAAAACTATCTCTCAGAACTTTATACAGAGTACACTGGGCTCAACAAATAATAAATATAAACTGAGAAAAGGGCTATTTAGTCAAACAATCACAAATACTCAAAAAGAAGGAACAACTTATGGAACAATACCGGAACCATTTTCTAATTTTTTTATTCATGTTCTTATTTTCATCTGATTATTTTGCTCAGTATGCGAATGATTTGATACCTAAAAACGAACCGTTTTTTATTCAATCCGCAAATGATTACGGCAAAAGAAATTTTGGATATTGGGATATACCTGGCGGAGAAGAAAATATTAGTGAGAAGGCACCTCTGAAAGTATGGGAACTGTCAGATAAAAATAGAGACAGAAAATATGTTGTTGTAAACTCAGATAAATCCGGATTTGTTAAAATTCATATCGAAGGTGTGGCTGCCTATATAGATATTGTAAATGCGGAGAACAAGAATGGCGCTAAACTTCAAATTTATAAGCCGAACAACTCAAGCGCGCAAAATTTTAGTTTTATGTATATGGGTAACGGACGATTTAAAATATTTAATGAAAATGGAAAAATGATTACAGTCAATGGACGCTCATCTGATAATGGTTCTGAAATTCAAATGTGGGACAATCACGACGGTTCTTGGGGTGAATGGTACTTGATCTCGGCTGTCGATTATAGGACAATAAAACTCGAGGATAATTTTGCCAAAAAAGGTGATAATATGTCCGGGATACGAAAAGTAATAATTCAATCTGCTATGAACTATGGAAAAAATTCTGGTGGTTTTTTCGATGTTCCTGGAAGAGAGTATCCTAAATCAGGTGACAATGTTACAATGTGGGAACTCTCGGATTATGATATAGACAGACAATACGAAATAATCAACTCGATTTCCGATTTTTCATATTACAACATTTCAATTGCTGATAATAGTAACTTATTATTGGATTTAACTAATAATGATCCGGCTAATGGTTCAAACATAGGACTTTGGGAAAGGAATGGCAGTGCGGCTCAAAATTTTTATTTTAAGCATTTGGGCAATGGAAGATTCAAGATCTATAATCAGAATGGCAAAGCCGTAACTTTATCCAATAGAACAGCCAATGGTAGCAATGTTCATATTTGGGACGACCACGATGGTCCCTGGATGGAGTGGTATTTAATTGACACTGAAACAAATAAAGTATTCAGCCCTGAAAATAACGATGCGGTACCATCAAATATTTCTTCAATCGGATATAATGGTAATTCCTGCGGAGAATCAAAAACTCTAGCAGCTAATATCGATAATACCTTCAATGAGATCAACAGACTGGAAACAAGGACAGAGCAAGCATATACAAAAGTCAAGTCAGCTTACTCTTCGGTCGGATCGGCATATTCGGCCGTTAATAATATCAACTCACTTAATTCACGCGTAGACGATACTTATAACGCCATATCTGTTTTTACAAAAATTCCTACGATTGGAACCGCTGTAACTGTTTTAAGTACCGGACTTAATATAGCTAAAAACAAACTTAATTCTGTAAATGAGCTGTTAAGTAAAATAAAGGAACCTATAATTGCTCCTGCAAATAATAATATTCAATATTCGTTTCTTTCAATACAGTTATTTAATTCACAATTGAAGAAATTAAAAACAGATCTATATTCAATAAAACAGCATTATTCTAATATTGACAACAGTATTTTAACTTCAAATAACGATCAGCAGAAAAAAGAGTTCGAAACCAAATGCAGAGACTTAAATTTACGCTTAGCTGATATAACCGGGTCCTTATCAAATGTAGAATCCAGCATTTCGGACATAGAGACCATATGCGGCTCAGTCGAATCCATTGGGAAACCTATAAATCATGTTGATAACGGCGTGAAAAATTTCAATAAAGTCTTCAGTAAAACAGATAGAATCGCGGATGAGATAAACAAGATATTAAATCAAAGATTTCAGAAGGAAATTAAAGGAGTAGGCATCAATATCAGTCTGAGAGACGTGCTTGAAGGAGGAAAAGTAGGAAAGCTTTTTGAGAAATATGTAAGTCCATGGGTGGATGATTTAACAAGTCCTATAATGGATAAATTAAATATCCGTATGCCTGAAGTGCCCGGTGTGGATAGTTTTAAAGAAGCTATTACTAATAGTCTGGATCTTACAAAAAAAGTTAGAGATAGAAGTCTGGAAATAGAGAATATTGGGAAACGTATTAGTGAGCATAACGTCGAATTCGAAAATTTAATCAATGCAGGCGGTTCCATTTAATTAATCTTTCTGCCGGACTTCTTAATTGAAGTCCGGTAACTAATTCTTCTCAAAAAGTTGAAAATGGCATTTTTAATCTATACTTAGTTGCAAATTTTCCTTTTCTTGGTTATTTGGACAGATAAACCAAATATATCTTTTGAATTCATCTGAAATTAAACTAATTTTGTTTTGTAATTATTTGTAATGCTTCAGTCACTTACCATTGTATGCAATTCTTTTTAGAACTTCATTCATTTAACCGCTGATCCAGAACATAATAAAATTTAACGAAACGATTTAAAAGGAAACACGAATACATGTCATTCGAAAAAATCAATCTGATTAAACCTATACAAAAAGCTTTAACCGAAGAAGGTTATACTGTTCCAACTCCTATTCAGAAACAGGCAATTCCAATAATTCTGGATAGAAAAGATTTGCTAGGTTGTGCTCAAACAGGTACAGGCAAAACAGCTGCATTCGCCCTGCCAATTCTTCAAATTCTTGATGATGAAAAAAATATTATAAACAAAAGAAGAAATATTCGTTCATTAATAGTTACACCTACAAGAGAACTTGCTATCCAAATCGGAGAAAGTTTCTCCGCTTATGGCAGACATATGAGCCTTAAAAATGTTGTAGTATTTGGCGGTGTTCCGCAAAAAGCTCAAACCGATAAATTAAGAGCGGGGGTGGATATACTGATTGCTACTCCGGGCAGATTACTGGATCTGATGAATCAAAATTATATCAGCCTTCAGCATATTAATTTATTTGTCCTTGATGAAGCCGATCGAATGCTCGATATGGGATTTATTAATGACGTAAAAAAAATAATTGCAAAATTGCCGTCAAAAAGACAGTCGTTGTTTTTCTCGGCAACAATGCCGTCGGAAATTGTGAAGCTTGCAAAAACAATATTAGTGAACCCTGTAAAAATTGAAGTAACACCAGAATCACCGACAGTTGAAGCTATTAAACAAGGTGTGTATTATGTGGCAAAACCTGACAAGAAAGCTCTGCTTCTGCATTTATTAAAAGATCCCAACATTTCATCGGCACTTGTATTTACGCGCACCAAACATGGAGCAAATAATGTTGCCAAAGATCTTAATAAAGCAAAGATACTCTCTGAAGCTATACATGGTAACAAATCTCAAAATGCCCGACAAAATGCTCTTCACAATTTTAAAACAAAAAAAACAAGAGTATTAGTAGCTACAGATATTGCGGCAAGGGGAATTGATATAGACGAACTTTCTCATGTAATTAATTATGAGATACCTAATATTCCAGAAACTTATGTGCACAGAATAGGAAGGACCGGCAGAGCCGGATTAGGTGGAGTAGCCCTTTCTCTCTGCGATACTGAAGAGAAAGTTTTTTTGAGGGATATAAATAAACTTATTTCCAAACCAATTCCTGTTATAGAAAATCATCCTTTTGTGCTCACTGCATTGGATGGAGAAAATTCAAAACAATTGGTTAATAAACCGTTGCCGCGAAAATCAAAGTTTAATGGGAGCAGCAATTCTAAAAATCAGAAATCCTGGCGCAGGAAAAACGATGCAAAGCAAGTTTGGACAAACGATAGGGGAATTTAGGAGTTGGAAACCATCTATCGCAAAGATATAAAAGAAGGCTTAAAAGTTTCTATTGTACTTAAAGAAGATCAGCGGACGGGGGAACTAACCGAAGGATATGTTAAGGATATCCTTACAAAGTCTCCAAAACATCCTCATGGAATAAAAGTCCGGCTTGAAACAGGTGAGGTTGGTAGGGTAAAAAAAATTTTGGGATAGAATATTTGTAAATATACTAACGGATAAATCCGTTGGTATATTTACAGTTAATAACAAATTTAAAGCAGATAATCTTTATAAATTTACAGCAACTTCATGATATACATCCATATGAATCTTCCTGATATTTTCGTCAGCAAGGTATTCATCAAATGTCATTCGTTTATCAATAATTCCTGTTGGTATTATTTCAATTATTCTGTTAGCTATTGTATGAACAAACTGATGATCGTGAGAACTGAATAGAATTGTACCTGGGAAATCGATAAGACTGTTATTTAAAGCCGATATAGCTTCAAGATCAAGGTGATTAGTAGGTCCGTCTAGAATAAGAACATTTGAACCGGTTAACATCATTTTCGCCAACAAGCAGCGTACTCTTTCTCCGCCTGAAAGTACATTGGCTTTTTTGAGAGATTCTTCACCGCTGAAAAGCATTCTACCTAAAAATCCCCTGATATAACTTTCTTCTTTCTCTATTGAATATTGACGAAGCCAGTCGATAAGATTTAAATCCACATCAAAAAAATCGGCGTTATCTTTTGGGAAATAAGCATGTTTGGTTGTAGCTCCCCATATAAAACTCCCTTTATCAGATTTTTCCTCATAAGCGAGTATATTAAATAAAGTAGTTTTAACTAAATCGTTCGGACCTACAAAAGCTATCTTATCACCCTTCTCAACTTTAAAGGTAAGGTTATTCAATAAAATTTCATCGTCGAAATTCTTCGTGATATTATTTATTTCAAGTATGTTATTGCCCGCTTCACGTTCAGGTTTAAAAGCAATATAAGGCATTTTTCTCGAGGATGGTTTTATATCTTCCAGAGTAAGATTTTCAAGTTGTTTTTTACGTGAGGTAGCCTGTTTGGATTTGGAGGCATTTGCGCTGAAACGAAAAATAAATTCCTGCAGTTCCGCTCTTTTAGCTTCTATCTTTTTATTTGCGTCCTTTGCCTGTTTAGCGGCCAGTTGACTACTTTCCAGCCAAAAATCATAATTACCTGTATACATCTGAATATGTCCAAAATCAATATCCGCTATGTGTGTGCAGACTTGATTTAGAAAATGTCTGTCATGCGAAATTACTATTACTGTATTTTTAAATTTCTCAAGAAAATCTTCCAGCCATCCGATCGAGATTATATCAAGATGGTTAGTCGGCTCATCCAAAAGCAAAATATCTGGATTTCCAAATAAAGCTTGGGCTAAAAGAACTTTTACTTTTTCATTCCCGGTTAAATCTTTCATAAGCTTTGTGTGATTTTCATCTATAATACCCAATCCACTCAGTAATTCAGCTGCTTCGGATTCAGCTTCCCAGCCATACAACTCTGCAAATTCATATTCAAGTTCAGCAGCTCTAATTCCATCTTTTTCGCTGAATTCCTCTTTCGAGTATAACACATCTCTTTCTTCCATAATGGAGTAAAGTTTTTGATGACCCATTATTACTGTTTTTATTACCTGGCATTCATCATACTCAAATTGATTTTGTTTAAGGGTAGCCAACCTGTCTCCAGGAGTTATAATAACATCACCCGAGGTTTGTTCAATTTCGCCAGATAGAATTTTTATAAATGTTGACTTACCGGAACCGTTAGCTCCTATAATACCGTAACAGTTGCCTGGTGCAAATTTTAAATTCACATCCTCAAATAACGTTCGTTTGCCAAATCGTAAAGATATGTTGCTTGTGCTTATCATTTAAACCATTATATATTTTGTTCAGAAAATAGTTTTTTGTGCTAATCATTCGTATTATTTTGCAATTGGAATTATGTGCAAACAGATATCAGTTTAATTAGACCGGTTTGATTTTGAAAAATGAAGAGGGAAAAAACATATATTTTTTCACTAAAGAATTATCTTTGTCAAAATTCAACCTTAAAGATACTAAATAATTTTCTCGGTAACAATTCGTATTTTATACTTTATTATAACTTTAGTTTAATAACTATAATATAAATTTAATAAATGATGAAAAAATTCTTAAGTTCTTTTAACAAATTATTACTTCATAGAGGTCATTTTTTTTTAAGATTATTTCCTAAAATTAAGTGATCAATAATTTTATCCCAATTGGACAACCTTTAAAAATGAGTGATAAAAAAGCAGTACAATCTTTCCCTTTCTGGAGAAAAAAACTTCAAGAAATTATTTTTGGAGCGGATACACCTACAGGAAAATTATTCGACATCTTATTGATAATTTGCATCCTGCTTAGTGTAGCTGCGGTTATGCTAGACAGCGTACAATCGATTAGCAGTGAATACAAACTCTGGTTTTTTTATGCTGAATGGTTTTTCACTATACTATTTACTTTGGAATATTTACTCCGACTAATTTCGATAAGCAGGCCTTCATCGTATGCGATAAGTTTTTTCGGTATAGTAGATTTACTTGCAATTCTGCCAACTTATATAAGCTTATTTTATCCCGGAGGTCAGTATTTATTAGTAATTAGGCTGTTGAGAATATTAAGGGTGTTCAGAGTTCTTAAACTAGTACAATATGTAGGCGAAAGTAAAATGCTTGTTAGAGCTTTAAAAGCAAGCAGACGAAAAATAACAATATTCATATTTACTGTGTTAACCATTGTTACAGTACTTGGTTCCCTTATGTATCTAATTGAGGGCGAAGGTAATGGATTTACAAGCATTCCCAAAAGCATCTATTGGGCAATTGTTACACTAACCACTGTTGGTTACGGTGACATTACACCCCAAACGGTTTTGGGGCAATTCGTTTCAATTATTATTATGATTTTAGGATACGGAATAATTGCCGTCCCTACAGGCATCGTTACAGTGGAAATGAATCAGGTGTTTAAATCCAAAGGGGCTATTCGCGCCTGTCAAGGCTGTGGCGCTGACACTCATGACGAGGATGCTGTTCATTGTAAGTATTGCGGAACTCTTCTATAAACTAAATTAAAAGTAGTTATCAGGTATAGGTAATAAATGGGGCGGAAATTTTTAATTTCCGCCCCAATCATTTTAAAAGAAGTAAAATATGGCCAGCAATAATCTTACATTGGAAACATTTTTAATATCTTCCACAATTCCTTTGTTAAGATTATTTGGAGTACCGTAACCCGCAGAAGTATACTCAAGTTCGGTTGAAATTCTGGTTTTGCCGGAATTCAGTTGTACCCTGGGTGAAATTCTATATACATTGTCCAAATTAATTCCACGCCCGTAGTAGGCCCCTGAAATATTACTTTCCGCACCGATATTTTTTGTATATCCGCCGAATATTGCAAACTCAATTTCTTTACCTGTGGAAATTTCTCCCCAAATAGAATAAACACTCATGGGAGTATATTCTTCAACCCCTGAAATTGAGTTTGTTGATTTAACAGCGTATCCACCCAACATTAATTGATCGGCAAGATTATTTCCGTATACTGCTTCAGCTTTAATTATTATCGGATCAAAAATAAATTTTACAAATCCAATTGCGGATATGCCAGTAATAGATTGATCGGTTTCAATTTTTTTAGTCGTTGCAAGTCGCGGAGTAATATTTTTATAATCCACTCCAGCTCCAATTAAGGTGCCCCCGCTAGAAAATTGGAATTGAGCGTGCAGGTTAGGTGTAACTGAATTTCTGAGGTATGTACTGCTAAAGCCGTCAGGTCCATTGCTTGTGAAATCACGCTGAGATGCTGCGGCTAAAATTAACTTCAGATTATCAATAGAATATGTAAACCTGATTTGCGGGTTTCTTGAAAATGGTTGAAACGGGACCCCTGTATTAAATGACACTACGCCAGGATACATTTCAGCAATAAACATAGGGTGCCAGGTCTGACCAACGAGCAGTGAAACATTTTCCCAATCAAATTTTACATAAGCATGACGCAATCTAAAACCATTTATATCGCCATCCGATGTACCAAAAAATTCTCCTTCAAGTGCACCGGAAGTCGCAGCCCCAAATGCATCGGGACCAGTAATTTTACCATGGAGCCTGCTTTGAATGGAAAGAATATTAAAACCAGGATTTGCGTTGATATCATTTCCATTTACATCAAAATTTTCAGGCTGTGGATAGAGCAGAAAATGCCCTTCGCGTATAGTAACATTTTGGCGTGAATCATAGATTATGTCGGTTTTAACAAATCCGGAAAATGAAATACCAAAGCCTGGTTTTTCCGATTGTGCAAACAAAACGAAAATATTTGTTAGAAAAAACAAGACTATTATTTTCTTCATTTATTTTCTCCCAAAACTTACTCTGAAATTATTCGGCGCCTATACCAAGATAAGTTCGAAGCTTTTCATCCTCAAAATTACTTTCCGCTGATTTCTCTGTGGTAAATAAAGAAACTATAATACCTACAAGAAAAGAGGCGGTCATTGATATTAGAGCTGGATTTTTTAAAGAGAACAAAGCGGTTTCGTTGTTAAAAATATCTACCCAAACTGTCGGGCTAATAATAATAAGTATTACGGCTAATCCAGCACCTGTAATAATACTAGCTACAGCGCCGGCGGTTGTAAATTTTTTCCACATAATTGAAAGCAGTAAAGAAGGGAAATTAGAACTTGCAGCAATTGCAAAAGCTAACCCGACCATAAAAGCTACATTTTGCCCCTCAAAAATGAATCCTAAAAATATTGCCAAAGCACCAATCAGAAGAGTTGCTACCTTTGCAACTTTTACTTCACCTACTTCATCAGATTTTCCTTTTTTTACGACGCTTACATAAAGATCATGCGATAGAGTTGAAGCGCCAGAAAGAGTTAAACCGGCAACAACCGCAAGAATAGTTGCAAACGCCACTGCAGCTATAAAACCAAGAAAAAATTGACCGCCCACGGACTCCGCGAGTAATAAAGCTGCCATATTCCCGCCTTTATCAAAACCGCTTACCACATCTTGTCCAACTAATACCATTGCTCCAAATCCGATAATAAATGTGAGAATGTAGAAATAACCTATAAATCCTGTTGCGACAAATACGGATTTTCTTGCCTGTTTTGCGTCGGGAACCGTAAAAAATCTCATTAGAATATGAGGCAAACCTGCTGTTCCCAATATAAGAGCAAGCCCAAGCGAAATTGCGTCCCATGAGTTAGTAACGAACCCGCCGGGAACTAAAACGGCGTCGGAATATTTAACTGCCGCTGCGTCGAAAAGAGCGATTGGATTCATTCCAAATTTTGCTAATGTCATTATTACTAAAAATGTAGCGCCGCTAAGTAAAAGCACGGCTTTAATAATTTGCACCCAAGTGGTCGCCAGCATACCACCGAACAATACATAGGAGATCATTACAATCCCTACAATTAATATTGCGTATTCATAAGGGAATCCAAATAACACATTAATTAAAGATCCTGCACCAACCATCTGAGCTATAAGATAAAAAATTATCGTAAGTAAGGATCCTATGGAGGAGGCTATACGCACAGGTTTCTGTTTCAATCGATATGCCACAACATCGGCAAAAGTAAATTTCCCTAAATTTCTAAGAGGTTCTGCTATTAAAAACATTACAAGAGGCCAGCCAACAAGAAAACCGATCGAATAGATTAGTCCGTCGTAACCTTTTAATGAAACCATGCCCGCTATTCCTAAAAATGATGCGGCGCTCATATAATCGCCTGATAAAGCTAATCCATTTTGAAATCCCGAAATACTTCTATCCGCTGCGTAGAATTCGGAAGTTGTTTTCGTTTTTTTTGCTGCCCAATAAGTAATTGCAAGAGTAATAGCAACAAATACAAAGAATATAATTATTGAAGCTACATTTACCTGTCCAAGTGTAGATTGAATACTTTCCAAGGAAATCTCCAATTATAATTTGTAAAATATTAAAAATAAAATGTTTATTATTTTTCTAGGATCTCGTTTCGCAGTTCTCTAACTGACTTATCATATTCTTTATTGGCCCAACGAGTATAAATACCAGTTAAAATCCAGGCAAAAATTATGATCCCAATTCCAATCGGCAAACCGAGGGTGAGATGCTCACCAATTTTAATAGAGAGAAATTCTTTGTAGAAAGCAATGGAAAGGATAAAACCGAAGTAGACGACAAGCATAATTACTGTGAGTGTTACGGAAACTTTTAATCTTTTCTTTACAAGATTCTTAAATTTTTCTGATTCAAGTATCTCTTTTACACGTTCCGCATTAATGCCCATATAATTTTTCTCCTGTTATAAAGTGTTAATTAAATTTATATGAAATAATAAACTGGGTCATTAATAATTTTTGCAATTTAGTTCATTTTATTTTTAAATCAAAGACTAACTTGTCTTATAATAAGTCACTTGCTCTTATTTATAATAATCAAAATTAATTAAAGTGATAACGTACCTTTAAAATCCAATTTTATTTTATTTTTTAGTGATCCCAATTGATCTATAAATTTTTTAATGAGTAGCACATGAAATTCTGATAATTTTTGAGGAAGTATAATATTATCAACAGTTAGATTTTTAGAATAATTATCTATTTGATGTTGAAGTCTGAGCTGCATTAATAAATTATAACAAAAAATTAAATTATTATAACTTGTTTCAGATAATAGACCTTTTTCTAATAAATGCTCCAATCTTTTTACTGTATTTGTCGACTTAATATTATTTTTTAAACTATACAGTCTTGCAAAATCAACCACTGGAAGAAGGAGTAGTTTTAAATCAATTTCATTTTTTACTTTTTTGAAATTATCTGGAAGTTCGGAGTTCAGTATATTTTCTGAAAGGTAAACAAAAAATGTGCTGCTGCTTTTCATAAGTTTTGAAATATGATTACTCAGCCGTTCCGACAAAAGTTCGTTTCCATAAACAAATCGGAAATCAAAAAATATTTTTGAATCTAATAAATCCTGTGGATTAGCGGTAGTTACCCAACTTGTAAAATACTTTTCCCATATATCAATTGACTGACACCATTTTTCATTTTTTGCCATAATGCCGCCTTTGCAGAAACTATAGCCAACAGTATTAAGATCGAATGATATATGCTCACCCAAACGAATAAAATATTCCTTAACTTCCTTCATATTTTCAGGTAAGACTTCCTCATAGATTAACGCGTTATCTTGATCAGTTAATAATGTTTGTTCTTCACGACCTTCACTACCCATTGTGATAAACGCAAATTTGGCCGGGGGTGCGCCAAGCTTCGATATTGTTAATTCAATAATTCTTTTTGTTATAGTTTCTGATATTATTGTAATAAAATTAGTTACACCGCTTATACTCATTTCATTATCTATCATAGCTTTTATTAATAAAAGCAACTGCTGTCTGTATTCTATAATCGATTCCACATTTTTGCAGGATTTAAGTTTTTCGATAAAGAACAGGTAGTTTGTAAATGTGGCATTAAATAAATCTTCTTTGTTTATTACTCCAGCCACTTCAGCAGAATCGTTAATAACGATCAAACGATTAACAACATTTTCACGAAATTTATTTAACGCCTCAAACAATGTAGAGTTCGAATTAATTGAAATATATTGTTGTGGAATTATTGAAGATATTGGCGTTTCTGCCTCTATATGCGATGAATGGAGATGTTTATGAATATCGAGGTCAGTTATTATCCCTTTTATCTGTTTATTATCATTTTTAACAATAAGCGCTTCACAATTATTTTGTTTTAATACTTCCGAGGCATTGTATAAACTGTCGGTTTCTGAAAATTCCGGTATCGATTTAATCAGTGGAGATATTTTCTGCTTAAGAAATATTAAGGAATTTTGAAGATCGGTTATTAACTCTTCCCGTTCTTTATCCGATTTTTTAAGTTCGCTAATATCTTCTATTATTCCGTCTATCGACAGTTTTTTATTTTCCGAATTTTTAACTATCACTGCCGATAAAGACACGGTAAATAATGACCCGGATAGTTTCTTTAACTGTACAATTTTATTTTTAACAACTCCTTTTCTATTTAATTCATCGATAAAAAATATCTCATCATTCCGTTCAACAAAAAAATCCAGTAACGATTCGTTTAGAAGTTCAGTTTCATCCGCTGCTTCAATCATTTGCACAAGCGCCGGATTAATTTCTGTAAACCTAACCTGTTTATCGGGGGAGGCTCTGAATACTCCCATTGTAATGTGATTTGTTAAAGCGAGATATTTTTCTTTCGTATAGTCTAACGCTTCCTCAATTTCTTTATGCCTGCTAATATCCTTTACACTTATTACAATTCCTTTGTTATTTGAAAATGTAATTGGTGATATATTTATCAATACATCCAGAATTTCGTTATTCTGCTTTTTAAATTTTGTTTGAAATTGTTCGTTCACCAAATCAACTTTCTTTTTATAATTGTCGAAATCGAATATTTGAGAGTCGGGGTATGCTATAAAAATATCGGAGAGCCTCAGCTCTTGAAGCGGGTCTTCATAATTAAGCATCGATAAAATTGTTTTATTATAAAAAACCTGTTTATTTTCAAGAATCATAATTAAACCATCCCCTGAAGCCTCAACAAGAAGTCTGTATTTTTCGCGTGATTCTTTTAAATCGTCTTCAGCTTCTTGTCTTTTCTTCTCACTCTTCAAGTTTTGATACGCTATGTAAGTAAGCAAAATTGAACCAAGGATTGTAATTATTATAGATATGGTAATTATTTTACGTTCCAGCACTACAATTTCTTGTTTTACATCTTCAATATAAATACCTGTACCAATAACCCAACCCCATGGTTCAAAACTTTTTACATAGGATACTTTCGGAACAATTTTATCCGAGTCATCTTTCCATTGCCACATATAATCTACGTAGCCTTCACCTTTGCTTTTAGCCACATGTGCCATTTCAACAAATAATTTTCTTTTACGTGAATCAGAAAAGTCCGATAAATCTTTTCCGTTTAGATCAGGACGGTATGGGTGTACTAGCATGTTTGGGTGCATATCTGTTATCCAAAAATAATCTTTACCTTCTGCACCATACCTTAAATATTTTGTTTGATCGATAGCAGAGGATTGAGCATCCGATTGCGTCAACTCGCCATTAAGCTCCATTTGATGCCACTTGTTAATCATTGATACAATTGAATTTGTAAGTTCCCTTATCATTTCTCTTTTGCGATCAATGATAATATTTTCGAATTGAGGAATAACTACAATAAATATAGCTGTTATCAACAAACCAATAGTTAAAAGTGTGGGTAAAAGGATTTTTACATATGGCAATCCTTTTATTCGTGACCCGCTTTTGTTCATCTATTTACCTTAATAAAAGTTCACCATTATTATTGAAACGAATTCCCTAACAGAGGAATTGCACTAATTCTATTTAAGGTTGTATCAAAAACAAGTACACCGTTAGATCTGGTTGTGCGGGCTACGCATGGTATTGAAATCCAAGGTAAGTTTTCATGAATATCGAATGTCCCGAAATCCAAATTCTTAAAATTATCATTGTCAACAAATATTACACCTTCAGGATGCCCATGACCCGAGAAACTTAACGTACAATCGTGCTCTTTCATGAATTCAAAATGTTTTTGAAGATGGAAAGTTTGACTTGGGAAATAGATTGCGGAACCTGAAAAATCCGGACAACAAAAATGTGAAAACAGCAACTTTACATTTTCAAATTGTGCAAATTCAGTCTCCTTAAGTCCGGATAAATATTCTTTCGTTGAATCACTCAACGTCGACTTTATTTCATTATCTTCATATAACCATATTCTATTGCGTGCTTTCTTTGCACGAACTTCATAATCTTGAGAATACCAATCATCCCCATATGGAAAACCCGCTTTATTCTCAGGCACTTTTTTAACTGCGTAAAGATCATGATTTCCGGCAACTACAACCGAACAATTTTCACGGATTAATCTGATACATTCTTCAGCATTTCGTGTTTCAATATATCTGTAAAACGGTAATGTAAAACCTACTATGTCTCCCAGGCAGATTACCGAGTCGCAATTTTCTGATGATAATATTCGGAGAGCTTGCTGCAAGCTATAAACATCTTCGTGGATATCGCTGATAAATCCAATCTTCATAAAATTCAAATTGGGTGTTGAATTTAATTTTCGTTAAACTAATTACTTCTGAATCTCATATTTTTAAAGGTAATGTACCTTTAAGATAAAAACAAGAAAGTATTCAATAAAAGTATTAGTCAATAATAAGCGTGCACTATTTCACACTTCCTAAATATGCCATAGATATCATTTGCTTTCTCTATTAACAAATTTTGGAAGTTTAATTTTGTTACTTAAATTGCACAAATTACTTTGTAAAAAAAAATATTGCACAGTCAATACATAAAAAGGATATTCAATGGATGCGGTTAAAATTATACAGGATATTGTAATAATATTGGCGGTTTCGTTACCTATCATATTTATATTCAAAAGACTTCATATACCGTCAATTGTAGGTTTTTTAATTGCAGGAATGATAATTGGCCCGTTTGGTTTTAAACTTATTAAAGGGATAAATCAAATCGAAGTTATGGCCGAGGTAGGAGTTATTCTTTTGTTATTTACCATCGGGCTGGAAGTTTCGTTTTCACAATTTAAAAAAATAAAAAGGTTTCTATTAATTGCTGGTGGATTTCAGGTTATCGGTACAATTATTTTTGGCGCTTTACTTTTTACATTATTTATTCCAAGTATAAATCAGGCTATTTTTCTTGGGATGTTGTTAAGTTTATCAAGCACGGCAATAGTTTTGAAATTATTGTCTGAACGTGGTGAACTTTATTCTCCACAAGGTAAAATATCTTTGGGGATTTTAATTTTTCAGGATCTTGCAATCGTTCCAATGTTCTTTCTCCTTCCTCTATTAAAAGAGGACAGTTCCTTAAGTTTTACCGACGTATCCATTAAACTCTTGGTTGCATTCGGAGCTTTGGCGACTATTCTGATATTATCAAAATTTTTAATTCCTAAAATGATGTATCAACTTGCTAAATTAAGAATGAAAGACGCTTTTACAATAGGGACTATACTTATACTTTTGGGGAGTGCCTATCTTACACATTCCCTTGGTTTATCGTTTGCATTGGGAGCATTTATAGCTGGATTAATATTGGCGGAATCGGATTATCATTCCCAGATTTTATCCGACATGCTTCCGTTAAAAGATGCTTTCAATAGTATATTTTTCGTTTCAGTAGGACTTCTGTTAAACATACAATTTGTTATCGATTTTCCCTTATTGATAATTGGTGCGACTATTGCCGTTATTTTATTAAAATCAAGCATCATCATTCTTGTAGTACTTTATCTCAAATATCCTTTTCGTATTGCTTTAGTTACCGGCTTAGGGCTTGCACAGATAGGGGAATTTGCGTTTGTACTTGCACAGGCCGGTACCGGGTTTAATTTAATAAGCGGTGCTTACTATAATGTTTTTCTTGCAACTTCAATTTTTACAATGATCTTAACACCCTTTTTAATAAAACTGTCTCCAATGCTCGGGTTTATTTCGAACGAAATATTAGCTGTAAAAAGTACAGCGGATGAATCAATTGAAAAACTAAAAGGACATGTTATAATTGCTGGTTATGGTTTAAATGGCAGAAACTTGTCGCGTGTTTTAAAAGAGACTGGGATTAAGTATGTAATAATTGAAATGAATCCGGAAACTGTTAAAGTAGAAAAAGCTAAAGGTGAATCTATAGTTTACGGCGATATAAGTAAAGAGGAGGTTTTGAAATCAGTTAATATAGAGGGGGCGAAAACTTTAGTATTCTCAATTTCAGATCCTATTACCACTAAACGTGCTTTGAGTACAGTGAAAAGACTAAATCCAAAATTATATATTGTTGTAAGAACCAGATTTGTTAGCGAAATAGAAGAGCTTAATAAATTGGGCGCCGATTCAATAATTCCGGAAGAATTTGAGACCTCGCTTGAAATATTCCGTAAAGTATTACAAAATTATCATATACCTTTAAACATTATAATGAAACAGGCAGCTCTTCTTAGACAGGAATCCTATATGTTGTTAAGAGAACCTGAAGCTATAAGCTCATTTATTCACTTGGATGAAATTCTTGCCGAAGGAATTACTGAAACTTATTATGTTAATGAGGATAATCCCCATTCAAATAGATCATTAAGTGAAATTCATTTACGTGCAGAAACTGAAGCGACTATTATTGCAATAGTAAGAGACGGAAAAACAATTTCAAACCCGACGGGTAAAGAATCTATTATGGCTCACGATACGTTAGTAATTACGGGCACACACCAATCAGTTGATAAAGCGATAAATATATTAAACGGGCAGCCCCTCTGATGAATTTTATATTTTAACTATTTACATATTTTATTGTCACAGATGAACATACATCAATTATCTAAAGCAGAAGCGGTTGACATAGTACTAAAAACACAACTGCTAAATACAAAACCAAAAATTGGGAGTGGGAATAATAAATTTTCAGCGGACAAACTTTTATTCTCCGAAATAATTGACAAATTGGGTTACATTCAAATTGATACGATCTCCGTAATCAACAGAGCGCATCATCACGTGTTATGGTCGCGCAATTGTAATTATAAGGAAAAACATCTGCACGATTTGCAGACAAAGGATAAATTGGTTTTCGAATACTGGACACACGCCATGTCGTATATACCAATAAAGGATTATCGTTTTTCACTTCATAGAATGAAAAATTTTTATACTCCCAAAAGCCAATGGTTAAAATGCAGGTACGAGCAATCAAAAAAATATTTTACTCCCGTTCTTGAAAAAATTAGAGACGAAGGTATGCTTAGCTCAAGCAGCTTTGAAAATGCTGAAGGACATAGAGCGGGAAATTGGTGGCAGTGGAAACCTGTAAAAACCGCTCTTGAGTACTTATTTTGGCGTGGGGATTTAATGGTAGCCGAGCGACGAGGATTCCAAAAATATTATGATTTAACAGAAAGAGTTCTTCCGGATAACATTGATACAACTTTACCGTCCGAAAAAGAATTAAACCGGTTTTTTATTCTAAAGGCTTTATCATCAATGGGGGTCGCAACAGAAAAAGAAATTCAAAAATTTATGCAGCCGGGTAAAAATATTATTTCCGATTTACAGGTAACCGATAGAAAAACAACTCAAAAAACTATCAATGAAATGTGCGAAAATGGAGAGTTGGTACAAGTAGTAATTGAAGGCGAAAATAAGACTAAAAATTATGCTTTTACCAAGTCCTTAAATAATTATTCTAATAAAATTGATTTTGATAGAACTCATATCTTATCACCATTCGATAATCTTATTATTCAAAGGGACAGAACTAAAAGATTATTTGATTTTGATTACACAATTGAATGTTATGTCCCGGAATCAAAACGAAAATTTGGCTATTTTGTTCTTCCAATAATCTGGAATAATAAATTCGTAGCGCGAATGGATTGTAAAGCCGATCGTAAGTCGAGGACTTTATTGGTTAAAAATATTGTTTTTGAAAATAAGTTTAAAGAGTTTGAAAACTTTGTTCCACATTTTAACAAGCAGCTTAAAAATTTTTCGGAATTCAACAATTGCGATAAAATTATGTTGGATATATGCACTCCATCAAAAGTGAAACGATTTTTACAATAAATTATCCTGATAAAATGAAACCTCTATTTTTCAAGAAACAAGCCGATTTAAGACAATGGTTTGAGAAAAATTATTTACAATTAACGGAACAATGGATTGGGTATTATAAAAAGAATTCCGGAAAGGAAAGTATAACATGGTCGGAATCAGTGGACGAAGCAATCTGTTTTGGATGGATAGATGGTTTAAGAAAATCGATAGATGATGAAAGTTACATGATACGTTTCACCCATCGTAAACCCGGAAGCAATTGGAGCGCAGTGAATATTAAGAAAGTACAAAAACTAACACTGCTTGCTCTAATGAAACCTGAAGGAATTGAAGCGTATAAAAAAAGGAAAGAAAAAAACTCTGATATTTATTCTTTTGAACAAAAAGAACAAAAACTTGATACAAAATATTTGAATAAAATTAAATCGAATAAAAAAGCCTGGACATTTTTTGACAAAACACTGGCTAAGTCTTATAAAAAAATTTCAATACAATGGGTGTTAAGTGCTAAAAGGGAAGATACAAGAATCAGGAGGCTTAATATACTCATTGATTCGTGTGCAAAAGGAGAGAAGATTCCCGAGCTAATGAAGTACAAAAAATAAACAATAAAATGATATCCCAAATAATAAACCCGCCTTACGTAAGGCGGGTACGAGGGCAGAACAAGTTTAAGATAAATCCAGCATCTTGTTCATGAGGATTTTAATTTATAACAATAAAAATAAAAATTGCCTTCCAAAATTAAGTGAGTTCAGGACATTTAGTAACCATTTTTCCAGCCTACTTAAGTATTAACATTTTTTTAGTCCCTGCATTAATTCCATCGAGTGAAACATTATAATAGTAAATACCGCTTGCAACATCTTTTGCGTTCCAATTAAATTGAAAATTACCTTTCGATAGTTGCCTATTAACAAGAGTGGTAACTAACTGTCCTAATGAATTAAATATTTTTACTGTAACCATGCTTTTATCTGGTAAATATAAACTAATAGTAGTTTCCGGATTAAAGGGGTTAGGATAATTCTGATAAAGTGTGAAATGCTCAGGAAATATTGTAGTGGACTCATTATCCTCAACTACAGTGATATCACTATTATTCTGTTTCGCAAAACTTGGGGTCATTTGTTTAAATGAGCCTGTACCGTTGGGATAACGCCCTGTCGAAATATTTAACAATTGTTCACCAAAAAAAACTTCATCAATAATTACCGTATCAGGATCCGACAAATATATTGACTCTCCCGAACTTGAAAGCTTAAAATTTGCGTGTAATCCCGACTGAGAACTTTGATCATCAGCCCAAATAATTAAATAATCCTTTGCTTTAATTACAGTATCAGGTAAAGTCCATTGACTGAGATCATTTGTTTTATCGGATAAAAAATATCCATTTAATGAGATATCATTTTCAGAGTTGTTATATAACTCAATCCAATCGTCATATTCTCCGTCCTGATCAGCAGCGGTATCATCATTACTGGCCATAAATTCATTGATTACCAGATCTCCTGTAGAAGTAATAGTATAGAATTCAATTTCTGCGCCTTCCGGCGAAAAAGAAGCTGCATCGTTATTTTCAGCGTAAATATAATATTGTATTTCTGTAGTTGTTACAGGCAGTAAAGCGCCATAGACTGCGTCTCCAGCAGAACCGTCGTTATTATTTCCATCATCCAGCATATCAATTTTATTAAAAACATCCTTTGCGCTCGCCCTATAATACAATTGAACAATATTTGCGTTTTGTACATTTACGTTTATCCAAAGACTTTTATCAATATCTCCATTTACAGCAGAATGACTAATATCTGTTACTGATGGCGGAGTGGCTTTAAACTCGGCTACGGAGTTTAAGTAACTTATTCGACTGTCCATTAGCTGGGAAATTCCAACGATACCCTGATTGCCTCCTCCCGGAGGGCCGCCGCTGCTTATACTACTTGTAATATTATTTTTAAACTGCGTATATGAATAAAATTTATTCGGATCATTTTGTACCTCAATATCAATAATGTTCTGCAATTCAAACGCACGCGTTTTATACAATCCATTTTCAAAATAATCTCTCATTATTGATTTCATGTGGGCCACATATTTTTTTTTAATAGTTGGGTCTGATAAAATTTTGCTGATTATTGGAAAATTTGATTTAGAAGAATTTAAAAACGGATCGAGCTGCTGCATTGAACTGGTAGTTAATGCTGCTCCGTCCAATAGCCTTGAAAAAACTCCGAAGTTTTCGTTAAAGTCCCACACAATCGGATTGAAACGGCCCGAATCATCCTCATATAAATAATAGTTATGTGCGAAATTTATCGGTGAATCCAGGTTCACAGTTAATATATCAAATGCCAGCATCCATAAATGTCGGTCAACATTTAATACCTGATCAACAGATGAAGGATTATTGTTTAATATTCTTAAAAAATTAATTAGTTCTTTCCATCCATAGTCAGACTCAATTTCATAGTAATTCGAATAAGCGCTGGAATCCTCTCCAAAATATCCCCAGATTTTCACAGAAGACTGTGCGGCGCCACGAGCCAATTCTCCTTTAAAGAAAGCGTTTTTGCTACTGCCGAAATGTGTCTTTAAAAAAGATTTATCCACATCCTGCACATTCGTATACAGTCCGATATATTTATCATTTATATAGACCTTGCAATAATTTGCCAAACTCGATGGCATATATTTACCTATTATCTCATAGCTCAAAACTTCGCGCACAAAACTTGGATCATTGTAAACGTTTGCCAATTTTAAGGTTCCGTACCCTTCATGTTCCTGATTATCAATTACATAATCCAACTTAATATTCAAGGGATTTTTAATTCTACTGGCATTATAACTGCTGTTGCCTTTATATCTTACTCCTACACTATCATAATGAATTCCATTCACGGTAGCGGAGCCCAATAATCTGTTTTCATTACCATCGTTAACCAGACTATCGAGCTTATAATCCCAATTTGATTGCTTAAACGTGAGTTTGACAGTATTAATAGTATTGACATCGTAGAAATTCTGACCATCAATATTCCTGTAAAACAGAATGCAGATGAAAATGAGTATTAAATTTTTATACATCATAATTGTTATCCTTCAAATTATTTTTTATTTATATAATCTTTCAATACTATTTCACAAAAACATTTAATTGTTTTTCATAACGCTTTTTATTCGATGGAAAAATTTAATTTATACCTTTAACACGACGGACATAATTAAAAATATTTACTTCCCGCAACCCATTGACCGTATCTCATTCTATCGGTCGCGTCAATATCACCGTCGCCATCAGTATACGGACTCTTCTGCCTCATAAGCTCTGTGTAACCAGATCAGTAAATACTCTATTTCGGTTTTCCTGGTATTCAGGTATATTTTTATTGTATTGTGATTCCCGCCCATAAAATGTTTCGTCTGATATTTAATTGGAGCTATTATAAAATATTGTCTGATGTGTACCCTCTGCCGGGCAACCATATACATCCGGCAGGTTTATTGTGGATTTCTCCGAAGAGTTAAAGTTTGCATATGACTCCACGTAGCATATAAATAAATTTAAGAGCGAAACAGATGTTAAAAATTTTATTATTTCTGCTTTTCTACTCCTTGATGTAAATAAATTTAGATAACTCAACATTTTGCTCATCTTGTAATAGATTCTTAATTTTTAATCCCAAATTGTCAGTTAATTGATCCATTTCTTCATGTTTATTCTACCTTACTTACTTTTTAGTGATCATCAAGGCAACAATATCTTTAATATATTGAGCCGAGTACAATTCTAAAATTTCAATTTTTTACAAATCACTGAGAGATAGTTTTAATTACAATGCAATAATTATTTTTGTAATCTCATAAGCATTTGGAATTTCCATCACCTGATTTCTATTCTGCTTGGGCTAAGCAAAAAGATTTTCCGTTATGAATAATATCGTGCTTACTATTTCAAGATAACCGCAATTATAAATTTTTTTATTTATAATTTTAATTCTCCTGAAATAAGAATAACTGATTATACGTTATAATAGTTAAGACGATTTTTTTATAAAAAACTTGCACTGCTTTAATAGTTTTTAAAAAAACCCTTTAATTGACCTCTTAAAGGGTTTAAAAGTGCTTGAATATATCAAAATAAATTAGAATGGCCGGGGTTTTTCCCTGAGTGGTTTTTGACGTGGCCCTGTCATGTTCTCTCCGGGTGGTGGCCCTGTCATATTCTCTCCGGGCGGCGGACCCAATACCTCATGCATTAGAATACGCAGTTTCTTTTGTTGTTCTGAACTGCATAAATTTTTAATATTCAAAAAATGTTCAAAAGTAATCCTCTCTAATTCAGCTTGTTTATCCATAGTTAATTTTAACAAAGAATCCGATATCATTGGTTGCGGTTCTGCCAACAAAACTTTATCAAACATTTCGCGTTTAAGCTCTCGAATATCCATGGATAATTTGTTTATTTGTCGATTGTGCTTGTCGCGGAGATCTAAAAACCCTGCGATTTGGGAGTCGTTAAACATCAATTCAGTTTTAAGAAGCTTTTCTAGTTGTGCCTGTTTCTTCCTGGGATTTATAGGTACCTGGTCGCCTATGCTTTGTGGAGGTCTGCCTACCCACAACATAGTAAGAGTGCTTAAATTAAATATTATAAGCACTATTATAATCAAGACCATATAACGTTTTTGTTTAAAAATATCCATCACATATTCCTATTCTAAAAATAGTATGTCACTTTGGTTTAAATTAGGTGTTAAATCATCTGAAATTATCTCAATCAGAGCCTTTCTTGTTGGTGTAATGTTGTAAGTTTCACTGCTGTTAAAATACCAGAATACTGTTGTGAGATTAACTGCGAACAATAAAACAAAAAACGCCGGTTGAAGAAAAGTAAAATAATTTTTTCTTTTTTTATGCCGCTCTTCTAATTTGGCACGAACACGCGTATAAAAATACGGATTAATAGGGATTGTTTCTTTCTGGTCTAACAGATCCAGAGTTTTAGTGATTTCCCAGTCTATTTTTTCTTTTTTATTCATTTTAGCACCTTTACATATTGTTGGACGTTCTTTTCATCCAAAACTTGCGCAACTGAATATTATTTTTCAAAATAATTAGATAAATGTTTATATAAATTCTTTTTTGCTCGATGCATTAATGCCTCAACTGCAGAAATTGATATCGACAAAATGTCCGCCATTTCTTTATTGCTAAAATTCTGGTATTTACTAAGAATTATAACTGTTTTTTGGTTTTCAGGTAATTTATTTAGTGCAAAATCCAATATTTTTTTTCTTTCGTGGTTTTAAAGTTGCTGCAGCGGATCACCTATAGGAGGCAATTCAATTTCTTCATGGTCATCATCGGTTTTAAAAAGAGAAATTAACTGACCAAATTTTTTTTTCTCTTCTTTCTTCTAAGAAAATCCAGAGATTTATTAACGGCTATTATATAAATCCATGTGGATAATTGCGCCTCTTCGCGGAAATTGGACATAGATTCGTAAACTTGAATAAAAACTACTTGAGCTATATCGTCCGCATCCTCAACATAATTTACAAAACGGAAGCAGGTATTTCGCACCGGTTTTTGAAGAGTTTCAACTAAATTTTTGAAATTAATTATATTATCTGTTTTTTCGGACAAATATGGCATTCCTAAAAAATGTAATTCGTGAGTATTTCTTCAGGTATCAAATTAAAATTTTGTAACAAAAATACCGTGTTTAATCACGATTTTTATACTGAACAAATCAATAATTCCTAATCTAGTGAATTGAATAAATGTTTATATAAATCTTGCCAAAATTTAATTGAAAAAACCTAATTGGTATTTACAGTTTTTTAATTTTGGAGTATCATTTTCCAATATAAAAACTAGATTGAAGTAAAACCAATATCTATCCGAAAGCTCTGCAAAGACTTATGCAAAATGGTTGTTATGATGGAATATCGTTAATTGAATTGGCGAAAATCCAACATATGCAAATATAATTAGACATATCTTCTACAAAATTTAAATATTTATACGATTTTTTGAACTTTATCATACTGATTTTGTGTTTAGCATGTAGTCTTTATAATATCGGACTATTTAACCGTATCATAATTATAAAAAACTTTATTAATTTTTTCAGTAAAAACTTAAAACTTGAAGAATGACCAAATTGAAAAAAACGATATGAAATCACAAAATAAGACTTATTTATAAATTAAAAATAATATAATGGACATTTAACAGTCTATATAATTACTAGAAATTTTAGTAGTCACAATAACAAAATTTTCAAACAAAAAATAAAAACAGAAAAATATGAAGAAGAAAGTAATAATTATTGGTTCAGGGCTTGGTGGATTATCAACAGCAATAAGGTTGAGTAAACATGGCTATGATATAACAATTTTAGAAAAACATTCCACTCCGGGAGGAAGACTAAATATTATAAATCAGGATGGATTCCGATTTGATATGGGTCCCTCTTTCATGAGTATGACATTTGAATTCGATGAATTATTTGAAAGTGCGGGAGTAAAAAATCCTCTCCGGATGGAAGAATTAGATCCAATTTATCAGGTTTATTTTGAAGGAAAACAAGACCCGTACAAAATTTTTAAGGATTTAAAACTCCTGGCAAAAGAGTTTGAAGCAATTGAACCCGATTTTGAAAATAAAATTGAAAAATATCTTAAAAGAGCAGGCGAGTTTTTTAACGATACCGAGAATATAGTTGTAAAATCTAATTTTGATAACAAACTCCAATATTTTTTGGAATTGAGCAAGGTGCCCAAAAAACATCTGCCATATCTTTTCAGAACGATGTGGAGTGAAGTTGATAAAGCTTTTACAAGTGAAGAAGTTAAAATAATATTTTCACTTGTGGCTTTTTTCCTCGGGGCAACACCTTTTAAAACTCCTTCCATTTATTCTCTTCTAAATTATACTGAACTAAAATACAACGGTTATTGGAGAGTAAAAGGCGGGATGTATAATATTGTTGAAGAAATCGTTAAAATATTAAAGGATAGAGGAGTAAAAATTTATACCGATACCGAGATAGTTAAAATCAATAACTATAACGGAAAACTGAATGAAATTGAGGATCAAAACGGTAAAAAATGGAAAGCCGATATTATTGTTTCTAATTCCGATGCAGCATCGTTTAGGGGAAAAATATTAAACAGAAAAAATTATGGTACGGCAAAACTCGACAAAATGAACTGGACGCTCGCGCCGTTTACTATATACCTGGGCGTAAAAGGTAAAATAAATGGTTTGGACCATCATAATTATTTTCTTGGTAAAGATTTTAAGAAGTACGCTGATGAAATTTTCACTCTTACAGTAAGTCCGGAAAATCCTTACTACTATGTAAATGTTTCTTCAAAATATGACAGTGAAGCTGCGCCTGAGGGTTGCGAAAATATTTTTATACTCTGTCCTGTTCCGGATTTGCGATATAAATCTAATTGGGATGACAAAGAAAAACTTGCCTCATCAATAATTCGTGATATTTCAACGAGAACAGGTTTCGACATAGAAAAAAATATCATTACAAAAAAAATATTAACTCCAAAAGATTGGGAAGGTAAACTGAATCTTTACAGGGGGTCGGGTCTAGGTTTAGCTCATAATTTGACACAAGTAGGCGCTTTTCGTCCAAATAATAAAGACGAAAATTTTAAGAATCTTTATTATGTGGGCGCCTCAACTACTCCGGGTACCGGTTTACCGATGGTTGTAATTAGTTCAAAATTAGTAACAGAGAGGATAATGAAAGATGATGGAATTATATAATAGATCGAGTTTTTCAATAAGTAAACTTATAACAGATAATTACAGCACTTCCTTCAGTCTGGGAATCAAATCATTCGATTCCAAATACAGGGATCCTATTTTCGCGATTTATGGATTTGTTCGTCTCGCCGACGAAATCGTTGATACTTTTCACGGATATGATAAGGAAGCCATTTTAAATAAATTTAAAGCCGATACATTAGAGGCAATAGATTTGGGAATTTCCACCAATCCGATATTGCATTCATTTCAGCAAATAGTCAATAAATATAATATTGATAAAGATCTTATCCTCGAGTTTTTAAAAAGTATGGAAATGGATTTAACTAATTCCTATTATCACAAAAAGCAATATGATGAATACATATATGGTTCTGCAGAATCTGTCGGTTTAATGTGTCTGAAAGTTTTTACAAATAATGATATTGAAAAATATGAGCAACTTGCTCCATTCGCAAAAAAACTGGGATCGGCTTTTCAAAAAGTGAATTTTTTGCGGGACATTAAAAGTGATATTGAAGAGAGAGGAAGAATTTATCTTCCCGGTGTTGACAAAGAATTTAAAATGAACGAAGAAAGTAAACAATCTCTTGAAAAAGAAGCAGAAAATGAATTTAGAATAGCTCTTGTGGGGATAATGAAATTACCGAAAGAAGTAAGACTTGGCGTATATCTCGCCTATATTTATTATCAATCGTTATTTCAAAAAATAAAGCTTTCACCGTTAAAAGTGCTTAGAGAAAGACGTGTTAGAGTCTCGAACTTTAAAAAATCCTGGCTATTTATTAAGTCCTTTGTTGAAATAAAACTTTTGGAATTTGAATATGTTTATTCTGATTAGATTATTAATTCTAATTTTTATCGCCGGTATAAGTAACGCTCAAATATCTAAAGAAAACATCACTCTTAATGGAGATTTTTCAGCCGATTATAATTTTATAAGGGCTGGTTTAGACGAGTCGTTAGAAAATGAAAAACAGTTAATGTCTTTGGAAAAATATATAAATGTAAATTTTAATAAAACTTACATTGAAAAGGATCCTTTACTGCTGGCTTTTCAAGGTACAATAGAATCATTAAAAGCTAAATTCGTTTTTTGGCCTTTTACCAAGCTCAATCACCTTAATAGAGGTTTAGAGTTATTGGATAAAGCAGTTAATTTAGCTCCCAGTAATTTGGAAGTTAGATATCTAAGATTTTGTGTTCTCGATAATATTCCGTCTATAATCGGGTACGGGGATAAAGCGCAGGAAGATGCTGATATTTTATTTAATCTTTTTAAACAATCCGATTCTTATAATAGTGATACACTAATAATTTCAATGGCGGAAACCTTAAATGAGAGCGAAAGGTTTACAGCGTTGCAAAAAAATAGTTTCCAGAAAATTTTATTTAAAAGAAAATGAGCGAATATTTAATTCTTAACATCATAACAATATTTTTTCCTCTAATTTATTCGTTTGAGAAAACAATTAAGTTTTATAAAACTTATACTGTTCTTTTTATGTCGACATTGCTGGTTGGAATCCCATACGTAATCTGGGATATAATAGCAACCAAAAGGGGAGACTGGAGTTTTAATCCGGAATTTTTAACCGGCATTTATATTTTTAATCTACCTCTGGAAGAAATACTGTTTTTTATAACCGTACCTTATTCAATGATATTTTTGTACAGGGCAGCTTTATATTATTTGCCGCCAAAAACTATTCAACTGCCAAAAAGTATTTTATTACTCGTTTCAATTATATCAATACTTTTGGGATTATTTTTTCTCGGACAGCATTATACCTCAACCGTTTTGATTTATGTCGGGGTGTTTTTCTTAATGTTGTTCTTCTCCAAAACAGGATTAAGAAATAACTTAGTTTTTTGGATTTATTTAATTTTAGGTTTTATTCCGTTTTTTGTCGTTAATTATTTTTTAACATCATTACCGGTAGTAAGCTATAATCCCGAAACTTTTTCAGGAATAAGGATTGTTACAATTCCTGCTGAAGATTTTATTTACACATTTTCTTTAGTAGGTTTTTACATTTTGATTTACGAAGAATTAAGAATAAAAATGAAGATATGGATTTAATATGATGACAATAGTAATAAACATAATTGCGTTTTTCTTGACTTATGCTTTTATGGAATTCACCGCCTGGTTTACACATAAATATATTATGCATGGTTTTTTATGGAAACTACATAAAGACCACCATATAAAAGATCATGATAAAAAATTTGAAAAGAATGATTATTTCTTTTTAATGTTCGCCATACCGAGCTTTTTATTAATTTATTTCGGTTTTGAGCAGGGAGTTTCAAGTGTATTATTATGGATTGGTCTTGGTATTATGGTTTATGGAATTACTTATGTCCTTGTGCACGATATTTTTATACACAGACGAATTAAATTATTTCAAAAAACTAATAACCCATACTTTAAAGGAATGAGACTAGCTCACAAAATTCATCACAAACATTTAACAAAAGAAAATGGTGAATGTTTTGGATTTATTTGGGTAAAGAAAAAATATATAAAAGCAGATGAAACAAATTGATATTTTATATTGATAAGATTTTTATGAAATATAGAAAAGATATTTGAATAGATATTTCCACAATTCTAAATAAATTAATCCACAATAAATAAGTTGAATAACAAAATATCTACAATTGATTCCTCCGGTAAAAACCGTAATTATTCTCACTTTTAAAGAATATAAAAGGTTTTAAATTCTGCCGTACATTTTAATAATCACTTTGGAATGTTGTACTTAAATTTTAATAGTCCTGGAATAAAAGCCTCAATTAAACTAGTTGTTATTTGTCTGAATCTCATATACCGATAAGTTTCATTAAAGTGTTATTCTGATATATATTATTTGTGGGATATTTCACACTTTGCACAAATTCAAATAAGTAATTCTGTCCTAAAAATTTAGCCGCAATAATTTGGAATTTCCTGCAGCATTAATCGATTACTTTATCATAAATAATTTTAGAAATGGTGTGCGTTGGAAAATTAATAACAAAATGTTTTTTATATTGGTCGGAAAAATTATTTCATCCAATTAAAAAGAGTTACTGATGAAAATAAATTTAATTAGCTTCATTCTGCTAACAATTATCTCAACGATTGCGGCGCAGCAAAAACAGGTCTGTTTTACTCTGGACGATTTACCATTTGTAGCTTTAAATCATACAGAAAATAATTTTCAAACCGATGCCACTATTAAAACATTAGCTATATTAAATAATTATAAAATTCCCGCTACAGGTTTTGTGAATGAA
>PGYT01000123.1 GCA_002839805.1 Ignavibacteriae bacterium HGW-Ignavibacteriae-2
CCGAAATATTTTTAATCAATTGTAGGGGTGTCATCGATAAGTTTCATCTTCTTGCCGATTGAATTTAGTTTAACTTGTCCAACTAATTTTTCCATTTCTTCAAAGCTTACATTGCATGCGTCAACTCTTGACGCGTTTACAGCGCCAAGTGCGGCGGCAATTTTAACAAATTCGTCGAAGACAAGTGATTTTTCGAGCCCAAAAGCGATACCCGAAACAAAAGCGTCTCCACTGCCAGTTGAATCAAATGTGTCAATGATCGGATTTTCGATTTCATAAATAAAATTAAATTTTGATGCCAGAGATTTCTCTTTACCGTTTGTAATAAAAGAAAGCTTAATTCCCTTTTTATATAAAGAGTCGATGAAATTAATTTTTGAGTCCATGCCGCTCAAATCAATATTTAATGAATCCTCAAGTTCGTTTATATTGTTATGCAAAACCATTGGAGAATTATTTAAACATTGTTGCAAATGATTTCCATATGTATCCAAAATCACAACTTTATCCATTTCATTTGCCAGAGCAATTCCAAAGGGGAATATTTCATCTGCAATCTGACAGGGAGATGATCCGGCAAAAACAACTACAGAACAATTGGGAATCATTTTAGTTAGACGGTCTTTTAATTCATCAACTTCATTTTTTTGCAATAAACTATTTTGTCCGAAGAAAGAAGTGACTTTTTTGCCCGATGTTTCCACAACCAAAGAGGCGGTTCTGGTATCTTCTTTTGTGTTTACAATAGAAAAATCAATATTCTCTTCAGAAAGCAACCGGCGTAAAATTTTTCCGTTTGAACCTCCGGCGAATAACAAAGCCTGATTTTTGATGCCCAGATTGTTTAACTGACGGCTTACATTAATTCCTTTACCGCCGGCGTAATAGTACTCTTTTGAACTTTTGTTTATCTGCCCTGTTTTTAATTGATCCACGACAAATCGTTTTTCCAGAAGAGGATTAATTGTTACAGTTAAAACCATTCTAACAGTTCCATTTAAAAATAAAAAAGGCGAATTCCATTTTTAAACTTAACCAAATGACAGCGTAATCGGAATCCGCCCAGCGTCAAATTTAATAAAATTAAGGCCTATATCTGTACCAATCACCATATTGCTGATTTAGAAGTCTATAATCGCCAAAGCCAGTGTGATCAACAAAAACAAACCGTTTGTTTATATCGTAATAATCCCAAACTTCATAAGGTTTGGAGTCTATATCAAACGGATGTCGTTCAACATAATTAGGCGGACCTAAAACAATATAGATCATTCCCATATCGGTTCGCCAGCCCTCAATATAATTTTTAAAATTGGCGTTGGCATATTCAATACGTCTGTAATATTCAGTAAGAAGTTCGTTTTCTTCCGAACCTTTGGAGGGGTCTTTAGATTTCCAAAAGGATTTGTATCTGTATAATTTTTCTTCGAAAGATTTTCCTTCGTTAATTTCATCAATAATAGAACCGCTGGCGATATATGTCATTTGTTCAATAGCTTTGTCAAGATCAACAATGCTGGCGGGGAAACCGTAAATTCCCGAGATAAAGGGTTTTGCTAATGTGGCTAAAACTTCCCAGTCAAGGTCACGAACAACAACTTTAAGAGTGTGAGCCCCGAGTATAATTTTTGAAAACTTTAATTGATCATCTATATTATTTGCTCCCTTCTTCAGCTCAGTGTCTTTTATTTCAGTCGATAGAACCGTAGAATTTCCATCCAGAATGCTATATTCTATATTCACTGGTCTGTTTTTATCCGAATAAATTTCGTAAACAAATGAAAGAAGAGAATCGTTGTTAGTGATTTTATTGGATACCAAGGGAATATATTGAAATCCATCCTGCTTGGGAATTTTATCAGTGATAAATATCAGATCGCTTATATTAACGGGAGAATCAAATTTTCTCACAGTTATAACGCTCTGAAAGACGGAGCTTTTTTTGGAATCCTTATCGTAAACCTCACAGCGCATAAAATATTTTTGCGGATCTAGCTCGAATGATCGGTAACTATAATTAAAATTTTTATTTGAAATCGCTTCTGAAAACTCTTTGGCCTCAATTTTTTCATTCCAGAATTTTTCCAAAATCACATTTTGTTTGTTCTCGTCGGAAAAAGTTACAGTAACTGTATATTTGCCTGTAAAATGGTTCTGATCCCTAATAAACTGAATATTGGAATATGGTATTCGAATAAAAACATCCACTCGTGTTTTTGTGGAGCTGTCCGTGGGATGGTTAACTACATCAATATCAAAATTTCGTGAAAAACCGGATACATCATTTCCGGATTGTTCAACTTGGGCAAATAAGAACGACGAGAAAATGAGCGATATATAAAATAGCTTTATCATTTTACCCTCTTTTATAATTGCTAGAATTTAGCAAACAAATCATACTCATTGCAATCCTTAATTTTCACCCTGTAAAAATTTCCAATTTCCATCTTTTTTTTGCTTTCAATCAAAACTTCGCCGTCAACTTCGGGTGCGTCTTTTTCGGATCTGCCGATAAAAAATTCTCCTTCTTTACCATCGATAATTACTTTTTGTTCCGATCCCACCAACAGTTGATTCTTTTTTAATGAAATATCTTTTTGGATTTCCATTATTTCTTTTTTGCGCAAATCTTTCTCTTCCTGCGAAACCGGATCACCCAAAATAAAACTGGGTGTATTTTCTTCCACCGAATAATTAAATACGCCAACCCGGTCAAATTCAACCTCTTTTACAAAAGAGCAAAGGTCGTTGAATTCTTTTTCGGTTTCCGCTGGATATCCCAAAATAAATGTTGTTCGTAATGTAAGTCCAGGAATAGAATCTTTCAATTTAAATATGAGCTCCTTTGTTCTGCGTTCAGATATTCCCCGGCGCATTGATTTCAGAACTTTTTCGGAAATATGCTGCAAAGGCATGTCTATATATTTGAGAACTTTAGGGTTGGAAGCGATTGTTTCAATAACATCGTCGGGAAAATGCGACGGATAAGCATATAAAAGTCTTATCCACTCAATACCGTTAATTTCACTTAGTTTATTCAATAAATCGGAAAGTAAACGTTTTCCGTATAGCTCTTTGCCGTAATCGGTTGTATCCTGTCCTATAATTATAAGTTCTTTTACTCCTTTACGCGCAAGACTTTCGGATTCGGCGATCAAATCTTCAATAGATTTAGTTTTGTGTTTCCCTCGAATAAGCGGAATCGCACAAAAGGAACAGGGGTTATCGCATCCCTCGGAAATTTTAAGATAAGCATAATGTTTTGGTGATGTTAGTTCGCGTTCACCGAGTAATTCGGTTTTTAAATGTCCGCCGAATTCACGAATAATACCCTCATAATCTTCAGTCCCAAAAAATTTATCAACCTCCGGGATATCTTTTTTTAGTTCCTTCATATATCTTTCGGAAAGGCAGCCGGCTACTATAACTTTTTTAAGTTCACCCCTTTTTTTCATTTCAGTGGCTTCAAGTATAGTGTTAATCGACTCTTCTTTTGCTGCGTCTATAAATCCGCAGGTATTAATTATTACAGTGTCGGCGTCATTTGGATCATCAACCAAATCCAGACGATTAAGTTTCAACTGACTCATCAGCCTCTCGGAATCTACTGTGTTCTTGGAACATCCTAAAGTAATAATTCCTATTTTCTCTTTTTTATTCATACACTCTTCAATTTTATACAAGTTGTCTTATTTAAGACATCCAAAATAACTCTAAAAAAATAAACATTCTCATTAATACTAAATAGCTCAGTATTTTGATTTAAGATAAGGGGTTAAAATTAAACGTATTTATACTAAAAATAATGACATTTATGTTGATACGATAACGGTAATAATTAAAATCATCTTTAGTTGTTTACTCCCCTATATCCTCATTCCAGAGCGCAGGATTCTTTTCGATAAAATCTTCCATTAGTTTTATACAATTTTTTTCGTTAAGTACAACTACTTCAACACCTCTGGATTTTACATACTCTTCGGGACCTTTAAACGTTTTATTTTCCCCGATCACGATTTTAGGAATTTTATACAGCAGAGCCGCTCCGCTGCACATATCACATGGTGATAAAGTAGAATAAAGAATCGAGTCCTTATAATCTTGCGCAGTTAAACGCCCGGCGTTTTCAAGGCAGTCCATTTCAGCATGAAGAATTGAGCTTCCTTTTTGAATGCGGCGGTTATGTCCGCGTCCTATTATTGTTCCATTTTTTACAAGGACAGAACCAATTGGAATTCCTCCTTCCGCGAGTCCTTTTTTTGCTTCTTCTAAAGCCTCCTGCATAAATAAATCTGTCATAGTGCCTCCTGTATATTCTAAATTAATCCATAGTGTTCGCACAAACTAAAATAATACCTGTTAAATTAGATTTTTTAAGAATTATTAATTCTAAAATTTTGTACTAAAAATTCGATTATTAATTAAATATTGCCCGGAAAGAGATGAAAAAAATTATAATTGTACTGATTATTACAGCCGCCCAACTTTTAGCACAAACGGATTCGTTGCGTCCGGCAAATTCTATTCTAAAGAATTTTAAACCATTTTCCACACCACGTACAAACTGCCGACCGGGAACTGTTTTTAGAACGGATAAAAACGGCGTAAGTTATATTGTGCAGGATATTTCCTCTATTAAATCGGCTTTGAGTGAAGAAGGCACGATAGTAGGAAGAATGGTTTTTAGTAAAGAAGAGTTACTGGAATTATTAAATATAGAGTTCGGCCGGAAATTTACACAAGTTGAAGTGGAACTTAAAGAGGCTGTTCGCGAGATTACCGAACAAACCAATGTGGATAATATTCTTTGGAATAATGATCTTGTTGATGATTTGGTGGTAGACGACAGCAGCAAATATTATATTATTCGGGAAGCTATTTTAACTTCCGAAATCATTTACCGGTTCGATAAAAACAGTTACGATAATATTATTGTTGGCAAAGGGAATTTAAAGGAAAAACAATCGAGCGGAGATCAGATTGTGGATTTCCCTTACTCGATAACAAAAAAGTTTAAGGAATCGAAACGGCTGTTTTTTTTAGAACAGAAAATTGGTCTGAAACCTTATGTGGAATAATTAAATAAAATTAGATTTGCGAAAATTGAGGCTGATAATATAATACCGATAAATAAGATCAATTGAACCCGTTATCAATTGTAATGAATAAAAATTTCGGTGGGAAAATGTTATAAAGAAAACACAAAAAGTTTATTTGTTCTTATCTTTAGATTCTGGCAGAGAACCAATCAATTCCATAAGCTCTTTCAAATGTAAAACACCTCCATTGCTTCTATTGGTCAAAACAACAATACATTTTTCAGAGGCTAAATCGCGGATAAAATACGAACGAAATCCTTTCCACCAGCCTGCGTGGTAAACAATTTTGGTACTGTCAGGTCTCTTATTAATGCGCCAGCCGTGTCCATAATTATCATTATCTCTCAACTCTTCGTGTCCAAGTTTATAAGCTTCTTCCAGATCTTTTTTATTCACAAATACGCCTTCGAACAATGCTCTGTTAAATTTAAACATATCTATAGCAGATGAATAAATTCCCTTGTCGCCTACAACACCATTCTGGTAAGAATTATTTGCTGTTCTTCTTCTACCGATATAACCCCGTACGATGTGACTGTTTTGAGGCTCAATGCTTTTATTATAAACCTCGGTGTCTTTCAAACCAAGAGGTTCAAAAATTTCTTTCTTCATAAAAACCGAATAAGGCATACCCGAAACCTTTTCGATAATTAACGCGAGCATACAATAGTTCGTATTGTTGTAATTGTATCTCACCCCTGGTCTAAAAGACGCTGTAGGCTTAATTTTAATCAGAATATCAAGCACGTCTTTGTTGGTAATTGTACTGTCAGGGTTGTTTTTTAACCAGTACTCGTCTGTAAAATGCATATATTCCGGCAAGCCGGATCTGTGTATCAACAGCTGATGTATAGTTATATTCTCATATGGAAAATCCGGGAAAAAATACCGAACACTGTCCTGATAAGATAACTGTCCCCTTTGTTTAAGCAGCATAATTGCATATGAAGTAAAAGTTTTTGAAACAGAAGCCAGTTGAAATTTAGAATCTATAGTTAAAGGGATTTTAGACTCAAAATTGGAATAACCGAAAGCTTTATTGTAGATAATATGATTTTTTTCGCCATACAAAACAGTACCGTTAAATCGCCCATTCTTAAATCGGTTTGAAAAAAATGTGTCAATTTTTTCGGCAACAATTGAGTTAGTTAAATTCAAAGTATCTATTTGCGGGACAAAAGTTTCTTTTTTAGTTGAAAGATCTTTTTCTTCTGAGCAGCAGACGAATAAAACGGTCATCAATATAAGAGAAACTAATCTTTTTAAATGTTTCACAGTACCCACAATAAATTTGAGTGGCAAAACTATTAAATCCTGCACAAAGATTCTTATTTTATTTTGTAAGGAACAAATAAATTGGGAAATAGAATTTATACATATATAAATTTGTTTCTCAATTATCATCAAAAAAACGGATTATACATGAAGAAAATAAAAAATCTGGCAGCATCAGTTTTCTTTGTTGTTTTAGCAATAGTTATAATTACAAATTGTTCTGATAAGGAAAAGGATGATTTGTATCTGAAAGGAATTGAATCCTGGCGGGAAAATAGGATTAATAGTTTAAAAAAACCGGACAGTTGGCTATCTCTCACCGGTCTTTACTGGTTAAAAGAAGGTGAAAATAAATTCGGTTCAGATAAATCCAATGAAATAATTTTTCCTGAAAAAGCTCCGAAATTTGTTGGTTCTATTTTTCTTTCAGATAGCGTAGTAACAATAAAAATTATTGATGGTATTCAGGTCTTAAACGAAGGCAAACCTGTAGCGGAAATAGTACTTGTTAATGACATGTCTGCCAAACCAACGGTGCTTACTCACGGGTCTCTCAGCTGGCATATAATTAAAAGAGCTGGAAACAAG
>PGYT01000124.1 GCA_002839805.1 Ignavibacteriae bacterium HGW-Ignavibacteriae-2
ATCTCCGATAATCAGCCTTTCGCTTGGCGTTCCGCCTGGCTTCTGTGGAGCTGCATGGAAGACAACGACCAAAGAATAAAAAAACATATTAAATCGATTGTAAAGAGTATTAAAACAAAAAAAGACGGGCATCAGAGAGAATTGCTTAAAATTCTTTATAAGCTTGAGATCGAAGAAAAATATGAGGGTATATTATTCGGAACCTGCCTTAATATTTGGGAAGAAATAAATAAATCTCCTTCGGTTAGATTTACCGCGTTAAAATTTATTCTTAAGATTATAAAAAATCATCCGGAATTATTGGACGAAATAGTTTTTCTTATGCAGGATCATTATTTGGAATCTTTATCCCCCGGAATAAAAAGATCTATTGAAAGGATGATGAAAGGTGTAACGCATTAATAAAAAATTACCGGCGGGATTTAACAAGAAAACCAAAACCCTCTGAATCTGCACTACTCCCGCTGTTTATAAAATAAACCTTTTCAGCCCCCCATATCATTTTTTTCATTTCAATACAATAAACCTTTAGTAAAATGTTTTTAATCAAACTATAAAAGATCTTGAGATTAAATATGCTTTCAGTTAAGTTTAAATAAAGGCTAAATGTTGGATATGTTGCGACTTCCGATTTTGGGATAAATCGGTCTATTCAGGCAGCATAATAAATTCCAGATAGTATATTGTAGATTTTTAGGAAAAATATATGGGTTTAAAAAGAATTACAGCTTCGGATGGAGAAGTTTATTTCATCAATGATAAAGGAGAGCGAGTCAAAACTGGAATGGAAGTACCTAAAGGTGGGGAAAGAAAAAATATTGATAATAACAAATTAAAAGAAAATGTTTTACTTACTACTGAAACCATTTTATACGATTATAATATTGAAAAAAGAGTAGATGTTATTACAGCAGAATGTGTTTTTGGAATGAATATATTTAAAGATATTTTCGCTGGATTATCTGATGCTTTTGGAGGTAGAAGTCAGACGACTCAAAATACTTTAAGACAAGCAAGAGAAACAGTATTGAGAGAACTAAGAATTGAAGCATTAAATCTTGGTGCTAATGCTGTTATAGGTGTTGATTTAGATTATAGCGAATTTTCTGGTCAAGGTAAATCAATGTTATTTTTAGTTGCAAGCGGCACTGCCGTTATTATTAAGAAAAAAAACTAACAAGCCAATCTAGCGGGCGCCGTAATGTAAGCGGCACCCGTCTTCGCTTAAAGGGCAAGCTGCGCCGGGCGGGTTTGAGTAGTCTTAAGTTTAGTGAAATAAACAACATTGCCCCGTAGGGATCCTCCATAGGAGTCCTTCGGGACTGTTAGGCAATAGTGATAAAAACTAAATCCCGCCCAACAAGATGGCGGGCAAGTGTTGCAACCGGTTTGAGGCGTAGTCTTTTTAATCGGCATTGTTATCCCGCCAAATTTAATTATCTTGGTGGTAAGACGGCGGATTAAATCTGGGGCACCGGGTTATGCCAAAGGCATCCCCATGGGATTTGAAACGCCGTTAGGCAGAACTCTAGAATTTTAATTTAAAATGGAGAACATTATTAATGGGCAATAATAAATTAACCAAAAAAAATGAAACAACCTTAGTATTAGGTGCCGGTTTTGGTGGTGCATTTGGTGCCGCCATAGGAGCTATATTTAAGAGTATAGATATGGGGCTTGGGATTGCCATAGGCATTGCATTAGGAGTAACTATAGCTTTGGTTTTCGGTAAGAAAATTGTTCAGTTGTTTGATAATCAGGATAAAACCAATTAAAATGAAGAAAAAGTATAACAATATGGTTAGAAAATTTTAAGAACAACTATTTGCTTTTTCTAATGAATTTGCTCAAAGATCAGCTATGTCACAACAAGTGCAGAAAGTTTGCCTAACAAGGTGCTCGAGGCGACATCTTCGATAAACTTCATCGAGGTAAACTGTTTTCGCTTGTGGCATTTATACAACTATAAAGATTGTATTTTCGTTTTGGATTTGTTTGATATAATTTTGAACAACTATATATCTATAACCAAGATTTCTGATTTCTTCATCTCTGGGAATTCTTCCCAAATGAGGATTTTCCGAAAGTAGTTATAAGTTCTTTTCAATTTTGTTTGCGATTGCTTCAGCAGCTGTTGGATTATCATCTGCAATAAATGCAACGATTTCTGTAAAATCTTCTTCAGCTATTTTAAGAAGTCGAATATGATATTTATCTGCCTGCATTAATAGTAGCCCTTATATTCTGCATTACCTGTTTTAATGTTTTCCCATTATCGCCATCAGCTTTTTGATTTTGTGCAAAAGATAATTTTCCAAGGAGATCGAGCTTAAATTGCAGTTTGGAATAATGCGACATAGACATTACAACAAGATCCCCTTTACCATTTTTTGTGATAAAAATTGGCTCACCTGAATTATGTGCTAATTCAGAAATCTCATTTGATTTATTTCGCAAATCAGAAATGGGTTTTATTATTGGCATTTTATTATTCTCCCAAATTATTCCAGATTTTCGAAATTCTGGCGAATTACTTGGTGAGAAATAATTAATCATTATTGTGCGGAGCTTCGGTTATACCAATGGCATAAACATTCGATTTGCCGCATCGTTAGGTGCCCGAAAAAAATTATTTGCAGTGAATATTAAGTTTCTTTTTGTTTTCGCCGCATTCTCTAAAATACATGTTCATTAAATTCTGATAGCGAATGACAATTTCTCAAGCTAGGTTTTTAAAGTATTCAACAGTTTCATTCTCTATACGAATTGATATTTGTTTATTAATTTTCTTCGTACATGGATTTTTTATGGAATTCGAAAAATCATATTCTGTTTCATTTTCTTTTACCTCATGGTAATATTTACTTTCAGATTTCGTTGCTATTCGGACAGAAATCATTTGAATAATTTCATCATTTTATTTACATGGATGAATTACTATTATTAGTCTGAATTTGATCGAGAGTCCTAAAATAATAAATCGTTTTTCACCTTTTGAATATTCTGGATCCGGAATAACTCTTGCGTTTTCATAAACGAAAACGGATTTAGATCCTTCAATAGAAATTTTATGATTTTTAATATTTGCTTGGTTTTTAATTGCATCCCATCGAAAACGAATATTATCCACACATATACCATAATAATATTAAAATGATATGGGAAAATAAATAAATGGCACCTGCCAAATAATTCAACCGGAAGCACCGCGCCTTTTTTGCCAAGACATCAGAGTAAGTATAATCTGATAAAAAAAATTTTGGAAAAATATAATAATAGTTTAGTTCGGCAGAGGTATATTCGAGAGTTAATATTCCATAAGAGCTTCAGGACCACATAGATTTATAAAATTAAAAATCCTATTGATTATTTTTTTGATCAGGAATAATTATATTTAAAGAAAAATATAAACAATAGCGCTTATACGGCTAATTTGGACGGGTAAGCGCAATAGAATGTATACAAGAATTGTGGATAATTTAAAATTTTCGGTACTAAGTAGAATGACAAAGAGAAACAAAAAACAAATAATTAGAATAATATTATTAGCAGGAACAATAATCTCCATGTTCTACGTGCCATGGATTTTGGTTAAGGCATGGATATTACCGCTGCCGGATACAGTTCAAGAGCAATTAAATGAAGCCATTGAACATGGATTTGAGGGAATTATTGTCTATGTGGATAAGGCAGGAAAACCACCTGCATTTTATGCAGCTGGGTGGCACGATCCTAAAAAGAAAATACCTGCCAATCCAAAGGCTTTGTTTAAAATTGCCAGTATTAGCAAACTATATACTGCCGTTGCTGTAACTAAACTGGTTAACGACGGACGTTTGTCTTTGGATAAAAGGCTTTCCGATTATTTACCAGAGCTTTTGGGAAGAATTGAAAATGCCGAAAAAATAACTTTGAGAATGATGGTGCAGCATCGAAGCGGTATTCCAAATTACACTGACACGCCTAATTATTGGGCAGCCCCGAAAGAAAGCAATAAAGAAAATCTGGAATTAGTTCTTGACTTGCCTGCCAGTTTTGAACCTGATACGGACTATGAATACAGTAATACGAATTATTTACTGCTTTCCGATATAATGGATAAGGTTATTGGTTATGATCATTTTCAATTTATTCAGGAAGAAATTTTAAACCGACTTAATCTTAAAAATACCTTTGCTTCGCTAAGTGAAGTGAATATAGACGATGTAATGAGTGGCTATTATGTTGGGTATCCTTTAGATTTAAAGACTGAGGAGCAAGGGATGTTAGCTTCAGCAGAGGATGTAGGTATATTCCTTAGAGCGTTAAATGATGGGACCCTGTTTGATAAAGGGGAACAAGAAATCTATTCATCAATATATAAATACGAGCACAAGGGATTGGTGCCGGGTTATCAGAGTATTGCCAAATATCACAAAGACATAGATGCAGTTGTTATTCAATTTACCGGACCGACTAATTTTGACGGATACAACTGGAATTTAGCGGACATTGTATATAATCGTATAGTGAACATAATTGAACAAAAAAACTAGCCGCAACAATGTATAAAATTATAGCTGATTCTTGAGTAAATTAAAAGGTTTTAGCTCGCTTCTACTTTTGTGTAACTGGACAGTAAAGCAGCCCGCTATGTCCGGCGATTAATACGCCAACCGTTGTGTTTAATGCACAATAAAAAAAATTGTTCGAAAAAAAAGTAAATTGCGTCAAATAAAAAGTAATACAATGAAATAAAATATAATTTTTTGAATCTGTAATAATTAAGACACTTGCTGCTTTACTCAAAAATCTTTTAGCGAAAGTGAATTTATAGGAAAGGAAAAATTTTGAACAGAAAATTTATGAAAATAAAAAAATTTAATATACTTGGCGCAGTTGAAAAAGTTGGCAATGCTCTGCCTCATCCTGCCGCTCTATTCGCAATATTTGGACTTATAACTTTACTAATATCCTTAATTGGTTACTATTTACAATGGGAAGGTATTAATCCTGGTAACGGAGAAACCGTTAAAATAATAAACCTGCTTTCAAAGGATGGTCTTCACAAGATACTTCTTGAAATGGTTGACAGTTACACAAGTTTTGCACCTTTGGGCATAGTTATGGTCGCAATGCTTGGAATAGGGATTGCCGAAAGTAGCGGGCTCATAAAATCTTCAATAAATTTGTTGCTTGTTAAAGCACCTAAAAATTCAATTACATTTTTTATTGTATTCACAGGAATACTCTCTAACATTGCATCCGATTTGGGATATATTCTGATTATTCCATTAGCAGGAGTTATTTTTCATTCTTTAGGAAGGCATCCGATAGCAGGTATGGCAGCAGCTTTTGCAGGGGTTAGCGGCGGATTCAGTGCGAATTTATTAATCGGAACGATAGATCCCTTACTTGCCGGTTTATCAACCGAGGCTGCACAGATTGTAAATCCGGATTATTACGTATTGCCTACAGCCAATTATTACTTTATGGTGGTTTCAACCTTCGTTATTGCTATTACAGGCACATGGGTAACTAATGCCATAGTTGAGCCACGTCTGGGTAAATATACCGGTAACATAGTAAAAGAAGAAATCACTAACCTGAGCATCAAAGAAAAAAAAGGGCTAAAATGGTCAAGCTTTGTTTTTCTGTTATTTATAATTCTAATTTCGGCAAGTCTTATTCCCGATAATGGAATCTTACGAGCTGAGGACAATTCTATACTTCATTCACCTTTACTTAAGGGATTTATTGCTGTTTTATTTATTATAGTGGGAACTTGCGGAATTGTTTACGGATACGCAAGCGGCACTTTCAAAAATCATACAGATGTAATAAATGGAATGAACAGCAGTTTTAAAGGGTTGATTTCTTTTTTGGTTTTAGTCTTTTTTGCTTCTCAGTTTGTCGCCTGGTTTAAGTGGAGCAACCTAGGTATTATGGTTGCCGTGAAAGGAGCTGCATTCCTTCAAAGCGCGGAACTCGGACTCATTCCCTTAGTCATTTTGTTTATAATTATCTCCGGTATAATTAATATGTTTATGGGAAGTGCATCGGCTAAATGGGCTATTATGGCTCCAATATTTATACCTATGTTTATGTTGTTGGGATATTCTCCCGAATTATCACAGGCAGTTTATCGAATAGGAGATAGTATTACTAATCTGATTTCTCCTATGATGAGCTTTTTTGCCCTGATTATTGTTTACTTTGAAAAATATGACTCAGAATCGGGTATTGGGTCACTTATAGCTACAATGCTGCCATATTCTATTTCCTTTTTTATCGTATGGACTTTGCTGATGATTGGCTGGATTCTGCTTGGTTTACCGCTTGGTCCTGAGGCTGGTTTGTATTATACCAATTAGAATGATTTATAGAAATATTAAAAATTTAGTAATAATTACAATGCATAAATTTTCAAAACAAAAATTTATTCATTGTAAAACGATTAAGCTGATAAATGAATAAAAAGCACGAAAACACAACTGCGGCTGTATAATATAAGTGCTGTAGGGTAATTCTACAATTCCGGCGGGGTCATAAGCTCTGCAGGCAAACAGGAAGCAGCCTGCTATCCCTTACTTCACATACCCGCCAACGGTAGGGTTTATTGTTACCCCATTCCGGCTTCAGGTTAATATTATGATAGATGTTCCTTCTATTTGTTTTTTTAATTAACATGATATCACTTAACAGAATATTCTTAACGTAACGAATTATCATACTTCAGCCCCTCATTTCCGCCGGTCGGGATAAACTTCCCACCGACCCTTCTGAAAATCAATATGACAGCTTAACTTCTTTAAATAAAAAAACCCCGTTAAAATAACGGGGTTTTTAATGTTGTGAGCGCGG
>PGYT01000014.1:0-5164 GCA_002839805.1 Ignavibacteriae bacterium HGW-Ignavibacteriae-2
GTTGATACAGATAATTTGAGTGAGAAAATTGAAGTCCCTACCGATAAAAGAATGTATTATATAGCTAAAGCTCTTATAAGTGGATTCAGCGTTGAAAGAATTAATGAACTTTCAAAAATTGACAAATGGTTTCTTTATAAAATGAAAAATATAGTGGATGTTTATAAAGAACTGCAAAATAAAAAACTTTCTGATTTGGATCGGGATCAGTTTTTAATTGCGAAGCAGAAAGGGTTTTCAGACAAACAAATTGCTTTACTAACAAACAGCGAAGAAGTTGAAGTACGTAACAGAAGAAAAGAATTAAAAATTATTCCTGCAGTTAAACAGATTGACACAATGGCCGCGGAATACCCCGCTCAAACAAATTATCTTTACATGACATACAATGGATTTGAAGACGATATTGAAGTAGGCGAGGATGGACAAATAATTGTGCTTGGAGGAGGGCCTTACAGAATTGGATCGTCAGTCGAATTCGACTGGTGCTGCGTAAACGCGGCAATGACTCTTGAAGAGCATGGATATAAATCAATAATGATAAACTACAATCCTGAAACGGTAAGTACTGATCACGATATTTGCAGCAAACTCTATTTTGAAGAAATGAGCCTCGAACGTGTTCTAGATATTTACGAAAGGGAGTATCCACAAGGCGTAATTGTGTCCATGGGAGGACAGATACCAAATAATTTGGCGATGAAGCTATACGATCTGAATGTGCCTGTACTTGGAACATCTCCCAAACAGATACACAATGCAGAAAGCCGCGATATATTTTCCGCTATTCTGGACGATCTTGCTATAGATCAGCCGGAGTGGAAAGAACTAACTGATTTGGAATCTGCGAAAGAATTTTGCAAACGTGTAACTTATCCTGCGTTAATTCGGCCAAGCTATGTCCTAAGCGGCGCGGCAATGAGTATAGTATTAAATCAAGAAGAACTTGAAGAGTACCTTAGTAAAGCTTCGGAAATAAGTCAGGAACATCCCGTTGTAATTAGCAAATTTATTACCGACGCGCGTGAAATTGAAGTAGATGCGGTTGCCGAAAATGGCGAACTGTTCTGCTATGCAATATCGGAACATGTGGAAAATGCCGGAGTGCATTCGGGCGATGCAACAATTGTTCTTCCACCGCAAAGAACGTATCTTGAAACCATGCGTCGTGTTAAACTTATAACACGCAAAGTTGCTAAAGCATTAGAAATTACAGGACCATTTAACATACAATTCATCGCTAAAGATAATGATGTTAAGGTTATAGAATGTAACCTGCGCGCTTCCCGAAGTTTCCCGTTTGTATCCAAAGTGCTTAAACTTAATTTTATTGATATAGCAACTAAACTTATGATTGGTATAAAACCTCCCAAAATCAGCGGTTCGTCTTTCGATCTTGATTATGTTGGTATTAAAGCATCACAATTTTCTTTTACTCGCTTAAAAGGAAGTGATCCTGTAATGGGCGTTGAAATGTCATCTACTGGTGAGGTAGCCTGTTTGGGGGATGACTTTAACGAAGCATTTCTTAAAAGTATTCTATCAATAGGTTTTAAGCTTCCTAAAAAGGGAGTTTTACTTTCCACAGGAACTCTTAAAGAAAAAGCTACAATAATTGAAGACCTTAGGCAGTTAAGTAAAACCGGACTAAAGTTTTACGGCACATTAGGCACAGCCGAATTTTATTCGGAGAATGGAATTCCGGTTGAAACGTTGTACCGTCCCTATGATAAAGAAGAACCTTCGGTTCTGAGTTATTTGTCATCGGGTAAAATTGATATGGTGATAAATATACCTAAGACAACCGAAAAAGTTGAATTGGACAGCGATTATTTGGTAAGGCGAAAAGCGGTAGATCTAAACATTCCGCTTATTACAAATATTCAGGTGGCAAAAAGATTCATTAAGGCGTTGTTGCAATACGATCCGAATGATATTTCGGTGAAAAGCTGGGCAGAATATAGTTAGTTGTTATTTATCTTCACAGTCTGCAAGGCCGAGAAAATCCATAAGTTTGTTGTGCGATTCTTTTGTAATTTCTGCATTATAAATTTTATAGAAGTTAATAGTTTTTTCAACAGAATGGAAGTATTGTTGGCAGCTATCACAACTTTCGAGATGCTGCTTTATTGCAATGCATTTGGGTGAATCAAGGTCTTCGCCAAGATTATCACAAATGTGAGACATCACTTCTTTACAGGATGTTTTATTCTTGTCCATTTTTAAACGTCTTGTTTAGTTCATTTCTTAAAAAAGCTCGCGCACGATGTAGCCTCGATTTAACAGCAGGAATTGACAAATCTACTACTTTACTTGTCTCCTCTGTAGAAAGTCCTTCAATATCCCGTAATAAAAATACTACTTTATAATCCTGAGGTAATTTCTGTATTGCATCGTCCAAGATTTTTTTTAGTTCATTGTTTTCAGTAACTTGTTCGGGTCTAACTTTCCAATCGGCGATTTCAGATTCATCAATAAATTTTTCTTCGTCATCGAGGGAATCCATAAGTTTGTTTTTATTTGAACGCGCCTGCATTAAACAGTGGTTCGAAACTATAGTATAAAGCCATGTGGAGAGCTTCGATTTTCCAGAGAACTGTTTAATGTTTTTTACCATGCTCATAAAAGTTTCCTGCATGGTGTGTTCAGCACGATCTCTGTTCCTGCAGACTTTAAAAGCAAAGTTAAAAACAGTTTGTTCGTAGTTTTTAACAAGTTCAGCTAAAGCCTGTCTGTTGCCGTTCTGAGCTAATTCTATTATTTCTTGTTCATTCAATTTGTTTGATGCTCTATTTCAAAAAAAGATTCTGTTTGTTTATTCCAAAGATCGCCACATATACCAACTGGCAATAGTCTCGTATGGGGACCAGTTGTTGATATTAGCAATATCGGTTACTTCCTGCACACTCGGTAAATAAGTAAACCCGTAATTTAACATAACTGCCTTTCTAATTCCAAAATCATTTACAGGTAATATATCTAATCTTACCAATGAAAAAATTAAAAACATATGTGCCGTCCATATTCCAATACCCTTAACGGTAGTTAATAGTTCAATAATCTGAATATTGGTTTTATTGTTGATTCCCCGAAAAGTAATCGATTTATTCAGTATTTTTTCGGAAAGATCTTTAACATATTTAACTTTTGCGTTAGATAACCCCAGAGAACGTAGAATTTGATGAGGTGTATTTAATATAATCTCCGGATTTATAGTGCCGTTAAAATATCCATAAAGTTTTTTATTTATGGATCTTGCAGCAAGTACCGAGAGTTGCTGGCTTATTATTGAATCCAGCAAAGCATTGAAGTATTTCCTCTTTGGTTGTAAATTGCAATGTCCGTGCTTTTTTATTAATGCTTGCAATTTGTTATCATGTTGAGATAAATGCAAGAGAGCTTTATTTAATTCATTTGATTTCATAAATGATAATTTACGAAAATGGAAAATCAAATTTTAATTGCACTTAAAAATAATAAGTTACTAAAAAACATCACTTTCGAAAGTCTCAATTTAACGTCCATTAAAGGCAACCTTTTAACTGTTGGAGAAGGTGAAATATTGTTTCGCGAGGGTGAGAAATCCAATAATATTTATTTACTTATCGGCGGAGAAGTAAATCTTCTGAAAAAAAGAAACTTTGGGAAAGCTGTTTCTCTGATATTTGCAGATAACGATTTTTTTGGATGTGATGAATTTGTTGAAAATACTGTTAGAGAATCAACAGCAGTTGCATTGCGAGATTCATATATAATTTCTCTTTCAAAAGACGAAGTTGATTCCCTAATCAATCAAAGTGACGAAATACTTAATAATATTTACGAAATGATAAGTCTTTACGATATACCCGCAAAAGAAACCAGCTTGAATCCGACAGATCAATTTAATACAACGTTTATTTCAGATCAGTTAACCAATAATGATTCTTCCGAAAATATTAATATTGACGATGAAAATATTGAGGAAGAATTATTGAATGATAATCAATTTGTTACATCGGAGTCAACCTTTGTAGAGACTACTGAATTAGATTTAAAGGAAATAGAAAATACTGAACAAAATGAAAATATGTTAAATACTATCGTTGAGTCGGATTCGTCAATCAATAATTTTGGCACAGATACGGAAATGGAAACAGAAACCGAAGCAGGATCCGAAATAGTAGAAGAATCGGAAACAGAAAAGGGTTTCGAAATAGAAGCAGAATTGGAATTAGAAAATGAATTGGAAAAGGAAACTGAAGAGGGATCCGAAGCAGTAGAAGAATTGGAAAGGAAAACAGAAACGGAAACAGAAAGGGAATTCGAACCAGAAGAATTGGAAATGGAAACTAAAAATCCTGAAGAAGTAGAACTCCAGGATTCTAATGAAGAGTTTATTGAAAAATTTATTGAGGATGAATCCCAGTTTATTTTTCCATCCGGCCCAGTTGCTGAAAATATGGATATTCCGGATACGGAAATAATTTTGGAATATCCTGAAAACAGCGGGATTGAATGGAATATTCCCCCGGAATCGGGTGAATTAGTTACCGATATTAATTTAGCCGACCGAGTAGGACAGATTGAACCGTTTTACGCAAACAATGTTGAACCAGATGAAAAAACTAATATTGTTATTGATAAAGAATTGCAAGAAATAAAAAATTTGGGAGATAATGAGGAAGCCAATAAGCCAAATTATAACTCAGAACTAAAAGGTGGGGGAGCGATGTCTGATAATAACATTGATAACGAGGAATCGGAATTAGGAAATTCATTTGAAGAAAATAATTCTAATGACCTACATGAATCCGAGAAAGAAAAAACTAAAATGCAATTGAACGATTATGCTGAGAGTGAACAAACGGTTGACCTTCTTCAAAAAATTAATCGAGCCGCTGCAATTTTGAATTCCAATATTAAAATTGACGATGTACTTAAAAATATTGTAAATGTTGCTATGGAATTAACGAATGCCGATAGAGGAACTTTATACCTAGTGGATCGCGAAAAAAATGAGTTGTGGTCTAAAGTATCTTTGGGTAATGAATATAAAGAAATAAAACTGATTATTGGAGAAGGCATAGCCGGATGGGTGGCAGAAAAAGGGGAAGTGATAAATATTGCAAATGTCCAGGAGGATCCGAGGTTTAATGATTCTTACGATAAATCCAGCGGCTAT
>PGYT01000014.1:5207-56622 GCA_002839805.1 Ignavibacteriae bacterium HGW-Ignavibacteriae-2
TGCTTTCCTATTAAAAATAAAAACGAAGATATTGTTGGTGTATTGCAACTGCTAAATAATGCGAACGGTAAATTTACCCTTCTTGATGAGGAATTTTTAGAATCACTTTCAATACATGCTGCCCTAGCATTACAAAACGCGGAACTCGTTGAACAGTTGTTAACTACAGAAAGAATTTCGTCACTTGGGAAAATGGCTAATTTTTTGATGCAGGATATTAAAAAACCCATTCTTGTTAGTAAAAGATACGCGGAACATCTTAAAACTAAAATCACTCAGGACGACACAACTCGTGTAGTTGATATGCTTCTCGACCAACTAAATCATATTGTAGATTTAGTGCAGGCGACATCAAGTTATTCGGAAGGGCAAATTGTTCTGCGTAGTTTGATAACAAAATTAAACGGGACGCTTGACGATTTTGTAACACGTATTAATTCATTGGCCCGAACAAATAATTGCGAAATTAAAAAAGAATACGATAAGGATGTAAACGTTAAACTTTCCGAAAAACAATTTTATCAGTGTTTTCAGCATATTGTAAAAAATGCCTGCGACGCTATGCCTGAAGGTGGAACAATATATCTGTCAACAAAATATGACAACGATAAAGTTCATATCACTATTAAAGATACAGGATTAGGAATCCCTGAAAGTCTGCATGAAAAAATCTTTGAACCGTTTATGTCTCATGGAAAAAAGGAAGCAACTGGTCTAGGGTTATCGATCACTAAAAAAATTATTGAAGAACATGGCGGGACAATAAAAGTGGAAAGTGTAATAGGCGAGGGCGCTTCTTTTATTATCAGCTTCCCTGTTATTCACACAGTTTAGTTCGAACATTTCCGAATAAAACATGTCTGAAAAACTGATTACCATTCTTGGCCCCACGGCAGTTGGCAAAACAAAATTTGCGGTTGATCTTGCCGAAAAATTTAACGGAGAAATTATTTCTGCCGATAGCAGGCAAGTCTATAAGCATATGAACATAGGTACTGGTAAAGATCTTAAGGATTATCATACAACAATTGGGATTGTAAATTATCATCTTATTGATATTCTCGAACCTTGGGAAGAGTTCGATCTTTATAAATTTCGAAAGGAATTTGTAAAAGTATTCAACGATATTCAGTCGAAAGGGAAAAATCCTTTTCTTGTTGGAGGATCGGGAATGTATATCAGTTCTGTGATTCAGAATTATAATATCCCTCCTGTTGATTTTAATTCTACAAGATATAAAGAACTATATGAATTAGAAGAGTCGGAACTGAGAAAAATATTATTAATACTTAAACCGGAACAGCATAACGTTACAGATTTAATTAGAAAAGAAAGACTAATAAAAGCTATTCTTGTTGCCGAACAGTCCGGCCAGAAAATGCCCCAGCCCGATTTAGTTTCATTAAATATTGGAATTTTACAGAGCAGGGATTTGATAAAAAAAAATATAACAACACGACTTAAAATAAGATTAGATGAGGGAATGATTGATGAAGTACGTAATCTGTTAAAAATAGGTGTCACATTTGAAAAACTTAAATTCTTTGGTTTGGAATATAAATTTATAGGCATGTATTTAAATAAAGAGTTGAATTATAACGATATGTACCAGCAATTAAACAGTGCGATTCATCAGTTTGCCAAAAGACAAATGACATGGTTTCGTAAAATGGAAAAAGAAGGTGTAACTATTTACTGGGTATCGCCCGGCGATAAAAGTTATGCGTCCGAATTAATTTCAAAATTTATAAATGGATAAGATGAATATTCCTACTGCAGTTCAAAAATATTTAAATAAATTTGCCGATAATAATCATGTTCTGGAAACATCTTCAGAGAAATATTTTAATAATATTATTGTTATTCCCGCTATTGCAGAATATGAGAATATTCAAGTACTGTTAAAATCGTTTCTTTCTGGCAGTTCAAAACATTTTAATTACACTTTGATTTGTTTTGTTGTCAATAATACAGCAGGTGTTTCACCCGAGATTCTACATGCGAATTATGAAACATTAGAATTTCTCCGCGAATTAATATTTAACAGATCACCTGATAAATACAATGACTTGAAAATGGAAATAAACAGCAGTGGATTAAATATAGGTCTGGTTGATACCTCATCACCTAATAATGTATTGGACGAAAAAAATGGAGGGGTCGGATTGGCTCGTAAAACAGGTATGGATCTGGCTTTGCATTATTTCGATTATAATAATCAATATAAAAAACTTTTGATATGTCTGGATGCCGATTGCAGAGTAGATTCGGATTATCTTGATGTTATAATAGAAGAGATGAATTCTTTAAATGCTCACGCGGGTTATGTAAAATTTGAGCATAATTGGGATGGACTTGATGAAAACGCCGAGGCAATTGTCTGTTACGAAATATTTCTAAGGTACTATGTTCTTGGTTTGATGTTCGCAAATTCTCCATATGCGTTCCATACAATAGGTTCCACAATGATTTGCGATCATGAGGCGTACATAAAAGTTCAAGGCATGAATAAACGAAAAGCCGCTGAGGATTTTTATTTTATGGAAAAACTTGCCAAACATTATCCTATTTACAAAATAGATAATACATGCATTTACCCCTCTGGTAGAGGGTCATGGCGAGTTCCTTTTGGTACGGGGCAAAGAGTAAACAGATTTATATCCAAAATGCAGGATGAATACCAATTATATTCTCCAAAATCCTTCGAGTTGCTTAAAAAATGGAATGATTTTTTCTTTAGTGATTCCGCAAAAACGGTTGAAGAAATTTATATTAAAGCTGAAGAAATTCATCCCGTATTGAAAGAATTTTTAGCGCTTAACTCATTTGAAAAAGATTGGAAAAATATTGTCTCAAATTCAAAATCTATTGATCAATTACGTCAGCAGAAAAAATTGTGGTTCGACGGCTTCAGAACTCTGAAACTTATACATTTATTTCGGGACAAAGTATTTGAAAATGTTCATATGTTCGACGCATTAGACATTATTTTAGAATTGATAGGAGAGGAAAAAAAAATTACAAGACAAATAAAAATTATTCCTGATATACCTACGCAATTAGAGTACTTAAAGCTATTACGACACTACGCATAGGAATAGACGCTTAGTTTTTGCGTATTTACTTTCCTATATTTACAACTCGAAATAATGAGGATACGATGGATATTGTTGGCAAACTAAAAGAAATAAGAGAAAAATATAACCGAATTCATGAAGAACTTTCTGATCCCGAAATCATGTCTCATCAGGATAAACTTATCAAGTTAAGTAAAGAACGCAGCGAATTACAGGAAATAGTTGATAGTTATGATCTTTATATAAAAGTTCAGAAAAATATAGACGGAAATAACGAAATAATTAGCTCTTCAAACGATAAAGAGCTTATTGAACTTGCAGAAATTGAACTTGATGATTTATTGCAGCAAAGAGAAGAAATTGAAGAAAATATTAAAGTAATGCTAATACCAAAAGATCCGGATGATAATAAAGATGTGATTTTGGAAGTAAGAGCGGGTACAGGGGGCGAAGAAGCCGGACTTTTTGCGGGAGATTTGTTTAGAATGTATACTCGTTTTGCTGAGCTTAAAGGGTGGAAAGTTGAATTACTCGACATTAACGAAGCTTCTATGGGCGGAATAAAAGAAGCGGTTTTAAATCTCCGTGGAAATGATGTTTATGGTGATCTGAAATTTGAAAGCGGTGTCCACAGAGTTCAGCGTGTTCCCGCCACAGAAGCCAGCGGTCGCGTACATACATCAGCCGCATCCGTTGTAGTTTTACCTGAAGTGGAGGATGTGGAAGTAGAAATCGATCAAAATGACTTAAGAATAGACGTCTATAGAAGCGGCGGCGCTGGTGGACAGAATGTTAACAAAGTAGAAACCGCAATTCGAATAACGCATATTCCTACCGGTCTTGTAGTTCAATGCCAGGACGAAAGATCTCAGCTAAAAAACAGGCAAAAAGCTATGAAGGTTTTGAAATCACGACTTTTTGATATTAAAAGGCAGGAACAAAATAATGTTGTGGCCGCACAAAGAAAATTGATGGTAAAAAGTGGTGATAGAAGTGACAAAATACGAACTTATAATTTCCCTCAAAATCGAGTAACAGACCACAGAATAGGTCTTACGCTTTATAACCTATCAAATATAATAGAGGGCGATTTATTTGAATTAGTTGAAAAACTGAAAATTGCCGATACAACGGAGAGATTAAAAGCCAGCTAGAATTCATTTTGTTTAAAGTTTTCCAAAAATTTAATTATTGCAACTAATACAAATCCGATTGCCGATAATGTAACATCGTCGGCATCCACTGTAAAAAAACTATAAGTTCCGATCCAATAACTAAAAAGTTTTGTAGCAATTAGAATTGAAAAAAATGCCGCAAAACCAAATAATCCGGACCTAAATGGATTTATTACATAATTTTTTAGGAAAACCAGAACTATTGGTTTTCCCTCCGATTTTTCATCCGATCTTTCCAAAACAATGTTTTTCATGGTATCCCTCAAATTACTTTTCCCCATATAAAGTATATACTACAACTCTAAAAGTAGTAGTATTGCTTTTTTTTAATATTATTGTAATGTGCCCTTTACGAGGAGTTTTTCTCTATAACAACTTCAATATAAGAGAATTAATACACTTCGTCAATCAAAATCGAAAATAAAATTAGACAATTAGTGTTATTATGTTTTTTATCACATTTTATCACTAATATTTGTACCGATTATTCTATAATTAATTAAAAATCTCTTGGTAAGGACAATTAATGAAACTTCAACTGCTTGTTTTTTTCATAGTATATTTTATGATCAACATATTAATTTTTTCTCAGATTAAATTTTCGGACAATTTTGAAAGTGGAAATATTGAATCTATAACGACTACTGATTCTGTTAAATATTATGTTACAACAAAAAGTGATGTCGGGGGCAGATGGTTTTATTTTAAAATTAGCGGTGTGAAGAATAAGTATATTTATGTTAAAATTAACAATAGCGACGCTAACAGGCCCGTGTATTCTTACGACAATGTAAATTTTGAGAGATTCACGTCCGAAGAAAGCCCATCACTAAATGTATTTCAAAAAACATTTTCCAATGACTCCGTTTTTATAGCGTATTATAACCCTTATACTTTCTCCTATCTGCAGGACAGAATAGAAGAATGGGGGATTAATCCTTCTGTAAAAATCGATACTCTCGGATTTTCACCCAATAACTTTCCTATGCAGCAAATAACGATAACAGATTTTTCAGTTCCCGATGATAATAAATACTCAGTATGGATTCACGCCCGAACGCATCCCGGTGAAACTCCAAGTTCTTTTCAATTCGACGGCCTTGTACAGAAATTAATTGAAAATGATGACGTAATTGATTATTACAGGAAAAATATAATTTTTTATCTGATCCCATTTAATAATCCCGAAGGAGTTTATTATGGCAGATCAAGAACAAATTATTATAATGTTGATCAGGAAAGAGAGTGGAATAAGACTCCCGAACAGACCGCGAGTGAAGTTCAAATTCTTAAAACAAGATTAAAAGAAATATGTGATCAAAAACCAGTTGATGTTTTTCTTAATTTACATTCGCAATCATCTCCATATTGTACGTTTTGGATTCATACACCGGGAAGTACTTCCGATTATTTCTACAGAAGGGAATACCAGTTTTCTAACCTTAATATTTCAGATAACCCCTATTTTCAATTTGGTGATTACAGTGAATCGAATCTAGCAAGCCATTTCCCTGAGGGATGGCTCTGGGCTAATTACGGCGAGAAAACAATGGCATTGACTTACGAAACTCCTTACGATCATTATTCCAACGGGGAATGGGTTACAAACGAAAACTTATACGAACTGGGTTACAGAACTATTTATTCAATTGGTGAGTACCTTGAACTGTCGCCGACTAAACATCAAATACTGGATAATACTTATGCTTATATAGAAGGAGAGTGGAATAATAACAAAACAGGATTGGAATTTTATAGTGATGATTTTCTCGTTAATTCTACAGGTTCAGGTTCAGTTGAATTTACTTCAGAAGCATTGCCGGCCGGGAAATATGATGTTTATGCGTGGTGGCCAACTTCATCCGCTAATTCATACAAAACTCAATTCGAATTAATAACTGGTTTCGATTCGCACATAATTGAAAAAACACAAAAGACCAATGGCGGCCAGTGGAATTTTCTTAAAGATTTAGAGGTAAAAGATGGGATGGATTTATCAGTTAAAATAAATTCGGACAAATCCGGCTTGGTTGCAGCAGATGCTATTCGAATAATATACAGGGGACCTCTAACAACAATTGATGAAAGAAATATCGCAGAAAGTTTTTATCTATATCAAAACTACCCGAATCCTTTTAATCCCTCGACGACAATAAGATTCGAGTTGAAAGAATCGCAGAATGTAATATTAAATATATTTAATCCATTGGGGCAATTGGTGGAAACGCTTACTGACAGATATTTAAGCGCTGGTTCACACGAATTTATATTTAATGCAGCAGAGCATAAAGGATTAAGCAGCGGAGTTTACTATTATCAATTAACAACTGAATCTTATTCTCAAACGAAAGGCATGGTTTTGGTCAAATAGGAATATGGAAGGTAGGATTTTTTTTGTTTTTCATTGATTTTAAAATCAAATAAAGAAAATAGAAAATGGCGTGCTTTAAAAAGTTGAGGCTACTAATTAGGCCTCTTTGGGGTTAAGTGGAATAAAAATTATAAGTAAAAATACAGACTCAATTAGTTGCTGTAAAACATTTAAACTTCTTCATATTAAATAAAATATTGCAAATCGCAATTAGATAAAAAGTTTAACCTGCTCAAGTATTTGGGGCATAATTTCCCCCGCTTTTCCGAATAGAGAATAATCTACGGTGGAACTGATTTCCGTTGGTTCAATGTTAACTTCCACTAAAAATGAGCCGGCACGTTTGGCGCCCAGCGGTATATAAGCCGCCGGGTAAACCACAGCAGAAGTTCCAACAACAAAACAAATATCACTGTTCTCGGCTTTTTGTTCCCCTTTCGCAAAAACATCCTGGGGTAAAAATTCTCCGAACCATACAATATCCGGTCGTATAAGTCCCCCGCATTTATCACAATGCGGCACAGTTTTTCCGGTCATCTCAAATGTAGTATCGTCGAATCTTTCCAGGCAGTCTATACAATAATTTTTTTCTATATTCCCGTGAAGTTCGAATACGTGTGTGCTTCCTGCACGGTGATGCAGGTTATCTACGTTTTGTGTTACAACGGTAACATCGTTATAATATTTTTCAAATTCAGCTATTGCTACGTGCGCCGGATTAGGACCGGTTTCGTTAATTATTGTTTTACGGTGCTGGTACCATTCCCAAACCATATCGGGATTTTTTAAGAAAGCGTTAAAATTGGCAAGTTCTTCAGGTTTCAATTTATTCCAAATGCCGTCTTTGCCGCGGAATGTGGGAATACCGCTTTCGGCAGATATTCCCGCTCCAGTAAAAAATACAATCGATTTGGCTTTTCTTAATTGATCTAAAAAATCATTATCGAACAACATAATTATTCGTTTTCAATTTCTTTTAATAATTGTTTCGCTTCATCTTTTTTTACAGCGTCGTCTTCATCTTCAATAGCACATTTAAGAACGATATTCAAATTTTTGCGAGCTTCTTTGTAATTGTCATCAGCAATTAATGCCTTCGCGTAATCCAAGTGGAACATCACAAAATTAGCTTTTAATGCGATTGCCTTTTTAAAATGAACAAATGAGCTATCTAATTCAGCCCAACCGAGTCCCAAAACCGCTCTTGCGGGAGCCCATTTTTCACTTATCTTAGCGTGAGTCCGGGCTAATACATAATGAGCTATCGCCTGATTATCATCACCACCGTTGCCAAGTTTAATAGCTTTTTCACAGTCATCTCGGACTGCGTTTACAACATCAGCCACTGAAAACACACCTTTGAAAAGAGCAATTCTGCCATTAACAATTGCACGACGTATATATGGAAGCGCCTGATTAGGAGCAAGTTGCACAGCCTTGTTAGAATAATCGTAAGCCAGCTGATATTTGGCAAGTTGTGCTTTTTCCTGATCACTTGTACTTGTTGGCATATGCTCGCCTATATCAACGTAAGCCCGGCTGATACGCCAGAGAATTTCCCAATTATCTGGATATTTAACATCAGCTTTTTTATATACTTCCAGAGCTTTTTCGTTTTTAAATTCTTTATAATACTTATCACCTTCCTCCAACATTGTTTTCATATCTTGAGCAACGATCTGAAAAAACGGAAGGACAAGAAAGGCGAGTAAAACCAAGGGCATTGTTAATGTTTTTTTCATTGAGGGCATCCTTAAATTATAAATCAAATAAATTTTCTTTAACGTCATTTTCCTTATCACGTGGAATATATAGGGCAGTATTTGCAAGGGGCAGATATTTTGTCCAATTGGATGAAGAGGAATTTTCCGACTTAATTGCGTTTTTATATGCGTTTGCTTTCGCGCTTAATTCATCAGCGTGATAAAGTATAATTGCTTCGAGGGTTTTGGGTTCTACGGGGGAGGCAAATTCAAGTTTTCCCTGATGACTTAGAATTAAATGTATAAGCTGATACTTTAGATCTTCAGGAAATTCTGAAATTTTTTCGCACTCTTTATCAACAATATTCGCTGCTATAACAATGTGGCCGATAAGTCGTCCTTTATCGGTATAATCGAAATTGGCGTCGATTTTTAATTCCTCAGTTTTACCGAAATCGTGCAGTATGGCACCCGCGATCAACAAATCCCTTTTCACCTCATTGTGGAATGATGCTGCCAGCTCGCATATTTTTACAATTTCTAAAGTATGTTCCAATAACCCGTGAATATATGAATGGTGCCATGATTTACCTGCCGGCACACGAAGATATTTATCGAAACGTTCCCCCACTAAAACGTTGCCGAGTAGTTGTTTGATAAAAGGATTTGAAATGGAATCTATAACTATTCCCAATTCCTTTTTCATTAAGTCCAAATTACGTTCGGATTTGGGTAAAAAATATTCGAATGTTATACCATCGGCCGGGTCAACTTTTCTAATTTTATTGATCTTAATTTGTGGTGTTCCCTGAAATTCATCAATAACACCTTCAACTTTTACAATATCTCCCTCTTTGGCCGTAGTAAAAATTTCCGCAAAGCCGTCCCACATTTTGGAAGAAAGAGAATTCGTGTCGTCGCGTAATTCGATGTTTAGATAATCGCGACCGTTTTTGGCAGTTCTTATTTCTCTTTTAGACAAAAGTAAAAAATGGTTTAAACTATCTCCTACCAAAACTTTGTTTAATTTCGATTGAGTCTGCATAATTTATTTATTATCCCTGTCCAAAGAAGAAATTTAAGTTAATAAATTTTTATTAGCATTTCATTAATTATTGCTTTTTTTTACAATACTTTCCGCAGGCAGTTTTACTAAAACAGACCTGTTTAACATTTCCACGCTAATTGCCAGCATAGTTTCGTCTTTGTTAACTTCGTAAATAACACCTTCAACTCCACTGAATGGACCGTTTATAACTTTCACACAATTTCCAGTAACAAGTTCATTTAAAACGCTAACATTTTGTGTTTCTTTAAGCATTCCACGAAGGCTATCAATTTGCCATTCGGGTATTACCGATGGTTTTCCGTCAAAAAAAATTGTTTTAATAATCGCTTTTTGCTCAACTGAAATAAATCTTTCTTTTTCAGTCGCATGTATAAATATGTACCCATTAAATAAAGGTTCAGTGACTCTTTTTTTTCGGTCGCTCCATTTTTTTAATTTTGTTATCGTGGGAAGATAATTTTCAACTGAAATCGAGTTAAGCTGTTCGGCAGCTTTAAATTCGTGACGAGGTTTAGTGTATAAAGCAAACCATTTCCTTAATTCCTCCATAAGGGAAAAACACTCCAAATATTTTTATAATAAATATTACTATCTAAGTGAGCTTTTAATAATATCCGATAGCATTGAGGTATCGAATGGTTTAGGAATAAGGTGCTCTACACCAAATTGTTTATATTTTTCAATTACATCTTCATCAAATTTCGCCGATATTACTATCACCGGAATTAAAAACCGTCTATCCTTCTTGCGTATGGCTTCCACCAATTGAATTCCATTCATAAGAGGCATATCATGATCAGTTATCACAAGTGAGGGCATTTCCGAAAATATATTGCTCATCGCTTCGTAACCGTTATTGGCTTCTTTAATTCTATAGTGAATATTTGAAGAATCAACCAGTTTTTTATACAGCTGTCGAACTTCGGGATCGTCTTCAACCAATAGTACAACGTTTTGAGCTTCAGGAATAGTTATATGGAATTCGCTGCCTTCGCCCGGTTTAGAATAAAACCAGACTTCGCCCCCATGTTTTTGAACGATCTCTTTAACGAGGTTTAAACCCATACCGCTTCCTTTGTCGCCCTTGGTTCCCTTTGTAATATATTTCTGATCTATTCTGAAAAGTTTTGATTGATGTTCTTCAACAATACCTATTCCTTCATCTTTAACAACAACTTCCACCATTCCCTGTTTAAACTCATTAACGGCAATAAAAATTCTTTTGTTGCTCTCACTGAACTTAATTGCGTTTTGAAGAAGATTACCGATAGCATCGCCCATAAGTCTTTCATCAACACTTACATACAATTCCTCATTAACGTGAACATTTATATCAAGATTTTTAGAAACCGCAGATCTTGTTACAAGTGAGACCTGATTTGAAATAATATCTTTTAATAATAATCTTTTTGGATCAATTGTAATTTTTCCGGTTTTAAGTCGAGACCAATCAAGAAGGTGGTTAATAAATTGCAGCTGAATTTTACTAGCGTCGTGGATGTACTGTAAATATTCTATTTGTTCACTATTCGTTAAATTAGGTTCGTTTATAAGTATTTCAGAAAATCCCAGCAGACTTGTAAATGGTGAACGCAGATCGTGTGAAATAATATTTATAAAACGATCCCTTTCATCCAGCAATATTTTTAAATCTTTATATGCAACCTCTAAATCCGTTTCTCTGTTCATAAAATCAGTAATGTTGCTGGCGAGGCTATGGCATTGTGAAATATTGCCTTTTTCGTCTTTTTCCATAAAAAATGTTTCGCCTATCCAAACCATTTTTTTGTCTTTGGATAAAATTCTGTAGCGAACCTTACAGAATGAATCCATCGAACCGGTTAATATATCGGTATACTTGCGTTTGATTTTATCGTAATCTTCGGGATGTACTATTGAGAGAAGTTTACCAGGCAGTTGAGATAATTCCTGATTGGTATAACCTGTAATTTTTTTTATTGATTCGGAATATTGTATTTTTGATAAATCTGTCGGATCAAACTTAGTCCAGAAATAGCCTTCGAATTGGCAAAAACTACCTTTGAGCTCAAATGAACTTGAAGCCAATTTTTTCGAGTTATCTTCCAGTTCGGAAAATATATTTAACAGTTCTTCAAAAGAATTTTCGTCTTTCGCAAGATCCCGGAGTTTTACAATAAAATTAACTGGATTACCCATTCCGTATGAAAATTGTTGAATTTAAATCTAAATATAATAAAATAGTGCTCAATACAATACATTCATCATTAATTAGTTATATAGAACTTAAAACTGTATTCATGTGTTTCTAAAAATAAAAATGGAGAAATTCTTGAAATTCCCTGTATTTATCACTTTGTTTTTAGTTTCGTTCAATCTTTCCGCCCAATCATACACTGGAAACATTGAAGGTAAAATCACCGATAAAATGAGCGGACAATCATTACCCGGTGTAAATGTTATCTTAATGGGTTCTTCCAAAGGAGCCTCTTCGGATTTAAATGGAAATTTTCTAATAACCAATATCCCTATTGGAACGTATCAGGTAAAAGCATCATATGTTGGTTTCAAATCTATTATAATCTCAGATGTAATTGTATCTTCGGCCCGCCCGGCATTTTTAAAAATTGAAATGATTGAATCTGTAATTCAGCTTGAGGGAGTTACCGTAACTTCAGATTATTTTGACATTCAACCGACGGAGGTTAACAGCATAAAAAGCTTCAGTTACGAAGAGATTCGAAGAGCACCAGGTGGTTTTGAAGATGTTGTGCGAGCTCTTTCGGTGCTGCCTGGAGTAGCACAGGCGCAGGCAGGACGAAACGACCTTGTAGTAAGAGGAGGTGCGCCATCTGAAAATTTGTTTTTAGTTGATGGATTTGTTGTTCCCAATATAAACCATTTTGGCAGTCAGGGTGCTACAGGAGGTCCTCTTAGTTTTATTAATTTGGATTTTGTCAACTCAACTTCATTTTCAACAGGAGGATTTTCAGCGCTTTATGGTGATAAATTATCCTCTGTTCTTTCTATCGATTTACGCGAAGGACGTAAGGACAGGTTAGGAGGTAAAGCTTTAATTTCAGCTTCTCAATTCGGGTTAAATTTTGAAGGACCTATCGGAAATAAAGGAAGTTTTATTGTATCTGCCAGAAGAAGTTACCTGGATTTTATTTTTAATGCGGCAGGTTTCAATTTTGTACCCGAGTATTACGACGTTTTGGCGAAATTTAATTACGCTGTAAACAATAACAATAAATTTTCTTTTTTATTTGTATCGGCGTTCGATAAAGTAAAATTTAATAACGACACTGATGAAGATATTTATGATAATGCCCAGATTCTGGGAAGTAATCAGAATCAATATGTTACGGGCATAAACTACCAGGCATTATTCGATAATGGCTTTGCAAGAATTAGTCTGAGTCGTAATTTTGTGGATTATGATTCTTATCAAAATGATACTTTACTTCAGCCGATCTTTAAAAATATTTCCCGTGAAGCGGAAAATGAATTAAAAGCAGACATTGTATATAAACTTTCGGCGGCTTCGGAACTGAACTTTGGTGCTTCGGCGAAACTAATTAAATTCAGCTCAGATATTCTTTTCCCAAATTATTTTGTTACCACATTTGGGGAAGTTCTTCCGGTCTCCAACTTAACAACTAAAGAAAATTTTACAAAATATGCCGGATTTATTCAATATACCAACACAATGTTTAATAGGTTACGGGTAAATTTGGGTTTACGTTTGGATTATTTTGATGCGATTGAGGAACCACTTGCCGTAAGTCCACGATTTTCAACATCCTATATGATAGACGAATTAACAACTGTCAGCTTCAGCTCAGGGGTTTTTAAACAGAGTCCGTCATATATTTGGCTTTCCGCCGATAAAATCAACATGGATTTGAAATTTGTGAAAGTAAATCAATATGTACTTGGTGTTGAAAGATTGCTTCAGAAAGATATCCGACTAAAGGTGGAAGGATTTATTAAGGATTATTCCGATTATCCAGCGAGTATAATAAGACCATACTTGGTGTTAGCAAATACGGGAGCCGGCTTCGGCGGTTCGACACAAAATTTTTCATCTCTGGGGCTAGAGCCGCTGATAAGTGGTGGAAAAGGGAGCGCGCGTGGTGTTGAACTTTCTATACAAAAAAAATCTTCGGATACGCCCCTTTATGGTATTGCATCACTAACCTACAGCGAAAGTAAATTTAGCGGTTTAGACGGAATTGAAAGAAATGGTCAGTATGATCAGACTTGGATATTAAACTTCAGTTCAGGTTACATATTTAATGAAAAATGGGAGGCATCATTAAAGTTTCGTTTTGCCAATGGGAATCCTTACACTCCTTATAATAATGACGGAACACAAAGTGTTGAAAATTATTTGTCAGAAAGATTTAGACCATCCCACTCTTTGGATTTAAGGGTTGATAGACGCTGGGATTTTGACGGTTGGAATCTTATAACATACATCGATGTTCAAAATATATACAACAACAAAAATGTTTCTGACATTAAATATGATTACAAACTACAAAAATCGGAAACTAATTCCAGCATAGGCATTCTGCCATCAATAGGAATTAGTGTTCAATTTTAATTGTAGCTCATATTACAAGTGAGAACAATAATAGAAAATGCTGCCAAAGGAAATATGAAGTTTTAAACTACCTTCCATAGGTATTTTTAAGCTTCCCCTTCACGCGGACTTTTTGTAGGGATACCCAACTCCTCCATTTTCCTATACAACGAGGAAAGTCCTATGGATAAAGCTTTTGCGGCATCCTCTTTGTTGTAGTCGAATTTTTTAATGACTCTGTTGATATGTTCTTTTTCAAAATTTCTAATTGCGTCTTTTAATGAATCAGGAAACGCTTCATTAGTGGCGTTTCCGCGCACATGATCCGCCAGATCGTCAAGACTTATTAAATCTTCTTTGGCGAATATAACCGCTCTTTCTATAACGTTTTCAAGTTCTCTCACGCCGCCTCGCCAATCGTGTGACATCAAGGCTTTAAGAGTGCTGTTATCCAAACCAACAACTTTTTTCCCCATTTCCTTACAGTACTTTTCAATAAAATGGCTTACAAGCAAAGGTATATCATCTTTTCTCTCGTTTAAACTTGGCAGTTTAATTTCAATAACATTAAGTCGATAATATAAATCTTCCCTAAATTCTCCGGACTTAGTTTTTTCAAAAAGATTTTGATTTGTGGCAGCAATAATACGAACGTTACTGCTAACGGCTTTCGTTCCTCCTACGGGTAAAAATTGTCTGTCTTCAATTGCTCTAAGCAGTTTGACCTGCAGATTCAATGGAAGATCGCCAATCTCATCAAGAAATAATGTGCCGCCGTCTGCAACTTTAAATAATCCCGCTTTTTCTTCAATAGCCCCCGTAAACGAACCTTTTCTGTGTCCGAATAATTCACTTTCAATAAGGTTTTCGGAAATTGCCCCGCAGTTTACAGGAAGAAAAATTTTGTCCTTTCTTAAAGAATTATAATGGATGGCTTTGGCTATTAATTCCTTCCCTGTACCGCTTTTACCATAAACAAGCACATTGCTGTTTGTCGGGGCTACTTGTGTTACAAGATTAAACACGCGTTGCATCGCGTCGCTTTGCCCTATAATATTTTGATAGCCGGCTTCAGCTGAAACCCGCTGACGTAACGATTTATTTTCCATAGAAATTTTTTTATAATCGATTAGTCTTTTTATACGAAGGAGCAGGTCATCGAATTCTATTGGTTTAATCAAATAATCGTAAGCGCCAATTCGCATAGCTTCAACCGCCGTTTTTACAGAGGCGTAAGCTGTCATAACAATAAAAAAACTATTAGGACTAATTTTCGATGTTTTGTTTAATAATTCCATCCCATCGATATTGGGCATTTTAATATCTGTTATAATTAAGTCGTAATCTTCCGAACCTATTTTTTCCAAAGCTTCCTGCCCATCCCTTGCTACGGATGTTATATACCCTTCCTCATCGAGAACAAGTTTTAACGAATCGCGTATAGCTTTTTCATCATCTACAATTAATATTTTAGCGGACATTACCACTCCGTTTTAATTTTCTAATACTGGAATTTTTATTTTAAATGTGCTGCCTTTATTTATTTCGCTATTAACTAAAATTTCGCCATTAAATTTTTTTACTATACTATAACTTACAGAGAGACCCAATCCTGTTCCTTTACCGACTTCTTTTGTAGTATAGAAAGGATCAAAAATTTTACCGGCAGTCTCCGAATCCATTCCGCACCCGTTATCTGCAATTTCAATATAAATGTATTCATCCTTATAATAAGATGAAACTTTTATGTTGCCTTTACCTCCAATGGCGTCAAGAGCGTTAATAAGTATATTTACAAATACTTGCAGCATCTGGTCGGGCACTATTCTGGCCAACGGAAGGTTAGGGTCGAAGTCTGTTTCAAAGTTAACTTTTTTTACACGTTTATCGTACTTAACAATGCCAACTGCGGTTTTAATTACATCTGTAATTTGAATAATAACAGTTTCGTAACTTGGCGGACGTGAAAAATCTACAAGTTCGCGGACAATTTTTGAGATCCTGTCTATATTCTCTTTAATTATAATTAATTGTTCATTCAGTATATCATCTTTGTTTTTCCGTTGAATAACCTGAACGAGTGAAGAAATTGAAGCTAAAGGATTACCAATTTCGTGCGCGACACCAGCGGCAAGTTGCCCTATAACGGCCAATTTTTCTGATTGATCCACCTGCTGCTGCAATTGTTTAACTTGAGTTTGATCTTTAAGGATAATTGTTCTGCCGTTATATTCTTTGTTAATGCTCGGCAGCTTAGCGACGCTTAGTTGCACAGGTAATACCCGTCCATCTTTAGCTTTACGTTCGGTATCAAGTATAAGGACATCATTTGTCCTTTGGGTGTCCTTAATAATTAATTTGAGTTCGTCGTGATATTTTTTTTCATTAGGTAAAAGAAAAGAGGAAGGTTTGCCTATAACTTCTTCTTCGGTATATCCAAATATTTTCTCAGCGCCTTTATTCCACGACATAAATTTCTCGTTTTCATCTATTACAGCGATGGCAGTTTCGGAAGTATGGAGTATACTGCTCAAATATTTTTGATTCATTTCGAGTTTATGGGCAAGTCTGTCGCGGTCTTTAGCAAGTTCTTTCATTTCCGCATTTTGATGAAGCACTCCATAACGGGCGTAAATCTGTTCGATTAATTCATCTATAAAACCGAGTATAATAACAGGATCGTAATCACCGCTTTTATCTTTTTGAAGATTGTTAAGCAATGAATTTCTTCCGCTATTAAACAATTGACTGACTTCAAGCAACGTGAGGTTTGTTTCAGAAAAAAGATTATAAGCGTCTATCAGATACTGATCTGCGCTTTTGTAATCGCCTTGTTCTATAATTTCAATTAATGTCTGTAAACTACTTTCAACATAAGTTTTAATCTGTGATTCCGAAAGTTTTAGTCCGAATTCAGCGAAAAGTTTCTCGGACCAAGAATTAAAAATTGAGTCATAATACTTTTTAAGCAATTCTAAAATTATTTTTTTCATCTTACGACAAACACCTTGGCAACATCAATTAATAACGATGGATTATGAAATAAAGCTGTTTTAAATAGGTTACCCAGCGAACGGTTTTCGAATGGAATTTTGAAAAACGAGTGAGCTATACTATTAAATTTATTATCGCTGAAATTATAAATGCCTTCTTTTATCCTGTCGAAAGTTTCATGTCTTTTTCCTAATCTATCACGCCATATTTTATCGTATGTTAAAAGGTGCGAAGGGTTATTGGTTAAAACCGCTTCCCCTGCAATTTTACCTGCAATTTTACCACCGATCATTCCGCTTGCTATCCCTCCGCCGGATAGAGGATTCACTTGTCTGGCAGCATCTCCGGCCAGCAGTATTCCGGGAGCTGAAATTTGAGACAGTGTAACTGCCGATGGAACTCCCCCTGCTATTTGTGTAAGAAGGGAAGCGTTTGGATAATTTTTTGCCATAAAATTATTAAGGAAAGACTGAGCTGATCTTTTTCGCCCTATCATTCCACTCACACCAAGTCCTATATTGGCAGCACTGTTGCCTTTAGGAAAAATCCAAAAATATCCTTGAGGTGCGTAATCTTCACCAAAATAAAAATAACATGTATTCTGATCAACAGGTATGTTGCCTGCTGTAATTTGCACACAACATTCCATATCCCGGAAATCTATATAAGTTTTAATCCCAGCCCATCGTCCTACACGGCTTTCAACGCCGTCAGCACCAATTACAACTTTTGCTTTAACCTCTTTTTGTTCTCCCTGATATTCGTATTTAACACCAGTAACTTTATTTCCTTCCATCAATAAACCATTCACATATGCACGGGTTAAAATTTCGGCACCCGCATTGGCGGCAGTTTTAGCCAGCTCGTAATCAAAGATTCTTCTTTCCAAAACATAACCAACTTGTTCCAGAGGAATAATAACCTCTGTACCGTCAGGCGAAATCATTGAAAATTTATCTATTGTGGAGGCAATAAATTTATTATTCGGTTCAATAAATTCTTCCACACCCTCTTTACTAATAGCCTCGCCGCATCTAACGGGATATCCAACGTCACGATCCTTTTCCAGAATCAAAACCGAAACGCCCTGTTCGGAGGCATAACGTGCCGCCATCGATCCGGCGGGACCCGCGCCTACAACCACTATATCGTATTCATTTTTTAGCATTGTTTTTTATAAGATTAAAAATTTTTTATCTAAAATTTTGTTCATTAGTTAAAATAGGATAGAAAAAAATTGTAATAATCTTAGTTGTTTTATCCGATTTAATTTCATCAATACATGATAGTTTTATATCTATTTTCGAATTCCCTCTTTATTAAATTTTAACACCTCAATTGGACATGCCCAAACGCATTTGGAACAATTGGTACATAATTCTTCTGAAATTGTAATTTCAGCTTCTTTGAGTTCAATTGCATCCTCGGGACAAATCCCGACACAACATCCGCAAAAATCACATTTATCAGGCAATATTTCTATAAGAAGCAAAGGGATTAAACCTTTCTTAAAATTGAGAATGTAAAATAGTTATAGATTGTCTTAATAAAAAGAAATTACTTATAAATTATTTGATAATTTGATAGAATGGTACAATTTCTGAGCAAATTCGAGCCAAATATCCATTTTAAGGTAGATTGGAAATTTTATATTTATTCAGGCAAAATTATCATAATTAAAAATTATTGAGCTTTTCAGTCTCTTGTAGCATTGAAATAGTTATTATATCCAACTTTTTTCAAGTTTCATTTTCTCCAATTTATAATGAATTGGTGCTTTTTAAGATTATTGAAATATAATTTAGAATTGTAAAAGGGACAAAAAAATCATAAAATATTTTTCGTTTTAAATTGTCATAAATTCTATAAGCAATTTGTTCCTCGGTTAATCCTTCGTTTTCCAGTACATCTTATAAAAGCGCTGGTTTAAACCAACGCTCCTTTAATGCGAAAGGTAATGTATGAGTAGTTTTTCTGTTTTTTAACAAAAACTCCGCGAGAATTGAATATAGTCCGCCAATTAAAAAATTGTCTTCTACAGTAACAACAAGTTTATATTCTTCTAAAGCGGGCCGAATAATTTCAGCATCAAAAGGATTAATAAATCGCAAATTTAATATCCTTATACTTACACCTATAGTCTCCAGAATATTTTTTGCATACTGAACTTGATTAAACGATAAGTCATACACGAGTATTGCCGCATCAGTTCCTTTTCAGAATACCTCCGTTTGACCGATTTCAAATTATTTTTATACCACGCTGGCTATAAGAGGATTAAAACGAAGATAAAATGGATTTTTACATTCCAGTTTTTTCGGTAATCCTTTTAGCATATCGGATTCGTTGGCAGGTCAGAAAACATTCATATTTGGAATAACCTTCATCGGCGATATATCTTCCAAGGCCTGGTGAGTAGGATCGTTAGCTTCCGATAAAAAACCGGCGACACTTCCTACTATTTTAACGGGCAAGTTTCCTATGCCGAAGACGGTTCGAATAAACTCGAAAGCGTGTATGGTTAATATATTTGCTTATGCGTGTATTACATGGATTCTGCCGCCCAGCGCCAAAACGAAGTAGACGTATACAATTGTTTGTTCGGCTATGCCTACGTTAATAAATCTTTCTGACAGGTTACGCATTGCCGCACAATTTTAGGATGTTAAAATAATATATCGGTGGTCGCCTGTTACAATGTTCAGTAATAAATTTTCATAATTCATAATTTTGTTAACACCATTGTTTGGGATGTTAATAGAGATTGTTTTTCGTCGTGAAGCCCTTTCTGTAATTGTTAAACTTCTTTGTCCGTAAACTTACAGAACCAGCGATGGAAGCGTTATTCAATACCAGGCGTGCCCATAACGGATTAAAGAAAATAAGTATGACACATCACCATTTTTATAAACATTATATGGACTCAACCGCTTTAAGGAGAAGTGTTTGGAATAATATTGAATCGTTTACTATGAATTTTAATGGAAAGAAAAAATTGTTAAACTTTTTCAAAGAAAAAGATTTTCCTCTTCTGATGCATGGAAATAGTAATGAACAGAAGGTGTGTTATAGAAAAGGAATAGTTTTTTAAATGCCGGAGTCCCTTGAAAATCAATCGAAATATTCGAGTTTTTTTGTCAATAATTCAAAACAGGAAAGCACACGCGTAAAATTGGAGAAAGTTCCTTCTAAAACCATTAACGCTGTTTCTTTATGTATCCCCAAATTAATAATTCCCAAACTTGCCCGTCAGACTAATATTTAAACCACTCCAAGTCTTTTATTTCTCATACATTTATTCACTTTTTCAAATTTGAAAATAATATAATGATATTATTTATTTTAGGAATTTGCACCTACAATTATTTCGAAATCAGCTTAAATTTAGACATTATAAAAGAACCCAGGGATCGTATTTATGGCATAATTTATGGTGGTAAATTGTTTCGTGTTGTTCCATAAACTAATGAAACTAATATGGGTCTACTCAGTAAAGTAAAATCCTTTAAGGGTGGTGTTCATCCTGCGGAATGGAAAGAACTTACGAAAAACTTATCCTTCGAACAAATGCCCAACCCAAATCTTGTTATTATTCCTTTAGCCCAGCATATAGGAAAACCGGCTAATCCCATCGTAAAAAAGAAAGATGAAGTTAAAGCCGGTCAGATTATTGCGGAAGCAGAAGGTTTTATTTCTTCGCCAATACACAGTCCGGTTTCAGGAATTATAAAAGACATACACAGAGAAAATACTGTATCAGGTTTCCCAAAAGATTCAATCGTAATTCAATCAAGCGAGTCAAATGAAGTTGATTTAATGGATATTCTAAATCCCGAAACAATTACGCCGGAAGAAATTAGGCAACGTGTAAAAGCGGCTGGAATTGTAGGACAAGGGGGAGCGGCATTTCCCACATTCGTAAAATTATCGCCGCCCGAAAAAACCAAAATCGATTGTGTGATTTTAAATGGATGCGAATGTGAACCATATCTTACTCGAGACGACCGTTATATGATTGAAAGAACCCAAGATGTGGTAAACGGACTAAAATTAATAATGAAAGCTTTGGGAGTTAAAAAAGGCGCCATTGGTATTGAAAACAATAAATCGGAAGCTATTTCCAAAATTAGAGCCGCTGTTAAAAATCAAAATGATATAAGTGTTGAAATTCTACAGACAAAATATCCGCAAGGTGCCGAAAAGATGCTTATTAAAGCGGTGCTCGATAGGGAAGTGCCTCCGGGTAAATTACCTATGGATGTTGGAGCTGTAATTCAAAATATAGGTACCGCTATTGCAATTTATGATAGTGTTACAAAAGGTGAAGCTCAGATTACAGCCGCAATAACAGTATCCGGCGGTGGAATTAAACAACCCAAAAATGTTATTGTGCCTGTAGGCACTCCTTTAAAAGACGTTCTTGATTTTTGCGGCGGAGTAAAAGACAATGCTGTAAAAGTAATTGTTGGCGGACCAATGATGGGTGTAACACAATTCGATTTTGGCGCGCCTGTTATGAAAGCAACTTCGGGTATACTTGTATTGACCTCGGCCGAAGTAAACGCGCATCCGGAAACGCCTTGTTTAAAATGCGGTAAATGTATTGAAGTTTGTCCACTTGGTTTAGTTCCAACTAAACTAGCGCGTTTTTCTCAGCTGGAAAGATACGAAGACGCTGAAAATTTTGGAATTACTACATGTATGGAATGCGGAACTTGTACATTCACTTGTCCGGCAAACATTCCTTTGGTTCAATGGTTGCGTTTAGGCAAACAGAAAGTTCTTACTTTACAAAGAGAAAAAAAATCAGCTTAAACTCTGTAGCTTTGTTTATTTGTGTTAGCATTGGATACTTAGAATGAATAATGCTGCAGAGATTTATTAGTATAAAAAAATGAGAGAGTATGACTACCATTACTGAAAATCCCACTTACAAATTGGAACTCGCAAGCTCTCCGCACGTACACTCAAAATGGAATACAAAACAGGCAATGTGGTTGGTTGTAATCGCGTTAATTCCCCCGGTTATTTCCGCTTTGGTTTTTTTTGGATTCTATCAGTTGTCGATTATAGCGGTAAGCGTTGGCTTTTGTGTGGGAACGGAAATTACAATTAAAAAATTCAGAAAACGAAAAGTTTCGATACAGGACGGAAGCGCCGTTATTACTGGATTGCTTTTAGCACTAATACTGCCTCCAAATTTTTCTCTAGTATCAACAGCATTAGGTGCTATAGTTGCCATTTCAATTGGTAAAGAAATATTCGGTGGAATAGGATTTAATATTTTTAATCCCGCTTTAGTTGGCAGAGCTTTTTTACAAGCGGCTTTTCCTGTGCCAATGACCACCTGGTATACTCCGAATTATTCGGTTGACACTATTACTAGTGCAACTCCTCTTTCGGCGATGAAATTCGATCATGTATTTGCGGATATTTCCAATATGTTTATAGGCAACATCGGCGGATCAATCGGCGAGACTTCCTCATTGGCTGTTTTAATAGGAGGAATTTTTCTCTTAGTTATCGGAATTGTAAATTGGAGAGTACCAATTGCTATGACCACAGGAGTAATTGTTTTCGGTGGAATATTCTGGTTGATTGATCCTGTTAAATACCCGAATCCTGCATTTCATCTCTTCGCGGGTGGATTTTTATTCGGAGCCCTGTTTATGGCTACCGATTGGGTTACTTCTCCATTAACAGCCAAAGGGATGTGGCTTTACGGACTGGGAATTTCTTTGATGGTTGTTATTATCCGTTTGTTTGGGGGATTACCGGAAGGTGTTATGTACGCTATACTGTTAATGAATGCTTTTGTGCCTTTGATTAATAAATACACCCGTCCTAAAGTTTTCGGAGGTACGGTATGAAAACAGTTGTTAAAATGATTGTAACATTATCTTTAATAGGAATTATTTCCGGCGGATTCCTTTCTTATATAGCTGCGTGGGCAGCACCCAAAATTGAAAAACATAGAAAAGAAGCTACAGCCAAAGCGATATTTCTAGTCCAGCCGGAAGGGAAAAAATACGAATCTGTAGAAAAAATTGATTTTGAATGTTATAAAGTGTTGGGTGAAAATGACCAATTGCTTGGTTTTGCATTGCCTTACGAGGGCAACGGTTTCCAGGGAAAAATAAGGCTGATGATTGGAATAAAAGATGACCTGAAAGAAATGACGGGTTTGCAAGTACTCGAACAAGTTGAAACTCCTGGATTAGGAACAAGAGTAACCGAAGAAGATTACTTAAAGCAGTTTGTCGGGTTGATTACCGAACCTCGGATCGACTGGGTTAAAGGGGCTGCACCTGATAAGTCAAATGAGATACAGGCAATAACAGGCGCAACAATTTCTTCGAAAGCTGTAGTTCTCATAGTAAATGATGGAATTAAAAAACTTCGCTCAATAAAAGATAGCGGAGGTAAATTATGAAAAAACAAGTGACTTTAATTAAAGAATATACGAAAGGTATCTGGGAAACCAATCCGGTATTTAAACAGGTCTTAGGCATGTGTCCGACTCTAGCTGTAACTGTTTCTGCAGAAAACGGGATAGCTATGGGTTTGGCAACTACTTTTGTTCTTGTGTTTTCAAGTTTTATTATTTCCTTAGTCAGGAAACTAATTCCAACTCAGGTTAGAATTGCAAGCTATATTGTTGTAATAGCTACATTCGTAACTATTGTGGATTTAGTGATGAAAGCTCAATTCCCGGAATTAAGTGTGGCTCTTGGTCCATACATTCCCTTGATTGTTGTTAACTGTATAATACTGGGCAGACAAGAAGCTTTTGCGTCCAAAAATTCTGTAGGTCGTTCTGTTACTGACGCTCTTGGAATGGGGAGTGGTTTTCTTTTAGCTTTGTTTATGCTCGGAAGTATTCGCGAAATTCTTGGTTCGCGTACAATTTTAGGATTTCAAGTGATGCCAAATTTTTATGAGCCGTGGCTGATTATGATACTTCCAGCCGGAGCGTTTTTAACACTTGGATTACTGATGGGTACTTTCGCTACTTTTTCCGCAAGAAAGAAAAGAATTGAAAGAGAGTTTATACTGAAAAAACATACTAGCTCTAGACAAATTATTTCCGCAACTGAAGGGGGAGCTGAATAATGGAACTGTTTTTAATTTTCTTTTCGGCTTCAATTGTAAACAATTTTGTTCTATCGTACTTTTTGGGTATCTGTCCATTTATAGGTGTATCCAATAAAATAAGCTCAGCCGTATCTATGGGTATGGCCACAACATTTGTGATGGTTATAACGGCAATAGTCTCCTGGTTGATTTATCATATGATACTGGTACCATTTCAGCTGGAGTTCCTGCAGTATGTAGCGTTTATTCTCGTAATAGCTTCACTGGTTCAGTTTGTTGAAATGTTTATCAAAAAAGTGAGTCAGCCTTTATACCGAGCTCTTGGAATTTTCCTTCCTTTAATTACAACTAATTGCGCGATTTTAGGACTGGCGCTTTTTCTTGTTCTGCGCGATTATAATTTTTTGGAATCTATAGTCTTCGGAGTTGGTGCCGGAGCTGGTTTTACTCTGGCTTTAACAATTATGGCAGGAATAAGAGAAGAATTGGATTTGGCGGATGTACCAAAACCTTTGCAGGGAGCACCCATAACTTTAATGGTCGCAGGAATTCTTGCCTTGGCGTTTATGGGATTTTCAGGTTTATTATAAATTACTTTGGCTCTGTTCTTATTTAGTATAGATGTAGTACAGAGTAGCTGAGATAACGGAGGAATAAATATGGATGCAACTCTTTTAATAGCACTTGCAACAATGGGCGGGCTCGGTTTTATTTTCGCCGGCGGACTTGCTATTGCAGATAAAAAACTAAGAGTTGAGGAGAATCCCTTAATAGGGCAAATAAATGACTCACTGCCGGGCGCCAATTGCGGGGCGTGCGGCAGAGCCGGTTGTTACGATTTTGCGTCAAATGTTGTTAACGGTACAGCACCCGTAAACGGATGTCCGGTTGGAGGAAACGATACAGCAGTAATTATAGCTGAAATTATGGGAGTGGAAGCCGGAAGCACTGTTAAAATGGTTCCAAGAATAATGTGTCGCGGAGGAAATAGTGAAGCCGTAAAAAAAATGGCTGAATATTACGGTCCTTTAAGTTGTAAAGCCATGGATGTAGTTTCGGGTGGCGACAAAATGTGTTACTATGGTTGTTTAGGCGGTGGCGATTGTGTTGAAGTCTGCCCATTCGATGCTATGATTATGAACGAAAACGGTATTCCCGAAGTCATTGAAGAATTATGTACCGGTTGTACAATGTGTGTTAAAGCTTGCCCACGTAATGTAATTGAAATGCACCCCATTGATCGTAATGTTTTTGTTTTCTGTAAAAATGAGGATGATCCCAAATCATCCAAAGAAGTTTGTAATGTTTCCTGCTGGGGATGTGGTATCTGTGCCCGTAAATCCGAAGGCAGTGTTGAAATGATAGGATTTCTGGGACATATCAATTATGATAAATTAGATGAAAGTAAAATCCCTTTTGATAAATGTAAATCGGGAGCTATAAATCATCTACGCCCGGTAATTGAGGATTTAAAAATTACCGATGTACAAAATAATTGAATTCGTAAAACAATTTAACAAGAACATTTTTTACAGATTAAAGATCTTATTAGCACTGTGCAGCAACGAGATAAAATGATAAAAGAAGAATTAATAGAAGAGGGTGTTGTCTTAAAATCCGAAAACGGAATAGCCGAAATTGGATTAATTGAAAGTGAAGATTGTGAAAATTGTTCTGCGAAATTGTTCTGTAAACCAGGTGAGGAAAAATCTAAAACAATTAAAGCTTATGATCCTTATAAAACCAAAGCGGGCGATTCGGTAAAAATATCGGTGTCGGGCAGCATTGTACTAAAAGCCACAATTCTATTGTACGGCATTCCCTTAATTATTTTAATACTCGGTATTTGGATCGGTCTAATTTTCATTCCGTACAACTCTTCAAAAGAATTATTCTCTTTCATGTTTGCGCTGATTTTAATGGGCCTGTATTATTTAATAATATATTTATACGGCAAAAAAAATAAAGTTCATTTAAATTTGGCTCGCATAATTACAGTTCAACGAAATAGATAATATATTTTACGCTCATAAATATTTTTATTGAAACAATTAATTCTTCCTTTTCTAATAACACCTGAGTCTAACTTTTCCTTATTAATTTGAAATTGAGTTAAACTACAAATAATTTATATACCTACTTATAATTAATCGGTGAATAAGATGCGCAAATATTCAGTTCTAACACTCATATTTATAATTGTAATTACCTCAGCAACATATTCTCAATCATCAGAGAATCAATTAAATTTAATGCCTTGGCCAAAGGAGTTGAAATTAATTGATGGCAAATTCCGCATCGATACTAATTTTTTAGTAGGCTTAAAAGGTGATGGCGATAAAAGAATATTTGCTGCCTCGACCAAGATGCTTCGCAGACTGGATGCAAGAACCGGATTGTTTTTTAAACAGGATTTTATAACTCCAGAGAACAACCCCGATTCCGCGAATCTCACAATTATTTGCGCTGAGCCTGGTGTTGTAAAATTAGGTGCCGACGAATCATATGTGATTAATATTGATTCGCTAAAAATAGAAATTATCGCCCCTAATGATTTAGGAGCAATGCATGGAATGGAGACACTGCTTCAGTTGTTGAATGTGGATGAAAAAGGCTACTTCTTTCCAGCAATAAATATTATTGATGAACCCCGCTTTCCCTGGCGCGGATTAATGATAGATGCATGTCGACATTTTATGCCGGTGGACGTTATTAAAAGAAATTTGGATGCTATGGCGTCCGTTAAATTAAATGTATTTCACTGGCATCTTAGTGAGGATCAGGGATTCAGAGTAGAAAGTAAGCTGTACCCGAAACTACAAGAACTTGGATCAGATGGTCTTTATTACACACAGGAAGAAATTAAAAACATTGTGCAATATGCTTCTGACAGAGGTATACGAGTTGTACCGGAGTTTGATGTACCTGGCCATGCAACTAGCTGGTTTGCGGCATACCCTGAATTTGCAAGCGCGCCGGGACCATATAAAATTGAAAGGAAATGGGGAGTCTTCGATCCCACATTTGACCCTACTCAAAAAGCAACTTATAAGTTTTTGGGAGGAGTATTCGGCGAAATGAAAAACTTATTTCCCGATGAATATTTCCATATCGGCGGTGATGAGAACAACGGGAAACAATGGAATGAGAACGAGTCTATTCAAAAGTTTATGAAAGAAAAAAACATTAAGGATAATCACGAACTACAGGCTTTTTTTAATAATAATCTTTTAAAAATTCTCACTCTGCTTGACAAAAAAATGGTGGGCTGGGATGAAATTTTGCACGAACAAATGCCTAAGGATATTGTAATCCAATCTTGGCGAGGAAAAGACGCCATGATAAAAGCAGCGAAAGAAGGCTACAAGTCTATTCTTTCCAATGGATATTATATTGATTTAGTTCAGCACACAGATGTCCACTACCTTAACGATCCTTTGCCTGAAGATTCGCCATTAACATTTGAAGAGCGTAAACGTATTTTAGGAGGTGAGGCTACTATGTGGGCGGAGCTAATAACACCAGAAACAATAGATTCAAGAATATGGCCGCGTACAGCCGCGATTGCAGAAAGATTCTGGTCACCGGGTAATTTAACTGATGTGAAAAACATGTTTCACCGCTTGGATAGAATTAGTTTTTTGCTTGAAGAACATGGACTATTGCATTTAAAAAACTATGAGATGATGCTTCGCCGGCTCACAAATAATAATGATATTGTTCCCCTTAAAGTTCTTGTTGATGTGTTGGAACCGCTCAAAGGTTATAGTCGTCACTCGGGTGCGGAGTACCGGCAACAATCACCATATACAAGAGTTGTTGACGCAGCGCGGCCGGATTCGAAAGTGGGAAGAGAGTTTGAGAATATAGTTGAAGAATACCTGAGTACAAAAAATCCTGAAACGCTGGATGCATTAAAATCGAAACTTATTGTTTGGCAGAATAACCATAATAAATTGGTCCCGATAATCAATTTATCGCCGGTTTTAAAAGAAATAGAAATGATTTCATTGAACCTATCCAATTTGTCCCAAGTAGGTATAGAAGCTCTTAATCTTTTGCGTGACGGTAACAAAGCTCCTGTAAAATGGATTAATAAGGCCAGAGCTTTGTTAGAAGAAGCTAAAAAACCATACGGTCAAACAGAGATAAGAGTAACTAAAGCGATTGAAACTCTTGTATTTTCTGTTACCGAGTAATTACGAGAAAAGATGAATTTTATTTATTCGAATTACCCGCTTAAATAAAAAACCCATTATTCTTTATTAATTTTGAATCTTAGAATAATGGGTTCCATTCATTCGTATTATGGCAATACTTAATCATGTATTTTAATTCTATTTAATAAATAATCCTCAGGCAACTCCCAATTCAATTTTGTTTTTTAACGAGTCAATAGTGTCTTTGAGTTTAATATCGCTGCTAATCATATTTTCCACTGAATTAAATGCATGTATAACAGTGGAATGATCTCTGCCACCAAAATGAAGCCCGATTGTTTTTAACGAAGATCGTGTAAGCTGTTTGGACAGATACATGGCAATCTGACGTGAATTTACAACCTCCTGCTTTCTGTTTTTTTCCCGCACTTTGTTTTCTTCCACACCAAAATGCTCACAAACAATTTTAGTAATATACTCGATTGATATATTAATCTGACGGGTTGTTGAAATCTCTTTGACTGTTTTCTTGGCGAGTGATAAATCAATTTCTTTTGAACTCAATGACGAGCTGGCAAGTAATTTAATTAAACATCCCTCCAGCTCTCTAATATTCGAAGTAATGTTAACAGCTATATATTCTAAAATTTCGTTCTCAAGTTCAATTCCGAAACTTTTAGCTTTATTTTTTAAAATCGCGATTCTTGTTTCGAAATCGGGGGGTTGAACATCTGCAGCTAATCCCCACTGAAATCTCGAAATTAACCTTTCATTTAATCCCTTTAAATCCTTTGGCGGTTTATCGGAAGAAAGTATAATCTGTTTTCCGGACTGATGCAGTGTATTAAAAATATGAAAGAAATAATCCTGCGTTTTTTCCTTACCGACTAAAAATTGAATATCATCAATAATTAAAGCATCCATATTTTTGTAAAAACTGGAAAACTCATTTGCGGTATTGTTTTGAATAGCATCCACAAACTGAACAGTAAAATGCTCGGAGGACAAATAAATAACTTTTTTGCCGGGATGTTTTTCCATTATTTTATTTCCAATGGCTTGAATTAGATGGGTTTTACCCAAACCTACACCGCCATAAATAAAAAACGGATTAAAAGAAGTTTCACCCGGATTATCAGCAATAGCATAGGCCGCCGCCCTGGCCAATTGATTACCTTCCCCTTTAATAAAATTTTCGAACTTGTAGCGTGGATTTAAATATGATTCAAATTCCGGCTCATCATTATTGTTTTGTGTTTTAACTTCCGGTTTTGATACCTTTTGGGGTTCATCAAATAAACCGGGTTCATTATCCAATACCGGACCGCCATCATCATCTACAATATATACAAGTTGTCCTTCGGTACCCAGTATCTGATTAATTGTTCTGTTAATAAGAGTATTATAATGTTCGTCTATCCATTCAATAAAAAAATTGTTTGGAACTTTAATCTTAAGGGTCGAATTTTCTAATTCGATGGGTTTTATTGGCAAAAACCAAGTATTATAAGTTAAAGCCGGTACGTTAGATTTAATGAACTCTAAGCATTGTTTCCATATTTTTGAGTGTTCTGTTTCTACACGCTCAGCAATAATCGGATCCTTCATTTAATAGTTATCCACAAATTAAGTATTTATAAATTATTTGGATTTTGGTGAATTTGTCGAACAATCAAAAAAGCAAGAGAAACTTATCAACAAATTGTCAACATTAGTTGTTCTGTTTAACTAGTTGTTTATTAAAGACTTAAGAGGAACACCTAACAATTTGTAAACAGATATAATGTGTTAAATTTTTACTTTAGTTTTAAGTGTTTTTCGTGAAACGTTTCACAGAAAGACGTTATCCACAAGTTATCAACATACTGTCTGCTCTTCTAAAGTGGAGTGAAATTATGATTATTTGGTCGATTGTGCAAATTAAATCTTTAGAATCTTTGTAAGTCCTTACTACAAAATGAAATAAATTTTATAATCATTCAAAATTTTCTGATATATTTTTAGGGTATTATTTGTTGCCTCAAATTTTAGATACAAGTCCAACTTTTAACAAAAATTCTTTCAAACTTTCGCAAAAACTAATTAACTTTTATTATCAATAAATAGGAAACTATAGTTACGATATGAAAAATATTCTGATCGTATTTTGTGGCGGTACATTTTCGATGAAAATTGATGAACAAACCGGCGGTGCTGTTCCATATTTTCACGGAGACGAACTGCTCAAGTTAATTCCCGACGTAAATGAAATGGCTAATATTTCAATGTATGAGTTTGGAATGTATCCGGGCCCGCACATGACACCTGAGCTTATGTTGCAGCTATCTAAAAAAGTGGACGAGTTTATTCAAAAGAAAGAAATTGATGGAATTGTTATAACCCACGGTACTGATACTCTGGAAGAAACTGCTTATTTACTCGACTTAACAATTAAAACACCAAAACCAATTATCCTTATAGGGGCAATGAAAACGAGCTCTGAGCCCGATTGGGATGGACCTAAAAATTTAACTGACGCAATACATATAATTAACAACCCTAATAGTGCAAATCTTGGACTGCTGGTTTGTCTTAATGGAGAAATTAATGCAGCGAGCGAAGTAACAAAAACACACACCGAAGATATTGAAACTTTCCACAGCCTGGATTTTGGCGCATTAGGATTTGTTGACAGGGGACGGGTTATTTTTAATAGAGCTCCACGCAAACTTGAAACGATTGAAACGGAGAGCATAAATTCTAATGTCCATTTGATAAAAGTTTACGCTGGGATGGACGATCGTTACTTTAAACATGCCGCTGACGAAGGAATTGACGGACTTGTTGTTGAAGCAATGGGTGTTGGTAACGTTCCGCCGAAAGTCCTGGATGGTATAAAATATGTCTTGAATAAAAACATTCCTGTGGTTCTTGTTTCCAGGTGTCCTGCCGGGGAAACATTAGATGTTTACAGTTACCCGGGCGCTGGTAAATGGCTTAAAAAAGCCGGTGTGATATTTACAGATTACCTTAATGGGCAAAAAGCAAGAATTAAATTGATGATATGTCTTGGTAAAACAAGTGATATTAAACAACTTAGAACGCTTATTGAAGAGTAACTTAGTTTTTTTGCAAAACATATTGTCCATAAATTTAATCGGAATTGTTCTTATTCCATCTAACGGACGGTAATTAGTGTTAAACTTTCACAAGATCAATGACGGAAAAAACTAAAAAGTATATTGGATCTATATTTCTTACCCCTGTCGCTGTTTTTCTAATTTTGAACAGAGGTGATTTTATTTTTATTCTGGATCATATAAATCTTCTTTTCCATGAAGGCGGGCATGGGATCTTTAAAATTTTTGGCGGGTTTATTTACACATTGGGCGGATCTTTAATGCAGTTGATCATACCGTCACTGTTTATCTTTTACTTTGCTTCGAATAAAAAAAAAATTGGTTTGCAAATTTCAATTTTGTATTTGGCCCAAAACCTTATGAACATATCGGTCTATGTTGCCGATGCCAGGTTAAAAATACTTCCTCTTTTAGGTGGCAAAAATGTTTATCACGATTGGAATTACATTTTTAGTCGCATGAACATTCTTGAATACGATGTTGTTATTTCGCAAATAATTTATTATACCGCTGTCTGTATCTGTGTTTTAGCATTATTATTGCCGATGCTCGGAAAAGAATACAAAACTGAATCAATAGACTTAAACTTGTAAAATACTTTCGTATTATATGAATTGGAGTTAAATTTAACAGTATTTTTCATTTCGAATATAAATGGGGTGATAAATGGGTAAAATTACTCATGTAGTAAAACGTAACGGCGCAATTGTGGAGTTCAACCCACAGAGGATAAGCAACGCGATATACCGGGCCGCAGTTTCAGTAGGCGGACGAGATAAAGAAACCGCAGACAAGCTGGGCAAACAGGTAGAAGAAGTAATTGAGCAGACCTTTGATGATGGATATAAACTGCATATTGAGGAGATTCAGGATATTGTTGAAAAGGTGTTAATTGAAAACGGTCACGCTAAAGTTGCTAAAGAGTATATATTGTACCGTGATGAGCAGATTAAAAAAAGAACATTAAATGCAAGTCAGGGAACCCGTCCCAAAGAAAATATTCCCTGGTCTAAAATTTGGCATATTTTGGACTGGTCCGTTTCTAATAACCTTCACTCAATACCTAGTTTAAATGAAAAAATTGATCATAACGAATTTGCCGATATTGTTCGTATATCAGAAAAATTATACGATCATGATCTGGATCAGTCCGCAAAATTGATTACCGATAAAGCGAATAGTTTAAAAATGGTAATGATTACGGGCCCTTCCTCTTCAGGTAAAACAACTACAACATACAGGATGGAAGAGAGATTAAAATCGAAAGGAATGAGTTTTGTCCCACTTGTAGTTGATCATTATTTTTTTGATCTTGAACTTCACCCTAAAGATGAATTTGGCGATTACGATTTCGAAACTCCTCAAGCGCTCGATCTGGATTTAATAAACGAACATCTCCATTTACTTAGCGAAGGAAAAGAAGTAAAAATTCCTTTTTACGATTTTAAAGAGGGCAAAAGATATCCGAATCATACAAAAATGCAATTAAAAGAAGGGCAAATTCTTTTAATAGACAGCTTGCACGCACTCTATCCAAAATTTAGCGAAGGAATTGATACCACTCTCACATTTAAAGTTTATCTCGAACCACTTATACAAATGAAAGGTCCTGAAAACCAATACATTCAATGGACAGACTTACGTTTAATTAGAAGAATGCTCCGCGATTCTGTTCAACGCGCATATAATCCCCAGCAAACATTGGAGCACTGGCATTATGTCAGATCAAGCGAATTGAGGCATATTATTCCTTACAGCAATAACGCGGATTATATTATTAGCAGCGGCATGCCATATGAAATTGCACTTTACAGACCAATGCTTATTGATAAATTTGCCGAATGGGTAAAACTTTATAGAAACAACCCATTACGTTTGGACGCATTTACCCGCGCGGAAAGGGTATTTAAGATGCTTGATGCAGTCAGAGGGGTAGAGGATAATTCCGCTGTGCCAACAAATTCAGTTCTAAGAGAATTTATAGGGGGCAGTGTTTATAAATATTAAAAAGCGCAAAGTTCGTTTAATAGTGAAGAAAAATTTATTTTATAATTGATTGCTGAATGGATTAGTAATTGCGAGTGTTAGTTTTTGAAATCGAAATTGCAATCCCATCTGTAGATGAAGATCTATTTAATCTTTTAATCAAATATTTCTGAATCCGGTTTATATGATTTTTCTATTTCCGATAATATATTCGTATGGAATAATAATTTCAAATTTTGTTCCCTCACCTAATCGGCTTTGCACAGAAATTTCACCTCCCAGTAATTTTACGAATTCTTTGCAAATTGCAAGTCCTAACCCACTTCCATATTCACCGGATTTTTCTTCTTTCAAAGAAATAAACGGAGTGAAAATATTGCGCATTTTATTATCCGGCATCCCACTGCCCGTATCTTTAACGGTGGTCTCTAGAGCATATTTATGCTCACCCAGAATTTTTGTTTTAGCTGAAATTGTAATTATGCCTTTATGGGTAAATTTAATCGCGTTACCTATCAAATTTATTAACACCTGCTTGTATTTAGTCCCATCCGAATACACAATATTTTGGGTTATGTCTTCTGTTGAAAGAACTATTGTATTGTTTTTCATTTCAGCCAGAGGAGTCATCAGTTTAATAGTCTCTTGAAGAAGTTCCGTCAAATTGAACGGTTCTTTTTCTGCCTCAATTTTTCCAGTTTCAATTTTTGCAAACTCTATGAAATTTTCAATTGTATGAAGAAGGCTTTCTGCAGATATTTTTACTGATGATGCATAATCTTTAATATCATTTATAGTGTTCATCATATTTGTTTCAATCATTTCAAAAAACATAAGAATGGAATTCAAAGGAGTTTTTACTTCGTGATTTATCTTTGCAAGAAGTTGAATTTTTTGATTTTTTTCATCTAAAGCAAGGTGCGCATTCCGCTCACTAATTTTTGCTTCGTTAAACAACTTTTCGAGCGCCAAATTTTTTTCAATTTCATTTAATTTTTCTTTTGTCTCGTCTTTAATAATACACTGATAAGTCGAATTATACTCTTTACCACGAATCATCCTGGTAAAAATGCGTAAAAACTTTCTTTCATCATTATTTAATAAAATTATTGATAAGCTATCGTCTATACCGGTTAAAATTCTTCGCTGAAAATTTTCTTTTTCAAAATGTTCTTCGTTTATATAATCAAACAGAATTGTATTTTTTAAATCACCTGTTATTCCAAGTAAATCTAGCAAATAAGTGTTCGCTGTTATAATTCTTCCTTCCCCGTCTATTCTGCAAATTCCAATAGGGGCGTTCTCGAATAAAAATTTAATCTCATCCGTTTTTTTTGCATTTTCATCCCTCATTTTGTAAATAATAGCGCTGGTTACAACACTCATAAAACTAACGAAACCAACAAATAGAACAATGGGCAAAAGATTGGGCAGGTGATATAGGCTGGAATCTCCATAAAATATAGATGTTGCGAAAAACAAATTATAATAGATGGATACAATAAGTTGCTGAGTAACTTCCCAGCTGAAAATAATTGCGATAGTAAAAATTAACAATGATAGAATTTGTGAGTTGATAAAAATTGTAGAAGGTATTTTGTAGATAGAAATAACAAATGAAGCTATTAAAGCCATTATTAAAATGTGACTTAAAATTGTCGATTTGGTTTTTCCTAATTTTCTAAAGGATAATGCAAAGATTACAAATGAAAGAACTGTAAACAATACTCTCGCAAAATATATATCTAATTGAAAGTCCTTAAAAAAGTATATTTCAAAAATCAAAGACCAACTACCTGCGACAATTGAAATAGCGGCTACAATTTTCAGCGGCACTAATATTCCTTCCGATTCGAGTCTAAAACTTTTTTCTACCATATAAAATCCAAATAATTTTTATATATATTATAAATATAAACTAAGAAATGTTTTAACAATATTAATTGATAAAGATAATGGCAGGGATAGATTATTTAATAATTGCTGTATCAGATAGTATTTTTGAGTGAATTTAAGTGTTTTGTTAAATAATAATTTTTGTCCGAAGTTAAGTTTATTATTTTTTTTGCCTTTTCCTTTTTTCCAATTCTTTAATCCGTTCTTCGGCCGGAATTGCAAATTCAAATCTGTTATGTAAAACACAGCCTTTACGTCCCGGCACACAGTCTGTTTTCAGCCTGAGGCAGAAATTGTCTTTTATATTTAAATGCGGGCAGGAGAACGAATTCATTTTTTACCGTCCAGAAATCTATTTAATCAAATAATTCAAGTATTTTTTCCACTGGTCTGCCTAAAATAGCTTTTTCTCCTTTTTCTACAATAGGTCTTTGAATTAAATTATGATCGGAAATCATGAACTCCAGGATTTGATTTTCGCTATATTTCTTGTTTTTAATGTCTAATTGTTTGAAAGCTTCTTCATTTTTTCTAAGAAGCTCACTTGGTTTCATATTCATTTTTTTAAGAAGGGTATTAAGTTTATTTTTTGAAAAAGGTTTTATATAGTAGTTTATCCTATCGAAACTATAACCCTTTTCTTGAAGGAGTTTTATCGTTTTCCTACAGGTGGTGCAGGTAGGTTTTTCGTATACTGTAATTTTTTCCATTATAAAGAATCCGGTTAATTTTTTTCTAAAATAATAAATTAAAATACATCTATAAAATATTATTAAACTAAAGCCAATATCGGCAATAATAGTCCTACATAACAAAGTAATTCTATTTAAATATAGGCAAGTAAAATTAGTAATTATTTTACAAGTGGATAAATAATTTTCTTAATATTTGTTTTGTACCACAAGTTATTTTGTATAATTGAACTTAAATAAATTTTATAATCATTGGTAATAATCGGGTAATAATATTATATGAACATTCCATTACAGATAGCAAAAGAAATTGATTTAAAAGAAAAGCAAGTGCTTGCAACAATTGCTTTGTTAAATGAAGGATCTACAATCCCATTTTTAGCAAGATACAGAAAAGAACATACGGGCGGTTTGGATGAGGATCAATTAAGAATAATTGAGGACAGGTTAAATTATCTTACGTTATTGGAAGAACGCAAAGTTACAGTATTAAGCAGTATTGAAGAGCAGGGTAAATTAACAGATGAATTAAAAGAAAAAATACTTGCCGCTTTAAAATTGCAGGAAGTAGAGGATCTATATTTGCCTTATAAACCGAAACGCAAAACACGCGGTACAATTGCAAAAGCGAAAGGTTTGGAACCGCTGGCACTATTTATTCTCGATAATCCCAACTTTATTGGAAATTTTGAGGACGAGTTGGCAAAATATATTGATCCTGAAAAAGGCGTAAATTCTCTTGAAGAAGCTTTACAGGGAGCTAAAGATATTATTGCTGAAATGATAAGCGACGATGCCGATGTAAGAAAAGTGGTTCGTGAAAACCTGCTTGAAAAATCAGTAGTCTCTTCTCAAAAATCAAATCCCAAAAAAGAGGATTTAGCGCCGAAAGCAAAAGATGTTTATGAAGTTTATCATGATTTTAAGATTGAAATCACAAAAATTAAAGCCTACCAGCTGCTTGCTTTAAATAGGGGAGAGCGAGAAAAATTCTTAAAAGTATCTTTCGGATTCGATAAAGACGAAATATTAAAAGATATTTTTAAACAATTCTTCGTTTATAAGGATTCGGCTTTTTTAGAAATTTTGGAATCAGTTGTTGATGATTCGTTTGCAAGGTTAATTTATCCTTCAATTGAGCGTGAAATCAGAAATTATTTAACTGAAATTGCCGATGTACACGCAATAGAAATATTTGCCTCAAATCTAAAACAATTATTGCTTCAACCTCCTATTGCTGATACAATGATTATGGGTATTGACCCAGGCTTTTATTCGGGATCTAAAATTGCCGTAATCGATCCAACAGGCAAATATATTGACGGCTCAACAATGTATCCACACCCCCCTCAAAGTAAAGTTGTGGAATCAAAAAAAATTCTTCTGGACTTTATTAAAAAATATAACGTTAGTTTAATTGCAATTGGCAATGGAACGGCAAGTAGAGAAACAGAGTTTTTAATTGCCGAATTGATAAAAGAAAATGATCTTAAATGTAATTATCTGATTATAAATGAAGCGGGTGCTTCGGTTTATTCGGCCTCTGCAATTGCCAAGCAGGAATTTCCTGATCTGGAGGCAAGTCAGCGAGGCAATATATCGATCGCTCGCCGTGTGCTCGATCCTTTGGCCGAATTAGTTAAAATTGATCCCAAATCTATAGGAGTCGGGTTATATCAGCACGATGTTGATCAGAAATTACTTGTTAAAAAACTTGATGATGTGGTTGTAAGCTGCGTAAACTATGTGGGTGTAGACGCCAATACAGCTTCGGCTTCTCTTTTAACTTACGTCTCCGGAATGAATAAAAGAATTGCCAATAACTTTATAAAATATCGTGAAACTCACGGCAAATTTACAAACAGAAAAGAATTTTTGGAAGTTACGGGTGTTGGTGAAAAATTGTTTGAACAATGCGCGGGATTTTTAAAAATAAATGATGGAGATAATCCGCTCGACAATACTTTTATTCATCCAGAGTCTTATAAGGCTACAGAGGAACTGCTTAACATGTGCAATATTCCTCTTTATGCCGTAAATAAATCGGGCAATCTTGTAAGTTTGTTCGCAAGTCAAAAAGGGCCGGAAAAAATTTCAGAAGAAATTGGTATAGGCGAACCGACGTTAATGGACATTATAGAAAATTTAAAAAAACCGGGACGCGACCCACGCGAAGAAATGCCCAAACCTATACTTAGAAGCGATGTATTGAAAATGGAGGATCTGCAGATTGGAATGACCCTGAAAGGAACTGTGCGGAACGTTGTTGATTTCGGAGCATTTGTAGATATTGGAGTAAAACAGGATGGTCTCTTGCATATCTCTCAGATAGCGGACAAATACATTAAAAATCCATTGGAAGTATTAAATGTTGGCGACATTATTGATGTTAAGATTACCGGCGTAGATATAGAAAAGGGCAGAATTTCTCTCAGTATGCGCAAATAATATTTGTATGATCCCGGTTTTAATTATGTGTTGAGACCGGGATAATAATTTTTGGTACACTCCAAACTCCATTTTTAAAATCCTAAAAGTGTCCTAAAGCTATAAATCACCAAAAAAAAGCAATTGATTTGACATAAAGTCGTTTTATTTATATTTTGATCTATCCCAAACTCGAACCCCGCTTTTGCCCTAAAACAAATAACTCTGCAATAGGAGACAACATGAAAAAGATTTTTTTAATTTCATTCATTTTCTCTTCCATAATATGTGCGCAGTCCACAGCTTCAGAAGAATATATACTCGCCGATAAAATGCCAAATTCAATTTTTGGACCACGTGGTAAAATGATAGAAATAATAAAGGAAGATACCGAGGGCAATGAAGTGTTGGATACTCTTTATGTGAAATATTCAATTAATAGAAATTATAGCGTATCGGATTCGGGAAAAGGAGATGTTAAAACACGTATTAAAAATTTCATCGAACCTAATTTTACACATATTAGAAAAACCTTGGATTCATTATTTGTTAACGTGGTTATAAGCTCAATTTACATTGATGAAATCGCCTATAAAATCAAATCTGTAATTGAGTCCGCTCAAGAATTAAAAACCGAAAAATTAGTGGAACAAAAAATAAAAATCGCCGAAAAACTGGATATTGGTTCAGTATCTTTTAGGAATAAAGACAACAAAATACCAATTTATAATGTTTCTCAAAAAGACAGTGGTAAACAAATAGACGGCGATTGGTTTATAAATAAAGGCAAAACCGGAACGGTTTCGGATTTTCAAATAACATTTGAAGATGGATTTATTAAATCTGCAGTGGCGCAAATTAACACCGACTCCGAAGTCATTTTTTTCTATAACCGTTACCCTATATCAGTAAAAAAAAACAACGACATATCTAAATTAAACTCACCTGGTCAATATGCACTTACGTCAAATTTATTTGATTTGGAAAATTCGTACACAGTGGATTTATATGATTTAATAATTTATAAACAGAGACTTGTATCAGGCTCTGGAAATTATTTCCCGTCCAATAATCAGGTAGTACGTTTAAATATAGATTCAGTTTCTATTGATCTGAAAAAATCATCTTTTATTAACGATTTTAGCATCGCTATTTATACAGACGTTACAGGACTAAAAAGAGATAATCCTAATGGACTTATTCAAATAGAGGGCGAATATGAATATTTAGGATGGACCGAAAGACAATTTATTGCGCTTGGAGGATACGGATATTATTTTCACCGTTTAATTCCCTACCTGTCATTTACTAAACTTGAAGATAAACTAAATGTGCTGGCGTTAGACTATTATGAAGATAAACAATATACATCCATATTTAATCTGTTAAAATATTCCAACCTCAATTTTGGACTAAAGTTGAATTTAATATCCCTTATCGGGCAAAGCTGGTTATTTAACCTGGATGTTAAAGGTGGGTTATTAAGAACTGCTGTAGCTGACAGTATTGTAAAAGAAGCCGAAAAATTGTCAGATACGGATGAAAATCCAAAATGGGTGAATTATGGCGAAAGAAATTTGAATTCCGTTTATATCGCTCCCTCAATTCAATATTCCGTTATACCAAACCCGCATGTAAATATTAATTTATCTTACGGCGTAATATTTTCTGAACTTCTTAGCAACGAAATTACTGTTGTTAAAAAGAGTGTTAGAGCGGATAAGGTGAGCCAAAATAAGTACTCTAATTTTTTAGATCCGGCAAATATTATACAAGTTTTCCAGGCGGATCTTAAAGTTATTATCGACCCGATTAATAAAAAAGAAAATTTGTTTTTCCGCAGCGCTTTTTACTGGCGCAAACCGAGTTCTAATTATACTTTACAATTGGGTTACGCATTTCCAGTAACAAAATTATTTACATTGGTCAGTAACTCGGATTAAAAAATGTTTTTAATAGAATAATACTTTTGTTTATACTTCCTGATATTCAGTGGATTTAGTTCGAAAAGGGTTAAGATCTTTTACCGAGGCAACGATTGTTTTTGTTGTTGTATCTCTCAAAATGTTTGCACCAGACAGCCAACTCCTTGCGGCAGGCTCCAATTGCGCGGGGATCCGGAAAGGCGGCAAACCAACAATTGTAATCGCAGAATGACGGATAATTATAATTAGTTTCCTTCTTTTCTTTCTTCTTTGACATAAATCATACGAATGTAAATTTTCTAAGAGAATGATAACAAACTTTATTATTTTTAACAACCGTCATTCAATCCGATTAAGGGGCTATGAAAGTATATAATTATCTGCAGAAGAAAATCACCGAATTGGGCGCGATATATTTGATTTTGATTGATCCGGATATATTGTCCGGCGATAAATTAGTTGAGTTTGTAGGTTTATGCCAAAATTCGGGTGTAGATGGTTTTTTAGTCGGCGGCAGTTTGGTTTTAGAAGATAATTTAAAACACGATATAGAGCTAATAAAGAAGCATACGAACCTTCCGGTTATCATTTTCCCCGGAGGAATTAACCAGGTAATACCGGCTGCTGATGCGCTATTGTTTATTTCTTTAATAAGCGGAAGAAACGCAGAACATATAATTGGCAAACATGTCGCTGCAGCACCGTTAATAAAAAAAGCCGGTCTTGAACCTATTTCCACAGGCTATATGCTCATCGAATCCGGCAGTGTTACAACAGCCGAATATATGAGTGAGAGTAAACCTATACCTCGTAATAAGCCCGAAATTGCGGCTGCTACGGCTTTGGCAGCAGAATATCTTGGAATGAAAATGATTTATCTTGAGGCGGGTTCAGGAGCAAAATTGTCTGTACCCAACGAAATGGTAAAAGCTGTATCTTCTATATCTTCCTTACCGTTAATTGTTGGCGGAGGCATAAGAGACGCAGTAAGTGCGCGTCAAAAAGTTGAAAACGGAGCAAAAATAATTGTAACGGGAAATTATTTTGAAGACTCCCAAAATTGGAGTAAGATAAAAGAATTTGCAAACGCTATTCATATAAACAAACCATTAGAAATATAATTATGAAAACAAATAAAGCGGAATTTATTATTTCATCGCTTCAAGAAAGCTCAAAAGTAAAATTAGAAATTCTCGATAAATGTTCCGATGATATATTAAAGTCTCTCGAAATTGCGGTTGAATCAATCGAGAATGGGCATAAAATTTTATTTTGCGGTAACGGAGGAAGCGCTGCTGATGCACAGCACCTATCAACTGAATTAGTAATTAGATTAAGTCATGATATAAAACGTCCCGCAATTCCAGCTCTGTCATTAACCACAGATACTTCATTGCTAACCGCCGGTGGAAACGATATTGGGTTCGATAATGTTTTTGCCCGCAGTGTTGAAGGCTTGGGTAATAAAGGTGATGTTTTAATTGCTATTTCTACAAGTGGTAACTCCGAAAATGTATTGCGGGCTGTTAATAAAGCCAAGGAAAAAGGTATAAAATCAATTGGTTTTTTAGGCGGAAACGGCGGTAAATTAAAAAATCTTGTGGATGTTTCAATTATAATTCCTTCAACCAATGTTCAAAGAATTCAGGAAGGTCATATTACAATTGGTCATATTATCTGTGAACTTATAGAACGTGAATTATACGAACAGGATTAAATCTTTTTTAATATTATACTTACACTCCTTAGTAAAGTCTCCCTTAGTATTTTAAATTATAAATCTTATCTTGATCTCAAATTATTCAAAGAAAATAAAACATTCCGGAAGTTGGATGGATCAAAAAATAATAATTGAAAATACAATAAAATACGTAAAAGAAACTTTGATCGGATCGGAAGGCGGACACGATTGGTGGCATATTTACAGGGTATGGAAAAACGCAAAACATATTGCGCAATTTGAGAACGTAGATCTTTTTATTGTGGAATTGGGTGCTTTATTGCATGACATTGCCGACTCCAAATTTAACGAAGGTGATGAAACTATTGGTCCGCAGAAAGCAAAAGAATTTTTAGAATCTCAAAATCTTGACATTGATACAGTTGAACATATTGTAAAAATTGTTGAAAACATATCGTTCAAGATGAGTAAAGAGATACAGATATTCAAATCTCCCGAATTGGATGTAATTCAGGATGCCGACCGCCTTGATGCGATCGGCGCTATTGGTATAGCCAGGGCCTTTAATTATGGCGGATTTAAGAATCGTGAAATATATAATCCTGAAATTAAACCCAATTTAAACATGAACAAAGAAGATTACAAAAAAAATACTGCTCCTACAATAAATCATTTTTACGAAAAATTACTTCTGTTAAAAGATCTTATGAACACAAAAACCGGCAAAAAATTAGCTGAAAGCCGGCATAAATTTATGAAATCTTTTCTTGATCAATTTTACGAAGAATGGGGCGGAATAAGATAAATAATATTTTCTGCAGAGGTACGTTTTAATCAGTTATATCAATAATAATTTATTTTTTTAAGGATTATAATTCACTCAATATTCAGATAATTCTGAATCCAATCGTCTGCAACATTCATCAAATTTCATTAACTTGCTAATCTTAAAATTAAACAATGACAAAAGGTATTATTATGGCCGAAAATTTTGATATGATTCAAAAAGTATATGCGGAACTTGGGGCTAAAATTGAAGAAGTACGAAAAGTTCTTGGCAGACCGGTAACATATACAGAAAAAATTCTTTACTCACATTTGTGGGATGGAATAACCAAAGAATTTGTTCGTGGTAAAGACTACGTTGATCTAGCTCCTGATCGTGTTGCAATGCAAGATGCAACAGCTCAGATGGCTTTGCTTCAGTTTATGCATTCAGGTCGAAAAAGCGTAGCGGTACCCTCAACCGCTCATGCGGATCATTTGATACAGGCAAAATTAGGCGCCGTCGATGATCTTAACAGGGCAAAGGATGAAAACAAGGAAGTTTATGATTTTATCGCCAGCATTTCTCAACGGTTTGGTGTAGGATTCTGGAAACCGGGCGCGGGCATTATTCACCAGGTTGTTTTAGAAAATTATGCTTTTCCGGGTGGGATGATGATTGGTACAGACAGCCATACGCCAAACGCTGGAGGATTGGGTATGATAGCCATTGGCGTTGGAGGCGCGGATGCAGTTGATGTGATGGCAGGTATGGCATGGGAATTAAAATGGCCCAAAATAATTGGAGTTAAACTTACAGGCAGATTAAACGGTTGGGCGACACCAAAAGATATAATCCTTAAACTCGCAGGTATACTTACTGTAAAAGGCGGAACAGGTGCCATTGTGGAATATTTCGGCGAAGGCACAAAGTCAATTTCATGCACAGGAAAAGCAACTATTTGTAATATGGGCGCTGAAATTGGAGCCACAACGTCTTTATTCCCTTTTGATGATAAAATGGATATTTACCTGAGAAAAACAGAGCGTGCCGATGTTGCTGATTTGGCAAAACTTAATGAATCGATTTTGAAAGCCGATGACGAAGTTATATTAAATCCCGAAAAATATTATGATCAGGTAATTGAGATAAATCTTAACGAATTGGAACCCCACTTAAATGGTCCTTTCACTCCGGATAGAGCATGGCCAATTTCAGAAATGAAAAAAGCTGTAATAGAAAATGATTTCCCAAAAAATGTGAGTGTCGCTTTAATTGGCAGTTGTACAAACTCCAGTTACGAAGATATAGACCGATCCGCAAATATTGCTAAACAGGCAATGTCAAAAGGACTTAAAGCTAAATCCCAATTTACAATTACTCCGGGTTCCGAGCAGGTTAGAGCTACAATTGAACGCGACGGGCAACTAAAAACTCTTACCGATTTCGGCGGAGTTGTTTTGGCCAATGCCTGCGGTCCTTGCATTGGTATGTGGCAAAGAATGGATAATCCTTCGGGTGAAAGAAATACTATAGTTACATCATTTAATAGAAATTTCGCAAAACGAAATGATGGAAATCCCAACACACTGGCCTTTGTAGCTTCTCCCGAATTAACAACGGCTCTCGCGTTAGCTGGGGATCTTACGTTTAATCCGGTTACAGATGAACTTATAAACGAAGCCGGAGAAAAAGTAAAGCTTGATGAACCACATGGTCACGAACTTCCTGAAAACGGGTTTATTCCTGATACTGAAGGTTATCTGGCTCCGTTGGAAGATGGCTCTGATGTGGATGTAATTGTTAATCCCGAAAGTAAAAGACTCCAGTTACTTGAAAAATTTGAGCAGTGGGATGGAAATGATTACTTGAATATGCCTGTGCTGATAAAAGCAAAAGGCAAATGCACTACGGATCATATATCGATGGCAGGTTCCTGGCTTAAATTCAGAGGACATTTGGATAATATTTCCAACAATTTATTGCTTGGAGCAATAAACGCTTATACTGATGAAGCTGGTAAAATTAAAAATGTGTTTACCGGTGAAACCAAACTAGTTCACGAAGTAGCACGTGAGTATAAAGCTAAAGGAGTTGGCTGGATAGTGGTCGGTGACGAGAATTATGGAGAAGGTTCAAGCCGCGAACATGCCGCTATGGAACCGCGTCATCTCGGAGGTAAAGCTATTATTGTAAAAAGTTTTGCCCGAATTCACGAAACAAACCTTAAAAAACAGGGTATGCTTCCTTTAACTTTCAACAATCCGGCTGATTACGACAAAATTCTGGAAGACGACAAAGTAAACATTATCGGATTAAAAGAATTTGCCCCCGGCAAACCGTTAAAAATGCTTGTTAATCATTCTGACGGTTCAGTAGAGGAAATTTTATTAAATCATACATTTAACGAAAATCAGATAGAATGGTTTAAAGCAGGCAGCGCGTTAAATTTAATTGCCAAACAACTTTCCTGATTATTAAAAGACCTAAGTTCCAAAAGGGACTTAGGTCCTATTTTTATTATAACGGATATATAATAAAATCCTGTTAATCAATGTCTCAAAACAAATCTGCCTTCACACTTTTATAATTATACAAACAACGAATAAACTACATAACCCAGACTAACTACAAAAGTTAATGCTATGCAACCGGCGAGAATATAAAACAATGTGTCGGATGTTGCATCCTTTTTTTTCGGATCAATTGCGTGAGTAGCCATTATTAGCTCCTTTAATTTAAAATTATTTTTTTACTTAAAAAACGAGAGTAAATTAAATGAGCTAAGTACTTGTGGTATATAGGAATGTAAAAAAGTTTTTATCGCGGTATTCTATGGACATGTTTTTGGCTATATGAATAAGATAACGCTCTTCGCCAAGTAACAATCTGCTGCTGTTTTGCAATACAGAACTATAATTAATTCTTTCGTAATTGTTCGAAACCTTTTTTGCCTGCAGAAAATTTGAACCGGTAATTGCTGTTTCACTAAATGACGAAATTACAGATTCTTTTGCCGCACTGCCTTCATATGTTTGATAAGGTGACAGTTGGATAATAATATTGCCGACGAAAGAAAGAATAAGCAGCAAAGAAATTATTTTACTTTTTATATCTTGCATTATCTTAAAAAATGTATTCGTAATTAATTACAGAATTGTTTAGTCATTTCAAAGAATAATTTGATGTAAATTTCATGCTAGTATTTAATGCTAAATTATGGTTGTCACGGTTAAAGAACTAATTGAGTTTGAGGAGTATCTAATCTAACTGAAGCTTTGATTAGGTTTTATATATGGGCTTTTGAGGGCTTAAGATTCATACATATGTTGAAAAATAAACGACAAAATATTATCTCCTTAAGTATTACTCTGAATGGAAGTTTTGGTTAAATATCTTTAGAATTGTTCAGTTACATTCTACGCCAGGTAATAAAATCTCCTTCATTAATATTAAATTTATCCGAGTAACCGGCGTTAACTTCAACAACATAAATCGCTGAAGCGCCCGAGGGGTATGAGCTTTCATCGTAAGGGACAGCATTTTTATGAATTTTTACTATTTTATTTTGTTTATTAACAAAAATAATATCAAGCGGTAAAACAGTGTTACGCATCCAAAAGGATTGATATGTTTCTTCTGGAAATAGAAATAACATTCCCTGATTTTCATTCATTTTATATCTGTACATTAATCCCTGTGAACGGGTATCGTCATTTTCTGCAATTTCAACATCAATTTTCGCGAGAAATTTTTGATCAGATGATGTAAAAGTAAGTTCACCTTGTTTTTTAAACTCGAATGCTGAACGGGTTTTAATTTCAGAATCATTCATGCTATTGTTGTCGTTGCTTTTAAAATTAGAAAACACAAAAAAAATTATTAATGAAATAAACACAATTCCGGTTATTAACTGAAAGGCAAGATTTCTACGCGATCCTTTTTTTTGTTTTATTTTATTAGACATTGAATGTTTCCAGGTGATTAGTTTAGTATTTTTAACAACATAAAAATAATATTTTTTACGGATTGTTCTAATGGCAAATAAAATAATTGATCGGAAAATTATAGAATTACAACCCACCCAGTTAAAGATGGTTCGCAGCGGCTGGGGTGATTCGGCTATTGATGATACAATAGTTGAAAAAATAACGTATATGTCCGACGAACTTAAAATAAAAGGTTATATTGCTTATCCTAAAAACAGTACCCAAAAGTATCCGTGTGTTATTTGGTGCCGAGGCGGAATAGGAAATGCCGGGGCAATCGATTCATTTAACGCGCGAGGAATTTTCGGTCAACTGGCTAGCTGGGGCTATGTTGTTATCGCCTCTCAATACAGAGGTAACGACGGCGGCGAAGGTTCTGATGAATTCGGAGGAGAAGATTTGAACGATGTGCTGAACCTAATTCCTTTAGCTGATGAAATTCCAAACGCCGATAAAAATATTTGGGGCATTGAAGGCTGGAGCCGTGGTGGAATGATGACGTATCTTGCTTTAACTAAAACAAACATCTTTAAGGCCGCTGTTGTTACGGGTGGTATAGCTAACCTGAGATGTAACGCTGAAGAAAGCAGGTTTATGAAAAGACTTTACGAAGTAACAATGGGAAAAGGAGACAGTATTCAGTTTACTGAAAAGTGTATGTCCCGCTCTGTAGTTAATTTTGCCGAAAAATTAAGTGCGGAGACTCCATTGTTAATTATGCATGGCACTAACGATCAACGCGTTCTTCCTCACGATTCGCTTGATTTATCCTATAAACTTCTTGAAAATAATATTCCATTCCGACTCGTTATGCTTGAGGGGGGCGATCATTTTTTGAAAGCTTTTCGAAAAGATGTTGATAATCTTAGGCGGGAATGGTACGAAAAATATTTGAATTCCGTAACTGTTTAATGAGTTAAATATTTAATACGATTTTCAACAAATAACTTGAAAATAACATTCGATATCTAAAATGAATAATAGCGAAAACTGTTGTAACAATATAAGGAGTAACATTGATGCCGAAATATTGGTTGTTTAAATCTGAGCCTAATGTTTTTTCGATTGACGATCTCGCGAAAGAACCAAAAAAAACAACATACTGGAATGGTGTTAGAAATTATCAGGCACGTAATTTTATTCGCGACGAAATGAAAAAGGGGGATATGGTTCTGTTTTACCATAGCAATACAAATCCAATGGCGGTTGCGGGAATTTGTGAAATTGTTAAAGAAGCTTATCCTGATTATACGGCATTCGATTCTAATTCGGAGTATTTTGATCCTAAGAGCAAAAAGGATTCTCCAGCTTGGTTTATGGTCGATATAAAACTATTTGAAAAATTTAAGAAACCCGTGTCCCTTTCTGATATTAAAAATAATTCCAAGTTGAAAAACATTCGGCTTGTTCAACGCGGCAACAGATTATCTGTTTTCCCAATTGAAAAAAATGAATACATCGAAATCTTGAAGATGTCGGAAGTTTAATATTTTTATTTAAAAGAAGAGTAAATTTGGCTAATATATAAAGTCTTTTTTCGCGAACTACCACACTTAAATGAATAAAAGGAAACGAGTATGAAAAAATCATTCTTGTCGGCATTGTTTATAATGCTGGTTTCAACAATATTATTGTCTCAAACAAAAAAAATTGATTTCGTTGAATATGATTTGGACAATGGATTACACGTAATTTTGCACAAAGATAATTCAACTCCAATCGTTGCCGTATCAATTATGTACCACGTCGGTTCTAAAAATGAAGAACCAGACAGAACAGGTTTTGCCCATTTTTTTGAACATCTTATGTTTGAGGGATCTAAAAACATTGATCGAGGTCAGTTTGACAAAATAATGGAAGGAGCCGGTGCCGCAAATAATGCAAGCACAAGTTTCGATAGAACTTTCTATTACGAAATACTTCCTTCAAATCAATTAGACTTAGGGCTTTGGGTGGAATCGGAAAGGCTTTTACACGGTAAAATTGATTCTATTGGGGTAGAGACTCAGCGTAAAGTTGTAAAGGAAGAACGAAGTCAACGAATGGATAACCAGCCCTACGGGTCTTTGCTGGAACAGACCTTCAGTCATTCGTATAAAGTGCATCCATACCGATGGACTCCAATAGGTTCGACACAATATATTGATCAGGCAACAATTGAGGAATTCGTTGAGTTCTATAAAAAATTCTATGTGCCCAACAATGCTGTACTGTCATTAGCCGGTGATATCGATTATGATATAGCTAAAGAGAAAGTTGCAAAATATTTTGCCGATATTCCAAGGGGCACTATAGAGATTAAAAAACCTACTGAAGTAGAACCTGTAAAAACAGAAGAAGTTCGCGATGTGGTTTACGACAACATAACATTACCACTTGTGCTTTACGCATACCACATTCCCGGAATGTCCGATCCTGATTCTTATTCTCTTACTATGTTAACAACTTTGCTCTCAGGCGGTGAAAGTTCCCGTCTTAATAAGTCACTTGTTGACGATCAACAAAAAGCTCGTGTAACAGGATCTTTCCCTTTGCCAACTGAAGATCCCGGTTTATTTTTAGCGTACGCCATTAGCAATGTTGGTGTTAGTGCAGATGACTTGGATAAAGCACTGGACAATGAAATTGAGAAAGTGAAGAGTAGTCCAATCGAAGAAACCGAATTTCAGAAACTCCGAAACCAGGTGGAAAATAATTTTATTAGCAGTAATTCACGTGTTGCAGGCATTGCTGAAAGTCTGGCAGATTATTATATGTTTTATGGAAATACGGATCTTATTAATTCTGATTTGGATAAGTATATGGCTGTTACAATTGATGATATTAAAAGAGTCGCAAATAAATATTTAACAAAAGAAAACAGAGTTGTTTTACATTATCTGCCAAAAGAAAAGTAAAAGAAAATTTTTCGGAGAATAAATTAGATGAAAAAAACTTTATTTGTATTAACGCTAACATTACTATTTACAGCTCTATGCTTCGCTCAGGTTGATAGAAGTAAACAACCTACTCCCGGTCCGGCGCCGGAAATTAATATAGCCGAGTACCAATCTTTTATTTTAGAAAATGGCTTAAAAGTTTTTGTAGTTGAAAACGATAAATTGCCGGTTGTTTCATTCCGTATGATTTTTGACAGAGATCCGATTCTTGAAAAAGAAAACGCCGGGTATATTCAAATCGCTTCACAACTTCTTAAAACCGGAACAAAAACAAGAACCAAAGCGCAAATTGATGAAGAGACTGATTTTATTGGAGCCGAATTAACCACCACAAGCGGCAGTATTAATGGTTCCTCGCTTAAAAAACATTCTGAAAAACTTTTTGAACTGATGTCGGATATTTTGCTTAACGCCGATTTCAAGCAGGATGAATTTGAAAAAATTAAAAAACAAACGTTATCAAATATTGCGCTGTCTAAAGATCAGCCGAATGCAATAGCAGATAATGTTCGTCGTGTATTAGATTACGGCAAAGAACATCCATACGGTGAAATAACAACTGAAAAAACTGTTGAAACCATTACACTCGAAAAGTGCAATGAATTCTATAACAATTATTATTCTCCTTCTATAGCATACTTGGCTATAGTTGGGGATATAACAGTTGATCAGGCGAAAGAATTGGTTGAAAAATATTTGAGTAAATGGAATTCAAAACAAGTTGAAAAATTTACTTATGAGAATCCTAAAGCCCCTTTGATAAGAAAAGTTGCTCTTGTTGACAGGGATAACTCAGTTCAATCAGTTGTAAATGTTACCTATCCTATTGATCTAAAAACTGGAAGTGAAGATGTTATTAAAGTCAGCGTTCTTAATACATTACTCGGCGGATCATTTTCTGCGCGACTAAATCAGAACCTGAGGGAAAAACATGCTTACACTTATGGCGCGCGTACATCAATGGCCAGCGACGAACTTGTTGGAAATTTTACCGCCAGTGCCGAAGTACGTAACGCCGTTACGGACAGCACTGTAAATGAAATTCTTGAAGAATTAAAAAGACTGAGAACCGAAAAGGTAGGCGAAGCGGAACTTCAACGTGTTAAAAATTATATGACCGGAAGTTTTGCGCGTTCGCTTGAAAGTCCGCAAACTGTGGCTGGGTTCGCGCTGAATATTGCTCGTTACAATCTGCCAAAAGATTATTATAAAAATTATCTTAAAAATCTGAATGCCGTTACCGTGGAAGATATTGAAGAGATGGCTAAAAAATATATAAAACCTAATAATTGTTATATTTTGGTTGTTGGTAAAGGTGCGGAAATAGCGGATAATTTGAAAAGATTTAGCGTTAACGGAAAAATTGATTACTATGATATTTACGGTGAGAAATATGATCCGTCGGCAAAAACCATTCCCGAAGGAGTAACAGCTCAGACCGTTCTTGATAAATATATAAAAGCAATTGGCGGAAAAGAGAAACTTAATAGTGTTAAAGATAAAAAAGTTATTCTTAAAGGCGAAGTTCAGGGATTACAACTGACATTGGAAATCTATCAGAAAGTGCCTAATAAATATTATCAAAAACTTGATGCTGGTGTGATGAAACAAGAATCCTGGTTCGACGGCGAAAAAGGAAAACAAGCCGCAATGGGCAGGGAGACACCAATTGAAGGTGAGATGTTAGAATCGATGAAGGTTACAGCGGTTATGAATATAGAATTACATTTAGCGGAACTTGGAATAACTCCTGAGTTAGTTGGTATCGAACAAATTGATGG
>PGYT01000015.1 GCA_002839805.1 Ignavibacteriae bacterium HGW-Ignavibacteriae-2
AAAAACACAACTAAATGAAATTGAAAAACTTTTATCAGCTAATTATTATAAAAATTAATTATGACTATAACCGATTCATATATCAACCATTATAAAAGTATTATCAGAACCGCTGATATATATAAACTTAATGGAAAAGTTACCGATGTGATTGGATTGGTTATTGTATCAAGCGGTCCGAATGTTTGTCTTGGCGAAGTATGTACAGTTGTAGACCGAGGCGGTAGAGAGGTTTGTAAATCGGAAGTTGTAGGATTTAAGCAAGGCAAAGTTTTATCAATTGCGCTGGGTGAAGTTTACGATATTTCTCCCGCTTGTGAAATTATTGCCACTGGTAAAAGTTTCACTGTTTCCGTTGGCGATGAACTGCTCGGAAGGGTTATAGACGGATTCGGAAATCCAATTGACGGCAAAGGTCCGTTAAATTTGTCAGAGCAGTATTCAATTTACAGAGATCCCCCCAGTCCGTTGGGGCGGGAAAGAATAACCTCGCATTTGCAAACAGGTGTCCGTTCAATAGACGGTTTACTAACTGTGGGCAAAGGACAAAGGATTGGAATATTTGCAGGTAGCGGTGTAGGTAAAAGTGTTATGCTTGGAATGATGGCCCGCAATACAACGGCAGATGTAAATGTAATAACTCTAATTGGTGAGCGAGGTAGAGAAGTAAAAGAATTTATTGAAAAAGATCTTGGCGAAGACGGATTGAGTCGATCGGTCGTTATTGTAGCCACAAGCGACAGGTCCGCCTTATTAAGATTAAGAGGCGCTTTTATTGGGACCACAATTGCGGAATATTTTAGAGATAAAGGAAAAGATGTTTTGCTTATGATGGATTCGGTAACACGATTTGCAATGGCGCAAAGGGAAATAGGGCTAACAATTGGTGAACCGCCAACAACTAAAGGATATACCCCTTCCGTATTTTCAATTCTACCTAAACTTTTGGAAAGAGCCGGCGTTGGAATTAAAGGATCGATTACAGGATTTTACACTGTTCTTGTTGATGGCGATGATATGAACGAACCTATTGCCGACGCTACAAGATCAATACTCGACGGACACATTGTACTATCCCGTAAATTGGCTAATAGAGGACAATACCCGGCAGTAGATCCTTTGCAAAGCGTAAGCAGGGTGATGGTCGATATTGTACCTGAAGAGCATTTCAAACGAGCCAGAGCTTTCAGCGAAATTTTATCAACTTATAATGAAGCTGAAGACTTGATAAATATAGGCGCATACGTAAAAGGAAGCAATCCTCAAATTGATCATGCATTATCAAAAATAATTTCCCTTAGAACTTTTCTAAAGCAAGATATGCTTGAAAAAACGATTTATAGTGAAACAATAGCAAGATTAAATGGACTAATTGAAGAACCATTATTCTAATAAAATGCCAAAATTTAAATTTAAATTCGAAACAATAAGCAAAATAAAAGACCGACTGCGGGTAAAAGTTCAGAAAGAAATAGCTGAATTCAATTTAAAGATAGAGCAGAAAAGAATATTAATAGAAGAAACAAAAAATGAAATTTTAGAAAATAAAAAAATGTTTTCCTCGGGAAGTCATAAAGTATCTGAAATACATTATTACGAAAGACATGATATTCACCTTCGTTCTAAATTAAAAAAATTCGAAGCCGAGTTAAGATCATTAGAGTATCATAAAAGAATAAAAATGGAAGATCTTGTTGAAAAAACAAAAGAACTTAAGATGTTCGAATTGCTTGAAGAGAAACATTATACAAATTATTTGCTCGATCAATCAAAATCGGAAAATTCTATGCTGGACGAATTGGCTATTCAGAAGATAGGTAGGAAATAAAGTGAAAGAAAAAATTATAGGTATATCTGTATACATGGTTGCCTTTGTATTGGTAACTGTGATGTTAGTATTCTTAAATGGACAATACAGAAACATATTCCAATTTGATTTTTCACATCCTATTGGCGAAGAACTGCTTAATACCGGAGCAAAACTTGAAAGTTTATCGAAGTTCAAAAAGAATGTTGAAACCGTTGTAAGAAATGAATACAAAGATTCTCTAAAAGTCATAAAAGCTACTACAACTTTCGAAGCCAATAAATCCGATTCCATTCTTTTAGACAGCATAAATGTTCTGAAGAATACCTTAGCTCGATTGGAAAAACAACGAGAGGTTCAACAGATAGAAAAAGTTACGAATCCTGATACAACTAAGCATAATGTTAAATATGAACAATGGCTTAAAAACACCACAAGTTTATATGAAGCTATGGATGCTTCTCAGGCGGCTAAAATTATAACCAAATATTCCGATAATGTAGCACGCGACATTATATACAGCATGAAAAAAAAGAAAGCTGTTCAGATACTCGCTTCTCTAAAACCAGATGTTGTTAACAGATTGATAAAGGTAGAAGAATGATATTTAATCCATTATTTATTACCAATTCCAGCCAGACTTCCGGAGCGCAAGCATATAAATTCGCGAATCAGAATTATCTGTTTGCGGATATAATTAATGTAAATGAAAACGGCCCGGCTATTGGTACTACAAAAATTGCGGATTTTTTAAATTCTTATGCTGATAGCGCCGAGAGCTCCAATAAATATGTTATATCCACAAAAAAGAACGGAAATAACGGTGAATTGGATGGACAAGGTTTTAAATTAAATGAAAAGGAAATTACTGGAGTATTGTCCGAATTGATACAGAACTCGGACTCAATTGCTATTATTAATAATAATACAATAGTAACCGAATTTGAGAATATAGGCGATAACTTTTTAGGGATTCTTCAAAACATTTTTAATGAAATGGATTCGAACGATAATATTCAGCTGCAGGTAAAAAATGGTAACGCAACATTTTTGGTGGAGCTTCTGAATCTTAATCAATCTAATAATTCCTTCAATTCTTTGTCCGGTTTTTCGGATCCCAATTTTCTTAAACTGAAAAATAATGAGAACGGTTCGATTAAATATCCCGAATCCTTAACAAATTCGATTAAAAAGACACTGCAGTATACAGCCAGAATAAATAAAATTTTAGATTTTATTAAAAGTGATGTAACCGCATTATCGGAAGAGTTCACCGGATTAATAGAATCTTATACTAATGAAGAGACTTCTACCGGATCTTTAACTGAGGAAACTTTTTCAAATTTTTTTGAAACCGATAACCCGGATAAGGACGAACTGATAAATAAAATGCTCGACAATATGAGTGAGGAATTATTAAATCAGTTGTTTATGATTTACTCTCAGAATCAAAAATATATTTCATGGACTGAACAATCTGCCGGCAAAGAAAATTTAACCGCCTCATCAAATGTTACACCAGGCAACATAAAAGAGTTAAAAGAATTGATGCAAAACAAAGGAATTGAACTTAAACAATTATTCCCTTCCGTTAATGATTTTATGGAGCATTTCGATGAAACTGTAATCACAGATCAGGTGCTCCAGGATGATGAAATATTTCAATTTGTAAAAGAAAAAATTGGTTCTATAGGTGAAACTGATAAAGTAATGTCTCAGTCGATGCCTGTTACGGAGAATACAGGTGGAATATCGCCAAATGATAAGACTGCTGTGAACAGTTCTAAACTCTCTCAAATAGATGGCAAAATTGGCAACGTTATTAACTTGTCATCATTAAAAAACTCTCACCAAGCTAAAGAAAAACTCGAGGAAAAAGTTGAAATACCTCAAAGCAAAACTGAAAAATTCCTTCTTAAAATATCACAGCCGGATCACTCGCGGCTTACGGAACTTATAACTAAAGGCACCGGAGAAGCGAAAGCAGATGATGTGATAAAACAATTGTTAGGCAAGATTAAAACATCACAACCAGATCAATCAAAACTATCAGACCTTATATCTAAAGGCACCGGAGAGGCGAAAGCAGATGATGTGATAAAACAATTATCAGGCAAGATGAAAATATCTCAACCGGATCAGTTAAAACTGACAGACATAATTTCTAAAGGCACCGGAGAAGCAAAGGCAGATGATGTTTTAAAACAGTTGTCGGGCACAAAAACTACGCAGATTGAAAACAAACCAGATGAAATTATTGAATCCTCGGTTGATAGGAAAACAAACACCAATTTTGAGATTTTTAAAGAACTTTCTCAAATACGCTCAGCGGGCAGAGAGCTTAAAGGTGAATTAAACAAAAATCTTAACTCAAGCGCCCAATTAAAGTCCGAGTTATCAGCTAAAAGTGAAAACATAACAAATCCACATAATGAAGTGGAATTAGAGAAATTTGATTTAATGAGCCCCATTAAACTAAATCTGGCAAAAACGAAAAACATTTATGCTTTAGAGCCCGAAAAAAATATCGAATCAAAAACTCAAATTATTGGGCCGAGCGATAATATAAAAATAAACTCAAAGTCTACGGAACCGGCTGAAATTAAAAATAATTCATTTGATCAAAATAAGATAATAAATGCCGATGAAACCAGCGGCGCCAAAGCCGAGACGAATAACACACCGAACAATAATAACAAGACTGATCAGAATAGCGGTTCGCCTAATAATAATTTTGCAAATGTAAGCAGTTCCGACAAGCCTGTTAATAATATTGCTCAGACATTTACATCAGAATTAAACACAATGACCGGAAACACTCACGAAATTGAAAAACGGATAGAAGTTATAAAACAGGTTGAGTTAAATAAAATTAATAATGAGTTAAAATCAATTATAACTGATAAGGGAAACCAAAACGTAACGTTAAAGTTAACTCCCGATTCCCTTGGTAAAGTACACATAACTATTGAAGTAATTAAAGATATTGTGAACGCGCACATAGAAGTTGAAAACGAATCCGTAAGGCAGGTGGTTAATGCCGGTGTAGAAAACCTTAAACAAACACTTGTTCAAAGCGGAATGGTTCCACAAAACATTAATATATCTCTCTCTAATTCTGACGAAAAAAATCAAAAGTTTACGAAAAACAAAAAACGTAATTCAAACGGTGAAAATTTCGAAATGGAACAAAATTCCGAAATAGATTTACCTAAAAAGATGGGCTACAATACATATGATTTTGTTGCATAGGAGCATAAAATGGTAGATGGAGTAAATAGCACAACCACAAGCGGTTACACCACAACCGAAGCAGGCAGTAACTCAGAGTTGGGTAAAGACGATTTTTTAAAACTTATGATAACCCAAATGAAGTATCAGGATCCAATGAACCCAATGGATAGTAATGAATATTCAGCACAATTGGCTCAATTTTCGCAATTGGAGCAGCTTACCAATTTGAACGATTATATGAAACAGTCTATTGACGCCAATTATTTACTTACACAATCTGTAAATAACACCATGACAGCCACGCTTATCGGCAAAGAAGTAAGACTTGGCACGGACACAATTAAGTACAATGGTCAGGAGCAGGTTAATTTTGGTTATGATTTACCTGTTAACGCGGCTTCTGTTACAGTTAATATTTATGATCAATACGGAAATATTGTAAAAACTATTCAGTCCGATAAAAAATCTCTCGGACAGGCTAAACTAAGCTGGGATTTTACCGATAATAATGGTAATAAAATTCAAAATGGTGATTACACTTTTAAGGTGGATGCAAAATCGATGGACGGACAAGAATTAACAATAAGTAATTATGTCTTTGGAAAACTTGAAGGCGTGCGTTTTGGTGAAAACGGTACAAACCTTATAGTTAATTCCGTTGAGTATTACTTATCCGATATCGAAGGCATTTACGATTCGAACGAGGGAGGTAATTAAAGTGGCTGAATTGAATGGAATTAAAGTACCATTTGTACCGCTGGTAGATAATACCAGAACGTACAGCCCGCCTGTTGGAAATGTTAAGTCGACATTCGACGATATTTTTAACAGAGAACTGGAAAATATAAAAATTTCCAGCCACGCTCAAAAAAGATTAGATTCGCGCAATATAACTCTTAATGAAGTTGAGATAAGTAAAATTCAGAATGCGGTACAAAGAGCTGAGATGAAAGGCTCTAAAGATTCCTTAGTTATGATGAACGACACCGCATTTATAGTAAATGTACCTAATAGAACTATTATTACAGCAATGGATGTAAAAGAAAGTAAAGACAATGTATTTACGAACATAGATAGTGTAGTGTTCGCGTAAAAAATTAATTAAATAATAAGAGCGGGACCTTACAAGGACGCTCTTGATTCGGCCGACTGACTGACGCCGATTCAAAAAACATTAAATCCTTTGGAGGTTAAAATGGCACTTCTAAATTCACTATTCGCTGGCGTATCCGGTTTAAGAAATCACCAATCAATGATGGATGTAATCGGAAATAATATAGCAAACGTAAACACAATCGGCTTTAAAGGATCGCGAATTACATTTAGCGATACTTTTAATCAGTTTGTAAAATCCGGAACAAACCCAACAGGCACATCAGGCGGTACTAACAGTTTCCAGGTCGGCTTAGGCATGAAAGTTAATTCCATAGACAGAAACTGGAACCAGGGTACATTCGAAAGAACCGGTATTACAACTGACCTGGCTCTTCAGGGTCCGGGAATGTTTATTCTAAAAAGCAACGGTCAGCAATTCTATGCTAGAGCCGGCGCGTTTATATTTGACGCAGATGGAAAGCTGGTTAATCCTCAAAACGGCGCTATTGTTCAGGGTAAAGTTGCAAACGGCTTGGGTGAGATACCTGCCGGTACAGCTTTACAGGATATTGTTATTGATAAAAATTTAAGATTGCCAGCCGTTAAAACTACACAAATTGACTGGGGTGGAAATCTACAGAGTAGTTCAACTACAATTCGTACGGACAGTGTTGAACTTTCTGGAAACCTTAAAAAAGAAACTCCTGCGGCAACAACTTATTATCCGGGAACAATTGCTTATGATGCAACAGATTCATCAACATATACTTCAAGTGTAATTTATAATAAAGACGGAAAAGAATACGAACTTAGAACACATTATTCCGAAACAACCGCGGGCGCTTGGACTGCTAATTACGATATTTGGGACAACAGTCTTGCCACTCCTGCATCGGTTGGAACAGGCACACAAGCTTTAGCTTTCGATGTAAACACCGGCGCTTGTACTACAACTCAGATGGATGTAGCGATAGCCGGAGAAAATTTAGATTTCAAATTAAATTTTGCTTCTTTAAGTAATCTTGTAGCAGATACTAATGTTGTTTCGAGAATTGATAAATCAGAAACACCTGAGCCTGTTCTTGGATCTGTAACAGTATTCGATTCTTTAGGTAACCCGCACACTATGTCAATTAAATACGAACATCTGGACAGCAACAGATGGAGCTGGTCGGCAACTGTTCCAACGACAAGCGGAAATTTAATGGGTGCTTCTGGAGAAATTCGATTTAAAACAGATGGTACTATTCAAAGTGTATGGCAAGGAGGAAATCAAGTAACAAGTTCACCTCCCGTACCACAGATTACATTTACACCTGCAAGCGGCGCAGAGCCACAAATAATAGAAATGGATTTCGGTTCCGGTACTGCTGGTGTTACACAAACAAACCTGGCTTCACAGATAGCGGCATTATCACAAAACGGTTCCGCATCTTCGGCACTCGCAAATATAAATATAGACCAATACGGCAATATATTAGGAATTTTCTCAAATGGTAATTCAAGAAATCTGGCTCAAATAATGGTGGCCACTTTCAAAAACGCGAATGGACTTGTAAGCGTTGGCGATAACATGTACAATGTTGCAGCTAACTCTGGCGATCCCAGAATTGACACTCCCGGAGAAAATTCTGTAACTACTATACAGTCTGGAGCTTTAGAACAATCCAATGTTGACTTATCGGAAGAATTTACAAGAATGATTGTCTCACAAAGAGGATTTCAGGCAAACGCGAGAGTAGTAACAACAGCAGACTCTTTACTACAGGAAATCACAAATCTTATCAGATAATATTTAATCCGCCATACTCAGCATCAACTAAGGAGAGCCAAAAGCTCTCCTTTTTTTATCTATAACCATCTGTGCAATATTAGCCACGTTTCAATATGAAATAATCGCTTTATAGCTAATAAACTAACTTTCCTTATGGCATAACAATTGGTTTTATTATTAAAAATTTTATGAGTGGATTATGTCAGAAGAGATTAAACCTACACCCCCGGTAACGGGATCATCGAATTCTAAAATCTTTATGATTGGGCTTCCTGTTTTTATAATACAACTTGTAGTTGTGTACTTTATTACAGCAAATATTTTATTAGATAAGTTTAAAGAACAATACAAACACGAAGCTGTTTTAGGGGATTTGGCTCTATTGGACACTGTAAAATCGGAGGAAAAATCCAAAGAAACCGCTCCTGTTGAATTTGGGAAGTTTATTCATACAATCGACGATATAATTGTAAATCCAGCGAATACAACCGGTCAACAATTGCTTCTAACATCAATAGCTTTCGATTTGGGCAGCGAAGAAAACAAAAAAGAGTTGGAATCAAAAGATATTCTTGTTAAAGACCTTGTACTTTCTATTCTATCCAGCAAATCAGTCGCCAAGTTAGGCAACAATTTGTACAAAGATTCTTTACGTACCGAAATTTCAGAAAAAGTTCAGGGATATTTACCAAAGTTAAAAATTAACAGAATTTATTTCAGTAAATATATAATCAACTAAAATGGCAGAACTACTATCCCAACAAGAAATTGACCAACTGCTTAGTAATGTTAAGAGCGGGATTGAAATTAAAGAAACTTCCACCAAAATTGAAAAGGAAGTTATCCCTTTCGATTTCAGACTGCCTAACAGAATTTCAAAAAACCAGTTAAGAACTATGAGAAACATTCATGAAAATTTTTCTGAAGGGCTCAGTTCTTTTCTTGTTTCGAAACTGCAGACAATTGTTAATATAACTGTAACAAGTGTCGATCAGATTTATTATTCCGAATATGTGCTTTCAGTCCCAAATCCGGCGTGTTTATTCACTTTCGATTTAGTTGATACGGATATTAAAGGAATTTTAGAAATAAGTCCCGAGCTTGCCATTACTCTTGTTGAAAGGTTATTGGGCGGAACCGGGAGCGGAACAAAACAGCATAATATTATTACACCTATTGAACAAAAAATATTAGGTGTAGTGGTTGAAAGAATTATGGAAGATTTGCATAAAGCTTGGCAAATGATTGACAATTACGAGTTTGAAGTTGATAGATTTGAACCGGATGTAGATTTCGCTCAAATTACAAGTCCCAGCGAATCGGTGTTACTCGTCTCTTTCGAAATATCTTTCGGTGAAAAAGCATTTTTAATGAATATCTGTTTTGCTACTTATGCCTTCGATACGATTTTGGCAAAATTATCTTTGCAGAAATTATCCTCAATTAGACCGGCTCGGTATAAAGGCACAACATCACACGAAATAATTTCTAATAAAATTTACGACGCAAACATTCCGATTAAAATTGAATTCGGAGAAGCTGAAATAACAATGAACGAATTGAGCGGATTAAAAAAAGGCGACATTATAAAATTAAAGACGAAGATTAATGAGGGTGTAAAAGTAAAAGTCGATAATAAAACTGTTTTTTTCGGAAAAGTTGGAGTTCTCAACAATAAAAAAGCGGTTAAAATAACACATAAAATTTTTTAATAAAGGAATGCGGTTCAACGATGGAAGATAATTCAAATAATTTATTAGATGATAGCAACGATTTACCAGGTGGTTTTGGAAATCCGGATAATCTTAAAGCCAATGCTCAAACGAGTGGAGCTGTGGCGGATTTCGAAGATTTCGACGAATCCAGCAACAGGGGACAGGGATCATTGGATAAACTGGAATTTTTGCAGGATTTACATCTAAACCTCTATATCGAGCTGGGACGTACTAGAATGAAAATTAAAGATATTCTGGAATTGGAACGAGGTTATGTAATTGAATTAGATAAGTTGGCTAGTGAGCCGGTGGATATTTTTGTTAATAATAAAAAAATTGCCGAAGGCGAAGTTGTTGTTATAGATAAACATTTCGGAATTAGAATTACTAATCTAGATAGCTCACAGGAATTATTAAGCGGATTGGAAAAATGAGTTTCTTCGAATTATTAAAAGCATTTATACCTTTAATACTGATCCTGGGTCTTTTATACGGGGTATTGTATTTAGTTAAACGAAAAGGATTCAGGATTAATCCAACTCAATCTAAAATTAACGGTGTGGAAATCCTTTCCACGCAGACAATTATGCCTAAAAAATTTATTTCACTCATTAAAGTAAAAGATAAAATAATATTAGTGGGAATTACGGATAATAATATTTCGCTTCTAAAAGAATTTGATTATGACGAAGAATTTTCGGAACAGCAAAAAGTTGATAAACAAAATTTTAGTGATATTTTTAAGAAGAATTTGGGGATTAGGTGAAACGCGCTGCATTTTTTATAATAATTGTTTCGTTGTTAATGTCAGGTACTGTAAACATTTCGGCACAGCAGAAAACAACATTACCTATACCTAAAATAGGAATTGATGTCGGATCGGCCGATAGTCCCGAAGATGTATCAGTTACGCTGCAAATACTTGTACTAATGACGGTTCTTTCTTTAGCCCCCTCTATAATGATAATGACAACAGCATATCTAAGAATAATAATCGTTTTCCATTTTCTTAAAAATGCATTGGGAACCCAACAAATGCCGCCAAGTCAGCTTTTGGCCGGTATTGCTTTATTTATTACTTTTTTTGTAATGGCTCCAACATGGAATAAAGTGAACGATACTGCCATCCAGCCGCTGCTCGAAGGTAAAGTAACTATGGAAGCCGCATATGATACCGGGATTGAACCAATACGCGAATTCATGTACAAACAGGTAAGAGACGAAGATTTGGAAATGTTTATTTCAATGGCGCAAATTGAAAGACCAGATAATCAAAAAGAACTGCCCACTTACGTTCTGATACCCGCATTTGTTTTAAGTGAATTGCGCACCGGATTTATAATGGGATTCTTTCTTTTTATTCCATTTATTATGGTTGATATGATTGTTTCCAGCATACTTCTTTCGATGGGTATGATGATGATACCTCCAATGATGATTTCTTTACCTTTCAAAATTTTGTTGTTCATTATGGTGGACGGTTGGAATTTAATAATAGGATCGCTTATTAGGAGTTTTGCATAAATGACGGAAGAATTAGTAATAGAATTATTAACGGAAGTGTTTTACACTGTTTTTATTATACTTTTACCAGTGCTAAGCGTCGCCTTAATAGTTGGTATTTTTATATCCATTTTCCAGGCGGCTACTTCAATTCAGGAAATGACATTAACATTTGTTCCTAAAATATTATTTACTGGAATCGCTATCTTATTTCTAATACCGTGGATGTTGGAAAAAATGATTGCTATTACACATAAAATTATTTCAATGATGAATACAGTAGTTCAATGAGCAATATCCTAACAACTGATTTTTTGATAGTATTCCTTATATTCTTACGAATATTATTTGCATTTGTGGCCGCTCCAATTTACGGACATCAGGCAATTCCCGCTTTAACAAAAGTATTTCTCGCATTTATTATCGCGTATATAATTTTCAGTACTCTCGATACATCGTCAGTTACAGTTGAAGTAAGTTTATTATGGATTGCTATAAACGGAATTAAAGAAATTTTAACAGGGTTAATAATTGGATTTTCACTTAATATAGTTTTTTATGGAATTTCGTTTGCCGGCACTTTAATAGGATTCGAAATTGGTTTATCTATGGCAACAATTTTTAATCCTGTTGATGAATCATCGGCGAATGTTATCGGTCAATTGATTTATTTTTTAGCGATGTTCGTTTTCTTTATAATTAACGGGCATCATTATGTAATTCAGGCACTGGTCTCGTCATTTTATGTAGCTCCTTTAGGTGTTACTGCCATTACGGGTCCGATAACTGAATTGCTTATAAAATACTCGGCCTCGGTATTTATAATTGCGGTTAAAATCTCAGCCCCAATTCTAGTATCCTTTTTTATGATTCAGATTGCAGAAGGAATTCTCGCTCGTGTTATACCACAGATGCAGGTTTTTTTTGTTACATATCCGATAAAATTGGCAGTTGGATTTTTAATTATGGGATCACTTATTCCATTGTATGTTACAGTAATTAAAAGCCTTCTACAAGATTTTGAAAGTAAACTTTTTACAATAGTTAGAGTATTGGGAACCTGATATGGCGGAAAGCGACGGCCAGGAAAAAACCGAACAGGCCACCGGTAAGAAATTACAGACAAGCAGAGAAGAAGGAAAAGTTGCCAAAAGCACTGAGATTTCGTCGTTTGCTATTTTTTCTTCCGGAATGATTCTTATCTATATGTCCAGAGAGTTTATCGGCAGTAAAATGTCGGATTTGGCTTTTTATGTTTTTAATTCGCTTGATACACTTCAAATAAACAGCAATATTGTTCAGTTTTATATGTTAAAAGCAATGTTATTGTTTTTCCTCACGTTATCTCCAATTCTAATCGGACTTATAATTATTGGGCTTGTTGCTAACATTGGTCAAGTTGGTATCCATTTTAGTTTGAAGGCTTTATCGCCAAAATTTAATAAAATGAATCCGATCAGTGGAATTAAAAGAATATTATTCTCTTCAAGTTCTTTGGTGGAAGTACTAAAATCCCTTTTGAAGCTGCTTTTGATTGGTGGTTTTACATATATGATTCTGAGTGATATTATATATGAATCCGTTTCCCTGGTAAGTTTAACAATATCCGAAATTATATCGTTTATGATAGATGGTGCTTTCGGATTGATATGGAAAATAGCAATGCTTTACGCAATTCTCGCTATAGCCGATTTTATTTTCCAAAAATTTAAGTTTAAAAAAGATATGATGATGACCAAGCAGGAAGTAAAAGAAGAAGCTAAGCAGGCCGATGGTGATCCTCTTATAAAAAGCAAAATTAAAAGTTTACAATTAGAAGCCGCAAGAAGAAGAATGATGAAAGATATTCCAACTGCGGATGTAGTTATTACAAATCCAACTCACTTTGCGGTTGCCATTAAATATGATCCGCAAAAATATGCCGCACCAAAAGTTGTGGCTAAAGGTGCGGACGAATTAGCTCAAAGAATTAAAAAATTAGCAGTCGAAAATAATGTTCCGCTTCACGAAAATAGGGAACTCGCGCGTGCTTTATATAAAATGTGTGATGTAGGCGATACAATTCCGGAAAAATTGTTTCAGGCGGTTGCAAAAATACTTGCATACATATATAACCTTAAAAAAACTACTAAAAAGAAGATTGTATAATTGTCAAGCATCGGTAAAAATAGCGATATTCTTTTAGCATTCGGACTAGTATTTATAGTAGCCTTAATGCTTCTTCCGTTACCAGCGGGTTTTCTGGATTTCTTCTTAGCGCTAAACATTACAATTTCTGTCCTTGTTTTAATAGTTTCTTTATACATCAAATCACCGCTTGATATTTCCGTGTTTCCAGGACTTTTGCTTGTTGTAACTTTATTTCGATTGGCGTTAAATATAAGTTCAACAAGATTAATTCTAATAGAAGGTTACGCCGGAAAGGTAATAGAATCCTTCGGTCAGTTTGTTGTTGGCGGAAACTTTGTAGTGGGAATGATTATTTTTATAATTCTTGTAATTATTCAGTTTATAGTAATTGTAAAAGGATCAGGAAGAATTTCAGAAGTATCCGCGAGATTTACTTTGGACGCTATGCCCGGCAAGCAGATGGCCATAGACGCTGATCTGAATACCGGTTTAATAACTGAAGATGACGCAAAAAAACGCAGAGAACAAATTTCCCGTGAAGCTGAATTTTACGGCGCAATGGACGGTGCAAGTAAGTTCGTAAAAGGGGACGCAGTTGCGGGTCTGCTTATTAACGGAATAAATATTTTAGGCGGTTTTATTATTGGTATTGCTCAAAGAGGAATGTCTTTAAGCGACGCTATTACTTCTTACACAATTCTTACAATTGGTGACGGACTTGTTTCTCAAATTCCAGCTTTGCTTATAGCAACAGGCGCAGGTTTGGTTGTTACACGCAGTGCTGCAGGAACGGCACTTGACAGTCAAATTAGAACTCAGCTTTTTAGTAATCCTAGAGTTATGGGCACTGTTGCTGGTGTTGCATTTTTATTCGGACTTGTTCCCGGAATGCCAACCATTCCTTTCTTTATTTTAAGTATAGCTTTCGGTGCTACCTCATATATCAAAAATAAAAGAAACGACCAAGAACTTATTGATGAAGCTCAGCAGCAGGAAGTGGAAACTGAAAAACAGGAAGAAAGTTTTGAAAAATATTTACAGGTAGATCCTATTGAAGTTGAAATTGGCTATGGATTAATTAGTCTTGTAGATGAGGACAGCGGCGGTGACTTATTTAATAAAATTTCATCAACACGAAAATATCTTGCTTTAGAATACGGCGTTTTAATTCCACCTGTGCGTGTTCGCGATAATTTACAACTTGCTTCTAACGAATATCTTATAAAAATAAAAGGTAATATTGTCGCTGATTACGAAGTTCATACCGACAGGTATCTGGCAATGAACCCAGGTGATGTGCAGGAAAAAATAAATGGTATTCCTACTACTGATCCTGCATTCGGTCTGGAAGCATATTGGGTGTCGGAAGCTGAAAAAGAAAGAGCTGAAATTGCCGGCATGACGGTAGTTGACGGATTGTCTGTGTTATCGACTCATTTGCAGGAAACACTGAAGAAAAATTTCGACAAAATACTTACCCGCCAGTCAGTTAAACAATTGCTGGAAAATCTTAAGAAAAATTATTCGGCTGTTATAGACGATATAGACCCAGACGCTTTACCTCTGGGGACAATTCAAAAAGTACTTCAGGCATTATTAAAGGAATTTATTCCTATAAAAGATTTAGTTCAGATTTTAGAGGCTTTGATTGATTACGGTAAAATCACAAAAAATATTGACGTATTAACAGAATACTGCAGACATTCAATCGGTGAAACAATTGCCAACATTTATAAAGACAACAATGGGATAATTCACGCTTCGGTTATCGGGGAAAATTTGGATTCTATTATTACGTCTTCATTGCAAAATCAAAAAGAAGCTTCTCAAAATTTAGGCTTATATCCAAATACTCTTAAGCAATTAAACAACAATTTAAAATCCGTTCAGAGCAAATTTATATCTCTCGGTTTTTCCCCGGTTGTTATTTGTTCGGCTACAATAAGACCATATTTTTATAGACTTATCAACTCATCTTTTCCGGATTTTTCAGTTATTTCGTTCTCTGAATTGCCAGCCCACGTAGAAATAGAATTTATAGATAAAATTGAGGTTTCAAATGAAAATTAAAAAATTTCTTGCACCTACATTGCGCGAGGCTTCTGCAAAAATGAAGACTGAATTTGGTGATGAAGCCATAATATTAGGCACCAGAGTTGTGAATAAACAACTTGAGTATGGTACCGTTAAACTTTTTGAAATAACATCGGGCATCGAAGACGAAAATGATTTGGAATCGAATAGTTTCCAGGGTTTATTGGACGCAAATACAAGACCCGAAATGGATTTTAAAGCCGAGCTCTCCAAAGTATCTGAAAACATTAATAGAAAAAAAGATCAAAATTCTCTGTTAAGTATATTGGATACCGCAAAAATTAAAAGCTTAAAAAACGACAGCAAGCTTACCAAAGATTTATTAAATATGGCAATCGATAATTTGCTGCATAAAGAAATTGACAAACCTATTGTAAAAACTATTGTAGGGCATTTAAAAAAATCGCAACAGTTAATTAACGATAATAATTTAGAAAATTATATTATTTCTACAATTGCATCGTTGGTCTCCACTTCTAACTTTGAACTTGAAAAGAAAGGCAAACCGAAAGTTGTTGCTATGGTTGGTCCTACAGGTGTTGGCAAAACAACATGTATAGCTAAATTGGCGGCAATTTCAAAAATATTGCATAACCTCAACATTGGAATTATTTCTATAGATACCTATAGACTCGGTGCAATTGATCAGCTGAGGATTTTTTCGGACATTAGCAACATAGATATGCTCGTCGCGTATGAACCCGGAGATATGCCGAAACTCGTGAAACAGCTGAAAGATAAGGACATTATTTTTATTGATACAGCCGGCAGAAGTCAGAAGAACAGTAAAGATCTTGAACAAACAAAATACTTTCTCGATCAGATAAATGTAAACGAAACTTATCTGGTGCTGAGTTCAACAAGCTCAACTAAAAATTTATTTGATATAGCTGAAAAATTTAAAGTATTAAAATATGACTCACTTATTTTTACAAAAATTGACGAGAGTGTAACTTTTGGAAATATGCTTAATGTAATGGTTGAATTTAACGTTCCTATCATATATTTGACTAACGGTCAGGTAATACCCGACGATATTATATCGGCTGATTCCGAAGTTATAGCCAACATGATTTATACTGGAAAAGCGCTGGCATGAGCGGACAAATCGCTAAACTACACCGGATGTTTGAGGCAGAAAATCAGGACTCTTACACCGGCAATAAAATTATTGCCTTTACTTCCGGTAAAGGAGGCACAGGTAAGACGTTTTTATCTGTCAATATAGCTCATTGCCTGGCGCACAGGGGTTATAAAATACTATTTATCGATTTCGACTCGAATCTTTCTAACGCGAACGTTTTGCTAAATATTAATCCTCAGAAAACGATTATCGACTACTTTTTAGGTAAGGTTCTATTCGATAATATAATTACTCCGGGAGCTGGAAATATAGATTATATTTTTGGCGATTCGGGCCGGCTGGATTATCCCAAAATTACTGTGGATCAAATTTCGAGATTTTTAACTCAGCTACATAAGGCTAGTAAAAATTACGATTATATTTTTATTGATACAGGTGCCGGAATAAATAATGAAATAATTTATTTGCTGGGGAAAATGCATAAAAACATTTTTGTAACGACACCCGAACCAACCTCCATAATAGATAGTTATGCCGTTATCAAAATGCTTCACTCAAAATCACGCGCAGTAAAAAATTCGGTTATAATAAATACATGCGAAAACAAACAACAAGCTGATGAAGCTTTCGAAAATATGCGTATTGCATTGTCTCATTTCCTGAAAATATCGATTGATTATTTGGGATTCGTTCAATTCGATCAATCAGTTCGTAAATCTGTAATCGATCAGAATTTGTTTGTCTCCACTTTCCCCAAATCCTCAATTACTTCACAAATAATATCAATATCAGAAAAATTGTCGGGCATCGAGCAATTGGCCAATATTCACCATTCCTGATTTTCAGCTTTACCCAAAACATCTTTAAAGTTCAGTTTTGAAGCTAAAAACGAAGAATAAATGTTCGTTTTAGAGTGGTATGGTAATTGTCTTATCTACTAACAAAAACTGTTAAGGATGTCATGAATAAAATAATTCTCAATATTGGTTTACTGCTTTTTTTCTTAGCCATAATCTTTTTTAGTCAGAGACAGTTACCGGTAATGGACGTGTTAATCAAATCATTTTCAATATTTATTCTTTCAACTGTGATGCTGGCGATTTTGGGTATTGTGATTATACGATCCATTAATAAACGATCTTTAGATAAGTCTAATAATGTAACCGAACATTAAAGTGGAAATGATAAATGGATACAAATACACTTTGGGCCGAATATAAAGCACAACCAAATACGTTACTGAAGAAAAAAATTATTCTCAGCTATACTAATTTGGTACACTATGTTATTCATCATTCGAAATTCGCAACAATGAATATTTTTGATGACAGAGACTATTTTCAATTCGGAATCGAAGGTTTAAACGAAGCTGTAGACAGATTCGACCCCGACTTTGGAACAAAGTTCGAGACATATGCGATACAAAGAATACGTGGAAAAATTATTGATGAGTTGAGAAAGGCTCAGATTAAACCCAGAATTTTAAGCAGGGAAGATTCCAATCAGGTTCAATATTCCAATGTATCCCTTAATCAGCCCATCAATCAGGAAGATGGTTCCATGTTATACGAAGTGCTTCCAGCCGATGTAGAAACGCCAGATTTTGAAACAGAAAAGATTGAAGCGAAAGAAAAACTAATTGAAGCAATAAAAAATTTGAATGAAAGAGATAGAATGATAATAACTCTGTATTATTTCGAACATTTAAGTTACAAAGAAATTGCCGATGTTCTGGATATTTCAGTTTCAAGAATTTCGCAAATACATTCCAAAATTATTGAAAACTTAAAATCAATGCTGGGTGATCTTAATGACTAATATGCTTCAAGATGACTTTTCTCTTAAAAACAAAAGGAAAAACTATCTACTAAATATAAGGAGTCTTCCCCCGATTCCTACTGTAGTTGTTCAACTGACGCAAATTTTAAACGATCCTATGACTTCCACTCATCAGATCGGGAATTTAATTAGTCAGGATCAGGCATTAACGACAAAAATTTTAACAGTAGCTAATTCTCCACTTTACGGTTTGCCTAGAAAAGTACCAAGCATAGATTTTGCCATACTTGTTTTAGGTTTCGAACAAATTAAACAGATAGTTATTGCCCTGAGTTTAATGGATACATTCAAAAACGAAAATTCAAAATACTGGAATAGAAAGTCTTTCTGGATGCATTCATTCCTAACAGCAATGATGGCTAAAAATATCGCAGCGGAAAAAAAATATCCTAAAACAAATGAAGCTTTTACTGCGGGTTTGCTGCATGATTTGGGCATATCAGTAATACAAAAATATTTTAATAGAGAGTTTGTTGAAATTAATGAATTAGTATCCACAAATTTTATCCCTTATTCCGAGGCCGAACTTGCAATTCTTGATCTCACTCACGCTGAAATCGGAAAAATACTATGCGATAAATGGAATCTGCCCGTTTCCCTGAGTGATTCAATTCTTTATCACCATAATCCTTCACAAGCAGAAGAGAATAAAAAATTAGCCGCTATAGTCCATCTGGCCGATTATACAACACAACAATTAGGATTCGGAAAATTTTTATGGGACGAAGAATTTACACTCGATACCTCGGTGATTGATATTCTTGAACTTGGAGGTTTAGATTACGTAGAATCGTTAATGGAAAATTACGGCGATCAGCTTAAACAACAATTAGAATCTGTAAGTTTTTAAAAGGGTTTATGGAAACATCAGCTAAATATTCGATAGATAAAAACGAGAAGATTAAAACCACACTCGACAAAATATATAATCTTCCTGCTTTGCCCGATATTATTACGGAAGCTTTGCGTTTACTGAATAATAAAAAAACTTCCAACCAACAGCTTGTTGAAATAATTTCGAAAGAACAAAGCTTCGTTGCCAAAATACTTTCTATTGCAAACTCCCCGATATACGGTTTAAGCAAGGAAGTATCCACTCTGGATTTTGCAATTATGCTATTGGGACATAACGAACTGCGTCATATCATTTTTGTTGTGTCGTTTTTGGAATCATTCAGAGGTGGCGATTCCAAATATTTCGATCAAAATTTATATTGGCTCCACTCCCTTTTAACGGCAAAATTGGCAAAAAGAATAGCACAGGATGTTGGGTATGGAAAAAGCGGTGAAGCTTTTATAGCTGGTTTTTTGCACGATTTCGGCGTTTCAATTTCCCACAGATATTTCAAAAATACATTTATAGAAATAAGAGAATATATAGAAAAAGAAAAATGTTCGTTTGTTGAAGCCGAAAGAATACACCTTGGTATTACTCATTCGGAAATAGGCGGTTATTTAATGGAGCGTTGGAATTTACCAGTTGCGCTTCGTAAAGCTTCCCTTTATCACCATAATCCGATTGCTGACTTAGAAGATCCGTTTTTACCGTCAATTATTCATGTGGCCGATTATGTAGCTGGTAAAATTCATTCGGAAAGTCTTTTTTGGGAAGATGGTTTTGTTTTGGATAAAAAAGTTTTCGAAGTTTTACGCGTCAGTGAAGAAAAACAGGAAGATTTTATCAGCAAATATGAAAATGTAATCGGTGAGGAACAAGACCTTAAGGGATTAATAATTTGAAAGTGATAAAAAATAAATATATCAAATTCCCTAGTCTGGAGGATTCTATCGGTAGACTGGGAGTTGAGTTTAAGGGAAACTCCGAAGCGAAAAACGACTATAACGATTTCGACTTAAGTCCCGCGGAGCAACAGAAGAGAATTCGATTCTTTTTTGTTATGAACAAGCTGAACGCGAAATTTGATGAAACGTTTGATCCAGAAAAAATACTTGAATATTTACAAACAGCTTTAAAAGAAATTATAATTCTTAAAAGTTCTTTCTTTTTTGTTTTCGATGAAAATTCGCATCTTAAACCGGTAAGCAAAACAACCGATAAAAATTACACATCCTTTATAAATAAAGCGTATCAGAATGGAATTTTAGACTGGATGTTTGAAACAAAAAAAATATCCGTATTACCCGACATAACAAGACGTGAAAAAAACACAAATGCTCTTAGCCTCCTTGTTATACCATTATTTATGGAAAACAAACCATATGGCCTATACGCGATTGCCACACCCATTGCATCACTATCTTCAAAAACCTACGAATCAGATGTATTAAAAATGTTTTTGGCATTAGCTCAAAGCAAAATTGAACATGCCCGTCAGCAAGAGCGGATATCTGCTGTTTACGATGATTTACAAACTCTTCAATCAAAATTATCTAACGATTATAAATTCTCGGCTATTGGGGAACTTACCGCAGGTATAGTTGAAGATGTTATGAGCCCTGTACAGGTAATTCTGAGTTGTACAAATTTTATTGAAAAAGAATTTACTCAAGTGGATAAAAAATTAACGGGAGCAATAACTTCTCAGATAAAAAAAATTGAAAATGTAATTAAAAGACTATCCAAATTTGTTGGCGCTCAGCCAACTAATGGAAATCTTTATCCCACAATAATTAACGAACAAATTCAGGATTATTATGAAGTAGTACTTTCATCGTTAAAATATAATAACTACGAATGTATACTTGACTTGGATAACAATCTTCCGCCCATAATGACGCAGAAATCCTATATTCATCAACTGCTCACCAACCTGTTCGGAATGGTTCTGAATTCTAATGTTGAAGGCGGTGGGATTTTAGTACAAACAAAATTTGTAAGTGAAAGTATTTCTCTGCGATTTATTGTAACGGACAGACTAAATATTTACGCAGAAGATAACAATGGGAACAAAGCGAATTTAAACGTTAAAATGATTGCAAATATTATGAAACGTCACCAGGGTGATGTAAAAATAATTAATAACGAATCCGGCGGTACAACAATAATCTTAAATTTCCCTGTAAAAAGGAAGCTCAGTAAATGAAAAAGTTAATTTTTGTGATTACCATTTCCATAATTTTAATTTCTGGCACAAAAACCACGAAAGCTCAAAACATGGATTCTGTTGATGTTCAGGCAATTGTAAAAATTCAAATGCTTGCAGCTCAGCTAAAACAACTTGAACAAGAGCAATTATTAAAAAACGCGAGTCAAAACACAGGAATAATAATTCCTGATAACTATTTGATCGCTGGAGAATTAAAAAATAGTACAGAAGAATCTACAATTAGTAATTCTATAATTTCGGTAAATGAACCTTCAAAAAAAGAGAGTAAAGAAGCTACCGATTCGACTGGATTTTTTAATATTATGGAATACATCACTCCCTTTACTTTAAAAATGTTTGTGCTATTTATTGTTGCTTCTGTTGCTGCGGGATTTGTTATAAAAAGAAGATTAAAAATTAAAAAGATTAGCGACAGGATAAAACTGAAAGAAAACGTAAAAGCTATGCGTGAAGAACAACTTGTTAAAACAATGGATCCGAGATTAAAATCAATAAGAAAACGACTTTGTTTAACCTCCACATATTTGAATAAGCCGGAGAAAGAAGTGATTTTGGCAGCTAAAAGATATCAGATTTCCAAAGAAGAACTTTATTTAGCATCAAGATTAAATATGTATAAGATGGAAGAAAAATTAGAGGCGAGAGTATAATGATTAAAGGAATTTTTATGGCAGCCCGTAGTCTTCAATCGGGCGAACAGCACATTAGCGTTGTTGCCAATAATTTGGCAAACATAAATACTAATGGTTTCAAACGCGAAGTTCCATTTGCCGAAATTCTTGATAAAGAAGGCAATTTAGTGGTGAACCAAATTACAGATCAAAAACAAGGCGAACTTGTAAGCACATCAAATCCTTTGGACGTAGCTCTTAAAGGCGATGGTTTTTTTGTGGTAAAAACTGAGGACGGGCAGGAGCTGACACGTGATGGAAGGTTCAATATATCGAACGAAGGTTTTTTAGTTAATGTAAATGGTCAAAAGGTTCTTAGCAAAAGCGGTGAGATAAGTTTTAATCAAAATATTTTCGATCAAAAAAATTCTATTTCAATTTCAAAGACTGGTGAAATTAAAATTGGGGACACTTCAGTTGGCGAATTATTAATAGCAAATGTTGATGATGCCCGACTCCTCAAAAAAGCGGGAAACAATAATTTTATTAGCTCGGACGAAAATTATAAAACACAAGATGAAAGTAATTTTGATGTTATCCAGGGTTACCTGGAATCAGCAAACGTGAATCCCGTTGAAGAAATGGAGGCGATGATTCGTACAAATAAAGATTATCAATCGTCGTATAAAATTGTGAACTATCTGGATGAATCACTTGAAAAAGCAAACCAGATAGGAAAGGTTTAATAAAGGAGAGATAATATGGCTACCAGATCTTTAAGAACCGCTGCTTCAGGAATGTACGCACAGCAATTAAATATTGAGGTTATATCTAACAATATAGCCAACATGAACACTACCGGTTTTAAAAAGAACAAAGCGGAATTCCAGGATCTTATGTATCAGGAAGTTCCTGTAAATTCATTGTCAGGTTCAACGGTTGGAATCAATCAATCATCTTCAAATAAAATTCAAATTGGTAACGGTGTTCAGCCAACATCCACTCAAAAAATATTTAAACAAGGCGATATGCAGCCAACAAGCAATCCAATGGATATCGCGATTCAGGGGCAGGGATTTTTTCAGGTATCAAAACCTGATGGAACTTTTTCTTATACCCGCGACGGGAGTTTTAAAGTTAACGGCGAAGGTAAAATTGTTACATCAAGCGGTTATTTGCTTGAACCTGATATTACGTTAAGTGATGATACGGTAAGCATAGCAATAGGACGCGACGGAACTGTAGAATTAACTGATTCGAGCGGGGGCAAATCTGTAGCCGATCAAATTCAATTAGTTCGTTTTCTTAATCCGGGCGGACTTAAAGCACTTGGCGATAATTTATATGCTGAAACTGAATCTTCCGGTATACCGATTTTTGGAACTAGCGGAACAAATGGCTTCGGTGAAATTCATCAGGGATTTTTAGAAATGTCTAATGTGGATATTGTTGAAGAAATGATTGCTATGATTACTGCTCAACGCGCTTACGAAATAAATTCTAAAACTGTTCAAACTGTTGAAGAAATGATGACTATGGCAAATAATCTTAAAAGAGGTTAATAAAAGTGTTTAATCTTCTAATAAATATTTTGATTCTTTTCTCTTTTAACAGCGAATATGAAAATGCAGTTTATAAATATTTGTGTCAAAAAATTAATGGCTACAATAAAATTGAAATTAAACTACTAAATGACTGGAACCGTTTTGAGAGCATTAAAATAAATAATGAAAAAAAACTTGAACTGAAAGGTAATATAGCATATGTGCCCGTAGAGTATACTACAGCAAATAGACAGAACACATTGACTCAACTGGCAGTGGAGATAAAATTATTTGATGAAGTTCTTGTTGCTAATACTAACATAAAATCGGGTGAGGAATTAAGTGCGGATAAATTTGATCTTTTGATTGCCGATGTTACAAATATTAGCAGGCCGGTTGCAGATTATAACTGTTTGTTAAATAAGCGTGCAACAGGTTTCATAAAAAAAGACGATGTTTTATCCGAACATTCAATTGAGGAGAAACCAATAATTCAACCGGGTGATAAATTAATTTTACATTCATCTAGCGGCTCAGTAGACGTTACATTAGCGGTTGTTTCAAGGCAGGAAGGTCATTTAAACGATATTATAAGAGTAAAAACCCTGGATAATAAACTTCTGAAAGCCAGGGTGATAGATAAAATTAATGTTTTAGTAATTGAGTGAAATTATGAAAAATTTATTGATACTGATAATTATAGCCGGTTCAACAGTATTGGGGCAGGATATGAGGCAAAATGCCTTTAAGTCTTTGTTTTCGGATAACAAAGCAAGTATGATTGGCGACGCCGTAACTATTATAGTTGTAGAATCATCGCAGGCCTCGAACAACGCTAAAACTAATGCCGGAAGAAGCAGTGAAATCAAATTTAACGCAAGTGGAGCTCTCGACGCGACTGCTTTGCCAAATGTGGATTTGGGGGTTAGCTCGGGGAACGAATTTTCCGGGTCGGGCGGCACACAAAGCTCCGGTAGCGTTCAAACAAAAATTAGCGCAACTATCGATTCCGTTTTAGCCAATGGCAACATGCGTGTAAGAGGCAGCCGTAAAATTTCGATAAATGGAGAAGAACAAACAGTTTTTATAAAAGGTATTGTTCGTCCCTCTGATATTTCTGCTGATAATAATGTGCTTTCATATAATATATCCGATGCCGAAATAATTTTTGAAGGATCTGGAATTATAGACAATGCTCAGAAACCGGGCTGGTTAACAAAGTTATTTCACTGGCTATTTTAGGTGGCAAAAATGAAAATAAAAGCATTACTACTAATAACAATTATTTTTATTAGCTCTATTTTATCCGCTCAAAGGATTAAAGATATAGCTCAAATAGGCGAACAGAGTTCCGAACAAATCATCGGATACGGTCTTGTTGTTGGTCTAGCTGGTACGGGCGATAGTCACAGGTCTGCATTTACTGTTCAATCGGTAACAAGTATGTTAAAAAGATTCGGGATAACCGTACCACAAAGTGACCTTAAAACACGGAACGTTGCCGCCGTAATGGTAACAGCTTCAATTAACTCTTACCTGAAACCCGGCTCCGATTTCGATATAAATGTTTCATCAATGGGCGACGCAAAAAGTCTGCAAGGCGGAACATTATTAATGACCCCTCTCTCGGGCATAAATGGTACAGTTTATGGAATGGCGCAGGGATCAATTTCCGTCGGTGGATATGATGTATCCACAAAATCGGGCGGTCGTGTTGCGCGTAATCACACACTTACGGGGCGTATACCGCGAGGAGGATCTTTAAAAACATCACCAAGCGAAGCTGTGGCATATTCCAACGAAATAAAAATATTTCTTAAAGAACCAGATTTAACAACTTCGGATAATGTTGCAAAAATTATAAACGATACTTTTGGAAATGGTGTAGCAAAATGTTTAGATGCTTCCGAAATTACCGTTAATGTACCAAGCGCTTCACAAAATAATATTGTTCAATTTCTCTCACAACTTGAAACCCTTGAGGTTCAGACAGATTTCGGGGCAAAAGTTGTTCTTAATGAAAGAACAGGTACAGTTGTTGCGGGCAGCAATGTTATTATTAAACCGATAACAATATCGCACGGCGGATTAAATATAAATATTAGATCATATCCGATGATTTCTCAGCCTAATTCTTTTAGTCAGGGAAAAACAACTGTGTTTAATAATTTGGTTCCCGAAGCATCTGTAGACTCAACAAGAGTAATTGCTCTGGAAGGGGCTAGTAATGTTCAGGAAGTTGCCGCTGCGTTAAATTCTCTGAAAGTGTCTCCTCAGGATATTATAGCAATTTTCCAGGCAATTAAGGAAGCCGGAGCTTTAGTGGGTGAACTAATAATATTATAAAACATGGAAAATCTAAATCTTAAAATATCGAATCAGTCGAAACATATAACTCATACTCCTGAAATTGCGAGCAAATATTCGAATGAAGAAAAAGAAAAAATCGCGGGTGCGTCAAAAGATTTTGAAAGTCTTTTAACTTCCATGATGATAAAAAGTATGACTCAGACTACCCAAGGATTGTTTGGAAGTGAAGGATTCGGCGGGGATTATTTCGACACTCTTTTTGAAGGGCAAATTGCCTCTATGATGTCTAAAGGAAAAGGATTGGGAATTTCGGAGCAGGTCTATAGAAAAATAACGGGTGAGGAACTAAATAATCTGAAAATAGAAAAAATTGATTCGAATCCCTTCAAAAATTCGCCATTAAAAATAAATAAAACTTCCCCTGTTTCGGGTAACCTTAAACCAAGTTTAGGATCTGTTAACAGATTGGAAAAATATAATGATATTATTAGTTCTGCTTCCAAAAAATATGGAATCGGTGAAAACCTAATAAAGTCAGTAATTTTAACAGAGTCAGCTGCTAATCCTACAGCTGTTTCTAAAGCAAACGCCAAGGGGCTGATGCAATTAATGGATTCCACAGCTCAGGATATGGGAGTTAATAATTGTTTTAATCCTGTAGAAAATATTCATGGTGGGGCTAAATATTTGGCTAAAATGATTCGACAATATAATGGGAATTTGGAACTTGCTCTGGCAGCTTATAATGCCGGTCCCGGTAATGTGGCAAAATATGATGGTATTCCACCCTTCAAAGAAACAAAAAATTATATTAACCGGGTAATAAATTACCTCAACTATTTGGACGGCTGACAATGAATATTCAAAGTTTAACAAAAGTATATGAGGATCAGCTAAATAATTTGCAGGATTTATTAATGGCTGCTCAATTAAAACAAAAAGCTGTAATACAAAACAATCGCAAAACTTTAGAAATATACACATTGCAGGAAGAATCGGTATTAACAAGAATAAACAGAAAAGAGCAGGAAAGAGAAAATTTTATAGAAAAAATATTTAATGAACACAACCGATTCAATCTGAAGGAAGAGGATGTAAATTTTGAGAATGTTATCGCCGGATTGTTGAAACTATTTAATCCCGAAGAACTTACGAAATTCAATTCCCTGCGCGAAGAAATTAAATTTACTACTCAAAAAATTAAAGATATAAATTTTCAAAATAAACGATTAATAGAGCAGGCAAACGGAGTTATTAAACAAACATTGGGAATTCTGCTCAAATCTCAAAAGAAACCATTATTAGACAGAAAAATATAACATGGCACTAACAAGAGTATTCGACATAGCCAGAAGAAGTTTATCGACTTATCAATACGCGATGAATATTGCGGCACATAATATTTCAAACGCCGGTAATGAAAATTATAGCCGTCAGCGCGCAAGTCTGTCGACAGTAACTCCCGAAAAAAACGCCGGATTTATATGGGGTGCTGGAATTAAAATGGATTCAATCCAAAGAATCAGGGATGGAATTATAGAAAGGCAGATACTCACTAATCAACAAAGTTACTCCAATAATTATAAACAATCGCAGGTGCTATCACAGGTCGAGGGAGTTTTTTCAGAACCTTCGGAACTGGGGATTTCAAATTTGATGAATCAGTTTTTTAATAATTGGAATGAATTGTCGGTAACACCTAACTCAGTGCCTTTAAGGAACAATGTTATTTATGCGGCGCAGAACTTAAGTAATAAAGTTGCCTCTGTAAATCAGGATATTGACACAATAAAATATGATATATACAAGGAATTTCAACAAAGCGCTAACAACGTCAACAGTTATCTGAAACAATTAAATCAACTCAACCAACAAATTTATTCTTTCACCGGTATTAACCAGCAACCTAATGATTTACTTGACACTAGGGATTCCGTTATTCAGCAGCTTTCAAAGCTTGTTAATACAACTGTTACTTACGATAATTCCGGAAATGCAGCTGTAAGTATTGGCGGAGCTTTTGCGGTTGATGGTCATACTTATACAGAATTTGAAGTACGTTTGAGTAATGATAAAATAACACTCGCGCCCGTAGGAGGAGATAATCCTGCAAAGCTAAGTGGCGGCGAAATGGCAGCGATGGCAGAGATTTATAATAATAAAATTCCATCTTATAAAAACGATTTGGATAATATTTTCTCCCAATTTGTTACTCAGGTAAATGCCATTCATCAGTCCGGCTGGACTATAGAAGATACACCAAGGAGCAATATAAAATTTTTCAAAGAATATACTAATGGCAAACTTGTAATTGATAATGAAATTTTAAATGATCCAAAAAACATTGCGGTTTCAGCTGACGGTACAAACGGTAATGGCGATATTGCTGTTAAATTGTTTGAACTATCAGAAGCAAAAAACATGAGTGGAACTACTTTTGGAAATTTTTACAGTTCTTTAATGAGCAAGTTAGGTAATGATAATTCATCAATTACGAATATGACCGAATCATCTAAGCTGGTTTTAAGTCAGCTCGAAAATCAAAGGGCGTCGGTATCTGGAGTATCGGTTGATGAAGAAATGACGGAAATAATAAAATTTCAAAAAGCTTACGAGGCATCGGCTAAACTTATTTCCGTTTCAAATGAAATGTTAGACACATTAATTAATCTGGTGTAGAACAATGAGAATTTCAGACAGTATGACTACTCAAACTTTTCTGATGAATTTGTCCAGGACAAAATCGGAAATGAACAAAATAAGTGAATCGATTTATACAGGTTCCAAAATTAACCGTCCATCTGATTCACCCGATGGCACTGCAAAATTGTTAAGATTGAACACGGCTATAAATAATTCCAATACGTACGTTAAAAATGTCAACGAAGGACTGGCTCAGTTACAGGAAACAACCAACTCGATGGAGTCTATGTTTTCCTCCATACAGGATGTAAGATCACTGCTTGTCGAAATTCAAAATCCTTCTAATAGTCCTTATTTGGAATCTTACGCGATTAAAATAGATTCCGCGTTAGAGTCTATGTTAAACATGGCCAATCATGAATACAACGGAAAGTTTCTGTTCGGTGGAACGGATCATTCAACAAAACCCTACGGACTAAAAGATGATGGCACCGGCATTGAACTTAAAACTTCTAGCGTGAGCGGGAGTCAGTCGATTAAAATATCAGGCACTATCTCGACAAAAATTAATATTACAGGCGAGGAACTATTTGGCACCGTTGGTGCCGATGACATTTTTAATACTCTTTATAGAATTCGTGAAGACCTTAAAGCCGGCAATATGCCCAATGAATCCGATAAACAGAAAGTGGAAACATTTAATAATAATTTATTGAACAAAATTTCTTATGCGGGAAATATTACAAATAGACTTTACGACTGCGGAGAATTATTAAACAACAGTATTTTATCATTGCAGGATCTTATGTCGAAAGAGACTGAAGTTGATATGGCAAAAGCTGTTGTTGATTTAGAATATCAAGAAAATTTAATGCAGCTTGCTTATAAAACTTCTTCGATGGTACTTCCTAAATCTTTACTGGATTATTTATAATGAGAAAATTTGGAACAACATTTGGATTTTTACTCGGATTAATTTCAATCTTTGGAGCGTTCTTAATTGAAGGTGGCTCTGCAAAAACTTTGTTCCTTCTGCCTCCTATACTTATAGTATTCGGTGGTACTTTTGCGGCAACCATAATAAGCGTTGGGCTGGATAAATTTCTTCAATCCTTTGCGCTTATCTATAAGGCTTATTTCCCGGTGAAATACGATTATAAAAAAATTGTAAGCGATTTTTTTGTTATGTCTATTAAATCAAGGCGCGATGGAATTTTATCAATAGAAAAAGAGCTGAAAGAAATTGATTATATGTTTCCAAGAAAACTTGTGCGTTATGTTATTGACGGCACTGATACAGAAACCTTAGAAAATATGGCTTTTCTTGAAATTAAAGCTATGCAGGAAAGGCATTTCAGCAATGCAGGTATTTTTACAAAAATGGGGGGTTACGCGCCAACAATGGGAATACTTGGCACAGTAATGGCTCTTATTATGACTTTGGCTAACGCCGGGTCGGATCCTAATATATTAATTAAAAATATAGCCTCAGCATTTATAGCAACACTTTGGGGCGTGTTAACAGCAAATTTATTTTGGCTACCCATAGGGGATAAACTTAAAAAATGTCATCTGGAAGAGAAAAATATGATGGAACTGTCGTTAGAGGGAACAATGGCCTTGCAGAGCGGCGAAATTCCTTCGGTTCTAAAAGCAAGAATGGTAAGCCTGCTTCCACAGAGCGAACAAAAAGAAATTTTAGACTTCGCTTAAGAGAAGATCAGTTTATTGAAGAAGTTAATGGAAACGACAGATATCTTATTACTTATGCTGATTTAATTACCTTACTATTGGGGTTATTTATTATTTTGTACGCGATTTCCAATATAGATCTTCATAAATATCGGGATATGATGACGGCTATGGGAAGCATTTTCGGGGATTCGAAAGGTTTACCCTCGTTACAGGAGCTTGGTAACGAAAAAATTGAAACCCCTATTAGTTCTTTGAAAGATGATTTAAATACAGTAATTAAGCGGTATAAATACGAAAATTCGGTTGCACTCGAAGAAAATGAAAGAGGAATTGTTATTCATATACTTGACGATGTGTTGTTTAATTCGGGACAGGCCGAACTAAATAGAAATTCGCAAGAAGTGCTTCATCGTCTGGCTGCGATAATTCGTTTACTACCAAATGATATTCGTATTGAAGGACACACGGATAATATTCAAATTACAACAGGAGTTTATCCTTCGAACTGGCATCTTTCGGTTGCGCGCGCCCTTAATACTGCTTATTTTTTAATAAAAAACGAAAACCTTTCGCCTGAAAAACTTTCAATTGTTGGTAACTCGGAGTATAAACCGATGGCCACAAATGAAACCGTTGAAGGCAGAGCAAAAAATAGAAGAGTAGACATAGTAATAATAAAATAAGATAACCCAATGAAAATTAAAACTACACAATTCGGAGAAATTGAGTACACGCAGGACCGTGTAATTAGTTTCGAAGCAGGTCTTTTCGGGTTTGAAGAATATAAAAAATTTCTTCTTATAAAAAGAGAGGAAGATTTATTCTTCTGGCTAACTTCAATAGATGAACCCGAAATTGTTTTTCCTCTCTTCGGCGTTAATATTCTGGATGATAATTATCCTGCCGCAGAAGGGAATGAACCATTTGCCGTTGTTACGTTAAATTCTAATCCGGCAGAGATAACAGTTAACCTTAAAGCACCTGTTTACATCGATCAGGACTTGAAGGTTGGACAGCAAAAAATACTTGATAATGATAAGTATGCGGTGGATTACAACTTATTTATCGAATAAAGGGAAGGAGCCCTAAAATGTTAATTTTAAAAAGAAAAATTAATGAAGAGTTAAAAATTAACTCAAACATTACTATAAAAATTCTATCCATTTCCGATAATCAAGTTAAGATCGGAATTGACGCGCCGGGAAGTGTACAAATTTATAGAGCGGAGTTATTGGACAAGGTTACTGAAAGTATTAAAACCGCTTCTGTAAAAAGTAAAGAGAACTTAACAAACCTCAACAAATATATGTTGAACAAGATCGGGAAGAAGTAATGGAATCGAAAAATAAATTAACAGTTTTAATTGTAGACGATTCCGATATTATTAGGAATTCTTTAAAAAATTTCTTCGAAGATTACAGCATTGAAGTAATTACCTGCAACGACGGACTTGAAGGAATTCAGAAAGCTATTGATCATAAACCGAATTTAATTTTTCTGGATCTTCTTATGCCCAACTTAAACGGGCTTAAAATGTTGCAGGTAATGAAAGTTATTAATGACTTAAAAAATATTCCTGTAATAGTAATTAGTGGAAATACGAATAAACAAAATGTTATCGCTGCAATTGAAGCAGGCGCCGAAAAAGTGCTTTCCAAACCACTTAAAAAAGAATTAATTATTAAAAGTGTAAACGAAGTTATGGGAGAAGGCCTTCTAATAAAATATGCTCACGAAAAAATACTTAATGAGCAGGATAATATAGAACTTCGCCGACGTCTCGTAAAATTTTTCTTGAATGGATTTCCTGAGAAAAAGAAAGCTATTGTGGAGGGACTCAGTTCCAGAAACAAAGATCTAATGAATGTAGCGATTCATGAAATAAAGGGAACGGGAGGTTTAATCGGTTACCCTGAAATTACACTGCTCGCAAGTAAAATGATGCTTCAATTGGAACAATCCAATGTTGATTGGAACTCGTTAACTTTTGAAGTTGATGAACTATTTAATCTTGTAAAAAAAGTTGAAATTCCTAATGAGGAGATAACTATTTAATGCTTGTAATAATTGGTTTGGTTGTTGTCATGGGTTCTGTAGTCGCTGGTTATACAATGGCGCACGGAAATTTTGCGGTTTTACTGCAATGGGCTGAATTCGTTACAATTATAGGTGCGGCTGTAGGTAGTTTAATCGTCGGTTCACCGATTGAAGTAATTAAAAAAGTAATTACCGCTCTCTTGGGAACTATAAAATCCGATCATCTACATAAGCAGGACTACCTTGATATATTAAAATCTTTTAACGATTTATTTCTTGCCGCTCAGCGGGATGGTTTACTTTCAATTGAAGCGCATATTGAAAAGCCTAAAGAAAGCAGCATACTTTCGAGAAACAAAAAATTTATTGATAACGAATATGTAACAAATTATTTCTGCGATACAATGAAAATTCTTCTAACTGGTTCTGTGCCACCCCACGAACTTGAAAATATTATCGATACAGAAATTGAATCGTTCGAAATGGAAAACAAACCAGTTGGCGCTGCAGTTTCGAAAATGGGAGACGCTTTGCCGGGTTTAGGTATTGTTGCAGCTGTGCTTGGAATTATTATAACTATGTCATCAATTGACAAAGGCGCGGCTTATGTGGGCTTACACGTTGCAGCGGCGTTGGTGGGCACCTTTTTGGGTGTGTTACTTTCCTACGGTATTGTTGGCCCTTTGGCGGCAAAAATTGAACACGATATGGAAGTTAAAGTCCGTTTTTTAATGACAATAAAAGCATGTATAGTGGCGTACGCAAAAGGAAATCCTCCTATTATTGCAGTTGAAATAGCACGTCGTACAATTTTTTCGGATTTCAGACCTTCTTTTTCTGAACTCGAAAATTATATGCGTACTAAAAAAGAGTAAAAGATGAGCGACGGCCAGGATAATATAATAATTGTTAAAAAGGGAAAGAAGGGTGGCCATGGTCACCATGGCGGCGCGTGGAAAGTAGCTTACGCGGATTTTGTAACCGCAATGATGGCCCTGTTTATTGTTCTTTGGGTTCTTGGCCAAAACGATGATGTTAAAAAATCGGTTTCAAGTTATTTTAAAGATCCTACGGGTTATTCACCATATGGGAAAAATGTTATAACAGGGGCACCTTCAAGCCCTCTACCTATAACTACTACAAAGTCCCAGAAAAGAGAAGAAGAAAAATTAAAATTTGAGGAAATGAAAAGTAAAATTCAGGAAGAATTGGGTCAGAATCAGGCGTTTGCAAGCGTTTCTCAGTATATTGAGTTTGAAATGATAAACGAAGGATTACGAATTGAACTTTTAGAAAGCGCGGATAACATATTTTTTGGAATTGGCAGCAGCCAGCTTAATGCGAATGCTTCAAAATTAATACAGGAAATCGGACAACAAGTTGCAACTCTAAACAATAATATTGTTATTGAAGGGCATACAGATGCGCGACCTTTTGTGGCTGGGAGTGAAAATTATACAAACTATGAGTTGAGTACTGATCGCGCCAATGCCGCACGTAGAGCTCTTATTAAGGGAGGAGTTAGTACTAAACAAATAGATGAAATAAGAGGCTGCGCGGATAAAAGATTGCGTAATCCAGAAGATCCCTACAGCCTTGTTAATAGAAGAATCAGCATTGTCATCAAATATTTGGAATAATAATGGACCCACACATTTTAATTATTGAGGATGATCCATTCCTTAAAGAATTCTATGAATTCGTGTTCAGAAAAATGAAATGGAAACTGACTTTAATTGAAGATGGAGACCGTTTTATAAAATTTCTTGATGAAGAAGAAATTGCGCTTATAATTATGGACATTAATCTTAAAAATACAAGTGTAAAGGGTGAAAAAGTTGACGGTGTATTTCTCTCCAGGTACGTTAAACAAAACGAAAAATATGCGAAAATTCCAATTCTAATTGTTTCGGCATATTCGTTGGACAAATCAAGCAGTAAAATATTTGTAGATAGCATGGCGGATGATTATTTTACGAAACCAATTACAGATATAAATGAGTTTCTTTCCCAAATTAAAAAGTTTGTAGAATGATGGACGAAAAAGACAAAATATTAATAGTTGAAGACGAGCCCGATACACTTTTTATTTTGACAAAACTTCTTGAGAAAAATAATTACGAAGTGATGTCGGCCAGAAACGGAAAAGAAGCGCTCAAAGTAATTGAAGGGTTTGATCCTCAGGTTGTTTTAGCGGATTGGACTATGCCAGAAATGGACGGTATAGAATTATGTAATAGGCTTAAGAGCACAGAAAAATACAAGCTAGTATACTATATTATTCTAACCGCGCGGACATCTCTCCGCGATAGGGTGAAAGGGCTCGATTTAGGAGCCGATGATTTTCTGTTAAAACCTACTGAAAACCAGGAGCTTTTGGCTCGTATCAGATCTGGAGTTAGAATTTATAAACTGCAGAATGAACTAAAAAACGTAGAACATAGTAAAGCATTGATTGAAATGGCGTGTACTCTTGGTCATAAAATGAATAATCCATTAAGTGGTCTTGTAATGTCCATTAAAAATGTTGAAGAAGAATTATCATCTAAAAATAATATTGAATTCAAAGAGGATTTTTCTGTTATTAACGAATCAATCGATAGAATTAAATCACTAGTCAACAGTTTAGTGAAATTAGAAAATCCAGAAACAATTAATTATTCCGATGAAAGTAAAATGCTCAAATTATAAAATTTTATAAAGAATTTGTTCATCAAACTAAAATCCACACTCTTTCATTCCCCAAAAAACTTTTTAGAGCGCTAAATTCTCAATAATTCCTTTCGATAATATCTTGAGGAACTATTTATGTTAGAAAGAATACAAGAAGTTAATGTAGAGACTAAATTTACCGGGTCTCGAAGAAATTTATCCAGAATGTATGGAAAGGGTAACGTAAGCTTTAGTAAAACACTCGAGCAAGATTCCCTCTCTATATCACCGGCTTATAAATTGGCTTCAAAGTTCCATTTAAAAATTAAAGATGCTGTAAAAACTGGTGACTATTATGAAATTAAATTCGAACTTAATGATTTTGAATTTACGGCAAAAATTGATCTCGGCAAATTGTATTCAGACGGGAAAATAATTCTACAGGGTTTAAGGATTTTTGAATTTCCCGAAGGAAGGCTCGATTTAGAATTTTGGTTCGAATTTACTCTCGACAGAATTGCGGCGGAGTATGAAATAATACTCGAAAGCAAAATTCTTGAAAAATTTACTGAAAATATAATTGATTTGGGTATCCGAGAAGATTTTAACATATATAATGAATCATCGCTTGAAACACTAGCAGAAGGGTTAAAAGAAGATTTGACTAACGAGTTGTATAATACATGCTGCATTGCTATTATTTTTATAGAAAAGTTATACGATCATAAAATTATTGAAAAATTTGGTGTCTGTAATGAGAGGGAAAAATATTACAAGTTACAACTTGTCAAACAACTTAAATATTAGTACTTCGCACCCGGGGCAAGTAAATGATAAAATTTTGTTTGATAATAAAATTTGGATTGTCGTACATGAAAACGGACAAATATTCTATTCGAACGATAAATGCAAATTAGAATTAAAACTAAGTGAAGGCGATGATTTTAGTAAATTAAACACTGAACCTCATTTACAATCATTAATTAATAACCTAAATGGAAATAATTATAACAATTTTAATTTTGAATTATTTGTCGATAATAGCGGCGAGAGTAAAACTTATAATGTAGAATTAGAACGTATTGTTATTGAAGGCGAAAAATATTACACATTAATTTTTAATTCGCCTGAAGAGAGCAACAAACTCGAATCAAAAATATCTAACCTCCACCACGCATTAGAATTCGGTGAAATTCCAGTAATTATTACAGATGAAAACGGGAAAGTAATTTATGCCACTAAAACTTTCGAATCTTTACTGGAATTGGATTTGGATGTTATTTACAACAATCATATCTCTTCTGTGCTATCCTGGTATTTGAATAACGAAGAACTCGCTAATATTCAAGCATCATTGATTAAAGGTGTTGCCTGGTCAACAAATATTTATGTTAAAAACGGAAAACAAGATAACCTTGTACTTGATCTTAAGTTGAATCCTGTAGTTAATGAAGAGGGGAATAAAAAAAGTTTTATACTTACCGCTCACGATGTAACTTATTACTACCAGAAAAATATGGTTATCAAAAAGTCGGAAGAAAAACAAAGGTCTATAATCAATAATATTTCCGACTTGTTGCTAATTTTTAAACCGCAAGACGACGATTTTTTATTTGAGGACGCAAATAATGAATTTAAATCCACATTTAATTTAAAGAACTCTGATTTTACAGGACGTAGTTTAAAGAGAATTGTTCCGATTTACTTCTATGAGAAACTTTCAACATCGTGCAATTTAATGCGTAAAAACAAACTTGATGTAATTGAGTTCGACTGCAATTATGATGGTAAAAAGCATTATACAGCAAAGATGTCTTTTATTCCTGATGAAGTATCCCAAGGTTATTTATATATACTTAGTTTAAGAGATATAACAGAAAGGATGATGCAAGAAGTAAGAATAAAAGAGGCATATAAAAAAGAAATTCAGATGAATAGACTGAAAACAACTTTTCTGCAGAATATGTCTCATGAATTACGAACGCCAGCCACTGCCGTAATTGGATATTCGGAAATAATTAAAGATTGTGCCGAGAACAATGATATTGAAGCGATTCAGGAAATTACACACAGCCTTGAAAATGTTGTTAATAGACTTATAAACCTTTTCAATAAAATTATTGAGATTTCCGAAATTGAATCGGATGAAGTTGAAGTGAATCGCGTAAAATTGAACTGTAACAAAATTCTTAAATCCATTTATGATCAAAAATTACCTGAGGCGCAAAATAAGGGAGTGGATTTATCCCTTGAATTGGGCGAATTCCATGACCTTATTGAAATAGATTGGGTAAAACTTGAAAAAACAATTCACTATATAGTTGATAACGCGGTTAAATTTACCGATTATGGACATGCGAAGATAAGCAGTAAAAAAATTGGTAATGAGATAATTATTAATATAAGTGATACCGGACGAGGAATGGACCAAAAAACAATTGACTGGCTTCTGCAGCCGTTTGTTCAGGAAGATGAATATGGATTAACAAGGGAATATGAGGGTTCAGGACTTGGATTAACAATTGCTTATAAATATACAAAAATTATGGGCGGCGAAATAAAAATTCAAAGTGAAAAAAATATTGGTACTTCGGTTAATATTATTTTTCCTATAGCAAATCACAGGTTGGGGTAAAAATTAAACAGTAATTTGATTTTTAAATGGTCTAATAAGATTAGAATAATACTGAGAGAGATGGATTTAAATAAGACTAATAACTTTATAGCATTGTAAATAATTTAAGTTCCCATTAATCATTTTTCTTAAAGTGTTGCTAACTCCATTTAACTATTGACCGTAATTTATAACTTTCAGATTGTTAGAACATGTATCAATGGATTTTGAAATAGTTTTATTAAATACCAACCTAATTGTCGTTCCTACTGATTTATTACTTTTTATCGATATATCCACATCATTTATTTCACAATAACTCTTTGTTAGTGTTAATCCTAAACCGTTCCCTTCATATTTTCTGTTTACACCTTCGTCTTCTTGAGAAAAAGGCTCGTAAATTTTTTCGAGGTAATCCTCACTCATTCCAATTCCGGAATCTGAAATTTCCAAAGTGATTTTATTATTTTCATTTAGAAATAAATTGGCGGTTATTTCTCCGTCGGTTGTAAATTTAACCGCATTGTCCAAAATATTGAGGATTATTTGTTTAATCATATATTCGTCGCCGAAAACATTTAACACATCAGTTTCGCGACTATAATTACACGGGATAGTTTTTTCGGCGGCGTATTTGCGGTATTTCATAAATACTTCGCTGAAAACATCTGTAAAAATATTGAATTCTTTAGGAATGTAATCGTAAGAGTCGGTCATTACTTCCGATAAATCCAATATTAAATTTATTGTTCTTATTATTCTATCGCCGCCTCTGTTAATCACCTCAAATCCGGTTTTTAATTCCGGACCAATTTTATCTTTTAATTCGTCCCTTATTAAATTTGCAAAACTTAATATTGCGTTTATAGGTGTCCTTATTTCATGAGACATTTGTGTGACGAATATTGTTTTAAGCTGATTGGCTTTTTGCTCCGCTCTATTTAGTTTTTTAAATAATTCAATTTCACGAGTTTGATTTATAATACTAATAAGCCATTCTGAGTTTCCCCCAAATTTAGCAACCTCAATCTTTGTATAAATCTGCATATTTTTAGTTGTTATAAGTTCGGCTTCTAAATCATATCTCTGTTTTTCTTCTGGATCGTTTAAATAATTAAAGGAGTCTAAAATTTCTTGTTTTACATCTGCAGATAATTGATTAAGCAGAAAAAACTTATCCAGCAAAGCCGGAGGGGTAATATCGAATAATTCTAAAAAAGCATTGTTGAATTTTTCGAGGGTTAACTGAGAGCTTACAATACACATAGGAATATTAGAAGCATAAAAAATGCTTGTGTTTAATGCTGTGTGTGTCTCGTTACTTGTTGGAGTTTCCCATTTTTTAATTCCGACTTCAAGCATAAAATAATTCCCGTCCATTAAATTGACGGGACGCAATTTACATTTTACTCGTGTGCTGTCGGATATTGTAGAAAATAAATCCAAATTTAATTCGCCCTCTCTTATATCCCTATTTAGAAACTTAGAGAGTTTGTTGAGCTCAATTATGTTTTTTGAATTCTCAATATCAAATAATTGAGCCAAAGTGAGGCTAACATTGATTTTACGTGGCAGATTAAAACAATGCTTGGCAGCTTCGTTACAAAAAATAATGCGATCTTTCTGAAATATTAAAATAGGATAGCTTAAATAACAAATCAATGACTTAAAATCCTGCGTTGCCAGATAATTAAAATTTGGAGAATCGAGAGTATTTTTCATCATTTTTATTCTATGGGATTTTCTAATAAAATTCTTCCACAAATATTTATTTATTGGCTGAGTCAAGACATGCACAATAATAATGCCATAATTTTTGACTCTAGTGGAATAATTTTGATCGAAATTTTGATGTAAAAGACGGAATATGGAATAAAAACCGAAATATAAAAGGGCGAGGCTGTTCAATATTAACCAGGTGAACAATATTGGTTAATTATACGATGAATAGATATAATTTTATTTAATTATTAATTAATGAAAGTAGTTGGAACGGTAAACTTAAATTTACTCCCCTTCTTGAGAGTACTTTCTACTTTAAGAGTGCCTCCGTTTTTCTCTACAAATTCCTTACACAGTATGAGTCCCAGACCGGTGCCTTGCTCATTTTTAGTTCCAGGTGTACTTATTTTTTTTTCGATTTTAAATAAGTTGTTTATTAAATCCGCACCAATTCCAATTCCATTGTCGGTAACTGTTATCTCAATAGTATTTTCATCAAACAGGCGCGCGTTTAACTCAATTTGACCTGTTTCATTCGTGTATTTTATAGCATTGGCGGCCAGATTTCTAAGAGTAGCTTCTAACATTTTTTCGTCGGCATAGATCTCAAAATCATCGTCGATGTTATTTTTGATCTTAATCTTCTTTTCTGCTGCGGTTATCATTAGGGGATATAGACTAATAGTTACTATGGTTTTGAGGTTTAGTTTTTTTGGTTCAAAACGTATCGACCCTCTCTGTAGTCTCGACCATTCCAATAGATTTTCGAATAAACGGAAAAGATGTTTTGAAGAACTGTTCAATCTGTTTAGGCTTTCTAACAATTCCTCTTCAGAAAAATCCTCAAAGTTTTCTATTAAAAAGTCCGTTATGCCCAGGAGCACAGAAAATGGATTTTTTAGATCGTGTGCTAGAATGGAGAAAAATTTATCTTTTGTGTCATTTATTTCTTTTAATTTTGCTTCAGAATCTTTTAATACATGTTGAGCTTTTTTCTGTTCAGTAATATCGAAAATCAATCCAATAATGCCGTCAATTTTTCCTTTTTGCGTATAATAAGTCGCCTTGTGAACTATTACATCGTGCACTTTACCGTCTGAAATTTTTAAGCTACCCTCTTTAATTATTTCTCCAGGATTGTTCAAAAGAACCGTGTCCATTTCCATATAGAAAGAAGCAAGTTCTTCGGGTAAAATTTCATCAGCATTTTTACCCAAAATATTTTCACGCTTAAGTCCCATAAATTTTTCGAAAGCGGTGTTGCATCCTGTATATCTTCCACCGGAATCTTTAAAAAAGATGGGAATTGGAATAGTATTTAGCATCAAATAGATTTGTCTAAAAACAGAGGGATATTGCTCCGAAAACATTCTACTGCCGGCGACAATATTAAATTTATAAATAATTATATTCTCATATTCTGATAGAAGTGGAGAGTATTGAACTTCAATTGAAGACGAATCTAAAGTATACAGCATTTGTTCCGGTAAGGTTTTTATACTGAAATCATTCGACTGTATTCCTGATTTAGTAAAATCAATCTTATTTTTTATCAAAGAATCAATTACTTGGAGTTTATATTCACTAGTTTTTTCGATCCCCCACAATTGTCTAAACAAATCGTTTAGAAATAATATCTCGTCGGTTTCAGAATTAATTACAACGATAGCTTCAGGGAAACTTTCCGCAATTTTTCTCAGTATTATATTTTCAATATTTCTTTGCATACTGATTGTCAATTATTAGTTAAAATTCTATTTAGGTATAAGGCATATATTATTTCAATAAATCAATAATAAATAACGTTATTATTGAAATCTTGTAAAATAATATTCAAGAGGGGAAGGAAAATCTATAATGCCCTTCAAAACTTTATTGGTAAAGTAAAAGTAAATTTGCTTCCTTTTCCAAATTCACTTTCCACCCAAATTTCTCCGTTATTCTTTTCAGCAAATTCTTTGCACAGAATTAAACCTAAACCAGTGCCCTGCTCGTTTCTGGTTCCATTTGTAGAATGAAATTTATCAATATCAAACAATTTCTGCAAATTCTTTTCCGAAATTCCCATCCCGTCATCTTCAACAGATATCTCCGCAAATCTACCGTTTATATTAGCGCTAACAATTATTTTACCCCTATTATCGGTGAATTTAATGGCGTTGCCTATCAAATTTCTTAAAACTGTTTTTACCATATCTTTATCCGCTATTACGGACAAATCATAGGTTATTTCGTTTATGAGCTCAATTTTTTTCGATATGGCAATGTTAATATTAAGAGAAATTACTTCCTCGAGAATGTCTCGTAAATTAAATACAACCGGGTCATTCTGTAATTTTCCAGATTGGGAACGCGACCATTGCAATAAATTTTCGAGCAATTGAAATGAAAATTTGGATGTATTTCTTATTTGTTTGAGATATTCTAAATGTTCTTCTTTACTCATTGAACTGTAATCATCAATAAGTGCGTCTGTGAAACCTAATAAGGTGATAAATGGATTTTTCAGGTCATGCGCAATTATTGAAAAGAATTTATCTTTACCGGTATTCGATTTTTTGAGTTCTTCGGCATAAACAGCCAGCTTATTTTCAATTTCAATCCTATCGGAGATATTAATTATTCCGCCAACTAGTCCTACAATCTGTTCATCGTAGTTTACAAAACTAGCCTGGTGGAAAATTACGTCAATTTCTTTATTATTTGGAAATGTTAAATGTTTTTCGAAATGCTGAATGCCTTTATTTTTCAAAAGTTCCTGATCTTTTTCAAAGAGAAATTTGGCAATATCTTCCGGAAAAATATAGTGTACGTTTTTCCCAATTAATTCGTTTCTCGTTTTGCCGCATAAATCGACAAAAGCGTTATTACAGCCCTGATAATTACCGAAAATATCTTTATAATAAATTGGCGTTGGAAGAGTATTGATGAGCACTTCAAGAAAGTTTAGATTATTCTGAAGCGCGAATTCCGATTCTTTTTGTTTAGTTATATCTGTAGATATGCCAAAAATTCCTGTACATTGCCCTTTAGTGTTTTTAATGGGCAATTTGGAATTTATTGCAAATGTAGATGTTCCGTCGGGCCAGGTTTCCTCAATCTCAATATCAATTTGGGGTTTGCCGCCTTTAATAATTTGTTGTTCGTTTTTTGAAATTTCTTTAAAATATTGCTCCGAATAAAAAGCGTTATCTGCTTGACCAATGATTTCATTAGAATCGGTCAAACCAAATTTTTTAATCGTGGATTTACTTACTTCTGAATAACGGCCGTCTTTATCTTTGAAGAAAATACTTTGGGGGATATTAGACAAAATTAAATTAAAAAGATATTCTTTATACCTCAGATCTTCCACCTGATTCTTTAAAACCAGATTTTCTTTCCTGAGAAGTTCCAACTCTTCAGCTAATTTATTATCCGGCTTATTAACTTTATTGTCCATACTTTCGGTGATAAAAATTACCTAAAATTTGTTTTACATCATTGTAGAAACACATAAAATAGAATATCAGAATATAACTTAAATAAATTTTTAAATAGATATTCGGATTTCATTTGGGAAATTACTAAAGTTTTTAAATAACTGTCCGATAATAATTTTAGAAGAAAATTTATTCCATTTGATATTATTAAAAAATATATCGCTTTAATTTTAGGGGAGTTTTAATGCTGGGAGAACAAACTTTAAAAGACGATCATGAAGAAATTCTCCAACTTGTAAGTTTTAAAATTGGACGTGAAGAATTTGGTGTTGATATTCTTAGAGTTCAAGAGATAATTAAAATGCTTCAAATTACTTCGGTTCCTAATACAAGCGATTTTATTGAAGGGGTTGTTAATCTTCGTGGCAAAGTTATACCGGTTGTCGATTTGCGTACAAAACTTGGTATTGTAAAAAAAGTACATGATAAAGACACGAGGATTGTTGTCGTTGAACTGGATGATAAAACCGTTGGTTTTATTGTAGATGAAGTAAACGAAGTATTACGAATCCCCAAAAGTATTACGGAAGCACCCCCTGAAATGGTTTCAAGCATCCACTCGGATTTTATTACGGCCGTTGGAAAACTTGAAGACAGGTTGATAATTTTGCTGGATTTGGAAAAAACTTTATCTACGAATGATATTAGAGAATTAGAATCAGTATAAAATCCCTTACCACGCAGTGCCCCTACTTATGGATTCGTTCGATGAACGAATCCACCTTTTTAAAGATATTCCAAATTAACCCGTTCATATCCTCGTATCGTTTTTTATTGATCCTCATAAAATTTACCCCTCAAAAAACTTAAAATATTCCTTTACTTACATCAAGAATTTAAACCCTGCTGCACTTGGATATGTCTAACAATTTTAAGATTCTTATAAGTATAAGCTTCCGGTCTTAGTAAATAAAAGGGAAGTTATTTGGGATTTCGGCGAGATTGTTTTATTGAGCGCAAATAGTTTGATGAAACTACAAAACGGTCATGGAGTATTTAATAAATTTACCCCAAACTAATTTTTTTTAAAGCAATAGTTGAATTGGAGAATTATGCGAAAGAAAAAATATTTTTCATCATGGTATTTATTTGCGGCTGTAATCACTCAAATTTTTATAGGCTGCTATTCTCAAAATGTTATAACAAGCGGTTACTCATCTGAAGATATTACCATTGACGGTCAACAAATGGATTGGGAGAACAAACTTAATTTTGTTGAAGATAATAAAATGAGTGTTGGATTTACCAATAACGACGATTATTTATTTGTCGCTTTAATAACCTCAGACCGGATTAATATAAATAAAATTCTCACCTTAGGTTTAACCGTTTGGCTCGAGCCTGAGAACGGCAAAAAAATTGGAGTCAGATTTCCACAAAAATTTGAAATGAAATCTTTAGGAATGATGCGACCGGAGAGCGGCATAGACACTGATGGGAATGAACGTAACTTAAGGGAAGAAATTAACGAGCTGATTGCAAGTAACAAAGAAATTTCAATTCTAAATGAAGATGAATATTCATTATACCTTTTCGATGGAACAAACAAGGTTGGTTTTTCAGCTGAACTTGGTCTTGTTAAAGGCCAGTTCGTATATGAATTACAAATACCACTTGAAGGAAATTCGTTATCTCCAATAACATTGAACGCCAATCCGGGTGAAAAAGTTGAAATTGAAATTGTAACCGGAGAATTTGAAAAAACTGAAATGGCGGGTAACAGATCAATAAGAGGCAGCAGGGATGGAAGTGCCGCCGGTGGAATGGGCAGACAAGGCGCTGGTAGTAAAGGGCGATCAGGCGGAGGTAACAGAATAGCAGACACCAATCAAAAAATAGATTATTCGGCGACCTTACTGCTTTCTAAACCTAACTAGTTGAGGGAGGAGTTTATTTAATAAAGCAGGTATTCGAATTTAAATTATTGTTCTTAATCTTTAATATCTGCTTATTCTTTAGTTCGATTTTATAATTTGTAATCCGATTGAAACCACTCATAACATGAAATTACAATGCTTAAATAAGAAAATAAATGGTTGCAAAATTTAACTTCTCAAAAAAAAGGGGGAGTTAATAAATTCCTGAGATAAAAAATAATATTTCATTCATATTTGATTTCTTTATCTTAATCCGACTTATTATTATCTTGCAGATAATTGAGTGACGAAAAAAATAAAAAATATTTGATTCGCACCTCTTCTTGAGAAAAAATCTATTCTTATTTAAGGGCATAATTTTATAGATGACAAAACTATTCAATATTATTCTTGTGCTTCTTTTATTTAGCACCCATCTCTCGGCACAGTTTAAAATCACATCTGTAATCCCATCGTTTTATTTTACCACAGGGGATTATTCAAATAATAATTCATCCTTTTCATATACTGGTTATGTTTCGCTTGGATTTAATGATTCGGATTTTTTTAACGCCGGACTGGATTTTTTAACCATTGACGATCAATCTGTGGAGTATAATCAGACAGCGCTCTACATGGGATGGGTTAAAAATATAGATGTTTTTCGATTTAAAATAAACTATGCCCAAATTGACGGGACTTATGATGATAATTCAGTGGATTATAAATACTCGGACTATTTGAAAATTTATAACATTGGTTTTGCCTACAATTATAATCAATTTGTTTTTGGCGCTGTGTTTTCATACATGAATATGATTGGCAATCAGTCGTTAAATGGTCGCCAATACGAATTTTCTGCTTCCTGGCTGCCTTCGGATTTTATGTCGATTTCTGTTAATCCGGTATTTATTAATCTAAATGATTCCAGAAAATTATATTCTATTGGTGGAGATTTAACTTACAAGCTAACGGATAAACTAAAAATCAACATAAATGGATTTATTGGCGAACGGGCATATTATTTTAATAGTGATTTGCTCTGGATTAATAAGCGTGAAGAAACTCAGAAATATTTGACGGAAATTAAAGCGGAGTACATAATTGCAAAAACAATTGTAATTACCGCTTCAGCTCAAAAAACAAAGTTCGGAAATTACCATATCACATATCTAAGCGGCGGCGGGAAAGTCTTTTTATAAAAATCCCCACACGCAATTGTTCGAAATTTTTATCAATAATTATATTTAATAGAGCGTTTATTTTAATCTCTTGAGTCACGAAGTTGGTGGTACCTTCGTTTTCTTTTTCTGTAAATTTTATAATATTTTGTTAATCTTCGTCAGACCCATCCAATAATGAAGTTGGTAAAATTTTTGAAGTTTTAGCTCCCAATTCTTTCAATCGTTCCGTTCTTCTTATCAAATTCCCAGATCCGTCCTGAAGTTTTTTCATAGCCTCTTTATATGTATCCTGTGTTGAATCGAGCCGTTTGCCAATATTAACAAGATCGTCAACAAACCCAACGAATTTATCGTATAATGCACCGCTTTGTCTCGCAATTTCGAGGGCATTTTTGTTTTGACTCTCCTGCCTCCAGATACTCGCAATTGTACGTAATGTAGCAAGCAGAGTGCTTGGACTAACTATAACAATATTTTTATCGAATGCCTCCTGAAACAATGCGGCGTCGTGCTGAACGGCTAAAGCGAATGCTGGTTCAATTGGCATAAACATTAGGACAAAATCAGGCGTATTTAGTTCATATAAATTTTGGTAGTTTTTTTGGCTTAGAAGTTTAATATGACTTCGCACAGATTTGATATGATTATTAAGATGACTGATTCTCAAAGCTTCGTCATCGGCTGAAACACACTGTTCATATGCGGTGAGTGAAACTTTCGAGTCGATAATTATATTTTTATTTTCTGGCAAATAAACAATAACATCGGGGCGTTGAAGATTTCCATCCTCACTTTTAAAGGATTCTTGAATAGTATACTCTCTTCCTTTTGATAAACCTGATTTTTCAAGAACACTTTCAAGTATAAATTCACCCCAATTGCCCTGTGTTTTTTGGTCGCCGCGTAATGCTTTAGTTAAATTATTAGCTTCCTTAGTCATCTGTTGATTTAAATCGTATAACATTTTAATCTGTTGGACCAATCCTGCACGAGCTTCCGTATCTTTATTATGTTTGTCTTCAACTTTCTGCTCGAATTCTTTGATTCTTAGAGAAAGCGGGTTTAATATCTCACTCAGGTTATCTTTATTTTGCTGTGTAAATTTAGAACTTTTATCCTCGAATATTCTGTTTGCAAGATTCTCAAATTCTTTTGCAAACCTGCTTTCCAGATTTTCTATTTCATTTTTTTGATCGTCCATTTTTTGCTGAAGATTTTTATAATCAGATTGAAGTGATGCTAATTCCGAATTAATTTTGATGTATTTTTCTGATGCGGCCGATAACAACTCCTTCTTCTCATTCAAATCTTTTTCAAGCAAAAAATTCCTTTCATTAAGCTGTGCTTTTTCGCCAGCTGATTTCGATTTTAGCATGAAATATATTATTACTCCGCCGGAGACGATCCCAATTACTAAAAAAAGTATTTCCATTTTTTGCCTGTTATAGAATTAATGAGTAAAAATTTCCCTAACTCTAAAATATTAAAAATCGTTGATTAAATAAGGGATAGTTTATTACAAATTTAACTGGAGCATTGACACGTATTTTTAATGTGAATGAATATTTCTATCTTACTCTATATGATTTGGAAAAAATTCAAAAATACTTTACTAATCAATTACTCGTCGATTATAATTATTGCAATAAGCATTTCCGCTCTTGTGGTTTATTATGTTATTTCAATAACATCAAACGGGGTTCAAAAGAATAAAGTTACTGAAATTTATTTTGCAGATAATATTTCATCAGCTCATCAGAGTGTAATCGACAGATTCAACAAAAAGTTCGAAGGTAAAATTAAGGTAACACCTATAGATTTACCTTTCTTAAAATTTAGTACAAACGAAAGAAAAGAATTACTTACGCGAGCTTTGCGCAGCAAAAGTGAAAGGATCGATGTTTTTGCAGTTGATTTAATTTGGGTGCCGCGTTTTGCTAAATGGTGCCAGCCGCTTGACGAATTTTTCCCTGATGTTAAATCCGATGGCTTTCTTGCTTATGCAATGGAATCCTGTATAGTCGACGATTATTTGGCTGCTGTCCCTTTTTATATAGATGTAAGCATGATGTATTATAGAATTGACTTACTGAAAAAAATTCCTAATTATAAAAAATTAATTCCCAAACTGGAATCATCAATCACATGGGAGGAATTTCTATCTCTAAGTAAATATTTCGATTCAAATAAAAATCCTTTCTATCTATTTCCTGCGGATGATTACGAGGGGTTGATCTGTAGTTATTTTGAGTTGATTTTAAGTCAGGATCCGGATTTTTTTAAAAAAGGTGAATATAATTTAAACGAGGGAGCTCCAAGAAAATCTCTGGAACTATTGGTTGATCTTGTAAATAAATATAAAGTCTCGCCAAAAATAATTACTTCCTTCGATGAAAATGATGCCTATCACTACTTCCTAGAGAATGACGGTGTGTTTTTAAGAGGATGGCCCGGTTTTCAAAAAGATAATAAAAATTTCTCTCATGATCTCTCAAAAGAAAAACTTATTAAAAAAGCGGCATTGCCTCATTTTAAATCTTCAAGTTCCGGTTCAGTTTTTGGCGGTTGGAATCTAATGGTTTCCAAATTCAGCGCTAACAAAAAGGAGGTTGTTGAATTTATTAAATTTGTGGTTAGCGAGGAAGCTCAGGAGATCCTTTTTAATGAAGGTTCTTTTCTACCTGTACGATCCAAATTTTACCAAAATCAGAAATATTTATCGGAATTTCCTGAAATAGTATATTTGAAGAAATTGCTTGACAAAGGAATTCACCGCCCGTTTCTTAAAGACTATACGCGAGTTTCGGATATTATTTCCTACTATGTTAAAAGGGCCATTAAAAATGAGGTAACGATTGATATGGCCTTAATGGAAGCAGAAAAAATGATAAAAACAAATAAAGTAATAATTAAGTAAAAAATGCAATCAAATAAAATAATAGATAGTATAAAAAAGTATCGGTTCGAATTCAAACATCTTACTGTCCTGTTTGTTGTGTTGGTGTTTTTTCAAATAATTTTGTCGTTTATTCAAAAAACTTCGCTCCAAAGTTATCTTATTGAAACACAAAAATCCTATCAACAGTATAGTGCCGAAAAAATGGCTAACTTAACAAGCACTTCTTTGGAACTGCTTTTGGAGAACATTAATATACGAGAGTTGAAAGAAGAGGGTGAAAGAAAAAAAATTATTCAATCATTTAATATTATCTTCAGTCAGCAACTGCTGCAGCAAAATGTGGAAGATATTTGTCTTATTGTAACTAAGGACAAATTTACGTTTGCAATTGATGACGGTGCTATATTGTTTGATTACCTGACAAATAATCTTAATTCTATTCCGGAAACTGAAATCCGCCATTCGTTTGCTGTAAAAAAATACAATGAAATTAATGAAAGAGTGCGCCTTGAAGAACAGATTTACAGTGAATTGGAGGGGATGCAAACATTCCACATTTTTGTTCCTTTTGTTCCCAATGGTGAGTATCAAGGTGTGCTGTACCTTAAAAAGTCTCCAGATTTCACTTCACTTACCCACGAAATTATCTCAAGCTACGATGAAGCGGCGATAATTTATTCATCCTTAATCCTGCTTGGTTTATTAACCATGTATTATATTTCATCGTATACTGTTAAAGAAAGAGATGAAGCGCAGTCCCAGCTTATGGATGAGCATGAAAAGCATATTAAAGAAACAATAATGCACGAAAAAGAATCTTTGTTTACAAAACGGATTTACCACACTCATCATAAAGCCGAAAAGGTGATGGGTTTTATAAAAGAAGATCTTCGTAAGATTTCAGCAGATAACTTAACTGAAATAAAAAACCGAGTAACAAAATACTCAAATTTTATTTCTCGGGTAATTTATGACATGAAATGGTATGATCCACCCATACAAACGACACGTAATCTTATGTTTAAAACAAATATAAATGAAGTAATCCAATTTCTTGTTAAGTATATATTTTTAAGGATTTCTTCCTCTACAGACATATTCACTTTTAAGCTGAACTTAGATCCAAATGTTCCAATTGTTCATATAAACGAATTTGTTCTATGGGAAATTTTGGAACCTCTAATCCAAAACAGCATAGATCATTCTGCGAATAAAAAAGTTCAAATAACGATTTCTACATTGTATAACGAAAATGAAAATACAACGGAAGTAAAAATCTCCGACGATGGTAATGGGATACCACCGGAACTTCTGGATAAAGAAGTAAATGGGCAGAAGAAAATTTTTAACGAAAATATTACAACTAAAAAAGCAGAAAATAAGAATTCGGGATATGGATGCTATATCGCACATCAAATGGCAACTAAAAGGTGCGGATGGCAATTGGAGGTTGAAAATAACCCTGATAAAGGCTGTTCGTTTATTATATTTATATCTAATTGAATGGAGAATTAATGCTCGATTATAAAATTAAAATTATGCTTATCGAAGACGAAGATTTTGATGTTAGAAGGGTAAGAAACACTATTAAATTATTTGATCAGTTTATTGCTATCGAGCATGTTACATCGAATGGTATGGATGCTCTGGAAATGTTAAATAAAAAACCAGATCGTTTTGATATTGTGATAATGGATTACCAGATAGCCGGAGCTTTAAGAGGCGAAGAGTTAATAAGAAAAATAAAAGATATAAACAGGACTATTCAGATTATTGTAATTACAAAACTTACAATTAATATTTCCGATTTCGATTTCGCGAAAAGTCTTATGAAGGCAGGCGCTTTCTGGTACTGCACTAAATATCCCGGAGATATTGAAGAATATATATATCAGCCAACAGATTTTTTGATGAGTATTTTTAACGCATACGATAAACGCCGCCTTGAAATGGAAACATATAATTCCAGCAAAAAACTGATACGTAATGTTGATGAGATGTTGGAGAAAAAGAAAATTATTTCAGTTTCCGAACCAATGGAAAAACTTAAGAATAATATTCAGCGTCTTGCCGAAAGCGATATAAGTATTCTTATTAGCGGTCCTTCTGGTACGGGTAAAGAACTTGTCGCGAATAATATACATTACAGAAGCAAAAGAAAATTTGAAAATTTTGTTCCAATAAATTGTGGAAGTATACCTCCGGATCTTATTGAAAGCGAATTGTTCGGATACGAAAAAGGAGCGTTTACAGGTGCAAATAACAGTAAGCAGGGTCTGTTTGAGATGGCTAATAATGGTACTTTGTTTCTGGACGA
>PGYT01000125.1 GCA_002839805.1 Ignavibacteriae bacterium HGW-Ignavibacteriae-2
TTATCGGAAACTGTAATGGAAGCGGCTGAAGTAGCTTTAGGTTCAAGTCCTCATTTGTACCGTCCAAAAAGAAAGTAATCTATAGTTCCAATTTTATAAAAGCACCCTTCGAGTTCACTCGGGGTGCTTGTTATAAGCTTATTAAATAAATCTCCCTCATATCTCAATTTAATTTACGATCAATACTAAACATTGTTTCTCATTAGACAAGCAAGAAAGAATAATATCATATGTTTTTATCGAGAACATATTTTTAAAAGATGTAAACCATAATTTTAAATTGTTGATAAAACTTGTAACATTACAGTTAAGCCAAGTTATTGGATCCTTCACAGAGCCTCATAACAAGTGTCTCTAATTGTTGTGCCCTGCCGCGAAAAATTCTTATTGTGCAAATGGAGTTAGTCCGAAGTATAAATCTACCTACTTTATACATACTATTTTTGATAGATCATCATGTAAATTATTATTAATTGATTATTTTAGTTAATTATTTCAGATACATATTTCAGATAAAACTTTAGGATAATATGCCATTTGTTGGTGAAATTGCAGCATTAACAACCGCGTTGTTATGGTCCGGAACTTCCATTGTATTTACAGAAGCTTCAATTAGAGTGGGTTCTTTAACGGTTAACTTAACAAGAATCGTTCTCGCTTCAATTTATTTGTTCTTAACAATTATTTTCGCCGGTTTGAGTATTGATTTATCAATTACTCAAATTATAAATCTTGTAATCAGCGGAATAATCGGATTAGTTTTCGGAGATGGTTTTTTATTCAAAGCATTTCAGCATATAGGCGCCAGATTAAGTATGCTTATTATGTCGCTTGCCCCGCCTATAGCAACAATACTGGCTTTATTCTTTTTAGATGAGATATTATCGGTTTGGGGAATATTGGGCATAATAATTACAATTGCAGGCGTTGCAATGGTTGTTCTTAATCGCGAGGAAAAACCAACAAGTAACTATTCTATAAGCAGGATAGGAATATTTTATGGATTGCTTGGCGCGTTGGGTCAGGGCGCCGGATTAATATTCGCAAAACTTGCGTTCAACGAAGGACCTATAAACGGTTTTACCGCTACATTCGTTAGAGTGTTTTCTTCCGCCTTAATAATTATTCCATTCGCCATGCTGGGCAAAAATTTTAAGAATCCCATAAAATTATATATGAAAGATAGAAAGGCTTTACAATTTACACTGATTGGTTCAGTAATAGGCCCATATTTGGGAATCACATTCAGTCTTATCGCCGTTGCTAATACCTACGTTGGGATTGCTTCTACATTAATGGCTACAGTACCTATACTGATGCTTCCAATGGTAAAATATTATTACAGAGAAAATTTGAGCTGGATTTCTATTTTTGGAGCTATGTTTGCTGTTGGAGGAGTAGCTATATTATTCCTAAAATAAACTGAAAATAAATTCCTTTAACACTCAGACCTGTTATTCACTTACTACAAATAATGCAAATTAGACCTTAACGACATTTAGAATTTAGGTTGAAGCAAGATAAGATCTCACATAAAATCATAAGCTACTCTACCAGCAATAATTAGAATTTCTCCATATATTATTTTTTTTGTTCATCCAGAAGCTTTTGCAACTTTTTAGAAGAAGCTTCGAATAACGGATCTATCTCAATCGCTTTTTTAAACTGCACAATCGCCGCTTCTTTATCTCCCAGGGATATATAGGCGTCACCCAAACTGTCGTATGGATTTGCTTTATCGGGAGCGAGTTCAACCTGTTTTTTAAATTTTTCCACAGCTTCCAGCTTTTTATTTTGATTCAAGAGCATATAGCCGTAATAGTTATAAAAATCGTAAAAGTCCGGAAGGTCGCCATAATTTTTTTCGAGATATTTAAATTCCTCTTCAGCTTTTTTAAAATTATTTTCACCCATGAATAACTGTGCGTACAATAATCTGCCCCATTTTTCGTCTATTGAAGTTAAAGTTTTAGCTTCCTCATAAGCTTTTTCAACTCCGCCTCCCATTATTCCAGGCGCCCTCAAATAGTATTGTGCCAGCATTATACGCGCCGATATATGTTTTCGATCGTATTTAAGAGTTTCGAGATATTCGTTTTTTATTTTCGGGGCGAGCAACGCTTTCGAAAAAACATTAGCCGTCATTATTTCTGCGCCGTAAGTTTGAGCGAGCCAAAAATGATATTCAGCTACATTTTCTTTAAGATCAATAGCTTCCTCAAATTCATCTTCCGCATCGTCATATTCTTTTAAAAAGAAAAGGGATTGACCCAATAAAAAGTGGGCTTCATGATTCTTGTCGTTTATTTTAATCGCTTTTTCAAATTCCGCTTTGGCATTTTTATATTTTTTTTCATCTAAATATTTTTTGCCTTTTGTTAAATCCTGCGCTGATAAAAATTGAAATCCCAGAAGAAGTATAAAAAGTATAAGAATATTTTTCCCCATTTCTAACCCCCAATGATTTTATATATCAATAATACAAGAATTATGACACTAAGCTTTATTTAATATATCAACTGAGTATGATTTTCCTATTAATATCAGATTAGGCGGCGGATTGAAAGAGAATCAACATAAGGATTTTCCTTCGAAATACAATAAACAAATACTGTATAATTAATTCAAGTGTAAAAATTCGAATTGGAATATGAACTTATCAATTAAGGTCAGAATAATCACAAGCAATTTACCGGATTTTAAGGGGGAGTAATGTAATTCCACATTTCGAATCCCCTCAGTGCACAACACTTTTATTTTTTCAGAGCATTGTGTAACTCCTATCACACTTTGTCGAGCTAAATAAGAGCGTCGCTCTGTGTTCTGCAAATCAGACTTCGTTTATTTTATTTTTCTCATTTAATTTATTAGAGAAGCACAACACAAATTATTGACAAGTATAGAAATTAGACTTCCCTATTTTTGTAAATATTAAAAGTAGGAACTTTCCTTTCATATTCGTCATCCATCAACGCTGAAGAGAATAAAAAATCCGCCGATGTTCGCGTATTGGCAACAGGAATATTCCAAACTACAGCAATACGTAAAAGCGCTTTTACATCCGGGTCATGAGGCTGAGGTTCAAGCGGGTCCCAAAAAAATATAAGAATATCAATTTCGCCTTCCGCAATTTTCGCGCCTATTTGTTGATCGCCTCCTAAAGGACCGCTTAACAATTTGTGAACATAAATGTCCAGTTTTTCCTCTAAAAGTTTCCCGGTTGTTCCGGTAGCGTAAATTTTATGCCTGCTTAAATTTCCTTTGTTATACTCGGCCCATTCAAGCAAATCTTTCTTTTTATTATCATGAGCTACAAGCGCTATACGTTTTTTTTTTGCGTATTTAATTGTTGTGGATTCCATCTAAAACCTCTTTTAATAAACTCTTTTAATGCATATATAATTATTAGTTAATTTTTGCCCGGCAACGATTTAATAGGAATCTTTAATTCAGCTCTCAAAGACATTTAATAATTCTTTTAAGTTATCAACTAAAACAGCATTACATTTTAATAATTCGTTTTTTGTTTGATGCCCGTTTGAGATTAATAAACTATCGGCTTTTATGTGGTTGGCTACCTCACAATCGTGAACCGTATCGCCAATAAGCAGAACTTCTCCTTCGGAATGCCCAAGCTCGTTCATCCATAGAATTCCGTTTTCAAGTTTACTTGCGGCGTAAATATTGTCTAATCCAACCAGACGGATAAAATATTGAGACAATTCGAATCGGTTTATCATTTCTTCTAAAGTATGCTGAGAATACGCGGAAAGCACAGACTGTTTAATTCCTTTTGATTTGAACAATTCTAGTATATCGATAGCTTTTTCGTACAATCCGCATTCATCCTTACGAGCTTCATACTCATCAATAAATTCGTTACTCAGTATTTCCCAATTCTTCCCACTCACATCAAGACCAACTCTTTTATAATATTCAATAACTGGAAAAGTGAAAACTTCTTTATATTTTTCAAATGTAATACGACTCATGTTTCTGCGAGATAGAATTCCGTTCATTATGCTGCAACACAAATCAACATCCTCAAATAGAGTCCCATTCCAATCCCAGATTATATGTTTATATTTTTTTAAATTCATACGTTACCTTTACATAATATTTTTACAACAGAATAATTATATCTCCCAAGGTGATAATTTTGAAATGACAATTTTCAATATGCCTTATTTAACAAGCATTAATTTTACGGAATTATAAATAGCTCCTGCATTAACCTTTACAATATAAATACCGGAACTCATAATTTTATTAAAGTTGTTTTTTCCATTCCAGTTAATTTTATAAGTGCCAGGTGCATTATTTGGATATGATGCTGACCAGATCATTTCGCCAATCAAATTAAATATTTCAATTTTTACGTCACTCTGTTTATTCAAATTATAAATAATTGTTGTAGAAAGATTAAAAGGATTCGGATAAGCCGAAACGCTGAATTTGTCCGGTAAATTTATTTGTTCTTCTACATTAACAACAGAATTAATTAGTCCGGGGGTAGGCGCCATATATCCCCAAGTATTGGAGTTGGAGATGTCCCTTCCCCAGCTGACATCAAATTGTTGTTCGGGAAAATAAGTTGAATCGATGAATGTACCGGAATCCGATTCAACCAGGGCGACAAACTCACCATCGCCGCTTAATTTAAAATTAGTATGTAAATTTCCTTGACTAGGATCATCGTCACACCATACAAGCACCACGTCACCCGGCTGCAGAATATGATCTTCTTTAAATTGCCACTTTGTTAAATTTTTTCTTGAATCCGTTAAAAATTTCCCTTTTAAATTAATTGATTTATCTGTTGCGTTATAAAGCTCAAGCCAGTCATCGAATTCGCCGTTTTCATCGCTTATTGTAGAATCATTACGAGCCATTATTTCGTTAATCAATATTTCTTTAGTAGTAGCCGCCCCGGTGGAAAGAGTTATATTTTTATAGTTAGGATAAATTTGCGAAGCACCAAAACCATTACTTGCCGAAACAGAAAAACTTAGAGTTGATTTTGCACCTAAAGGTGGAATTACACCAACCCACCTGTCATTTTCTTCCGGAATTGTTGATCCAGCTACAGGTTTATATTTCATTTCAATTTCTTCTATCACACTTAGATTTCCAGGGCGAGTTAAAATTTTCATATTCGAAATATCGGGATAACCGAACGCGGAGGCATACACATAGATACTGTCGTTAGGTCCGGGATATTTTGGAGACCAATCTAAAGAATAAATAGCCGGAGGCGCGTTTTCATATTTAAGATAAGTGTTCAAAGTTGCGTATCGTAAATCTGCGTATTCCCTAATTGCCCTTTTAACGTGAAGCTTATCGTAATGTGATGAACGGTAGGACTTGGTAAAATCATCCATGCTGAAACCATAATCCATTATCCTATATATATCCAATTCAGCGTATGGTTTAATTTGATTTTCGATTTTATATAAATCGTAATCCCATAGAGACATTTTAAATACTTTATTATTTATCAAATCAAGGAAATGCGTATAAAGATTTTTGAATTCATTTATGCCAAGTATCTTTGTAACAAGAGGCCTAGGACCGGAATTATTTCTCGCAAAATAATAAGGATTAGTATTTGTCCAATCAATATCAAACCAACTGACGCCAAATGAGTTGTCGTAATCGTAAGGTATAACGTACATTTTATCAGACGAGGGTTCATGATACAGATAATAATTACTGCTCAAAAACCAGTAATCGTCCCAGCTACCAGTAATTACATCCATAGCGAAATATTTAAGAACACTTGAAATGTCGATGTATTTGTATGCCGAATCTTTCAAACTGTTTCCGGAATAGAGATTTATGATATTAATGAAGTGGGCAAGCTTCGAATAATCGTCAGCTTCCTTGTTTGTAGATAAATCGTATGTTCTTCCATTTCCCGAATTAATCTTATAACTGTTGGGATCGGGACCCAAATATCTGAGATCAGCAGGATACAGACATTTCCATAAATTACCGTTAGGGTCGTCAAAATTTTTAGCCACAAATTCTTCGTCTATATGTTCTACATTTAAGTAAACGCCATAATATTTTTCGTTTATATAAACGGCAGCATAACTGGCGCGAGTGGCTGCAATCCCTATTTTTTGATAAAGATTCCAGCATATTTTACTTCGTGCAATTGAAGGATCGTTGTGTTCACCATTAAGATTTATTTTTTCTACATCATAAAACTTTCTGCCTTTTATGTAAGTATTAAAAGATAATTTAAATGATTTTTTTTGAGAAGTTCGGGAAGTGTTTCCGCGTATTCTTATTCCTACTGAATCTACAATCTCATTAATTGAGGCGTTTTTATAATAAACGGAACCCATATGTAAAGAATCGCTCTCAGGATGATCGTACATCCATTTTAGGTCATCTGCGTCCATTGTAATTTTTATAGATGCCACATTAGAATCATCGAACAATTTGAAACTGTTATCGGATTGAGCAATAATTTTTTGAGAATAAATATTAAGAAGAAGGAGAACGTAAAAATATAATTTAAATCGAATAAACATTTTTTTGCCGGAGTTTTTTAAAATTTAGTCCGGTAAAAATAAGTAAATCCTGTCACTTAAGTAGCAGCATCTTTTTTACACTCCAATAATTTTGTGT
>PGYT01000016.1 GCA_002839805.1 Ignavibacteriae bacterium HGW-Ignavibacteriae-2
CGTCTTTATATCCGGCAGCCCGGATAAGAAATTTGAGTTAATTATCAAAATCAGTTGCATGTCTACTGAGGGCTAATAAATCCGAAAATTTAGATCGCCCAATAAAATAACCACATGAATTTAACAAATATTTATTCGTAATGCCCTTTCCCAAAAAGGACTACGAATATTGTACGAAATAAAATTTTAAGATCATTTCTAAGTGTCATGTTTTCAATATAGAAAAGATCGTACCTTAATTTTGTTTTAACATCTTCTACAGTTTCATCATATTTATGTTTCACCTGGGCCCAGCCTGTAACTCCAGGTCTGACTTTTAATCTTCGTTTATATAATGGAATTTCCTTCGATAATTTTTCCACAAAATATGGTCTTTCCGGTCGGGGTCCAACTAAACTCATATCGCCTAATAAAACATTTATCATCTGCGGAACTTCATCCAATCTTACCCTTCTTATAAACCTACCAACTTTTGTAACACGCGGATCTCCTTTTTGAGACCAAACCGGACCGGAAGCTTTTTCCGCATCCTGAACCATTGAACGGAATTTAAGTATTTTAAATGGTTTACCGTTTAAACCGGATCTCTCCTGTTTATAAAAAGCAGGTCCTTTACTGTCTATTTTTATTGCTATTGAAACTCCAATAATTACAGGTGAGGTTACAACTAAAAAGATAAACGAAAAAACAATATCCATAAGCCGTTTGAGTTTTTTTTCCCATTCGAGCATAAGCTGTGGCATTATATCTATAAGTGGAAAACCGTAAAGTTGAGATGTACGCGCCTGTCCGCTTATTATTTCGTAAAGGTCTGGAATTATTTTAATCGACACATTTTCCATATCCACATCGCCAACTACATTTAAAAGAACATCACCTTCATCTTTTTCAAGCGCTAGAATAATTTCCTGAATGCTTTTCTCTTTGATAACGTTACGTATATTTTTGTATGTATCAACAACTTTAACTCCCAAAAATTCCAGTCCCACATTTTTTTCGTGAACTGCAAGATAAGCAACAACATCCAGACCTAATCCACGGTATGAGTTAATAATATTATGCATATTATTTGCTTTGGCGTTATACCCCACAATTACGGCATTTCGCCGTCCAATACCTTTAATAAGTAATCTGCGTTGTATACTTCGTATAAGCATACGTCCAAAACCGGTGCTAATAAAAAAGAAGCCCCAGTAAATAAATATTAAAAATCTGTTGGACGAGCTGTTATATCCTGAGGTCAAATCATCATAAAGGATAAAGAAAAAAAGTATAAATATCCCAACGAAAGTAGCCTTAAAAAGTGTTGAGAGCTCATCGAATCGCGAGGAGGCAAACCAGGTGCGGTACATTCCAACGAACATAAAAATTAATACCCAGTAAAAATAAATTGCCGGAGATAAAAGAAAAAAAGCCGGTTCAGTTAGAATGCTAAAAAGACCGGTTTCCACTCTGAAGTAGAAGAATAGTACCGTAGCTAAATTAATTGATATAAAATCTACAGTTAATACAAATATTTTTTCTAATCGTTTGTCCAAATTTCGAATTTCTATTAATTGGAGATCAGTACTTTATTAGCAATATAGTCGCCGATGGCAAGTGAGGATGTGGCCGCCGGTGATGGTGCATTACAAACATGTAAAATATTTTTATTCTCTAAAATATAAAAATCATCCAACAATCCCCCATCCTTATCACAAGCCTGCGCTCTTACACCGGCGGCGGCGGGAATTAAATCATTTTCCTCAATTTCCGGCAATAATTTTTGCAGAGCTTTAACAAAAGCTTTTTTGCTGAATGACCTGTAGAACTCGCCAAGCCCTGTTCTCCAATACTTTCGAGCTACTTTACGGAAACCGGGCCAGAACAAAGAATCAAAAGATTCTGAAAAACTAAAATCGAACTTTTTATAACCTTCCTTTTTGAAAGCGAAAACCGCGTTAGGTCCGCATTCCACTTGACCATTTATCATACGCGTAAAATGAACACCTAAAAATGGAAAGTCGGGGTTCGGTACAGGATAAATTAAATTGTTAACTAGACTTTGTCTGTCCGGTTTCAACTTATAATACTCACCACGGAATGGAATAATCCTAAAATGTAAATCCCGTTCGGTCATACCGGCAAGTTTATCAGAATACAAACCACCGCAGGTAATAAGATAATCGGAAAAATAAGATTGTTTCTGTGTTATAATTTCAATTGGATTTTTATTATTTATATCGATCACCTTTTCTCCGAATCTGAAATCAACACTTTTATCAAGTAAAAGTTGATACATCTTATCGCATACTTCCGAATAATTTATAATACCCGTTTGTGGGACAAAAACTCCCGCCAAGCCGTTAATGTTAGGCTCATAATTTTTTAATTCAGGCGCTGATAATTTCTTTAAATTTTCGAGACCGTTTTCCACACCACGATCATATATTTTTTCGAGCTGAGGCAGTTCTGCTTCATTTACCGCCGCAATCACTTTCCCACACAATTCATATTTCACTTTGTGTTCATCACAAAATTTAAGGAGCATCTTGTAACCTGTGCGGCAATTTTGCGCTTTAAGACTGCCGGGTTTATAATAAATGCCCGAATGAATTACGCCGCTGTTGTTGCCAGTCTGGTGTTTCGCTATACCACTCTCTTTCTCGATAATTAATATCTTTGCTCCCGGGTATTTTTCGAGAAGTTTTATACCGGTTGCCAATCCAACAATTCCGGCACCGACAATTGTGTGGGTATAAGTCATAGGGTTTTATTTTTATTTACTAATGAAGATAAATACTTATCAAAGTTATCAATTATTTTTTCCCAATCGTAATTATTTACTATGAATTCCCTCGCATTTTCACCAACAGAATTTCTTAATTTTTCGTTTGACAAAAGTAGAATAATTAATTCCGAAATTTTAACCGGATCATCAGCAACAAATATGTTCTTGTTATTCTCAGCCTGGATTCCGCCTTGGGCCAATGAAGAGACAATACAGGGAAGAGACATTGACATAGCCTCTAAAATTTTGTTTTGTAAACCTGTGCCGATCTGCATTGGTGCAACAAATACTTTTGATCTTGCGTAGTAATCTCTAATATCATTCACCCAGCCTGTAACAATAACATTCTCATTTGCTAATTTTTTTACTCTTCGGGCGGGGGATGCTCCTACAATATAAAACTTAATATCACTAGAACTTAACTTTAGTATTGGCAACACTTTTTTCACAATAAACTCCACCGCATCAATATTAGGCGGATATGACATGTTGCCCGCGAAAACAAGATCAATATCTTTAGGTTTATCGAGTGGATAAAAATGGTTAAAATCTATTCCGTTTGGAATTACCTTTACTTCATTTTTTCTGTTAAAAGGCAGTGCGTTTCTATCGTTTTCAGTAATTATTACGCCATTGTTAAACCGATTGAAAACTTGTTCTTCGTACTTTAAAACCCTTTTATATTCAGATCGGAATATTGGTTTCATCAAAAAATTAGAATTGCTTTTCCTTCTTTCCAGCCCCTTTGATAAAACATCAATATAATCAATTATTTGCGGGGCCTGAATAGAGTCCGGCACATATTCGGCCATTCTTATTAATTGGCAAACAATTAAATCAGGTTGAAATTTTAAGAGTTCATTTTTAACTAAAGATTGGGTTTTTTTTGAATTAAAGTAGGATGTCTGAAAAGGTAAATCTGAAAAAAATCCCTTTAGTAGACTAATGAGAATATCAAGTTTAGTGAGATGTTTTATGAAATATTTTACCGAGATTTTTTTTAATTCATCATGTTCAACCGATATATTAGTTTCATCATTTAAAGCAAATAAATAAATCTCATGATTTCTGGAAAGAATTCTTAGTTGATGATAGGCTCTTAATTTATCGCCTTTATCTATTGGATAAGGAATACGGGAAAGCAAATAAAATATTTTCAAATAGTATCACTCGTTTAATTAATAACTATCATAAAATCTCAGATATATTTACTAAATAACAACAAATTAATCCCCTCTTTGAATCCTTTTGCAAGCGCTTCAATAGATTTTTTTAGCTTATTTTTATTTTCCTGGTTCGATATTAAAAAAGCGATTTTTAGTATCAGGTATTTATTGATTGTATTTAATAAACTAAATAATAGAACATAAGTTTTTAATAAGATATTTTTTTTCGAAAACAACCACATTCTGTTTCGTGTGTAGTAATAGTAGTATAACGGTGAATAATCCACCCAACTTTTTCCCGCACCGCTTTTATGATAAATTACTGCGTCACTACAAAACATAATTTTAAAATATTTAGTAACTCTTTCTGAAAATTCTACATCTTCAAAATACATAAAGAATTTTTCTTCAAATAAACCAACTTTTTCAAATACCTCCCTTTTAACAAGAAGACAGCAACCTTCCGCAAAATTTATTTCTCTATTTTCCGTAGCATATTTTTCGAAAGATTTTCCCTGATATTCGGCAACGCCGGTGCATTTTAACTTTGAGAAATTACCACCGCCGCAATAAAGTGTATCTTCCTGACCGATGTAGCCAACTTTAGGGGATACAATTCCAATTTTTTCTTTTGAATAAGCCGTAATCATAAGATTATTTAAAAAATTTTCAGTTACAATCGTATCATTGTTTAAAATTACGATGTAATCCGCACCATTTTTCAAAGCATAATTTATCCCTAAATTCATGCCGTTAGCATAGCCGCCGTTTATTGTGGATTTAATAATATTCAGTTTTGGAAATGCTTCGATCAACAACTCACAACTATTATCCGTTGATGCGTTGTCGACGAGAACAATGGAATAATTGGAATAATTTATTTTTAATGATGATTTTATACATTTAAGTGTATCATTCCAATTGTTGTAGTTAAGAATTACTATTTCAACTTTTTTATCCAAATCTATCTCTATTCAATAATTTTGTTTTTGTAAAAGAGATCTGATTTTAATATTTACTTTTTTAAAAAAAGAAAGATCAGGTTTATAAATTGGAATTACATAATTTCCGGTAGTCAAATCTTCTGGGGGGGATATTTTTCTTTTTTCTAATACGATCATACTATCGTAATAATGTATGCTGTGTACTGATTTTGTAAAATTATTAATTTTAAAACTTCTCTCACGCGAATGCCAGGCATGTAAATAATCAATAAAATTTTTACTGTATTCTATGAAACTAGTTTTCCTTTTGTATCCCCCTTCATAATCATACCAATAAGAAGTATGAAGGTCCTCACAAATATATAATCCATCCTCTTTCACTAAATCGAACAGAACTTCAAATGTAATTATTTGCTGTTTCATCGTATGTCCTCCATCATCAATCAAAATATCAATTGGTGGTAGTTGACTTTTTAATTTTTGTAAAAATTGTCTATCTTCCTGCGACCCGATTATTATTTCAATTCCGTTCTCCTCCAATGATTTACATGCTGGATTAATATCCACGCCATATATTTTCACATTCTTGCCAAAATATTCTTTCCACATTTTTAAAGAGCCGCCCTGGAATACACCTATTTCAAGTATATTAAGATCCTTATTTTTGTATTTACTAAAATACTTATCATAAATTTCAAAATAGTGTTTCCACTTGTGGATTAAGTTTTCAGAATTATTGTAAAAATATTTTTCAAGGTCATTCATAAATTGCTTCTTTTTTTTTGATGAAATTTTATTTTCTATTTTTTTAATACATTATTTTCAATGACAAAATATTGTGCAGTTATGATTATAAAATAATTTGAAACTATATCAAGTCTAGTTAACGGATCAGATGTATATGAAATGAGAATAACAGAAACAAGCGCACAATAATAAATTAAATTCCTTAAATTGGGATTCATTTTAATGTGATTATATATAATAGAGGCAAAAATACCTATAAAAAATGGTATTATCGCTAAGCCAAAAAAACCAAAATCATAAAAGTAAGCCCAAAAGTAAGGAAATGTATTATACCCATCAATATAGTGGGGAAATTTAGCCACATTATAATATTCCATTAACCAATGTTTAGCGCCAATTAGGGCTAAAAAGAAATCAGCAGAAAATATTCCGTACGTATGAAAGGTGGTTTTTTCAAAATTTGCAACAAAATTTTCCAAATTCATTGTAATATACATATAGGGTTCAGACAGAAAAGCATATTTGTATGGAATTTTTATTTTTGCAGCGAGAAAAAAATATAGTTCTGCTAATTGTCCAACCCTGATGGATTTTATACCCCAAACGAATAATCCGATAAAAACAAAAATTCCTAGGAAAAACTTGGGCTTTATACCTTTAGTGAAATATACCAAAGGAATGATCATTAATATTAAAATCATAAAAATGTATCTATAAAGCAGGAATGAAAAAGTAATAAATGCTAATACGGAAATTATGGAGAGTACTAATTTATTAGCAAACTTCTGCTTAACTAAAATTATATATTCAACACTTAGAAAAATGATTGATATAACGCTATTAACAATTAAGTGCAAACCAAATACTCCAAAATCACGTCTCGCTAAATCAGGTTGCGGAGAAAATAATGGAACATATCCCTCAATTAAATATTCCAAAAAATAACTGGCTAAATATGCACAAAACATAATTAGAATAATATTATAGAGTAATTTCTCGTTTATTTTTTCTATCAAAATCGAATTTCTTATCTGCGTTATGGATTTTTTTCCCCTATCAAAGTTCAGAACATAAACAATAAAGTTACCCAAAAGAAATGGAAGAACGCCAACCATCAATACAATCCACCCAAAATTCGACCACTCATTTTGAAGTCGGCTTAACTTTAAATCTGCCAAACCAATTGCGGTAGTCCAAACAAAAATGTAAAGCCTGGCAGGAGACATCAACTCATTTTTAATTAAACCAAAAATGAAAGTCGTAACAAGAATTGCAATACAAATAATACTAATCAGTGTCATTTTAGCCAACCTCGGCCCGAGCCTATGCCAAAATTGTTATTACGATAATCTTTTAAAGCAGTAATTGCAACCTTATAAAAATCATTTTTTGAAATGGCCCAATAAAAAATCTTTGTACTAATTATTAGTAAAAAATAATATTTTGCAATATTCTTGTAAATTCCACGAAATCCCGAATTTATGAGTAACAGTCTATTTCTAACCGAGTAATATAATTTAAATTTACTTTGGGATTCTCCTAAAACTTTATGATAAATAACTGATTGAGGCACATAAAGAATATTATAACCAAATCTTTTAACTCTAAGATTAAATTCAATGTCCTCCAAATACATAAAATACTTATCGTCAAGGAATCCAACTTGTTTTAAAACATCTTTTCGAATCAGCAACATGCAGCCTGTCACAAAATCTGTAGTACGCACAAATCCAAGTTCTAGAATATTTTTCTCTTCACCTTTAAATTCATGCACTGCTAACCCTCTCCAATTAATTATTCTTCCCGAGGCATACCATATTTCTTTTTGATTGTGATGACAGAATATTGTTCCGCCGGCAAGTGCCGCATTTTTGTTAGATTCTAAAGATTCAACCAATATTTGCAAAAAATTTTCGCTTACAAGAGTATCATTATTTAGTAATAATATGTATTCGCCTGGTTTATCTTTTAGGTATTTCAATCCAAAATTGTTACCGCCAGCAAATCCCAGATTTGAGTCTGTAGATAATAATATGAATTTATGTTTTTTAGAATATTCCTTTAATTCTTCATAGGAATCATTAGTTGAATAATTATCTATCACTAAAATTTTAAAATTAGAGTAATTAATTTTTTCTAAGGATTCTAATGTTTCAATTGAATCTTTAAAATTATTATAATTTAATAATATAATCCAAACTAGTGGGAGTTCCATTTTTCCCTTATTTGTATTTCAATTCTAATATCATTGATCTTTCTATTTTATTAAAATTAACATAGAACCCAAGTAATAGTACAAATATTGTACTGCTAAACAATGCAAGCATGCTGTTAGAATAATTATAATAATTAATAATTAAGTATAAAATAATTGGTACTGATATAAATAAGATCTGTTTCACTTCGAATAAACTTGATTTAACATATGCAAAAGTTTTGATAAAATAGATCAAAGCCACAATTAAGTTTGTAAGTAAAGAAGTATAAACAGCTGCAATAATACCATAATTAGGAATTAATAGAAGATTTAATGTTAAATTAATGCCAGTCGCTATAAAAGCTATTTTCGCACGAATTTTTTGCTTGTTTGAAACTGTTAAAATTAAGGCATAGACCTCATCTATGAATCTTATTATAATTATGAGAGCCATAATTTGTAATATAGGGGCGGCCAGTAAAAACTCATCTCTACTATAAATCAACGTTAAAATAAGTTTGGGGAAAACAAGAAGTCCTAGACAAATGGGGATTGCAAGCGTAAATAGTATCCTAGCCATCAATTTCAACAGTAAAAAAAACCTCTCCTCATCTACTTCCAAAAAACGAGTTAATAAAGGAAGAATTGCCCAAATAATTATTTCAGGTAGTACAAGAAATAATGCCATTATCCTAAAGGCTGACTGATAAATTCCAGCAATTTCATCACCTTTAATATATAATAATAAGACCGTATCCAATTGAAAAAATAGCAAACCAAAAATCAAATTAGTTCCAAAAACCGCAACTTTTTTAAAATCTTTATTAAATTTTGGGGAAATAAATTTATTTGGAAAAAAAACAATATGTTTTTTTATAATGGTAAAACTGCCTAGAAATAAAAGCAATTTAAAGGATGATAATAATATTGCTATTGCAACAATTGAAAAACCAAATAAAAAAAAGACATACACAGTTATGATTGATAAAATTCCATTGAATAAGTTAAAGTATGCTTCATACTTGAATACATTTATTCCCCTAAGAAATGCAAAATTAAAATTAGATAAAGATCCAAACAACATATAGAAGCTAAAAACTGAGATTAGCGAAGTTGATAGATCACTGGATTTAAAAGTTAATGATATCAAGATTAATGTAGTAAATGCAAGTGAAAGTAAAATTAGTTTATATGGTAAAAAGCGAAAAAACACCTCTTCCTGTTTATTCTCCTTTTTCGCTAATTCAGTAACAAGTAAAAAATCAAATCCAAAATCGGCGATTGTTAAAAAAATTGTCGAAAGAGTTAAAGCAGAAGCAAAACTGCCATATATTATGCTACCAAATAATCGGGCTATAATAATTAAAATAACTGCATTGCCAAAAATTCTTGTAAAACTAATCAAGAAAAAATAAAACGAGTTTTTTTTTATTTGGGTTAGATCTAAATTTAACTTTTTATGCAAGACTATAACTCGTCAATAGATTTATAATAACGCAAGTATTGTCCTCGAATTTTATAAAACAATTCGATGGAAAATATTATAAATAATCCCATTAAAGTGGAGAGAATAAATGATAAAACTAAGTAAATTGAACCTTTGGGCTTAGCTTTTAATTCAGCAGGTCCTGCTTTATCAAGCACAAGTACAGAAGGAGTATTTCTTACCTCTTCAACTTTTGCCTGCTCATATAGCGGTGTTGTGAACTCTAAAATTTTATATTGAATTTCCAGATCCCTATAAATTCTAAGATATGCCTGGGCAAGTTTAGGAGCTTGTTTGAATGGTATAAGCAGGTTAATTTCCCCTTCTTTAACATTGGTTCCATCATTTAACTGCCCAATTTTTTTCTTCAGTTCTTTCAATTCTGTCCGCGCGTATCCGGCCATCGGATGATTAGCACCGTAAGTACTTTCGATAACATTAGCTTCAATTTCTTTTTCCGCGAGCTGACCGTAAATTGATGCCATCGCTGTAACAGTAGTTTGCAGTTGTTCGGGAACTGCTATTACGCCGTACTTTTCCTGAAAGTTTTTCATTGAATCTTCAAGACCTGCGATGTCGTCTAAATTTTTAAAGTATCTTTGTTCTATAAATTCCCTGTTTGCTTTAGCGTTCTGTACATGCAATTGAGAGTTTAATTCATTCAGCTGTTCAACAAAATAATTTGCTATGTCAGCCGCCCTCTGAGGATCTTTATCGAGAACGGTAATAGTTAATTGACCTTCATCCATAATCTCAAAATCTGCGTTATCCAGTAGTTCCTTAACTACTTTTTCGTAATAACTATCTTCCATATCGTAAACATTTCGCAGATCAAATTTTTGTATAACTCTATCTAATACTGTAGCACTTTGCAATATTGCAACATATCTGTCAGTTTCAGTATTGCCAGTCAAACTTGCGAGACCTTTGGAAGCGGAAAATCCTTTTACAAGTGAAGACAAGCCGCTTAATCCACCTAAAAAGTCTGTTTGTTCTGCCGGTAATACTGTTGAGGCGGATTTGTACCATTTCGGCGCAATTAAAGCGTAAAGTGTAAAAACTGCTGTAATCCCTAAAATAAATGTTATTAAAAAATATCGGTGCTTAACAATTACGGTGATAAATTCTATAAAACTATTACCAACTTTTTCATCATTAGGGCTATTCAAATTTGTTTGATTATTATCATTCATCTGCGAGTCATCCAAAATAATTATTATTTAGAAGCTAAAATTACTGTTAGCACAACTGTAGCAACACCTGCTACTACAGCGATAGTATTTTGAAACCAGCTAAAATAAAAATCAAAATTTTTATCTCTGGGATCAATATCTCTCGGGACCCATATAGCGTCTCCCGATTCCATTTTAGTATCTTCCGGATCTAGCCAGTTATGACTGCCTACTTTAACAATCTTAATTTCAGAATCGTCAGCCATATCAGAAGTTCCGCCCGCAAGATTCAGGTAATATTCATAATCTTTATCTTCTATATATTGGTAATATCCCGGATAAAGCACCTGTCCATAAACATAAATTGTTTTTTGTTTAGGGGGAATTAAAATAATATCGCCGTTTTGAAGAGGGATATTATAAGCTTCATTATTTTTTTCGAACAATTCAATAAAATTTACCGCAGCATAATCTCTTTTAATCGCTGACTCAAAATTATAATACTCTCTAGTTCTTGCGTTTAAATCACTCATTCGTATTTCTTCGAGACGTTTATAATCCGGGTTGTTTAAAGCCTTATCGAGCGGATCGGTGAAACGGATAATTTTTGCTTCTGCTAAAGATGCGTCGGAAGTAAAACCACCAGCTTCCTGAATTAAATCTTTAATAGTGGTTTTATCTTTAAGAATCGGATATAAACCAGGTGAGATTACTTCACCTTTTATAGTAACATCCAATGAAGCTTCGCGAGGATATTTTTTTCTAAATATAATTTTATCGCCTGCTTCCAATTTAAAATCGGGAAGACTATGATTTAATATTCCTGCAAGATTTATTATATGTTTCTCTATTCTGCCGTCTGTGAAATTTGTTCTGTAAAGATTTACATTCTCAAGATCAGCTAACGCTGTTGGGCCCTGCGCAATATTAAATACGGAACTAATGGAATCATATTTTGAATATTCATATGTTCCTTCCAAACGAACTGCTCCGCTAATAGTTATAAAATTAGCCTCTAAGTCCAAATTAGGGACAAATATTTGATCTCCATCAAGAAGAAACGGATTATAGTCCACATTGCCGGTAGCATAGTATCTAACTAAATCAACATCAAGAGTATCCCCGTTTTTTCTTAAAATTTTTATGTTACGGAGAGACATTTCCAATTTTTCCTTTTTCAGTTCATCATTGCCAAAATATTGAACCAAATCGGAGCGGTTAATAAGTTGATTCTCTTCTTTATTTACTTTTGACAAATCCCCCATGGAGACTTTAGTTTCCAGGTTTGCGAGGTAAATCGCCTGATCGGCTCGTTGTACAGCGGAAGCGTAATAATTGCCCGGATTACTAACAACGCCGCCTACCGAAACCGAAAATACTCTTGGGATCAATAAAGTGAGAGTTACGTTGCTGTTTTTATAAATATCATTTGTTTTCTTTTCGACAAGTAATTTAGCCTCAGCCAATTTTTTTCCGGTGAGATCTACAACCCCTACTGTTGGTATAATTAAAGTCCCTTCAGGTGATACAATTAAAGAAAATGTTACTGGAATGTCACTCCAAATACTTAGATTAAATAAATCACCAGGTCCAACGTAATAAGTATTTGGATCAACGGGACCTTCCATTGGAATAAGTTCGCGTAATTTTTCAAGTAACTTATCTTTCTCGATATCGAATGAAGGCATCAGTCCTTTTTCTTTTTCGTCTTTTTTAGTGGAAAATAAATTCTGATAATACTTTTGAAGGGATTTAGTATCGCTTGTTGAGTAGGTTTTCAAAATATTGGTATTTGTTTGTCTTTCTTGCTGTTCCGTGACGGTTTGAGAGTAATATTGAGAAAACAGACCGTTTAAAAGAAACAGCAATATTATAATTTTTTTCATATTCATTTTATTTATGTTTATAAAAGTTTTGATACATGCTAATATAATAATCTTTATACGCGCCATTAATAATTCTTTCCCACCATTGATTGTTTGAAAGATACCAATCGATAGTATTTTTTATGGCTTCCTCGAATTTAAATTCGGGTTTCCAGCCAAGTTCGGTTTTAATTTTAGTGGAGTCAATCGCGTATCGACGGTCGTGTCCAGGTCTGTCTTTAACATATTCAATCATATCATCCGTTTTACCAAGATGCGAGAGAATAAGTTTAACAATATCAATATTCTTCATTTCCTGTTCAGCGCCTATGTTATAAACATGCCCGGGATTTCCCTTCTCCCAAACTAATTCGGCGGCTCGGTTATGATCAATAACGTAAATCCAATCACGAACATTTAATCCGTCTCCATAAACAGGCAGCTTTTTATTACCGAGCGTATTCAGAATCATAAGGGGTATAAGTTTCTCCGGGAATTGCAGCGGGCCATAATTATTTGAGCACCTGGTAACAACTACGGGCAAACCGTATGTATGGTGAAACGCGAGAGCCATCATATCGGCGGAAGCTTTACTTGCTGAATATGGGCTATTCGGAGAAAGCGGGGTTGTTTCTGTGAACAATCCCTCTGGACCTAAGCTACCGTAAACCTCATCGGTTGAAATTTGTAGAAAACGTTCAACCTGGTAACGACGCGCGGCTTCGAGTAAAATATTAGTTCCAATTACATTGGATTGAAAGAATATTTCAGAACCCAGAATACTTCTATCAACATGGGATTCAGCTGCAAAATTTATTACATGTTTAATCCCGAACTTATTAAATATGTAGTCAACTAATTCGAAATTACAAATATCACCTTTAATAAAAGTGTAATTTGAATTTGCCTCCGACTCCTTTAGATTTTCAAGGTTGCCAGCGTATGTAAGCTTATCGAGATTTACAATAAAAACGTCGTCCCTGGATTTAAGCATGTAATTGATAAAATTACTTCCAATAAATCCGGCACCACCGGTGACAAGTATTTTTTTCATGAACCTCCTAAAATGCGAAGAATCCTATAAACAAACCTGTTTGAATAAAGAACGAATTACCGTTCAAATCGGAGGGCATGCCGGATATTTTTTGATCATTATCAACCGACCATTCATCGGCAATAGTTAACTGGTACCCTGCGCCAATCCTAAAAGCTAAAAATCTATTGAACGGAATATCTATATTTAATGTTGGAGATATTATATAATAACTGTTTGTTATTTTCCTAGTAAAATTATCAGTTGTATTAACTCCCTGATTTATATCGCTGGCTAAGCCAGCCCAAGTAAAATCACCGTTATTTCGTGATGCGTATATGTCGAATGATCCTACTCCTAAAATTAATCCCGGCGAGATTGCAATCCTCCGGATTGAAGGTATTGTATATTCAATTGTTAGGCCGCCGCCGCCGATGGCGTATTTCATTTCGTCAACACCTGAGGAAACAACGCGCGAGCCGCTAAAACCTATTCCCCCAAGACGAACATTGTCTATAATCATTATATAAGCGTACCCGGATCCGCCATATGTTATAAGTCCCGAGGAAGAAAAATCTTTTATTCCTGCTGCGGAAGCAAAATCTTTAACCGGATCCAGGTTCGGCATCATATACATTGGAGTAAACCCGCCAGCCATACCAAATTTTGAAACCCATCCCACCTGACTGGCATCCTGTGCCATGACTGATGAGGAAATTATTATAATTGAGATTAAAGCTATGAATTTATTCATTTGCACTTATTAGTTTAAATTGGAATGCAAAGATTATGAAAATTTTGAGTAAAATGAAACAAAAGCTAAGGAATAATAAATAAAATAAGGCTGCATAAATTTTTGACTCTCATTTACCACAACAAGGATTAAATTTACACAGCCTTTTAGGAAAGGGATGTCTGGAATAAATTTTAATCCATCATCATTCTCAGAAATGTTGAACTATCGTCCTCAATATCGCTTGTGACAGGTTTTTTGGGCTCAATACGTCTGTTGTCATTATTGAAAAAATCCAAACGTACCTGCGAAGGCTCATCATTTTTCATAAATGAATGACCAGCACCACCCATACGTTTAATAGTAGGAATATCGAGATCTGCGTTTTCGTCGAATTCGAAATGTGTCGCTTTGAAACCAGGATTAAACGCAGCAACTTTTCTTGGTTTTTCTTCCTCAGCTTTGCCTGACTGCCTGGACTTAAGTGATTCGTTTGAACTGAAACCAGTGGCAATTACAGTATAGGAGACATATTCGTTCATGTCCTCTTTTTGTACGAGACCAAAAATAACATTTGCTTCCTCACCTGCCGCATCATATATAATTTGATTGCCTTCTGTAATTTCCCGCATTGTAAGAGTGGAGGATGCCGTAACGTTAAGAAGTATATTTTTTGCACCCTTAATATTAACGCCTTCCAGAAGGGGTGAAGATATCGCTTTCTGGGCAGCTTCAACAGCTCGGTGTTCTCCGGAAGCAATACCGCATCCCATTAAAGCTTCGCCGCTTTGATTCATTACCGAACGTACGTCGGCGAAATCGACATTAATTTTACCCGGTACTGTAATAATTTCTGCAATACCTCGTGTGGCTTCGTGCAATACTTCATTAGGTTTATCGAAAGCCGCAAAAGCCTCTGAACTATCATCCATAATATTTAGAATTCTTTCGTTCGGAATAACAATCAGACTATCGACATATTGACGTAATTCTCTAATTCCATCTTCTGCATTGCTCATTCGCCTTTTCCCTTCCCATCGAAAAGGTTTTGTAACAATTCCAATAACGAGAGCTCCTACGCTTTGAGCGATAGAGGCAATTATTGGCGCGCCTCCTGTTCCTGTTCCGCCTCCCATTCCCGCAGTAACAAAAACCATATCGCTGCCTTCTAAAATTTTAGTAATTTTTTCTCTGTCTTCTTCAAGTGCTTTTCTACCAACGTTAGGGTCAGCGCCCGCACCTAGACCTTTTGTTAAATTTCTTCCAATTTGAACCTTATGTTGTGCGCTGCTTTTTTCAAGAACTTGTGCATCGGTGTTAACAGCTATGTACTCTACGCCTTCAAGCCCTTTGGTCATCATGCTTTCAATAGCATTGCATCCGCCGCCGCCAATTCCAACTACCCGTAATTTTGCGGATAAGGAACCATCTTTATCGATTGTCACAAATGGCATAATACCTCCTTGTTGTGGTTTTTATAGTATTTCTTTTTCATATTCAAATTCATATTCAAAAACATCTAGTTTATATTCAAATTTCGAATTTTCTTTTTTATTTAACTTCTCTCTGTAAAATCATAATCGGGAAACAAATTGATTAATTATAATTCGTCAAAAAATTCCTGGATTTTTTTAAAGAACGAACCAACTTTAATTTTACTTTTCTCTTTTTTCACTTCAACATCAATCCAATTTGCGCTTGAAGTGCTTCCGGGGACACCTTTAATTAGTCCGGCCACAGTTGCATATTCTGGACTTTCAATTTCATTTGATAAACCGGCGCCAAGTTGAATGGGTACACCTATTCTTGCCGGTAAGCCGAAAACCTCCTCAGCTAATTCGGTACAACCGCGTAATAATGATCCGCCGCCTGTTAATACGATTCCCGCTTTAATTTTCCCTTTTAATCCTGTCTGTCTGAGTTCGTTGTCAATAATTGTGAACAACTCCCGCATTCTAACGCTTATTATTTGTGTTAAAAGCGTTACAGGTATTTTTATTGTTCCTCGCGCACCGGGCCCCTTTATAAAAATATCTTCGTCTTTAATAATAGCTTCTTCCATTGCATAACCATGCTCTTTTTTCAATGTTTCAGCTTCAGCAGTAACAATCCCTAAAGATTCGCGAATATCATTAGTAACTTGATTTCCGGCCACTCCAATAACCTTAGTATGTTTAATTGTTTTGTCGTGATAAATTGCTACATCCGTAGTTCCGCCGCCTATATCGATCAATACACTGCCCAAATCCTGTTCATTCTCATCGAGTACAGAAACACTAGATGCGATAGGCTGAAGTATATAATCTTTTACTATATAACCCGCTCGTTCAACAGATTTTTTAATATTCTGAATAGCGGGGATCGAAGCTAGAACCACATGATTAACCGCCTCTAAACGTGACCCGCACATGCCAATTGGGTTTTCTATTCCACCTTGATAATCAACAAAAAATTCTTCCGGAATTATGTGTAAAATTTGTCTGTCAGATGGTATTCTTATAGTTTTTACATCTGCTTTTAATCTGTCTAAATCAGCTTGCGTTATCTCCCTGTCGGGATTACTGATTGTAACATAATTCCTGTGTCTAAGACTTGTAATATGCTCGCCCGCAACACCCACGTTTAATTCCTTAATTTCCAAACCGGCTCTATTTGATGCTACGCTAAGCGCTTCTTTAATAGCGTCGGCTGTTTTTGCAATATTTGCAACCAAACCTCTATTTAGACCTTCAGAAGGCGAAACACCAAATCCGAGTATATCAATTCCGGATTCAGATTGTTCGGCAATAACGGCACAAACTTTTGTGGTGCCAAGATCTAATCCGGCAACTAAATTTTTCTTCATATCGTACTATCCTTCTCCGGTGATTCTTCATCAATAAATCCAAGAAAAACATGCTCGGCGTATCGTAGATCAACGTAATTAATTATTGCGCTGCTTTTATTGCTGCTCAAGTAATCCCAGAGAGTGTTGAATGTTAAAATTTTTCTTATTTCGCTTCCCCTGCCTATAATTACAGGATAATCCATACTTGAAAACTGTACGAGAATATCTTTACCGTTTCGCAAATTAATTTCGCTCAACGCGTCAGATAAATCTGGATTGACAAGTTTAGCCGCAGACAGAATTTTTAAGGCTGTTACTACGTCTTTCTGTTTAAGGACAGACGTCATTGGCAGTATATCATTTTCAATTTTAGGATTACTAATTATAGGGTAATTTATTTGCTGAGTATAAGGCAGCACCGGCACTAATACCGAATTATCGGTGACGAAAAATTGTTTATCTTTTGAGAACAAAATCGCTTCAAATCTTTTTTCAGAAATATCTATCATTAAACGGTTTTCTTTTATTGCTACATCAACTTTCTGTATGTAAGGATGCTTAGAAAGTCTGTCGCGTATAATTGCAATATTAACGTCACTCTGCTTTTGAATGTCATTTAACCCGGCAAACTTGAAATACTGATCTTTAGGCAAATGAATGTTGCCCTTTAGTTCAACAAGCGAAACCTGTTTATTCGGTTTGTCCTCTACTGCGATTGTAAGGTAAACTACAACCGCTGAAAGAATCAGAAGCATCAATACCGACGTTATTTTAACGTTGCGTTGCATTAATTATTTACTGCTCTTTATTAGTTCAACAAATTTTTCGCCATATTTCCAAATATCTCCGGCACCCATCGTGATGATAATATCATCTGTCTCACAAATTTCTTTCAATAAAGCTGGTATTTTTGTTTTATCTGGTTCATAAATAACATTTTTATGTCCGTAACTTTTAGCTGCATTCGCAATAATTTCGCCAGTAACGCCTTCAATAGGAAGTTCGCGAGCGGGATAAACGTCAGTGCAAATAAATACGTCCGAGTTTAAAAAGGAACGTCCGAATTCAGCATAAAAATCTTTTGTTCTCGAAAACAGATGCGGCTGAAATACAGCAACTAATCTTCTTTTCCAGCCGCTTCTTACACCAGATAGTGAGGCATTAATTTCAGTAGGGTGATGTGCGTAATCGTCAATAACAAGAATGCCGTTCGAATATTTTGTTTCGAACCTTCTGTAAACCCCTGAAAATTTTTCGAGCGCGTTTTTAATTGTTTCGAAATTAAGACCAAGTTCTTTTCCGATAATCACTGCTACGAGACTATTTTTTATGTTATGCGCACCTGGAATTTGCAGTGTAATCTGACCCAATTCCTCTTCTTTATAAACTACCTTAAAAGTGCTCTCATATTCATGATGTTTTAAATCTACTGCGCGTACATCTGCTTGTTGAGTTAATCCATAAGTAATAATTTTTTTATTTATAAGTGGAATAATGTCTTGCAATGCCGGTTCATCAAGACATAATGTAACAAAGCCAAAAAAAGGAACTTTATTCGCAAACTCTACAAAAGCTGTTTTAATATCATTCAAGTCTTTATAGGTATCCAAATGTTCGGTCTCAAGGGTGGTTATAGCAGCAATACTTGGTGTCAGCCGTAAAAATGTTCTGTCGAACTCATCAGCTTCAACTACAATATATTCTCCCTTGCCGAGCCGTGCGTTTGTTCCGCCAAGACCGCTAAGTTTGCCACCCACAATAATTGTTGGGTCAATTCCGCCTTCTGTCAAAACCAAACCAACCATTGAAGTAGTTGTAGTTTTTCCGTGTGTGCCGGCTATACCTATTCCATATTTCATTCGCATACATTCCGCAAGCATTTCGGAACGTTTTATAACAGGAATTTTTCTTTCACTGGCTTCCTTAACTTCCGGATTAGCCAAATTTACAGCAGAAGAATAAACCAATACATCGGCGTCTTTAAGATTTTCGGGTGAATGTCCTTTGTATATAGTTATGCCCAGACTTTTTAGATGATCTGTAACTTCGCTTTCCATAAGATCAGAACCTGAAATCTCGAATCCCTGGTTAAGCAAAATTTCCGCAATTCCGCTCATACCAATTCCGCCGATACCTACAAAATGAATTTTTTTTATAACTTGTTGAAACATTATTAATAATCCTTTTTTAATTCGCCTCTGCTAATTTTATAGCACGCTCGGCGATAATTTGAGCCGCATCGGGCTTTGAAAATTTTTTAATATTGGCAGCCAACTGCGCTCGTTTTTCATCATTAATTAAAAGTTCTTTAATCGTAAAAATCAGCCGATCATTTATTTCTGAATCTTTTATAATAACACAGCCATCATCATCCTGAATTGATTTCGCGTTTTTGTACTGATGATTTTCGGCAACGTTTGGAGAAGGAACAAATACAACCGGCAAAGCAAGTGCAGCAATCTCGGCTATAGTTGTAGCTCCTGCGCGGGCAATTATTAAATCCGCGCATGAATAAACAGTATTCATATCATCAATAAAGGGCATAATTTTTATATTCTCGGCGTTCAGTTTTTTAAGTTCTTCGTAATAATTTTTACCTGTCTGCCAGATTATTTGCAAATTTTTATCACGCATCAATTCGTTTAAATTATCTGCTATTACATTGTTTATAGAGCCAGCGCCGAGGCTGCCGCCTAAAATCAGCAATGTTTTTTTTGACACATCTAATCCTAATGTTCTAAGCACCTCGGATTTAGAGATTACTTTCTCATTAACTCTAATAGGATTTCCTGTAAGTTTTAATTTGGATTTATTTCTAAAATACTTTTCCGAATCTTTAAAACTTATATGAATTTCATCCGCACTTTTTTCTAACAGTCTGTTAGTTATACCTGGATAACTATTTTGTTCTAGCAGCATTATTTTAGCGCCCATTACAGACGATGCCCATATAACCGGTCCCGCAACATAAGCTCCTGTTCCAATTGCTACCTGGGGTTTAAATCTTATACAGATAACAAGAGATTGAATAGCAGCTGTTATCATCTTAAGAGGAAACATCAAATTTTTAAATGTTATTCTCCTTTGTAATCCACTAATCCAGATTGTCTTAAAATCGAATCCATTCTGAGGCACTACACGGGCTTCTATTTTGTCTTTAGTTCCAACAAACAATATCCCTGCATCCGGCATCAGTTCTCTGATTTTTTCGGCTACAGATATTGCTGGAAACAGATGTCCGCCAGTTCCTCCGCCTGCGAATATTATTCTATATTTTGGATGATTTTTCTTCAACTTTATCCATTTTTAAATTATTAGCCGTTTCTGTTGTCCGGGCTATGTTCATCAAAATTCCAATTGATATACTAAAAATAATTATAGAGGTGCCGCCGAAACTTATAAACGGAAGAGTTATTCCTGTAGTTGGCAGAACACCCATAACAACACCAGCATTTATAAAAGCGCTGACTACAATATTGAAGGATATTCCAAATCCAAGTATTTTGCCAAATTCATCTTTCGCGTTTTTAGCGATCAAAACACCAACAACGAATACCGATAAAAACAGCAGCAAAACGCCAATGGATCCGATAAAACCAAGCTCTTCGCCAAGTACTGAAAATATAAAATCGCCGAAGGACTCAGGTAAAAACAGATCGCTTTGCCGGCTATGTCCCAATCCAACCCCTAAAATTCCCCCGCTGCCAAGTCCAATTTTGGCTTGTAAAACTTGAGTATTTGGTTCACCCGCTCCATGCAGACTTTTCCAGAATCCTAAAATTCTTTCCCGCGAGTGATTAAATAAAAACATTGCCATTATTCCCAAAGCTGAAACGCTACCGGCGGTATATAAAATATGTTTTAATTTGCTGCCGCCTATATAAAGTAAAGTAAAAGATGTAAGTACTATTATCATACTTGTACTCAAATTCGGTTGAATCAGAACCAATCCACCGACAAGGAATATCCAAAATATTGCGTAACGAAAACCATGTTGAAAATCTTTTAACAGTTCACCCTTACGTTCAATTAATTCAGCAAGGTGCATAATCAATATCAGTTTTGCCAATTCCGAAGGCTGAAATTGTAAGATTCCCAAATCGATCCAACGAGCTGCGCCTTTAAATTTGGGAGCAAACATAAAGGTAGCAATCAGTATGAATAATGTACCAAGTAATAATTGTTTACTGTACTTCTTGTAATAGTCGTAAGGTATTATGGAAACAATAATCAGTGAAGCAATTGCACCGATAACTTTCCACAAGTGCGATTTAAATAGAAAGTATAGATTATTAAAACGTAGTTCACTGTAAGTACCGCTTGCGCTTAATACCATTACAGTGCCAAGTATTATAAGCAATAAAACTAAAACCAATAATATTCTCGATAATACTTTCATCATTTCATCTTCATTATTTCTTCTTTAAATACCTTACCGCGATGTTCGTAATTTTCAAACATATCGAAACTAGCACAGGCAGGAGACAATAAAAGAATTGTGTTAGGCTGAGCTTCTTTATGAGCGCTTAATACACAATCGCGTAAATCTTTTTTTATTTCAACGGGAACAACGGCATTAAAAAAGTCATTTATTTTATCAGCCGATGATCCGATAGCGAAAATTTTTAACACGTGTTTTATTACAAGTTCCTTTATTCTATTGTAATCGTTACCCTTATCCTTACCGCCAAGTATTAAATAAATCGGTTTATCAAAACTTTGAAGCGCGTACCATACTGAATCGACATTAGTCGCCTTACTGTCATTTATATATTCGATGCCGTTAAGCTCACGAACAAACTCCAGCCTGTGCTCTACTCCGGGAAATTTTGTGAACGCATCAGCTATGGATTCGTTAGAACATCCTACAATTTTAGCAATTGCCAAAACGGCCAAGGCGTTTTGCTGATTATGTGAGCCTTTTATTGATAATGTTTCCAAAGAACAAACATCCTCAACTACGTAATTATTGGAAAACATAAATCTGCCATTTTTAATAAAGGCTCCATTTGCAAGATTCTCAGTCAAAGAAAAATGAAATTTATTAACCGCTTCGTTTGAAAGGGCAGGTATTTCCGAATCATTAAAGTTGCAAACGTAGTACTGATAAATATTTTGATTTTTAGCAATATTTAGTTTTGAAGCGGCATATTTTGCAACACTATTCTCATATCTATCCAGATGATCCGGAGTGATATTTAGAATTACAGAAATAAAAGGACTGAAACTATCCACATAATCCAACTGAAAACTGGAGGTTTCCAGAGCGACGTATTCATCTTCTTTAATGTTTAGAACTATTTCCGAAAACGCCAGTCCAATATTGCCGGCTTCATAACATTTATATCCAGCTTTGTTCAAAGTATACGCGCACAAAGATGTTGTAGTAGTTTTACCGTTTGTACCGGTAATAGCTAAAATTTTTCCATTACAAAACCACGAAGCGAACTCAAGCTCGCTAATAATTTTAATACCTTTGTTTAGGGCATTAGTTAATACAGCCGAATTACTTGGCACACCCGGACTTGTAATTATAAAATCACATTCGTAAACTTTTTCGCTGTGTAGTCCAATTTCATACTCGATATTTTCTGATTCGAGAACCATTACAGCGTCCGATAATTTTTCTTTGTCGGAAGAATCGCTAACAAACGGTTTGGCACCCAGTTTCTTTGCAAGTTTTGCAGCGCCCAATCCGCTCCTTACAGCTCCTATAATCGATATTTTCTTCCCTGTTATATTCATTATCTTATTTTGAATGAAGCCAGACTCATTAGTGCTAAAATTATTGTTATTATGTAAAACCGTATTACTATTTTGGGTTCGTGCCAGCCGAGCAGCTCAAAATGATGGTGAATTGGCGCCATACGAAAAACTCTTTTACCCTCACCATATTTTGCTTTAGTGTATTTGAAATAAACTCTTTGAATTATAACCGAAGCGGTTTCAAGAAAATATATTCCACCAAGAATAGGGATCAACAATTCTTTCTTAATTAATATTGCCATTATCCCAAGGGCTCCTCCTAATGCTAGCGAACCAGTATCCCCCATAAAAACCTGGGCGGGATAAAAATTATACCATAAAAATCCTAAACCGGCACCTATTAATGCTGCAATAAACACTGTAAGTTCGCCGGAACCAGGCAGATAAATAATATTCAAATAGTCGGCATAAATTATATTACCTGAAACATAGCTCATTACAGCCAATGCCAGCAGTACTATAATCATTGTTCCCATAGCAAGTCCATCCAAACCGTCGGTAAGGTTAACCGCGTTTGATGTGGCTGTAATTATAAAAATAACCGCCGGTATATACATTATTGAGAAATCGAAATTTAGATTCTTAAAAAACGGGAGTGTTGTTTCTGTGTTAAATCGGGCGAACTCAGGCATCAAATAAACTGCCAGACCAACTCCTAATCCAACCGCCACTTGACCTAAAAGTTTGTAACGAGCTATTAACCCTTTGGAATATTTTTTTACAACTTTAAGATAGTCGTCTATAAATCCCACAATACTCAAAACAAGTGTGCCGGCGAGCACAATTATAATGTATATGCTTTTAATATCGCTCCACAGGAGAACTGATATTGTAACACAAAGCATCAGTATAATCCCTCCCATTGTAGGAGTACCGGCCTTAATTTGATGGGACTGTGGACCTTCAGCTTTAATTTTTTCACCTATCTGCTGCTTTTTTAAATACTTTATTATTTTGGGACCTAAATAAAACGATAATAGCAGTCCCGTAACAGCCGATAATATTGAACGAAATGATAAAAACCGGAAAATATCGAATCCCGGCGGGTTAAATACATTATTGATATAATCAAACAAGTAATAGAACATTTAGGCTGCCTTCGTTTTAATTAATTCAACAAATTGTTCCATCTTCATCCCCCGCGATCCTTTTACCAAAATTTTATAATTGGTCAAATCGGTTGCTAATAAAAATTTTTCCAGTTGTTTTTTTGTGTTAAAATGAACCGAATCGATACTATTTTTTTGTAATTCATCGGCCAAGTTTTTCATTAATTTTCCTATTGTTGCAACTCTAACCCTTTTAATATTTTTTACATCTTCAGCTAAATGTTTATGGAACTCAATTGCTCTTTCTCCAAGTTCAAACATATCGCCAAGAATCAATAGAGAATGATTATAAACTTTTATATTCTTTATTACATCAATAGCGGCTTTTACAGAGACTGGATTAGAATTATAGGTATCATCAACAAGCAAGGAATTATTAAATACAAACAAGTTTAATCTTCCTTTTGGGGATGTGATTTTTTTTGTGACTTTTTGAATGGCTGTTTTAGATACTCCCATCATATCAGCTATTGTATATGCAGCAAGAAAGTTTTGAGCATTCGATTTTCCATAAAGAGGTAAAACAAACTCATTACTTTTTTCGCCCGAAGTAATTTCTAAAACCAATTGTCCATAATCGTTGTATCTTAATATTTTTCCTTTATAATCTGGATTTCCATTAGAACCGTAGCTAATTTTTTTAGTGTTCTTTTTTAAGTTCTTTTTAATAATTGGATCATCACTATTTATAACAACAGTGCCGTTATTTGCAATACAGGCATCAAATAATTTTGCTTTTTCGTTATAGACCCCCGATTTATCAATTAAAAATTCGAGGTGCGATTCGCCAATATTAGTAATTATTGCAATATCCGGTTTCGCTATTTCCGAGGTATACTCAATTTCGCCAAAATGATTAGTGCCATGTTCTAATACAATAACTTCAGTTCCACTTTTTGCGGAGAGAATAGTTAGAGGCACACCGATATGGTTGTTATTATTTGAGATAGTTTTTACAACTTTATACTTCGATTGAAGCAGTTCGGCTAAAATATCTTTTGTTGTGGTTTTCCCATTACTGCCGGTTATGGATATAATTTTAGCACCTAATTTGCGGCGCCAAATATTTGCGATTTGTCCATAGGCTTTAATTGTATCAGGCACAGTAATAATCGTAATATTTATTCCTTTAAATTTCTTCAAATTTCGCGAATCAATAACAACTGCGTTTGCGCCGCTTTTAACCGCCTGCTCTACAAAATTGTGCCCGTCAAAATTTTGTCCTTTTATTGCGACAAAAAGAGTATTCTTTTTAATGGTGCGGGAATCTATGGACACAGATCCACAGGATTTAAATTCATCGGGATTATAAATTACTGCCCCCGGCAAATCAAACAAATCAGATATGTTTATACTCGCTCTTTTCATTTATTCAAATACTCTAAAACTTTTTCTTCATCTGAAAAATGGTGCCGCACACCGTTTATTTCCTGATAGTCTTCGTGACCCTTGCCCGCAATTAAGACCACAGCATCTTTTTCTGAACTATGGATTGCCTCTTTAATCGCTTCATCTCGGTTTTCAATTATCCGAGGGTTCGATTTTGTAAAACCTTTTTTAATTTCATCAATAATTTCCATCGGATTTTCTGTTCGAGGATTATCGGAGGTTATTATAACTGAGTTGCTTAGTTCTTCAGCAATTTTACCCATCTGGGGACGTTTTGTTTTATCCCTGTCACCACCGCATCCGAATACCGTATAAATTTGTCGGCTGCCTTTTACAAGATTATTTATCGCTTCTAGTGCTTGCTTTAAACTGTCTGTAGTATGGGAGTAATCCACGATCACTTTCTTCTCATCTTTTGATATAACCTGAAATCTTCCCGGAACTTGTGGCATAGTATCAATACTTTTTATAATTGTCTCCCAATCGATGCCGGCTTTGTTTGCCGTAGTTATAGCAGCTGCGGCATTATATGCGTTAAATTCGCCTATTAACCCCGTTTTAAATTTGTAATGAGTATCACTAAATTCAATTTCGAAATTTGTACCATTTATATCGTATGCAATATTTTTTATCTGATAGGTGGCCGCTGGGTTTTTTCCGTAAAAAAAACTGTGAGATTGACTGTTATTTACTAATTCTGTCCAATTATTATCATCAATATTAATAATTGCCTTAGCTTTAGGAGACAGAATATCAAATAATATTTTCTTTGCATCGCGATAAGATTCAAAAGTATTGTGAAAGTCGAAATGATCCGCTGTTATATTTGTGAATATTCCGTAATTAAAATCTAATCCATCTACTCTATTCAACGATAAGGAATGAGAAGAAACTTCCATAATACAATAGCTGCAACCCTCATCAAGCATACGTTTCATTAATTCATTAATTTCGAATGATTCGGGAGTCGTAAGTTTAGTCTCAACTTTGTTGTGTCCAATATAATTTGCAATCGTACCAATTAGTCCTACTTTATATCCAGCTGTTTCTAATATATGTTTCAAATAATAACTTGTGGTAGTTTTGCCCTTTGTCCCCGTGATACCAATAAGTGTTAGTTTTTTTGATGGTTCGTTGTAAATTAAATTTGAAAATAAAGCTAATGCTTTTCGGCTGTTATCAACTACAATTTTTACTACATTCGAATGTTTAAAAATCTCATCGGGCACTTGGGATTGGTCTTCCAATATAACACCGCTAGCGCCATTATTTATTGCATCCTGAATAAATTTATGACCGTCGGTTTTATATCCTTTTATAGCGGCGAAAAGTTTGCCCTTTGAAACGTTTTTGCTGGAGTTAGTAATTCCAATCACTTCAGTTTTTTCCGCTTCTCCGATAACCTGAATTGCTTTCACCTTATTTAGTAATTCCGATAATAACATCAGTTCAACCTCAAATCTGTCATTCTTTTTGTTTCACATCTAATTAAACAGAAACTACCCTGATCTATTTTTTGATTCGCGGGAATACTTTGCGAAAGAACTTTTCCTGTACCAATTATTTTATATTTAATTCCAATTTCATTTAGTACAACAGTTGCATCGCGTAATGCCAAGTTTAAAAGTTCAGGCATTCTGTCCTTAGCCAATACTTTGGTCTCCCGGCTTTTTGTTTGCTCTTGCCCGATATTACTGAACTTAAGAACGTTTTTCTGACTGCCAGCATCGCTTTTCCTTAAAAGATCGTCCAAATATTCTTTTCTTCTTTCAATTTTTTGTTCAGCCGGAACTACAGACAAATCCGCATCAATAATTTTTTCGGCAATAGCTTTAAAAATTGGCGCCGACACTTGTCCGCCATATCTTCCAATTTCTGGTGAACTTACTGTAATCAAACAAACGATTTGAGGATCTTCGGCGGGAAAAAATCCCACGAAAGAAGCGTTATACTGATTTTTAGAATACGAGCCTTTTATCAACATCTGCGAAGTACCGGTTTTTCCACCTATAAGAACATTGCTTAATTTTGCTTTAGTTGCGGTTCCTTCCTCAATTACTCCAATCATAAAATCAATCATTTTATCGGATGTGGATTTATTGATAACATCTCTAATTTTTTTCGGTTCATTTTTAATAACTATATTACCCAACTGGTCCCTTATCTCTTTAACTACGTATGGGCGCATTATATGTCCGCCGTTAACCAATGCGCTATAAGCAACCGCCATTTGAATAGGGGTGGCAGAAAATTCATAACCAAATGACATAAAAGGTTTTGAAAGTTGTGAAAACTGTTTTGGCTTTTTTAAGAATCCGTTGGATTCACCCGGCAGATCAATAGACGTGGTGTTACCGAATCCAAAATCGCGCATATATTTATAAAATGTATTTTCGTCCAATCTTTGCGAAAGCTTTGCCATCCCTATGTTGCTGGATTGTTCCAATACCCCGCGGACAGTTAAATGATCGAAACTATGCGTATCCCTTATTTTAGTAGTTTTAAAATTATATGTACCGTTTTCTGTATTAATAACTTCGTCTTCGCGAGCTAATTTTTTTTCAAGCAGCATCGACATTACAACAGGTTTAATAATAGACCCCGGTTCATAAGGGTCGGTTAAAGCTCTGTTTCTTTTGAATTTTAGATCAAATTTACCGTGATTAGAAGGATCAAAATCGGGCAAACTCGACAATGCTAAAACCTCACCTGTTTTGGGGTTCATTATTATTCCGGAAGCGCTGTCGCCTTTAAACTCCTGCATTCCTTTTAATAATTCCTGTTCCAGTATGGTTTGATATGTTTTATTAATAGTAAGCTGTACTACGTTTCCGGGAATTGGCTTTTTAGAATTATCAGTTTTTACCGAAACAGTACGACCGAGTACATCATTCTCTATAAATTTTATTCCTTCTTTCCCAGTTAAATACTCGTCATATTGTTTCTCAACTCCGTAAACTCCGCCGTTGCCGCCATCAACATAACCAAGCAGATGTGAACATAAACTTCCATATGGATATATTCGGGAAAAATCTTCTTGAACAAAGAAACCATCCACATAAAAATTTTCGAACTGAAACATTGATTCTTTCGAAATCTTTTTTTCGAGACAAATATTATTTTTGCCGGAAGCAATTAAGTTCAGATAATGTTTTTTTGATTTTTTGAATACGCGGGACATCACATTAGCGACGGAATCTTTTTCGCTATCGTTCAACATTCTTTTATCCACGAAAAGAGAAATATCATTCTTTGTATAAGCGAGCACTTCCCCGTTTCTATCTTTAACTACTCCTCTTTCCGCCTTCAGTTTAAACGACTTATTTTGCTGCCTTTCCGCAATTTCAGCGTAAAAATTGTGATTGGTTATTTGAATTGTAAAAAGCTTTAATCCCAAAAGAATAAAGCAGACAAACACCAACGATAGTACAAGTAGTACGCGAGAATTATTCATATTTCTTGTTCACTATATTCACAACTCTTTCAACTAATTTTTCATCCAGATATATCTTCTTATAAACTTCCTGCGATCTTTTTAACCCGATCGATTCGGTGGCTATTTTTACAATCTTGTCCTCTGAAGAAATTCTTTGTAATTCAACTATCAGCATTTCCCTTTTACTAATTTTTTGGCTGAGTAAAGTTTCAAGATTGTCTTTTTCTTTATTAAGCATTTTTATCTCATTCAGGGTGAACAAATAAATAAATAATGTCCCAACCAGAACCGATAATGAAAAAATCAAACCGCCGATAAATGATTTCTTTTTCTTCATAACTAAATTTTTTCCGCAACCCGTAGTTTAGCGCTGCGCGATCTGGGATTATTTTTTAATTCAACTTCACCAGCTATTATTGGCTTTTTGGTTAATATTTTTAAATTTTGTTTTTTATTACAAATACAAATCGGGGATTCTGGCGGACAAATACATGATAACGATTCGTATTTAAAAAAATCTTTTACTATTCGATCTTCCAAAGAATGAAAACTAATTATTACCAATCTTCCGCCAGGGAGTAATAATTCGATACTTTTCTTCAAAAATTTTTCAAGGTCATCCAATTCGTTGTTCACAAATATTCTTAAAGCCTGATAAACCCTGGATAAAGATTTATTTAAATGTTGTTTTCCGATAACCCTTTCAATAATTGAATTTACCTGTGATGAACTTTTAATTTCGGCAGAGGAGCGTGAAGCCACAATTGCTCTTGCAATATGACGTGATTTTTTTTCTTCGCCGAATTTATAAATTACATCTGCCAAATCTTTCTCATCCATTTCGTTTAAATAACGATACGCCGGAGTTCCTTCCGACCTGTTCATTCTTAAATCGAATATCGATTCTTGCCTATATGTAAAACCAGATTCCGGACTATCCAATTGATATGATGATACACCGAGATCCAGAAACATTCCATTATAACCTTCAATCATTTCTAGGTTAGAAATAGTTTCAATATTTAAAAAACTTGTGTTATAAAGCTGAACTCTTCTGTCATCGCTAAATTTTTCGCGACAAAAATTAAAAGCAAACTCATCTTTATCCGTACCAATCAATTTGGCTTCGGACCCCAATCTCTCAAGTATTTTTTGAGTATGACCGGCAAAACCTACTGTACCTTCAAAATAAATTCCATTTTCCAAGGTAATCAGGTTTTCTATACTTTCATTTAACAGAACCGATTCGTGATGGCTCATAAGACCTAAATATTCATGACTTCTTTTGCAATTTCTATATATGGTTCGTCATTACTTTTAAGATATGCTTCATACTTTTCGGGATTCCAAACCTCAATAAATTGATTTACACCGATAATCAATACTTCTTTATCTATGCCGGCGAACGATATCAGGTTTTTGGGAATCGTCAGGCGAGATTGAGTATCAAATTTATCCTCGGAAGCTTCGTGTAAGAACATTCTAAGGAATTTTGCGTCCTTAGGATCAAAAGGATTAAGTTTATCCAATTTGCTTGAAACTAAAGCTTTCCAATGATCCATAGGGTAGATAATAATACACTCTACGGTTCCCCGCGTTAAAACGAAAGTATCATTCGCCTCTGGATTGACGAATTTTCTCATCCTCGCTGGTATACTGATTCTGCTTTTAGAATCAATAGAATATTTGAAGCTTCCTAGAAACATTTGACATTCCTTGGGATTATTAAACATTTTCTCCCACTTGTCCCCAAAATAATTTATTTTTTATGTTAAAGCAAGAATAATTTGAAATTTTACTGAGGATGTGAAAATAAATTATCAATATTCAGATGATTATTATTTTATCTTAGGATTTGAAGTTCGAGTTATTTTAATTAAAATATTTATAGTGCTATAAATTAAATTTTTATGACATGTTTTTATTTTTCATAAAAGTTTTGTTAATTGGCTTGTCGATTCTTTCTGGGTAGGCCTTAGCTGGCAGTCCGGTTAATAATATCGAACGGTAAGATGAGATAGTCTTACAAAGAACCCCTCAATTAGAGGGGTTTTTTTATAATGAATCATTTCATATGAAAATTTTATAAATGAGTTTAGATATAATGGAAGGATCAATTATGAATTAATTTAAATTTTCTTAAATATCATTTGTATAAAGACAGTAATAAAATTTGGGCAAATGAATCCCAAATGTGATTTTTATCACACATTATAATAGTATTATAGGAGCCAGGGAAATGATTGGGCGGTTGTAAAAGATATGGAGCCATCTGCCGGAATTGAACCGGCGACCTATTCATTACGAATGAATTGCTCTACCAGCTGAGCTAAGATGGCTTAAGAAACCGTTACCTTAATTTCTTTTTATGTCTATTTTTACGCAATCTTTTTTTACGTTTATGCGTCGACATTTTATGGCGTTTTCTCTTTTTACCACAAGGCATAGTTATCGCTCCTTATTTAATTAGATTCTAATAAACTTTTAGCTTTTTTCCCAATCTCGCTATTTGGGTTGTTATTTACCACTTCCTGCCACCAGCTTTTTGCTTCTTCAATATTATCCATAGAATAATTAATTATTCCCATATTAAATTTTGCAATTTGATGGTTCGGATTCAGTTTCAGGGCACCGGCAATTACAGATTTTGCCTGATCGTATTGTTTTAAATTAAAGTAACATACGCCCATGTCTACAATTATATCCGAATTATTCGGACGTATGGTTAAATACTTTTTATAAGTAGAAATTGCTTTTTCGTAAAATCCAGAGTCGTTGTATAAATGTCCTAATTCTTCCAGGTATTCCAGGTTATTTGAATTAGTTGTTAAACTTTCCAGTTCTTTTATTCTGTTCAACTGGTTGAGATCGACCCCATCATTAGAATGATTATGTTCATTTTGATTTAGAGTGTTTGACTGACTTTGTGAGACTGAAACAGAAGGTGACTCAAAAGTGCCGCTTACAATCAAGATGAACATTCCAATTATCGCTAATATTACAATGAAATAAACAATTTTAACATTCGAAATTTCTTTGTTCGATTCTGATTTATTTATTTGTTTTTTGATCTTTGTCATATACTTCTTTCTATTCTATTGAATTATCTTTCATGCCTTTGTCAACCGCTGTTTTGAAGTCTTTAGAAAATTTAAATACGGGAACAAAATGTTCTTCAACAAAAACTTTTTCACCGGTTCTTGGATTTCTGGCGTAACGGGCATTTTTCTTTTTTACCTTATAACTGCCAAATCCTCTTATTTCAATTCCCTGTCCCTCGCGTAAAGACTGAATGACGGTATTCAAGAATCCCTCAATAATGGCTTCGGTTTCAAGTTTGGTTAGCCCTGTTCCGGCTGCAACTTTTTCGACTATATCAGCCTTGGTCATAAGTAGAATCCTACTAAATTATTGAAAATAAATATTTTAGAGCTACGTAAAATATTAAAATTATACTTAATTACAAACATAGAAACAAGTTATAAGGATTACTTGTTATTTTTTTTCGTTTATTCTGTTTACCAATAATACAAAATCATTAGTGTTTATTTTAAAAGTATTCATAAAATCAATGTATTTATGTCCCATTTTGATACTTGATCTCAATTAGAATACAAAAAATCATTTAAAACAGCTTAATATGTTCGAAATGTGCTATGGCATATTCTTTGCATAATAATGTGAAAAATTACTGAAGGAAACATAATGTCACTTATACCTATCATCTACACCAGCCTACTGATATTCAGCGTAGCCTTCTTAGCTGTTTTAATTATTTCTTACATTTCGTACAAAATAAAGCAGAGCAGCAGTGTTGCTTATGTTACTCCGAAAAATAGAGTACCGTCAGAGCAAAAAATTCCATACGTACAGAGGCCTGTTTATAATCCAAAACCACAAGAATTTGAGTCGGATCACTATTCAAGAAGAAGAGAAGTTCGCCCTTATTCACAAACAAACAGTGTTTATTATAGAAACGAACGAAATATTGGTAACAAAAAAATTGATATTATTTATAAAGAAAAACCTCGCACAAACCAACCTTCATTGAAAGCAACCAGAATGAATATAATTGATGACTTAAGTACAAGACCACAAAGAACTGAAAGAACAAGATCGTATACAGAAGCAAGACAATTAGAGTTTTCAAATTTTGCAGAAGGCAATATTCTTAGGTATTACGAAGATTTTTAAATAATAAAAGGCCCCACTTTTTATTAACAATAAGATACCCAGCTTATTGAAACCTCTTCAATTTTGGAGAGGTTTTTTTATATTTGTTTAGGGAAAAAAATGAATTTAAACTACATTATATATTTATCCGCCTTAGCTTTAATAATAGTTGTATCCTTTTTTTTTGCGTCAACTTATTACTGGTCAAAATTAAAAAAGAATAAAAACCAGAAAAAAGATATAAATTCAACAATACGTGGACGCAAAACAAACAGAATATCTCACCATTTATCGAGAAAAAAAATTTTGGGCGGAAGTTTTGCCGATACAATTGAAATGAAAAAAACGAGAGCTCAAAAAGCTAAAAACGAAAAATCTAAATTCAGAAACACGAATAATATATCAAATAAAAAACCGAGAATAACGATAGTTAATGATAATCCGGAACTGAACAAAAATATGCCTGATACTGGAAAGATTAGTGGACAAAGTTACGATTTTAAAAAGTGAATTAATCATTCGAACTGATTATTTCCCTCTTAAATGAAGAATAAACTCCAGAAAAATATTAAGTTAATAGGATAATTATGGAGGAAGAAATGAATGCAAAATATATAAAACAGATAAATCCATTCATGGTACCTGTTAAGGACAATAAAATTATTTACGAACATTTTGGCTCCGCGAGTATAAACGAAGGTGATTACAGCATTGCATTTATGACTGCACCGGCTGGCTGGAGTGAGCCGTATCAAGTAGGAGATTTCGATGAGGTTACTCTTGTGTTGGATGGTAAAAAATTAATTGAAATCGATGAGGAAAAAATTGAGCTTATCAAAAATCAATCTATTTTAGTTAAGAAAGGAACTAGGGTGCGTTACTCCAATCCATTCGATAAAGAATGCAGTTATGTTTCATTCTGTATACCTGCATTCACTATCGATAGAGTAAAACGCGAGTGATTCTATTTTTTGGGAAGTCTTTCCAAATAGGAGCTGTTGGAAAGCACCGCAAAAGAATTTGATTTTTTGAGAGTTGCAATATCTTTACAATTCATATAACTCATTGAACTGCGCAAACCATCAGATATTCCGTCTATAACATTTTTTACAGCCCCTTTGTAAGAAATCATAGTTTCTTCACCTTCAATAAATTCATTTTTCATTTTAACTCCAAAAGATGCTGAACCACGGTATTTTTTCCACAGTTGATCGTTATATTTAATAACTTCGCCAGGAGTTTCTCTTGTACCGCTAAGCATTCTACCTAACATTACGGCATCCGCACCCAAAGATATTGCTTTGGCAATATCTCCCGGACTTTTTATTCCGCCGTCGGCAATTAGTTCGATATTTAAATTTTCATTTTCTCGCGCAAAATAAACATCCAGCAGAGAAGAAACCTGCCCGATTCCAATTCCAGTTTGAATAGAAGTTGTGCAAACCGATCCGCCCCCTATACCGATTCTAACGGCATCGGCTCCCGCATTTACAAGCTCTTTAAGAATTGATCCTTGAGCTATATTTCCGACAATAATTTTAACTTTATGTTTCGTTTTTATTTCCTCACATTTTTGCAGAACAGCCTTGTTGCTAGCATTAGCCGTATCAAGACAAATTATATAACCTTTTTCTGCAAGACTGTCTATTAATTGATCTGGAGAGTTTAGAGCTATCGATACCGCTTTTATTTCCGAGGAAGTTTTACCATTTTTAATAATATCCTCAAGAGATGAATCGAATCTGTTAACAATTCCCAAACAGCCAAGTTTGTTCAACTCCACAGCCATATCCAAACCTGTAACCGAATCCATTGGGCTTGAAACAACTGGTAATCCGAGGTTCATGCCAAGAAAACTTATTTTTGTAGCTGCTTCAACTCTCGATCTTATTTCGGAAATCTCTATTGGCACAAGACTTATATCATCATAGGTTAATGATAAACTGTTTTCATTAAGTTCTTCTTTCGAATAAATTTTCATTAAGGATCTCCGTCAAAAATTTTGGTTTATAATAATTCTTCCATTTTATCTAAAAGGAAATTAAATTTTTTAGTTATACCTAATATCGGCTGTGGAGAAGTCATATCAACACCAGCCTGTTTAAGAACGTTTATTGGATAATCGGAATTACCCGCTTTAAGAAAGTTCAGATATCTGTCGACAGCTGGTTTGCCCTCAAGTTTAATTACATCAGCAAGAATTTCAGATGCAGCATAGCTTGTTGCGTATTGATAAACATAAAAATTATAATAAAAATGTGGAACTCGCGCCCATGTAAAAGATTCTTCTTTATCCAAAATCATATCTTTTCCCCAGAATTTTTTATGCAAAGTTCCGTACAGTTCGTTGAGGTAATCCGGAGTTAACGCTTCATTTCTTTCAGCTTTCTCGTGTACAGTTTGTTCGAACTTTGCAAAAAGAGTCTGTCTGTAAAATGTGCCAACTATATTTGATATATGTTTTTCAATTAAAAATAATTTTTCTTCTTTTGATTTTGACTGTTCAATTAAATAGTCAAGCAGCAATGCCTCATTTAATGTGGATGTAACTTCTGCGATAAAAATAGAATAACCGGCATAAGGAAACGGCTGATTTTTCCCTGTGTAATAAGAATGCATGTTGTGCCCCATTTCATGGGCTAATGTAAAAACATCGTTCAACTGATCGTTCCAGTTTAAAAGTACATATGGATGAACCCCGAAGGTTGTTCCTGATGAATATGCCCCGCTTCGTTTACCCTTAGTCTCGTAAACATCTATCCACCTGTTGTTCAAAGCTAACTTAAGGTTCAAAATATATTCTTCGCCTAATGGTGAAAGTGCCGAGTATAAAATATCCAGACTTTCTTCGTAAGAATATTTTTTTTCTACAGATGGGAAAAGTGTAACATAGATATCGTATGAATGAAAACTTTTTACACCCATCACTTTCTTTTTGAGAGAACACCATCTATTGAGCGGTTCTAAATTATTTTCCACAGTATTTACAAGATTATCATAAACACTAAGCGGAATATTATTATTATCGAGGGCGGCATTACGTGTTGACTCATAATTACGTACTTTCGCATTAAACACTGAAGCTTTTATATTTCCATCAAATAGAGAAGCGAGCGTATTTTTAAACTGCATATATGGCTTGTAATATGACTTATAAAATCGTTTCCTATATTCCCTATCCAATGAATACATTACGGCACCGTATCTGCCATGTGTAACTTCAATAAGTTTTCCATTCTCATCTTTAACTTTAGGAAATTGAATATCGGCGTTAGTCAATAATCCAAAGGCATCGCTAGAAACATTTAGAGCGGGAGAAACGCGCGCTAAAATTTCTTCTTTATCACTGGAGAGTGTATGAGTTTTTGTACGTAAAATATTTTTGAAAAGATGTTCGTATACCCTCAGTTCTTCTTCCTGTTTACAATACTCCCAGATTTTTTCTTCCGGAGCCGCTAAAATTTCAGGTTTAATAAATGACGCGGCAGCATCTAACTGTGAGGAGAGCAATATGGTTCTTTGATATAAAGCCTGATATTTGGTTTCGGCCAAATTAAGATCACGATTGAGCATGGCATATAGATAAAGTTGCCCGAATTTGATTCCAACCTGATCATCGAACAACAAACATTCCTTAAATATTTTTGCTGATGTTAATAATTTACCTTCATAAGTTTTGTATTTGGGAATTGAATTTCTCAACCATTCAAAATCATTTTCCCAATCATCTTCACTTTTATAAATATCCTTAAGATTCCATTTGTACTTTTCATCAATATCAGCGCGATCCGTCAACTTACTTGAATTTACGTCATTGGTGTTGCTGAATATTCTATATGTTTTTTTTGCCATAAAAGTTATCCGGAATACTGAAGAAATTAACTCGCAAAGATACCCTATTTTATTAAAATTTTCCTATTAAAAGGTTTTGCGTAGAATCCTCTTTTGTCCGCATATACTACTTTCAGTTCGTATTCTCCTTCTATTGGATTTTGAACATAAATTTCAATGTTTTTATCAATAGGATTTACATCGAAATCAATTTCAGATTTATTATACCATACATTAATAGATTTTACGTTCAATGGAAAAGGATCATCCACCGTTACAAATAATTTCAATTGGTCCTTAGTATATTCACATTTATCCTGTATAAGATTTATAGAAGGAATTTTATTTTTAAAGAATTTTGCGAGTCCATTAAAAATTCCCCACGCTTGTATCTCATTAAATTCTTTAATCCCGAGGCGCTTTTCTTCAAATCTATTTGTAATAAAGGAGCACTCAATTAAAACCGCTGGAATTTTTGTATTCCTTAAAACTGCAAAACCGTCACCTTCATAAATAAGATAGTCGGATATTGTTCCGTCAAAAGAGGCCAGACCACCCGAATTGCGCATAGCGTATGCAAGATCACGTTGAATGTATTTAGCGATCTGGTGTTCATACGGTTCGTAGTCGTAATCATTTTCGCGCGCATGATAAAACGTGGATGTATAGTTGGTACGGTAATCCATTTTATCACTCGTTGTATTATGATGAATACTTAAAAAAAGATCGGCTGAAGAACTATTCGCAATCTTCGATCGATCATCAAGTGACACGGTTTGGTCGCTGGATCTCGTCATAAGAACTTCTGCCTCCGCATCTATTAAAAACGATTTAAGATAAAGGGCCACATCTAAATTAATATCAGCCTCAATAACGGAACCATCCCTGTTTGAATTTTTTCTGTCAGCGCCACCGTGACCAGGATCTATAATTATTTTTTTCCCTTTTAGGAATTTGGAGTAATCACTAATAATGTCTGCAATTTTTGAACTGTCAGTTAAAGCCGTGGGGATTTCGTAATAAGGCGAAAGACCCGAATCGTAAACTGTTTTATCTTTTCGATTTACATATTCGGAAGAAGAGCAACCGATAAAATTAAGGGCAATAAAAACGCATGAGAGAATAAAAAGTAAAAATTTATTTGTCATTAATTAGTCGCATATAATTATTTAACAACACATTTATTTTTAATTGCAAAATGACACTTTTGACAGTGACTAAAATTTTTCGGGTAATTATTATTGCGTATAGAATTTATTGTCCCTTCCAAACTGGAACTGAAATTATTTAGAATATCGGAAGAGATTATTTCGGAAAGTGAAAGCTCCGGCTGATCTATATATATTAACCTTATTTCTACAGGTTTTTGTTTGTCGAAATAACGATTAGCAATAAATGCGTAAAAAAGTAATTGATTTTTGTAGTAATTGAATTTTTCGACTGATGTGGTTGAGTTAATTTTATCAGTCTTATAATCAACAACAATAAGTTTATCCTCCGCAAAAATTATTTTATCAATAATTCCGTAAAGGTAAAAATCTGTCATTTTCAAATATAATTCGAACTCGTTTTTATATTTTTCCATGCTGCTTATTTCTTTATAAACTTCTGAATTGATAAATGATTTTAATGTGTTTGAAATTTCGGATATCAAATTCGACAGACTAACTTCTCCAGAGTTCACTAGTTCCGATCTAATAGCTTTTTCAACCTCAGTCTCTATATTAGAAGGGGCAATTTCTTTTTCTAAAATCTCGTGTATAATTCTCCCCTTAAGGTCAGACGGCACAATTGTTTCTTCATCTTCAATTGAATTAAGATAACTGTTTTCATAAAAATTGAATCGTTTAAAGAGAGATGTGTAACCTAAATTGTATGTAAGGTGATATTTTAATGGACATTGCGTGAAGATATTAATTTTAGTTGCGGAGATGATTTCGTTTTTTGTTGTACTTGTAATTTTATCTGTATCAATTACTCTTTTAAACTTTTCTTCTTCAAATTTTTCAAAATCATTTTTAGGCGATATATTTTCAAGGTGATTAATAACTGGTATTTTTACGGATATTTGTTTTGTATTAAAAATAAATTTTTCATTTTGATTGGTTAAAAATTGAAGGTCGCCTTTTATATCAAACCCTTCTACAATTCCACCGAAATTTAAACCTTCGGCAATTAATGAAAGAAAAGAATTTTGAGCAACCGGTCCAACAGTTGAACCGCATATGTACAAATTATTTACAGCTCTTGTAACTGCAACATATAGAAGTCTTTTTGTCTCGGCAATAGTTTTTCGAAATGATTTGTAATCGTATGCCCCCAAAATCGGCGCGGAAATAAATTCGTTAAAATAATCTGAATTATTCGGCAGTTTGGCCAGTACTCCGTATTCCTTGTCTACTGTAATGGATTTTGATTTTACAGAGTCTACCATTCCCTTCAAGTGGCAATTGAAAAGAAATACCGCTTTATACTCCAATCCTTTGGATTGATGAATTGTCATAAGATTTACCGAATTGGTTTCATCCGGAATTTGCGCCTGCCCTTCATCTTCTCCCTGATCAATAGCGTTTTTCAAATAATCAACAAAATCATATATAGATTTGAAGCTGTGTTTGTTGTATTGTTTAGCTTGATTTAATAGTTTATTCAGATTTGCGATTTGTTGTTTATGATTGCTGCGCGTTGATATAACAGACCAATAATCAGTATCTCTAAGAATAATTCTTATTAACTCCGGCAGATCAATCTTTCGTGATATTATTAAATGATTTTGGATAAGGTTAAATGTTTTATTAACGAGTATATTTTTGTGTCCGTATAGTTTTAGTTTTTCAAAATAATTTAGTCCGTTTTCCTTTGCTATGTCAAATATTAAATCATCGGATAAAGTATAAAATGGTGAACGCAGCACTGCTACTAAAGCTGAATCGTAAGAAGGATTAATTATAAACGAAAGATAACTGTAAACATCACTTACTACCTGCTGCTGATAAAAACCTTTTCCGCCGATTATATTATAAGGAATATTGTATTGCGTAAGTTCTTTTTCAAGTTCGTCGAATGACTTTCTTTTACGCACCAAAATTGCAATATCTCTTAATTCCAAAACTTTACTGTTTACAAGCTCAATAATTTTTAGAGCAACCAGGTTGGCTTCTGAATTAGATGATTCTGGATTAATGAGCAGAAATTGTATTTCTCCCGTTTCAACATCCTCTCTTGTGCTAACAAGATTACTTGCCTCGACCTCATTGAATCCAACATCAGGATCGGCAAACAATCTAGAAAAAATCTGGTTGCAAAAAAAAGCAATTTTGGGTGACACTCTGAAGCTATGAGGCAGTTGAAGAATTCCGCTGGCGGTAGATTTTTCTTCAATTATCTCTTTCGTTTTTTGAAATACTTTTAACTCGGCGTCCCTAAACATGTAAATACTTTGTTTTTCATCGCCAACTACGAAAAGGTTGCCGCTATTAAGATTATTGAGAATAGGGATAAATATATTGTATTGTGTTTCGTTTGTATCCTGGAATTCGTCTATCATAAAGTAGTTATACTTTTCTGCCAAGGAATTCCGAACGTTCTCATTTTGAATAAGTATTTCACTAAAATGCAGTAAATCTTCATAGTCGAGATATCCGTATTTTTTTTTAGTGATGGTATAATTATCCGAAATCTCGATAATATTATTTATTAATATCTTTCCAAAGTGAGCTAGTGTTTTTTCGGCTTTTGCGGAGTCTTCGTTCCATTCGAAAAATTTAAGATCTTTATAAAAATTTTGAAGACTGGTTTGAAAAGACTGGAACATTTCCACATCTTTATTTAAGTATCCTCGTTTACGCAATTCATTTTTCTGCGTAAAAATCAGTGCCTGTAAATTTATTAGCAAGCCATAATTATTTTCCGCACCGTATTTTCCTACAAGGCTGTTCAATATTTTTTTTACTTCAATCGCAATGTTGTTGGATTTGTCGCGCGCAAAAACTTCTGCATTAATTTCGGAGACAAGTTTCAACAGATTATCAATTCTTTTCTCAATTACTGAAGAATATAATTCATTAAACTCACGCCGATATTCATTCTCAATAAATTCTGTTTCTGCGTCTTTAATTTTTTCATATACCAATCGAACGGTTTTAATTTTATTTAATGACAATTTTAGCTGTCCGATTAAAGCGTTTACAGATCCCACTACACGAATGAGATATTTAATATCTTCATTTTCTGCAGAAATTAAACACTTATTTATATGATCCATTATTTCTTTTTCAATTAATTCTTTTGCGGCTGAAGGATCTATTAGAGTAAAACCAGCGTCAAGTCCGGCCTGAGGCGAAAACTCACGTAAAAGTTCGGAGCAGAATGAATGGATTGTGGAAATTTTAGCCGATACTAACTGACGTCTTATTCTCACAAGTTTATTTAGAAGTTTACCATCGCTTTCAGTCTCTATTCTGGAATCGATTTCTTTCGCAATTTTTTTATAAAGTTCCGAAGCGGCTTTATCTGTGAATGTTATAGCCACAATCGAGTTAAGAGAGATGTTTTCTGTTAGAGCTATTTCAACGAATCTTTTAGCAAGTACAAAAGTTTTGCCCGAACCGGCATTAGCTGTTAATAATATATGTTTTTTAAAATCGAGTGCTTCTATTTGGTAAGGGGTTAGAAGAGTCATTAATTTTTAACCGGGAATTTAATTATTAAAGTTGTTCCTTGAGAAGAAGTTTCCTCAATAGAAAGTTCTGCACCTATCAAATCGAAAAAACGTTTTGCCATATGCAACCCCAATCCCATACCTTCTATTTTGGTTGTAAAGTTAGCATCAAAAATTCTGTGCTTAATGTTACCCGGAATCCCCTGTCCGTTATCCTTTACTCTAAGCATTATATATTCGGGGTTAGAATTTATAATAAAATAGACTTTATCAGCGCTGGCTTGTATTGAATTACGAATTAAATTTACAAGAGTTCTTTGAAGTTGTTCACTATCCGCTTCAACTAAACAATTATTTTTTTCCAAAATATGAATTATTTCAATTCTCCCATCCGAATACAAATTAGTAACATTATTTATAGTATCTACAAGATTAACTTTTTCTTTTTTAAGATCAGGCATTTTAGCAAAATTGGAAAACTCAGACGCAATATTTTTTAAAATATCAATTTGTTTAATAACCGTATCGGTAACTTTATTAAATATATCCTCGTATTTAGGAGAGTTGTCTTGCTTAGCGGCTATTAATTGCTGAACCGCTAATTTCATTGGAGTTAACGGATTTTTAATTTCGTGAGCAACCTGTTTCGCCATATCCCGCCAAGCGGCTTCTCTTTCCATTTCCGCCAATTCTTTTTGATTTTTATCCAATTCTTTTACCATTATATTAAAACCATCTACAAGTTCACTTATTTCTCCCCTAATATTTTCATCAACAGAAATGTTTAAGTTTCCGGCAGCTACAGCCTTTGTTGCATTTGTCAGTTTTCGTATGGGGTAGGATATCTGATTAGCTAGAATTGTACTAAAAATTATTATAAGCAAAATAGCAAATGAGTAACTGCCAAACAGAAAAATATCAACTTCAAGAGCGCTCATTGGCAATTGTATAGAATTAAAAACATCACTCACTTTAATCAAATAATTCCGCCCGCCAATATTTGCTTTGTGATAGAAGGAATGATAATCATAATTTTCAATTTGTTCGTCCACCACATATTCGGAAAGTCCTGTTAATACAAAATTTTTATATACTTTTGCATTTAATATTGGTGAAATAAGTCCTATATCATAATATATTTGTTCGGAACTGAAGATCAGATTTTTGTCTGTGTACAAGTCAAAATTAATTCCTAAATCCCTTGTTGCCTTTTCCAATGTAGTATAGCTGATAGAAGAATCCGACAAAGCATACTCAGTTAAAAATTCCTCCACATTATCGGCTCTTTTACCAAGTTTATAATAAATTGCCGCCGTATTTTTTTCTTCAGTTAAATTCCTGAAATAAAATGCCAACAAAACCAGCGGTAATGTGGAAATAAAAATGAAAGCTACAAGGAGTTGTGTTCTGAATGAATACCGCAGCTGAAAAATTTTCCTGAAATAAAAAATGTAGCCGATAAATAAACCAGTTAAAATAAATATTGAATGAACAAGAAATATTTTAAAAAAATCGAATAAACTCCATGACAAATCTTTCTCTGCGAGTGCGACGGCAATTATTCTGTTTTTAAAATCATTTTTTATTTTTTTTACATATACTATGTGTTCAATATTATTTAGGGGGATGTTTAACCAGGCTTCGTTGCGCAAATTAAACTGAGCGTTTAATATAACATTGGTTTCGTGCTTAGAAAGGATCAAATCAGTATAATAGTTTACAAGTTCATTATTCTGAAAATCGAATATTTTAAGTTGCTTAATATTAACGGGACTATCTTCCAAAGCTTTTGAAGAAGTGAAAAAATCCGGATTTTCTTCGAATCCCAACGAATACATATCAAGCAAGACCGAAACTTCCAGATAACCGAGTAAAATATTTTTTTTATATAAAGGCTGAATTGCACGAATAATTTTATTAGGCGAATAAGTAATAAATGTGTTTGTTATTCTCAATTTGGTTAAAGAGTCGCCGGGTTCAGACCAATCCCACATATAATTTTCGTAGAACTGGTATCCATACTTACCAAGCAGCATTTTATCCCGTCCAATAATATTTACAAGCGAACTTATATTTTCTTTTTCGAACTGAGAGTTACTCCACAACTGAAAAGCGATAGCGTTGTAATTTTTTTTATCATTGTTGCTAAGATGATTTATAATTTTATTCTGAAATTCTTCATTCTCAACAGTTGTTTTTACAAGTTGTTCTATATACTCCTCTTCAGGTTTAACAAATTGATATGCAGTAGTTAATAACGATTTTTTCTCGTAATCCGAATTATAGTAAGTAAGATAACTTATTGTTATAAGTGAAGTGAGGAATAGGATTGAAACGGTAAAGGTGGCAGATACGCTTTTTTTGTCCAATAAATGATAAACGAAAATAAATATAATAAGTATGGAAATAATTCTTAATAGAGGTGTGCCCTGCGGTTGTTTCTGAAACAAATCGAAAACCAATGCCATCAACTGAAATAAAACAAAAGTTATAAAAAACGCTTTAGTTCTTCCGGAGTTAAAAAGTTTTTCCCAAAAACTTACAAAAAGTATTGAAACAAAAACTAAAATAAGTACAGAAGAAATTCCAAGTATAAGAATATTAAAATCCATTAAAAGCGTCGGCAAATCCGGTAATAGAGAAGGGTATTTAAAATACCGTAAAGTGGATTCAAAAATAATGCTTCTAATAGAGGCCCCGAAACCTCTTAGTATTAAAATAAAAGACAGCAATAAAAATGGACAAATAATAAAATACACCCATCTTTTAAAATTTAATTCCCTATTATCTTTCAGATATTGAATAATGTATTTTAGAGCGTTAAATAGAATTAAAATAATTATTAAACTGGTTACAAAAAACTCGAGAGGCGATTTAACCATTCCAAAAGCAAATTCAGAGGAAAAATATTCAGGATTACTTAAATCTGTGTCAACAATTTTCGAAGGGATTCCGAATAAAAATAATACTATTCTGAATAGCAATAAATAAGCGGATGAAACAATAAATTTAAAAGTTCTTAAACGGAATAAATTTTTATTTTTATAAACGAACAGACCTACAAGCAACATTACAGCTATAATAAAATATGATTCAATTCGTGTAAATGTTTCTCTAATAGAATTGATATAAGCTATTCGTGATGGTCTGTCAACAGTTACATATGCAATTGTATTATTAAAGGAATTGTAAACAGGGAATGCATATTTTCTACCGTCTCTTTCAGCCTCTTTTGTTGAAACAAATTCTACCAGAACTCTCGTGTTAAATTCTTTACTTAATCTTTCTGAAATGCTGATTGGTTTATAATATTTACTGCTTAATGAGTAACCTTTTTCGAAGGGTAAACCTATATATATTTTGTAATCGCCAATTGTATCATAGGCAGTATAGAAAACTACGAGGTCTCCCTGGTAAAAAAAACATTCATTTTTCTTAAACACATTATTCGAATTAAAATTACCGCTAAGATTCCCCGCACTTGACCATGCAATCAGTTTGTCGTCTTTGTTATAAACCTGATAGAGGTATTGGCTGTATTTAACATCTTCAATTAACCCCATTACAATAACAATATCAGAGTCGTTTTCTATTTTAATTTTTCCAAAATCGGCTTTAAATTCAGCTAATTTTTCAATCAGATTTTTCTGATATTCGTTGAATATTTCGATGGTACCTGTTTCTATTTGGGATATCTTTTTTTGTGATACGGTCTTCCAATCGGCGGTGTATTTTTCAATTATTAGCGGTGTAGCTAAAGCGGTCAGAATTGTTAATATGAGTAAGATTAAAATACTAAATAGTATAGACCGGTTTTTATTTATTAGCTCCATAGATTCCGCCGATGATTTTTATTTTCAAAAGCCCCGAATGCTCTCCGGCTCCAAAATAACTGATGCAGCAAGTTAAATAAAAGATAAAAAAAAAGCATACCGTTAAGGTATGCTCATTTTTTTTATTAAAATAGATTATCTTGAGATTATGTTTACTGCTGTCGGTTTTACAGTTCTTGACTTTGGAACTTTTGAGTTTTTGAGAAGTGTCTCACCTTCTATTAACTGATAAGCCCAATCAAATGTCATCCTCTGATTTAGAATATCTTTAATTCTAATTTTAGCGAAATGATTATCTTTAGTCCATATTACATATGTATGTCCTTTCTTCGCTTCAAGATATTTAATGTTATCTCCAGGAAATTTTTCAACCCAACCAGTATAAGGAGCTTTTACGATATCATATATATTTACTGTTGATCCCATATCCTGAATATCCGTGTCTTCCCAAACATTCAGATAATAGGTTCCATTGTAATTTTCAAAGAAAAAATCACTGTCATAATCATCAAAGGGAACAACGCTAAATTCTGCAAAACTATAACCAGCTGAGTTGGGGAATTTTAGATAATCAAATATTGCCTGGTTAAATCCTTCCGGTCTTGCAATACCAACAACAGTATTATTACTTAAATCGCTTTCATTTCCATCATAGTCATATGCGGTAACGGCGTAATAATATACATCGCCGTTTTTTGCGTCAAAGTCCACATAATAATTTTCTTCGGTACTTCCGATTAATTCGAATTTGAAGTCGTTATAACTAAAATAGACATTATAGCCCGCAAGATCCGATTCACGATTATTATTCCAGGTCAGGTCAATTCTGCTATCACCCGTAATAGCTATCACATTTTGAGGTGCTTTAGGGGCGTCATAATCATAATAATCTCTGTTGTCTCCATGGCACGCTGTCAATAAAATCGAGGCGGCAATTGATATTCCCAATAATATTTTTCTGCTTTTCATTGTATCCCCCTTATTTGTGTTTTAGCTAATTAAATCAATTGTAATGCCAAACTATTTCGTTTAAAAGTAGCCCACTTTAAGGGAAATAAACCACGATTTAGATTTATTCATTCTTTAACTGTCGTAAATTGTATACAGATATGCATATTAGAGTTTACATCAAACACTATTTAATTTCGGTTATAAAAATTAATTTATTGATTTTTTTTAAACTGGGTTCGCAACTATTTTGATGTTAGACTGACGGGATTAAAAATAGGTCTGCTGCAATATGATGGATATTTAGCTACAATTTATAATTTAGTCAAAAATAATTTTCTCTATTTTTAATTCATTATTCTCAACAAAAGGTATTTTTAATTCCATTTCCCTGTTACTTTTTGGGTCTTTTACCTTCACAAGAATCCAACCCAGTTCAAAATATGGCATTTCTATACTTTCGCGAGTTTTTGTTTCAATTTTTAATTTGGAATTACGAATTACAATTGTTCCATCCTGCCCCATATCCAGTTTGTAATCATCTACACGGATAAATTTTAAAGAAGTAATTGAAATTACCCTGATAGTATTATTATAAATAACCTTAAACGCTTTGTAACGGTTTAGTCGGCTTGTTGGAGCAATAAAACCATGAATGTAGAGAATATCTTCAAAGTCAAGATAGGTTTCGCCGGTAAAAAAAATTGTACCTGAAATTTTCGGTTCTGTATTTGTTTGCGCATTAACTTCGATTTCAGAAATAACAAACAACGACCAAAAAATCAGAGATATTATTAGAGGGCGGTTCATCAATAAGCTATTTTTTAGTTTAGGATTGAAAGATAAGACAATACACCAGTAATCACAACAAAATGATAACTGAGAAACCTTTAACCATAGAATTTAAACTTTCCTGCTTATAAAGAACTTTTTGATCGGCAATGGTTTTATGGTATTAATTGGGGGAGGATAAAATTTTATATTGAAGAACAGGCTGTTTTTCCCTTAATTTGTTTTGTAGATCAAAAGGGAATAAAATGAAGTTTTATTCAATACGTCTTTTGTACAAAAAAAGATTAAAAATTCTCGCATTAAATTTATCAATAGGAGCCGGGATATTTACAATTATTAATCTCATAATTTCATTGCTGACCGGATTTGGAATATTCAGCTGATCCCGACTCCCGACTGATTTAAATCGATTTTAACTCATTTTCGTAAAACATTTTCCCTTTATTTATTACTGCAACCGGTTTGCCTGTAAGCAGTCTTTTATCGAAAGGCGAATTTTTAGATTTTGATTTGAACGCGGATACATTAACAGTCCAAATATTGTGTGGATCAAATATTGTTAAATTCGCTTTTTCTCCCTCTTTAATTGAGGGAACATTAATGTTAAGAATTCTACGCGGATTAATCGAAAGCTTATAAACCAAATCCGAAAGGGTTATATGATTTTTATTGACAAGTTCGCTTAAAGTTAATCCCAGTTGCGATTCCAATCCTAAAATTCCGTTTGGCGCATAAATAAATTCCATTTCTTTTTCTTCAATTGAGTGCGGTGCGTGATCGCTCGCGATACAATCAATTGTTCCATCCTTAAGCCCTTCTATTACAGCCTCAAGATCCGCTTTACCTCTTAGAGGAGGATTCATTTTATAATTGGTATCATAAGTTTTCAGGTTATCATCTGTTAAAGTGAAATGATGGGGTGTGACTTCGGCAGTAACTTTTACACCACGCGCTTTCGCTTCACGCACGAGTTCTATTGAACGTTTTGAGCTTATATGTGCGATATGCACCGCTTTATTAAGGTATTCTGCCATAAGTATATCGCGACTTACCGTAATATCCTCAGCAACAGTAGGAATTGAAGGGAGCCCAAGTTGAGTTGAAACGAGACTTTCGTTCATTGCGCCGTCGGCTAAAGATTCATCTTCACAGTGTTCTATTATAGGGGCATTATACATTCCAGCGTATTCAAGTGCATTACGTAACAGTGCAGCCGTTTTAACAGCTACTCCATCATCGGAAAAAGCTACCGCGCCCGCCTCATATAATTCGGCTATTGGTGCCAAAGCTTCACCTTTTCTATCAACACTAACAGCGCCAACTGGATAAACATCCACAAGATGATTTGAAGCTTTTTCTTTGATAAGCTTTATAACCTCGGCTGAATCCGCAGCCGGATTTGTATTTGGCATGCATGCTATACCTGTAAATCCTCCTGCCGCGGCGCCATTGCACCCTGTTACAACTGTTTCTTCATCCTCTCTGCCCGGTTCGCGCAAGTGAACATGCATATCAAATAATCCCGGTACGCATACCATATCGTTAAAATCAAAAATATTATTTTCTTCCACTTCGGAGCTTTTAATATTTCCAATCTTTTCGATAATTCCGTCATTTATTAATAAGTCTGCTTTTTTATCCAATTTCTGTTCGGGATCTAAAAGATTTAATCCTTTGAGTAAAATTTTCATTTTATTTCCTTTTTAATTAAGGTCTTGTTCCTAATAAATATAAAACCGCCATTCTAATGGCAACACCGTTAGTTACCTGATTCAGAATGATTTGATAAGGCCCGTCGGCCACTTCTGATGATAACTCGACACCACGGTTAATTGGACCCGGATGAAGAATTAATATTTCTTTATTATGTTTTTCAAGCCTTTCGGCCGTAATGCCAAAATAATTATGATATTCCCGTAGTGTGGGGAAAGTACTATTTGCTTTTCGCTCAATTTGAATACGAAGCACGTTTAGTACATCGTGCTCTGAAATTGCTTTATCTATACTGTTATAAACTTTTACTCCCAATTTTTCTATGTCTTTTGGAATCATTGTAGAAGGGCCGCAAACCGAGACCTGAGCCCCCATTGAAATTAATCCGTAAATATTTGACAAAGCAACACGACTGTGAGTTATATCGCCTACGATACATACTTTTAATCCTTCAATTTTTCCAAGTTTTTCGCGAATAGAATACATATCAAGCAACGCCTGTGTGGGATGTTCGTGCCTGCCGTCTCCGGCATTAATTATATTTGCTTTAGATATTTTAGTAAGATACGCAGGCACTCCGGCCGATTCATGACGCACAATAATCATATCAACTTTCATCGCTTCTATGTTTCTTACAGTATCTTTAAATGTTTCCCCTTTTTTTGTACTGCTGCTTGCGGTGGAAAAATTGATTGTATCAGCAGATAATCTTTTCTGAGCCAGCTCGAAAGAAAGCCGGGTGCGGGTTGAATTTTCATAAAATAAATTTACTATAGTTTTCCCCTGTAGTGTGGGTACTTTCTTAATAGGTCTTTCCAGAACTTCCCTGAAAGTTGTTGACGTATCTAAAATTAATTGAATATCCTCGCGCGGAACCCCTTGCAGACCTAACAAATGCGGACTAGATAATGGCATATTAATTCTCTGTGTTAATGTTTGTAATATCAATTAAATAAACTGCATCTTCAGAATCTATTTCTTTTAATCGTACTTTTACCTCTTCGTTAATTGAGGTGGGAATATTTTTCCCAACAAAATCGGCTACTATTGGCATTTCGCGGTGACCCCTATCGACAAGCACACAAAATTGAATTGTGTTGGGGCGTCCTAAATCCATCAGCGCATCAAGAGCCGCTCTAACTGTTCTTCCTGTGTACAAAACGTCATCAATTAATACGATGTCTTTTTCAGTCAAGTCAAACGAAATGTCTGTAACCGAAACTTCGGGCTGTTTAAGCCTTGTGCGGAAATCATCCCTGTACAATGTTACGTCAAGTACACCAAGAGGGATTTCCGATTTATCAATTTCCCTAATTTTATCTTGAATTCTGCGGGCTAAAAATTCACCTCGCGTACGCATTCCCACCAAAACGATATTTTGACTCCCTTTGTTGCGTTCGAGAATTTCGTGCGAAAGTCTTGTAATTGTTCTTTGAAGCCCAATTTCATCGATTATAATTGCTTTTATGTCCATATACAAAAAATCCTCTTTGACTTTCGTCGCAGAGGTCCTCTATTTAGTTTTATATTATTTTTTTGTTCCATCCTTCTTTACCTCTCCGGATAAAATTAAAGGAAATATTTTATTAAAAAAAAATAAATGAATTATGTCTTAATGACAAGTGAAATGTTTGGAATAAAATTTTTTAGTCGGAACTCCAAACAAAACAGACATGGTATTCCGCCTTTTATTTCCAATTTTACTTCTAAAATCTCTTCTGCCAATTTGGAAAGTCAAAATATTTGTTGCAAGATTTAAGTA